>NZ_JOGO01000006.1 GCF_000719475.1 Streptomyces sp. NRRL F-5630 | reverse complement strand
CCCGGCGCCCCCGGCCCCGCCCGGCTACCCCGCGCCCCCGCCGCCCTCGGCCGACGGCTACCACGCACCCCCCTTCGGTGCCGCCCCGGGCGCCCCCGCGGGCCCCGGGTTCCCGGCCGGGCCCGGCGCCCCGCAGCCCATCCCCGAGGGCAACACCCCCAAGGGCGTCGCCGTCAACCTGGAGAAGTACCGCGAGGTCCCCACCGGGCGCCGCTGGACGCAGCAGAACCACAAGCTCGTCCGCGTCGACCTCGGCGAGGACGGCAGTCCGGTCCTCGCGCGCCAGGGCAGCATGGTGCTCTACCAGGGCAAGGTCGACTTCAGCTACAAGGGCGCCGGCTTCAAGGGCCGCATCGTCGGCAACGCGACGGGCCAGGAACTCCAGCTCATGCGCTGCACGGGCAAGGGCCAGGTCTTCCTCGCCGAGGACGAGGCGCACCTGCACCCGATCGAACTCCAGGGTGACGCGATCTGCGTCTCCGCCGAGTCCGTCCTCGCCTTCGACGAATCCCTCCAGCGCGAGGTGCGCCGCATCGACGGCCACGGGCTGCCCGGCGGCTCGCTCTTCACGATGCAGTTCCAGGGCACCGGCACCGTGATCGTCAAGACGCACGGCACCCCCGTCGTCCTCCCGGTCACCCCGACCACCTTCGCCGACGCCAACGCCGTCGTCGCCTGGTCGGCCGCCGCGCAGGTCGTCCTCTCCAGCCAGGTGCGCCTGCGCCGCAACGCCTACCCGGGGCACAGCGGCGAGTCGGTCAACCTCCAGTTCCGGGGCGCGCCCGGCAACTTCATCGTCGTCCAGCCGTACGAGATCTGAAGCCTTCGAGAGGCAAGGGAAGCGCATGATGCAGCAGCACCTCGCGGGCTTCGCCGCGACCCCCGTGCAGGCCAGGATGGACACGCACGGCCACCACATCGCCAAGATCGCGATGAGCAGCGGCCGCGACCTCTTCGCCCGCTCCGGCTCGATGATCGCCTACGAGGGCTTCATCCAGTACGAGGCCAATCCGCCCACCGTCCGCCAGCTCGCCGGCGGCTGGCTCACCGGCGAGGGCGCGCCGCTCATGAAGTGCAGCGGCGACGGACTGCTCTACCTTGCCGACTACGGGGCCGACGTCGTCGTCCTCGACCTCGGCGGCGAGAGCATCTCCGTCAACGGCACCAACATCCTCGCCTTCGACGCTCATCTTCAGTGGGGCGTCGAGCGCGTCAAGGGGCTCGCCAAGTTCGCCGGTCAGGGCATGTTCAACGTCACCGTCGGCGGCGACGGCTGGATCGCGCTGACCTCGCGCGGCACCCCGATCGTCGTCGACTGCGGGCGCGGCGACGACGAGACGTACGTCGACCCCGACGCGCTCGTCGCCTGGTCCCCGAACCTCAAGGTCAAGGGCAAGCGCAGCTTCAAGGCGGGCGCGATGATCGGTCGCGGCAGCGGCGAGGCGTACCAGATGGCCTTCTCGGGGCAGGGGATCGTCGTCGTCCAGCCCAGCGAGGACAGCACCGACCGGCTCCGTATCCGGGGCTGAGGGGGGACACCGACATGCAGAGCCCGCTCTTCGCACACACCGAGCAGCAGACCCAGGAGCAGTGGACGCTCCAGAACTCGCAACTGCTGCGCATCGCCCTCACCGGGCACGACGACGTTCTCGCCCGCAAGGGCGCGATGGTCGCCTACCAGGGACTCGTGGAGTTCGACGGCGAGTACCAGAGCGCGGGGCAGCGCCGCTCCCGCCGCATGACGGGCGAGGGCCTCGACCTCATGCGCTGCACGGGCCAGGGCACCGTGTTCCTCGCGAACCTCGGTCAGCACCTGCACATCCTCGACGTCGACCACGAGGGACTCACCGTCGACAGCGCCTACGTCCTCGCTCTCGACTCCGCGCTGCACGCCGAGGTGATCGCCGTCGACAGCCAGTACGGCATCTCGGGCTCGGGCAAGTACCAGCTCAACCTCACCGGCAACGGCAAGGTCGCCCTCATGACTTCCGGCACGCCGCTGCTCCTGCAGGTCACCGGGCAGAACTACGTCAACGTCGACTCCGACGCCGTCGTCGCCTGGAGTACGTCCCTGCGGGTCCAGATGCAGTCCCAGACCCAGTCCGGCGGCGTCTTCCGCCGCCGCGGCAACACGGGCGAGGGCTGGGAGCTGAGCTTCCTGGGCCAGGGTCACGTCCTCGTCCAGCCGAGCGAGATGCTCCCCCCGCAGAACGCCGGCCTCTCGGGCATCCACGGCCAGTACGGCGTCGGCCAGAACCAGGGCAACGCCTGGGAGTGACGCCCCCGGGACCGCCCTCGCAGGCAGGAGGGGGACGGAGCCCTCGCGCAGCAGGGGGACGGAGCGGACGCACGACGGTACGGGGGCAGGAACGAGCGCGGAGGTACGGGGCCGAGGGCCGGGGGGGACCGTCTGCACCGGGCCCCGGCCCCGTACCGCCGCGGCCCCGTACGGCACACGTCCCGTACCGCCCGAGCCCGTGGCACCCGAAAGCCCCGCACGCCCGAAAGCCCCGCGCGCCCGAACGCCCCCGCTCAGACCCCCAGCGCCTCGCGCGCCGCTTCCACGAGCCGTCCCACCGAGGAATCGCCGATCTCGGCCGCCTCCGCGTAGCCGAACCAGCGCAGGTCGAGGGACTCGTCGCTGATCCGCGCCGCGGCGGCGGCCGGGGCGAGGGCCACGTACTGCACGTCGAAGTGCTGCGTGCACGGGCCGGGGATGCGGTGCCGGTCGAGGCGCACCGGGCCGCCCGGGTGCAGCGCGAGCGCCCCGATGCCCGATTCCTCGCGGGCCTCGCGCAGCGCCGCCTCCGCGAGCGAGACATCGCCCGGCTCGCAGTGGCCGCCCATCTGGAGCCACATCCGCAGCTTCCGGTGGAGCGTCAGCAGCACCTCGCCGCGCTCCGGGCACACCACGAGCGCGCTCGCCGTCACGTGACCCGCCCCGCAGGGCTTGTACATGCCGTCCGGGTGCGCGTCGAGGTGCGCCAGGTACGCGTCGCGCAGCTCCGGCTGCCCCGCGTACCGCTTCAGGACGCCGTACGCGTCCCCGTGCAGCGTCACGCCCCCGGACCCCGCTCCTCGTCGTCCCCCCGGTCGCCGGGACCGTCCGTGTCCTCGGGGCCGTCCTTCTTCTCCCGCTCCGGTCCCTTGCCCGAGGCCGCCTCGCCGAGCATTTCGTCCAGCTCGGAGAAGTCCAGCTGCTCGCGGTGGACGAAACCGTCCGGGTCGTCCAGGTCCTGCGCCGTCGGGAGCATGTCCGGGTGCGCCCACAGGCCGTCCCTGCCGTCCACGCCGCGCGCGTCGGCGAGCGAGGCCCACAGCCGCGAGGCGTCCCGCAGTCTGCGCGGACGCAGCTCCAGACCGATCAGCGTCGCGAAGGTCTGCTCCGCGGGACCACCCGAGGCACGCCGCCTGCGCAGCGTCTCGCGCAGCGCGTCCGCCGAGCCCAGGCGCGGCTTCGCCGCCGCGTGCACGACGGCGTCGACCCAGCCCTCGACGAGCGCGAGCGCCGTCTCCAGCCGGGCCAGCGCCGCCTTCTGCTCGGGCGTGTCCTGCGGCTCGAACATGCCGGACTGGAGCGCCTCCTGAAGCTGCTCCGGGTTCGACGGGTCGAGATTGCCGACCGCGTCCTCCAGCTTCGACGTGTCCACCTTGATGCCGCGCGCGTAGCCCTCGACCGCGCCGAACAGGTGCGAACGCAGCCACGGTACGTGCGCGAAGAGCCGCTGATGGGCGGCCTCGCGCAGCGCCAGGTAGAGCCGCACCTCCTCCTTCGGCACCCCGAGGTCCTTGCCGAAGACCTCGATGTTGAGCGGCAGCAGCGCCGCCTTGCCCGCCGGGCCGAGCGGCAGCCCGACATCCGTCGAACCCACTACCTCGCCCGCGAGCTGCCCCACGGCCTGCCCGATCTGCGTGCCGAACATGGCCCCGCCCATCGAACGCATCACGCCGAGCAGCGGGCCCGCCATGGCCTGCATCTCCTCGGGCAGCACCTGGCCCATCGCCGTGCCGACCCGCTCGGCCACCGGGTCCACGAGGTCCTTCCACACCGGCAGCGTCGCCTCGACCCACTCGGCGCGGCTCCACGCCACCGCCGTGCTCGCGCCGCTCGGCAGCGAGGTCGCGTCGTCGAGCCACAGGTCGGCCAGCCGCACGGCCTCCTCGACCGCCGCGCGCTCGGCCGGGCCCACGCTCTGGTCCTTCGTGCCGTCGGACGTGCCCTGCGAGACCGTCTGGCGGGCGATCTGCTTGGCCATGTCCCAGTTCACCGGGCCGCCGTCGAAGCTCAGCATCTGCCCGAGCTGCTGGAAGGCGGCACCCAGGTCGTTCGGCCCCATGGAGCCGAAGAGCGCCGCGAACGGGTTGTCCCCGCCCCCGCCGCCCGGCAGCCCGAAGCCGAACGGGTTGCCCGGGGTCTGCCCGGAGCCGGAACCCGAGCCCTCGGACCCGCCGGTGCTGTCCTTCTTCTTGCCTTCGTCGCCGTCGTCCGGCTCCTCCGGCGGAAGGCCGAATCCGAATGGGTTGTCACTCACGGGTTTCCTCGGCTGTTAGGGCCGCCGGTACGAGTCCGGCGGCGGCTGCCCTGGGCGGTGCGCGCACGACGCCCACGTACCACCCAGCGTAGACACCGGGACCGGCTCGGGGCTCGGTGCTCCGCCGACGCGCTGCCTGCGGCAGGATGGACGCCACCTGGTACGTACGCGTCATGCCCGTACGTACGACAGACAACCGCTGGAGACGCCTGGTGAGTTCCCCAGATCCGCAGGTTCGCGCAGCGCGAAACCCGTCCGGGTCCGCCGCGCGCGGTCCCGTCGTCGCCGTGACCGGTGCCGCGACCGGCATCGGAGCCCTTCTCGTCGAGCGCCTCACCGCCTCCGACGACATCGGCCGGGTCCTCGCGATCGACGAGAAGCGCGGCGACAACGCCGAGGCCACCTGGCACATCCTCGACGTCCGCGACCCCGCACTCGCCGAGAAGCTGCGCGGCGCCGATGTCGTCGTGCACCTCGCCGTCGATCTCGACCTGGAGACCGAGCCCGCCGCGCGCACCGCCTACAACGTGCGCGGCACCCAGACCGTCCTGACCTCGGCGGCGGCGGCCGGGGTGCACCGCGTCGTGCTGTGCACCTCCGCGATGGTCTACGGGGCGCTCCCCGAGAACCCGCTGCCGCTCGCCGAGGACGCCGAGCTCAAGGCGACGGCCGAGGCCACCGGTGTCGGCGACCTCCTGGAGATCGAGCGCCTCGCCCGCCGCGCCCCGCGCGCCCACCCCGGCCTCAACGTCACGGTGCTGCGCCCCGCCGTCCTCGTCGGCGGCACCGACACGGCCCTGACCCGCTACTTCGAGTCGCCGCGCCTCCTCGTCGTCGCGGGGTCCCGCCCGGCCTGGCAGTTCTGCCACGTCGAGGACCTGGTCAGCGCCCTGGAGTACGCGGTCCTGGAGAAGGCCGAGGGAGAGCTGGCGGTCGGCTGCGACGGCTGGCTGGAGCAGGAGGAGGTCGAGGAGCTGAGCGGCATCCGCCGCATGGAGCTCCCCTCCGCCGTCGCCCTCGGCGCCGCCGCCCGCCTCCACCGCATCGGCCTCACCCCGTCCCCGGCCGGCGACCTCGCCTACACGATGAACCCCTGGGTCGTCAGCGGCAGTCGCCTCCACGACGCGGGCTGGCGTCCCGCGTGGAGCAACGAGGAGGTCCTCGCGGAGCTGCTGGAGGAGGTCGCCGGGCGCCGTACGGTCGCCGGGCGGCGCCTGGGCCGCAAGGACGCGACGGCCGCCGGGGCGGCGGGCGCGACGGTCGCGCTGCTCGGCACGGCGGCGCTCGTGCGCAGGGCGCGGAAGGCCCGCAGACGCCTGTGACCTCCCGGGCGCCGCCCTGCCTCCGGAATCCCGTCCCGGTGCGACACCATGAGGACATGACCGACACCGATCCGATCAGACTCCTCGCCATCCGCGACACCCCGCTGTCCGTCGATGAGGTCTTCGCCGCCGTCGGCGACGACGCCGCCGGTGGCACCGCTCTCTTCGTCGGGACGGTGCGCGACCACGACGGGGGCGAGGACGTCGCCTCGCTCAGCTACTCCAGCCACCCGAGCGCGGAGGCCGAGCTGCGGCGCGTCGCGGAGAAGGTCGCGGCCGGCTTCCCGGTACGGGCCCTCGCCGCGATCCACCGCGTCGGGGATCTCGCCATCGGCGACCTCGCGGTCGTCGTCGCCGTCTCCTGCCCGCATCGCGCCGAAGCCTTCGCCGCCTGCCGCCGCCTCATCGACGACCTCAAGCACGAGGTGCCCATCTGGAAGCACCAGCGCTTCACGGACGGCCGCGAGGAGTGGGTGGGGGCCTGCTGAGGCCGCCGGGCCCTCCGGTTGCGTAACCGCACCCCGCCAGCGAGCGTTGCACTGGCTGCTGGTTAATCTGCTCATCAGCCAGTAGATGACGCAATCGGGGAGTCGGAGGTCGGCATGGCTGCACTCGCGTGGTTGCTGATTCCGCTTGTGGCCGCCGTGGGCGCGGGGCTGTGGGCCATGTGGGCGGCGCGCACCCGCAGGACGGGGGACGGACCCGAACTGGCCGGGTACGAGAAGTTCCGCGCCGCCATGGAGAAGCAGGCCGCCGGGCGCGTGCCCAGGGAAGAGCCCGTCGAGAGCGCCTGAGCCCCGCCGCCTTCACCCGTTCGCCGGGTCCGCAGGGCCCGGGCGTGCGGACACAGGGCCGTCCCGTACTGTCGTGCCATGCCGCGCCGCACCGTGACCCTCCTCACCTCGACACTCGTCCTCGTCGCCCTCCTGTGCGCGGGCGTGCTGATCCCGGTCCCGTACGCGGAGATGTCGCCGGGCCCCACCGTGAACACGCTCGGCGACCACGACGGCGAACCGGTCCTCCAGGTCTCGGGGCGCAAGACGTACGAGGCGAGCGGTCACCTGAACATGACCACGGTGCGCGTCACGAGCCCCGACTACCGGATGAACCTCCCCGAGGCGGTCTGGGGCTGGCTCTCGGGCGACTCGCTCATCGTCCCGCACGACAACCTCTACCCCCGGGGCACGACCGAGGAGCAGTCGACGCAGGAGAACGCCGAGGAGTTCTCGCAGTCGCAGGAGAACGCCAAGGTCGCGGCGCTCAGGCAACTCGGCATCCCCGTCTCCTCGCGCATCGTCGTCGCCGCGGTCACCAAGGACAGCCCCGCCGAGGGCCGGCTGCACGCCGGGGACGTCATCGAGAGCGTCGACGGCACGAAGATCGAAGAGGCCGACGACGTCGCCGAGGCCGTCACGAAGCACGAGGTGGGCGAGAAGGTCCACTTCTCCGTGATCCCCGCGGCGAAGGCCGCGGCGGCCGAGAAGCGCCACGAGCGGCCCACCGGCGCACGCGACGTCACCGTCACGACCGTCCGCTCCGGCAAGGACCAGGGCCCGAGCCGCCCCATCGTCGGCATCCAGGCCGGGGTGGACCACACCTTCCCGTTCTCCATCGACATCAAGCTCGCCGACGTCGGAGGCCCCAGCGCCGGGCTCATGTTCGCCCTCGGCCTCGTCGACAAGCTCACCCCCGGCGACCTCACGGGCGGCAAGTTCGTCGCGGGCACGGGCACGATCGACGACGACGGGAAGGTCGGCGCGATCGGCGGCATCGGCATGAAGACGGTCGGCGCGCGCCGCGCGGGAGCCCAGTACTTCCTCACCCCCGCCGACAACTGCGCCGCCGCGAGCCAGGACACCCCCGACGGGCTCACTCTCGTCAAGGTCCGCACGATCGACGACGCCGTGAAGGCCCTCGACAAGATTCGCGACGGCAGGACGAAGGGGCTGCCCTCCTGCGCCAAGAGCTGACCAGCCCAAGAGCCGGCCCGCGCCGGGCGTACGCGTCCACGGAGAAGGGGCGGGCTCGTCGTGGGCCCGCCCCTCCGCCGTAGGCGGCCCGGGCGCCGTACGCACGTCGCCGCGCCCCGCACCCGTACCGCTCGCGTTCCGGGCTACGCCGCGAACGTGGCCTCCAGCGCCTGCGCGAGACCCGGCACCAGGTCCGCGCCCGTCAGGACGTCCAGCTCGGAGTCCTTCTCGCGCAGCCGCAGCGCCGACTCGCGGTCCCCGTCGCGCAGCACGGCGACGGTCATCCGCACCTCCTGCCGCTCCGGGTGCTTCGCGACCCACGCCGCGAGCGCGGCCTCGTCGAGGTCCTCGGGGACGCTCGCCTCGGCGGACGGCGGCAGCATGAGGCGCTCGATGGTGAGCGCGCAGCCGGCGACCGCGTCCGGCCAGCCGATCGTGGCGAGGAACTCGTCGAGCGGGACGTCCGCGGGGACCTCCTCCTGCTCGACCGGGGTCAGCGTGCCGGCCGCCGCCTCCTCGCCGAGACCGAGGCGCTCGGCGAGTTCGGGCTCCTCGGCGCGCAGCCGGCCCGTGTCGACGAGGGCGAAGAGCCGGGCCGGCTGGTCCCAGCCGAGACCGGCCGCATAGGTGTCGATCTCCAGTACGGCGCGGGTGAGGGGGGTCGCTGCGGGTGGGGGGCTGGCGGGGGAATCGTTGGACATGGGCAATATCCTGCCCTCTTCAGGGGCCAGGACGGGAACTGAGTAAAGCTTCGTTAAGTTGCATGGGTGTGGGACTTGCCGCGCGGGCCCCACAAGCGGGGCTAAATCGGGCTCAACCGGGCAAACTGCCGGGGCCATGGCGCCCCGGCGCGTCCGCGCGGCAGCAACACGCATACCGACCGACCACCACCACAGCGAACTTCGAGGTGCGCACCTTGGCTTTCCAGATGCCGGACCGCGGCGGAGGCCCGACGGGGCCACGGATCAGAGTGGGCCGCCCCTCCCGGCGGGTCCGCACCCTGCTCATGACGCTCGGCGTCCTGGCCGTCCTGGCCATGGCCTTCGTCATGTTCGCGGGCTTCTGGACGGACTGGCTCTGGTACCGGTCGCTCCACTTCTCCTCGGTCTTCACCACGACCCTCAAGACGAAGGTCGGCCTCTTCGTCGTCTTCGGGCTGCTCATGGCCGCCGCCGTCGGCGTCAACATCTGGCTGGCGCACCGGCTGCGGCCCCCGCTCAGCGCGATGTCGATGGAGCAGCAGAACCTCGACCGCTACCGCATGGGCATCGCCCCGTACAAGAAGTGGCTGCTCCTCGGCATCACCGCTCTCGTCGGCCTGATCTCCGGGGCCTCGGCGGCGGGTCAGTGGCGCACCTGGCTCATGTGGGTCAACGGGCAGTCGTTCGGCCAGAAGGACCCCCAGTTCCACCTGGACGTCTCCTTCTACGCCTTCGACCTGCCCTGGTACCGCTTCCTGCTCGGCTTCGGCTTCGCCGCCGTCGTCCTCTCGGTCATCGCGGCGCTCCTGACGCACTACCTCTACGGCGGGGTACGGGTCACGAGCCCCGGCCAGCGCGTCACCAAGGCGTTCACCGGGCACCTCTCCGTCCTCCTCGGCATCTTCGTCTCGCTCAAGGCGATCGCCTACTGGCTCGACCGCTACGGACTCGCCGTGAAGTCCAGCGACTTCAAGGCCACCGACAACTGGACGGGCCTGCGATACGTCGACGCCAACGCCTACCTCCCGGCGAAGACGATCCTCTTCTGCATCGCGATCATCTGCGCGCTGCTGTTCTTCGCGACGCTGTGGCGCCGCACCTGGCAGCTCCCGGTGATCGGCTTCGGCCTCATGGTGCTCTCCGCGATCCTCATCGGCGGGCTCTACCCGGCGGTCGTGCAGAAGTTCACGGTCCAGCCGAACGAGCAGGCCAAGGAGGCCCCGTACGTCCAGAAGAACCTGACCGCCACGAAGAAGGCGTACGGGATCGACGACGCCAAGGTCAGCGAGTACCCGGGCAAGAGCGAGACCGACGACAAGTCCAAGCTGCGCGCCGACGCCGACCAGGCGGCGAGCTACCGCCTCATGGACCCCAACATCGTCTCGCCCACCTTCCAGCAGCGCCAGCAGATGAGGAACTACTACGCGTTCCCCTCGAACCTGGACGTGGACCGGTACAAGGACAAGGACGGCAAGGACCAGGACACCGTCATCGGGCTCCGTGAGCTGAACCTCAACGGCGTCCCGAAGCGGAACTGGATCAACGACCACTTCCGCTACACCCACGGCTTCGGCGTCGTCGCCGCCGAGGGCGACAACGCCGACTCCGGCGGCGGCCCCGTCTTCACCGAGTCCGACCTTCCCTCGAAGGGCGACCTCGGCGACTACGAGCAGCGCGTCTACTACGGCGAGAAGACCACGCAGTACTCGATCGTCGGCGGTCCCCAGAAGGAGATCGACTACTCCGACGACAACGGCGAGAAGACCACCCGCTACCAGGGCAAGAGCGGCGTCAGCCTCTCCAACCCCCTCAACCGGGCCGCGTACGCGGTGGCCTTCGGCGAGCCGCAGATCCTCTACTCGGGCGCCATCGGGGACGGCTCGCGCGTCCTCTACAACCGCACCCCGAAGGACCGCGTCGAGGCCGTCGCGCCCTGGCTCACGATCGACGGCGACGCCTACCCGGCCGTCGTCAAGGGCCGTATCCAGTGGATCGTCGACGCCTACACGACGACGAACGGCTACCCGTACGCCTCGCGCACCACGCTCGGGGACACGACGGCCGACTCGCTCACCGCCGCGAACAACCAGCGCGCGGTGGTCGCCCAGCAGAACCAGGTCAACTACATCCGCAACTCGGTGAAGGCGACCGTCGACGCGTACAGCGGCGAGGTCAAGCTCTACCAGTGGGACACCGAGGACCCCGTCCTCAAGACCTGGATGAAGGCGTTCCCGCACACCGTCGAGCCCCGCTCGGAGATCTCCCCGCAGCTCATGGACCACCTGCGCTACCCGCAGGACCTCTTCAAGGTGCAGCGCGAACTGCTCACCCGCTACCACGTGGACAGCGCGCAGACCTTCCTGAGCGGCTCCGAGGTCTGGCAGGTCCCGGACGACCCGACCAACAAGACGGGCAACTCCATCCCGGCCTACTACCTCAGCATGAAGATGCCGGGGGAGAGGGAACAGGCCTTCTCGCTCACCACGACCTTCACCCCCAACGGGCGCGACAACCTCAGCGCCTTCATGGCGGTGAACGCCGAGGCCGGCACTAAGGACTACGGCAGACTCACGCTCCTGAAGATGCCCACGGCCGACACGACCGACGGTCCCAAGCAGGTGCAGAGCAAGTTCAACTCGAACGAGGCCATCGCCGAGAAGATCAGGCTTCTGCGGGGTGGTGACTCGGAAGTCGAGTACGGCAACCTGCTCACCGTGCCGCTCGACGGCGAGTTCCTCTACGTCGAACCGGTCTACGTACGCGGCAGCGGCCTGAAGTACCCGCTGCTCAAGCGCGTCCTCGTCACCTACGCCGGGAAGACGGCCTTCGAGGGGACCCTCGACAAGGCGCTCAACGTCGTCTTCGGCGCCGAGAGCGAGACGCCGCCCGGCGACCAGGACGAGGAGCAGCAGCAGGAACCGCCGTCCACCGGCGACAAGACCCTGCAGGGCGCCCTCGACGACGCCGAGAAGTCCTTCGAGGACGGGCAGAAGGCCCTCAAGGACGGCGACTGGAAGGCGTACGGAGAGGCGCAGGAGCGCCTCCAGGACGCCCTCGACCGCGCGGCGAAGGCGCAGGACGCGGCCACCAAGCCGTCCTCCGACTCCAAGTCGCCGCCGAAGAAGGAAGGTTCGGGCTCCAGCGCGTGACGCCCGCGCCCGCCCCCGGTCCTCGGGGGCGGGCGCGCCCCGTTTCGCGTGATAGCGTGGTGATCACAACGACGCGGGGTGGAGCAGCTCGGTAGCTCGCTGGGCTCATAACCCAGAGGTCGCAGGTTCAAATCCTGTCCCCGCTACGAAGGAGGAGGCCCGGGTCCCGAAAGGGGTCCGGGCCTTCTTTGCTGTGCGGGCACACCGCCACGACCGCCCCCGGGGGGCACGTCACGGAGCCTGTCGGTCCCCTCTGCTTGAGTACGACTACTCATCCGCACGCCGGTCCGTCGCGCGAGGCTGGGACCGCCTGGGCCCCGCCCCGTGTGTCGGCTGTACGGACGGACCGGGATCAGAGAGCCTCCGCATGTGAAGAGTGTGGGTTACGGGGGTAGTTGGGTGTTCCGAGTTTGACGTGGGCTCATGTGGGCATGTCGATAAAACGTTGTAGAGACCTCAATTAGCTGTAGAGACCTCAAGGGGACCCGGATATACCAGGTGTACGGGCTCGCGGGTGGTGCGACGATGGACGTTGTGGGGGACAGGGCGACGTGGTGGGACTCGGGACGGTTCACGCCCTCCGGTGCGCCATGGGCCGAAGAGGCCGAGAGCGGTACGGCGCTGATCCCGCCCCCCGGCATCGCGCAGCCGGGACCGGGCACGGCTCCGGCCGTGCCCCGGCCGGCGACGTCGGGCACCGACACGCTCTTCGCCGCGACCGCCCCCGCTGAGCCCGCCGCCGGCCTCACCGGCGCCGCCGACCTGGCGGGCGACCCCACCCCCGGCCCCGTGTCGCCGCCCGAGCCCCTCGCGCCCGACCTGACGGACGCCGAGGCCGAGGCGCGCCGCAGGGCCGCCGCCGCGGCGGGGGACACCGCGGCGATGAGCGAGCTGGGCGCCCAGCTCCTGCGCGCCGGCGCCCTCGACGAGGCCGAGCCCTACCTGCGCTCGGCCACCTCCGCGGGCGACCGCGCCGCCGCCAACAACCTCGGCGTCCTCCTCCACCAGCGCGGCTACAAGGAAGAGGCCGCGGGCTGGTGGCGCGTCGCCGCCGTCGCCGGCTCCGCCGCCGCGGCCCACTCCCTCGGCCGCCACCACCGCGAGCGCGGCGACGAACCCGCCGCCGAGTACTGGCTGCGCCAGTCCGCCGAACAGGGTCACGTCCACGGCGCCTTCGCCCTCGCCGACCTCCTGGAGCACCGCGGTGAGGCGGGCGCGGAGACCTGGCTGCGCCGCGCCGCCGAACACGGGCACCGCGAAGCCTCGTACCGCCTCGCCAGGACCCTGGAGCGCCGCGCCCGCGAGACCGCGCGCCGCGCGAGAGGCCCCGTCCTGCCCGGCCCCCGCCGCCCCCAGCCCAGCCGCCCCAAGGGCGCTGCCCCCGTCCCCGGACCCCGCACCCCGGCGGCAGGCGAGAACCAGGGCAAGGAGCAGGGCAAGACGCGCGCCGAGGAACTGACCCGCGAGGCCGAGCAGTGGTACCGCCAGGCCGCCGCGCGCGGCCACCGCGGCGCGGCGCTCCAGCTCGGTGCCCTCCTGGAGCGGCGCGGCAAGCTCAAGGAGGCGGGCCGCTGGTACCTCAGCTCCGCCAAGGAGGGCGAGACGCGCGCCGCCTGCGCCCTCGGCTTCCTGCTGCGCGACGCGGGCGACGAGGAGAACGCCGCCGTGTGGTGGCTCAAGGCCGCCCGGAACGGCGACGGCAACGCCGCGAACGCCCTCGGCGCCCTCCACGCCGAGCGCGGCGAGCAGCAGACCGCCGAGCGCTGGTACCGCGCCGCGATGGACGCGGGCGACCACAACGGCGCCTACAACCTCGCCCTGCTCTGCGCGGCGCAGGGCCGCACCGCGCAGGCCGAGCAGTGGTATCGCCGCGCCGCCTACGCGGGTCACCGCGAGGCGTCCAACGCGCTCGCCGTCCTGCTCCTCCAGGCCGGGGACGCCGCGGGCGCCGAGCCCTGGTTCTCCAAGGCCGCCGAGACCGGCAGCGTCGACGCCGCCTTCAACCTCGGCATCCTGCACGCCGGGCGCGGCGACGAGGAGGGCGCCCTGCGCTGGTACGAGCGTGCCGCCTCCGCCGGGCACGCCGAGGCGGCGCTGCAGGTCGGCATGGCCCTCCTGCGCGAGGGCGACGAGCGCTCCGCCGAGCGGCACCTGCGCTGCGCGGCGGGCGGCGGCAGCGCCGAGGGCGCCTACCGCCTCGCGGCGCTCCTCGACGCGCGCCGCCCGCCGCAGGGCCCGCCCCGGCTCGGCGAGAGCAGCGTCGCCGCGCGCGACGAGTCCGCGGCCTGGTACGAGCGCGCCGCCGAGCAGGGCCACCGGCGCGCCCAGGTACGCGCCGGGATGCTCGCCGCCGAGCGGGGCGAGGTCGAGACGGCGGCCCGCTGGTACCGCACGGCGGCCGAGGCGGGCAGCCGCAACGGGGCCTTCAACCTCGGCCTGCTGCTCGCCCGTGAGGGCGGGGAGCCGGAGGCCGCGCTGTGGTGGCGCCGGGCCGCCGAGGCCGGGCACGGGCGCGCGGCGCTGCGGCTCGGGCTGTTCTTCGCGCGGCGGGGTGAGCTGGAGGAGAGCCAGCACTGGTGCGATGCCGCGGTGGCGGCGGGGCCGGAGGAAGTGACCGAGCGGGCACGGCGGTTGCGTGAGGCGCTGCGGGAGGAGCTGAGCGCCTGACGGCTTTCGGGGGGTGCCGCCTTGGGGTCTCCCGGCGGGCGGGGGCGTCCTCTGGGGGTCTCCGGAGGGCGGAGGCGTCCCTTCGGGGCGTGTGCCCCTCCGGCGCCGGGCGGGCGTGGCCGGTGGTGCGGACGCGATGTCGGGGCGGCGCGCTGTCGTGGGGCCGGCGGGGAACTGGCGCGGTGCGGGCGGGGTTCTGTCAGTGGTGCGGGTGGTTCCTGGCGCGGTGCGTGGGGGCTTTGGGCGGGGGGTGGATCTTTCGGGTTCCCGTAACGGATTTGCCTCTTGGGGGGCTGGGTGCGTAGAGTCTGGTTCACCGACGCGGGGTGGAGCAGCTCGGTAGCTCGCTGGGCTCATAACCCAGAGGTCGCAGGTTCAAATCCTGTCCCCGCTACCACAGCCGAAGGGGCCGGAGATCATCGATCTCCGGCCCCTTCGGCGTTCTCGTCCGCGCGTGCGGGCATCGTTGGTCCACCGCTGTTCTCGGGCGCCCGCGCGGCCCGCTGCTGTTCTCGGCGCGTGTTCGACCCGGCGGCGTTCTCAGGCGCTCGCGCAGTCGGGGCACAGGCCGCGGTAGGTGATCTCCACGTCCGAGACCGTGTACCCGAAGCGCTCGTCGGCCGGGAGATCCTTGAGCGGGTCGCCCGCCGGGCGGACATCGCGGACGGCGCCGCAGTTCGCGCAGACCAGGTGCTGGTGCGGGTGGTGCGCGTTGGGGTCGTAGCGCTTGGCGCGGTGGTCGGTCGCGACCTCGATGACCTCGCCGAGCGAGACCATCTCACCCAGCGTGTTGTAGACCGTGGCACGCGAGATCTCGGGGAGGCGCTGCGCGGCGCGCGCGTGCACCTCGTCGGCGGTCAGGTGGACGTGGTCGCCGTCGAGTACCTCGGCGACCACGCGACGCTGCGCCGTCATGCGCCAACCGCGGCCACGAAGCCGTTCCAGAAGGTCACTCATAGGGCAAAGGGTAACAGGCGACGGGCCTGATTCCGAACGAGTGTCGCTTTGGAGGTTGGCTTGAGTTAGATGAAGTCCAATGTAGGATCGTTTTACGGTTCGTCCGAACCGGAACGATGCGGGAGGCAGCAGTGACGCAGGGGCAGGGACCACTCACGACCGAGGCCGGGGCTCCGGTCGCCGACAACCAGAACAGCGAGAGCGCGGGCGTCGGCGGGCCTGTCCTCGTCCAGGACCAGTCGCTCCTGGAGAAGCTCGCCCACTTCAACCGCGAGCGCATCCCCGAGCGCGTCGTGCACGCCCGGGGCGCGGGTGCCTACGGCACCTTCACCGTCACCGCCGACGTGAGCCGCTGGACCCGGGCCCGGTTCCTCTCCGAGGTCGGCAAGCGGACCGAGACCTTCCTGCGCTTCTCGACCGTCGCGGGCAACCTCGGCGCCCCGGACGCCGTGCGCGACCCACGCGGCTTCGCACTGAAGTTCTACACCGAGGACGGCAATTACGACCTCGTCGGGAACAACACGCCGGTCTTCTTCGTCAGGGACGCCATCAAGTTCCCCGACTTCATCCACACCCAGAAGCGCGACCCGTACACGGGCTCGCAGGAGCCCGACAACGTGTGGGACTTCTGGGGTCTGTCGCCCGAGTCCACCCACCAGGTGACGTGGCTCTTCGGCGATCGCGGCATCCCGGCCTCGTACCGCCACATGAACGGCTACGGCTCGCACACCTACCAGTGGAACAACGCGGCCGGGGAGGTCTTCTGGGTCAAGTACCACTTCAAGACGGACCAGGGCATCAGGACGCTGACCGTCGAGGAGGCGGCACGGCTCGCGGGCGCGGACCCCGACTCGCACCAGCGCGACCTGCGCGAGGCGATCGAGCGGGGCGAGTACCCGAGCTGGACGGTGCAGGTGCAGATCATGCCCGCCGCCGATGCCGACACCTACCGCTTCAATCCCTTCGACCTCACCAAGGTGTGGCCGCACGAGGACTACCCGCCGATCGAGATCGGGAAGCTGGAACTCCACCGCAACCCCGAGAACATCTTCGCCGAGGTCGAGCAGTCCATCTTCAGCCCGGCGCACTTCGTGCCCGGCATCGGCCCCTCCCCGGACAAGATGCTCCAGGGCCGGCTCTTCGCCTACGGGGACGCGCACCGCTACCGCGTCGGAATCAACGCCGACCACCTCCCGGTCAACCGCCCGCACGCCGCCGAGGCGCGCACGTACAGCCGCGACGGTCTCCTCTACGACGGCCGCCACGGCGGTACGAAGAACTACGAGCCGAACAGCTTCGGCGGCCCCGCCCAGACCGGGCAGCCGCTGTGGCAGCCCACCGGCGTCTCCGGCGCGACGGGTCACCACGAGGCACCCCTGCACGCCGAGGACGACGACTTCACACAGGCGGGGAACCTGTACCGGCTCATGCCCGAGGACGCCAAGGAGCGCCTGATCGCCAACCTCGCCGACTCGATCGCGGGCGTCTCGCGGGACGACATCGCCCAGCGGGCGATCGGGAACTTCCGGCAGGCGGACGGGGACTTCGGCAAGCGGCTGGAGGAGGCGGTGGCGACGAGGCGAGCGAAGCGGGGGGTCTGAGGGCCCGCGCCGGGAGGGGGCGGGCCCGTCCAGCGCCTGTGGGCAGCGAGGGCGGTTCGTCGGCGCCTGTGAGTAGCGGGGGCGGGCCGTCGGTGCCTGTGGACAACCGAGGGGAATCCGCGCAACGACTCACCGGTTCGAGTGAGTCGTTGCGCGGATTCGCTCCGGTTATCCACAGATGTGGCGGGAGGGCGGGGGCGAGGGGAGCGGGTTTGGGAGACTTGTATAGGGGACGCCCCCCAGGGCGGGAGGGGGCTGTTCGGGCTTTCGCCACCCGCGTGGCATTTGGGGGACGTTCGGGCTTCGGCCTTCGCCTGGGCACGAGGGGGCCCTGCGGCCGTCGTCCCTCGTGTGAGCGGGAGCGGCCGTTCGGGCCTCGCCCCGCGCGTGGGCGGGGGTATCCCTGCTTCGCCCCCCGCCTGGGCGTGAGAACCCTCTTCGGGCTTCGCCCTTCGCGTGGCGTGAGGTGGCTGTCCCCGCCTCGCCCTTCGCGTGGCCGCGAGGGGGCTGTTCTGGCTAGGCCCCTCGCACCCTCGCCCGCCAGCAGCCCCGCCGCCTCCCGGCCTCAGCCGGTCACCCCAGCCCCAGCCACCGCCGCCCCCCGCCGTCTACCACTGCCCCCGTCAGTACCGCTGGTTCAGGTAACTCAGCAACTCGTCGTGCAGCATCCCGTTCGACGCCGCCGCGTTGCCGCCGTGCGGGCCCGGCCGGCCGTCGAGGCCGGTGAAGGTGCCGCCCGCCTCCGTGACCACGATCGCGTTCGCCGCCATGTCCCACAGCGACAGCTCCGGTTCCGCGCAGATGTCCACCGAGCCCTCGGCGACCATCATGTACGGCCAGAAGTCCCCGTAGCCGCGTGTGCGCCACACCGCCCGGCTCAGGTCGAGCAGCCCGTTCAGGCGGCCCTGCTCCTCCCAGCCGGTGAGCGAGGAGTATGCGAACGAGGCGTCCGCCATGCGCCGTACACCCGAGACCCGCAGCCTGCTCGCCGAGGTGAGGCTGCGTCCGGTGAAGGCGCCGTGCCCGTACGCCGCCCACCAGCGGCGGTTCAGGGCCGGTGCCGAGACGACACCGACCACGGGGTGCCACGTGCCCTCCTCGCCCTCGCGCCCGGGGAACAGCTCCATGAGTGAGATGAGGGTCGCCCAGACCGGCACTCCACGCACGTAGTTCTTCGTGCCGTCGATCGGGTCGATCACCCAGCGGCGCGGGCCCGTGCCGCGCAGCCCGTACTCCTCGCCGAGGATCGCGTCGCGCGGCCTGGCCCGCTGGAGCTGGGAGCGGATCAGCTCCTCGGCCGCCTTGTCCGCCTCGGTCACCGGCGTCAGGTCGGGCTTCGTCTCGACCTTGAGATCCAGCGCCTTGAAGCGGTCCATCGTGGTGGCGTCGGCCGCGTCGGCCAGGACGTGAGCGAGGCGCAGATCATCGTGGTAGTCGGCCATGGCCGAACAGTATCCACGGGCGCACCACGTGATCCAGTCGCGCCCGCGCGGGTCTCAGTGCGCCGAGCCCGAGAGCTGGAGCCCGATGACGCCCGCGATGACGAGGGCGATCGAGACGATCTTGAGCACCGAGACGAGGTCGTCCATGAAGACCATGCCGTAGATCGCCGTCCCCGCCGCCCCGATGCCCGTCCACACGGCGTAGGCGGGGCCCACGTCGAGCTTCTTCAGCGAGAGCGTCAGCAGACCGAAGCTGCCGAGCGCGAAGCTGGCGAAGGCGATGGTCGGCCACAGCCGGGTGAAGCCGTGGGAGAGCTTCAGGCAGATCGCGAAGCCCGTCTCCAGCAGCCCGGCCACGACGACCAGCAGCCACGCCATGTGGTGTCTCCTTCATGCTCGTACGGGCCCGCCCGCGCACACCGCCGCCGACAGCGGCGCGACACTCCCGGGCCGGCCCCGGTCCGCCCGTGCGGACCCGCCCGAGCTTATGCCTTTGCCTTCCCTTGGGAGACGCAAACCCCCTTCCCCCGGGCAGGCCGCACCACACCTGCCGCCCGCTCAGTCCCCCTCGTGGCGCTCCCGGGTGGACAGCAGCCGCCGCAGCGAGGCGAGGCGCTCGGGGTCCGCGTGCCCCTCGGCGACCCAGGCGTCGAGCGCGCACTCCGGCTCGTCGTGCGAGCAGCCGCGTGGGCACTCCTCCGTCCCCGGCACGAGGTCCGGGAAGGCGAGCACGACGCGTGAGGGATCGACGTGCGCGAGCCCGAAGGAGCGCACGCCCGGCGTGTCGACGACCCAGCCGCCGACCCCGTCGAGCGGCAGCGCGAGCGCCGAGGTCGTCGTGTGCCGACCGCGCCCGGTGACCGCGTTGACGTGCCCTGTGGTGCGCCGCTGGTCCTCCGGGACCAGCGCGTTGACCAGCGTCGTCTTGCCCACGCCCGAGTGCCCGACGAACGCCGTGACCTTCCCGTCGAGCAGCTCCCGCACCCGCCCGGCCGCCTCGCCGTCGTACAGCTCCTCACGGCTCGTCACGACGTACGGGACGCCGAGCGGCGTGTACGTCTCCAGCAGCCGGTCGGGCGAGGCGAGATCGGACTTGGTGAGGACGAGCAGCGGGCTCAGGCCGCCGTCGTACGCCGCGACGAGGCAGCGGTCGATCATGCGGGGGCGCGGCTCGGGATCGGCGAGCGCGGTGACGATCGCGAGCTGGTCGGCGTTGGCGACGACGACGCGCTCGTACGGGTCGTCGTCGTCGGCCGTTCGGCGCAGCACCGAGCGGCGCTCCTCGATGCGGACGATGCGGGCGAGGGTGTCCTTCTCGCCGGACAGGTCGCCGACGAGCGCGACGCGGTCCCCGACCACGGCGGCCTTGCGGCCCAGCTCGCGGGCCTTCATCGCGACGACCCTGCGTCCCTCGACGAGGCAGGTCAGCCGCCCCCGGTCGACGGTGAGGACCATGCCGGACGCGGCGTCCTCGTGCTTGGGCCTGATGTGGGTGCGGGGGCGGCTGCCCCGGCGTCCGGGGCGGACGCGGACGTCGTCCTCGTCGGGGTTCTTTCCGTAGCGGCGCATCGCGAGTCCCCGGCCGTCAGTTCCCGAGCATTCCGGTCCACAGCTCCGGGAAGTCGGGCAGCGTCTTCGCCGTCGTCGCGACGTTCTCGATCTCCACCCCGGGCACCGCGAGCCCCAGGATGGCCCCGGCCGTGGCCATGCGGTGGTCCTCGTACGTGTGGAAGACGCCGCCGCGCAGGGGGCGCGGGCGGATGTGGAGGCCGTCGGCGGTCTCGGTGACGTCGCCGCCGAGTTCGTTGATCTCCTTGGTGAGCGCGGCGAGACGGTCCGTCTCATGGAGGCGCAGGTGCGCGACGCCGCGCAGCGTCGAGGGGGAGTCGGCGAGCGCCGCGACGGCCGCGATGCCCGGGGTCAGCTCGCCGACCTCGCCGAGGTCGACGTCGATGCCGCGCACGCGGCCCGTACCGGTGAGCGCGAGGCCCGCCTCGGTCAGCTCGCAGGTGCCGCCCATCTCGGTGAAGATCTCGCGGAGCCGGTCGCCGGGCTGCGTGGTGCGCGCCGGCCAGTCCGGGATCGTGACCGTGCCGCCCGTGACGAGCGCGGCGGCGAGGAAGGGCTGCGCGTTGGAGAGGTCGGGCTCGACCGTGAGGTCGCGGCCGAGGAGCGCGCCGGGCGTCACCCGCCACACGTTCGGCTCGCCGCCGGTCTCCGGCTCGTCGACCTGCGCGCCGACCGCGCGGAGCATGTCCACGGTCATCCGGATGTGGGGGAGCGAGGGCAGCGTCGCGCCCGTGTGCCGGACTTCGACGCCCTGGTTGAAGCGCGGCGCCGAGAGCAGCAGCGCGCTGATGAACTGCGAGGAACTGGACGCGTCCACCTCGACCTTGCCACCGTCGAGGGCGCCGCTGCCGAAGACCGTGAGCGGCAGCGCGCCCCGGTCGCCGTCGTCGATACGGGCGCCGAGCGCGCGCAGCGCGTCGATCACGCCGTGCAGCGGGCGCTCGTAGGAACGCGGGTCGCCGTCGAAGCGGATCGCGCCCTCGGCGAGCGTCGCGACGGGCGGCAGGAAGCGCATGACCGTACCCGCGTTGCCGACGTCCACGGTCGCGGGGCCGCGTACCCCGGAGGGGATGACGCGCCACGCCTCGCCCGCGCCGGTGATCCCGCAGGATTCCGACGAGACGGTCTCCTCGATGCCGACGCCCATCGTGCGCAGCGCACCGGCCATGAGAAGCGTGTCGCGCGAGCGCAGCGGGCGGCGCAGCCAGCCCGGCTCGGCGGCGAGCGCGGCCAGCACGAGCGCGCGGTTGGTGATCGATTTGGAACCCGGCACCCGCACGGTCGCGCGAACGGGCCCCTCCGCGTGCGGCGCGGGCCAGAGGTCGGTCAGTGCAGGCGTCTCGGTCATGACCCTCACTCTAGTCGCTCAGGGTGATCCACGATCCTGTCCAAATGCGCCGAAACCAGTCCGAAACAGGGGCGTGGTAGGGGGGACGGGCGGGACCCGAGGGGACGGTTTCACCCGCACGAGGGGACCGCGCACGCCGGTGGACACGCACCGGCGCGTACGACCCGGGCGCCTCCCGCGAGGGCCTCACAGCCCGAGCAGCCACCGTCCGCCCGCGACGAGCGAGCCGAGCGAGACCGCGAAGAAGAGGAGCAGCCACAGCCCGGCGGGCACGTGGGTCAGCCGCGCCAACTGGTCGGGGTCGGAGTCGTAGGCGCCCCCGCGGCGCCGTTTGCCCTGGAGCTCGAAGACCGGGCGCACCCCGCCGAGCAGCAGGAACCACACCGCGGTGTAGGCGAAGAAGGACTGCGCCTGCGGCCCGGTGAGCCAGGAGACGAGGACGAAGGCGGCCCCTGTGACGAGCACCGTGAAGATCCCGTAGGCGTTGCGGACCATGATCAGCAGGAGCAGGAGGAGCGCCGTCGCCGCCCACAGCAGGAGCGTGATGTGGTGCGCGGCGAGCAGCCAGGCGCCGCCGAGGCCGAGGAGCGAGGGGGCGACGTACCCGGCCGCCGCGGTGAGGATCATGCCGGGCCCGCTCGGCTTCCCGCGGCTCACGGTGAGCCCGGAGGTGTCCGAATGCAGCCGGATGCCCTCCAGGCGCCGCCCGGTCAGGAGCGCGACGAGCCCGTGCCCGCCCTCGTGCGCGATCGTCACGGCGTTCCGGGTCAGGTGCCACAGCGGGCGCGGACCGACGCACACGAGCGCGAGCAGCAGCGCGACGAGGACGACCCAGCGCTCGGGGGAGGGCTGGCTGCCGAAGACGCGGTGCCAGAGTCCGGGGAGATCGGTGGGGTGCATGAGGCGAAGGCTCCTCGGGTCGGGGGTGGACGTGGCAGGCTGAAGGTCATGTGTGGACGGTATGCGGCCTCTCGTGCCCCCGAGGATCTCGTCTCGCTCTTCGGCGTCGAGAAGTGGGAGCCGAGCGAGACCCTGGCTCCCGACTGGAACGTGGCCCCGACGAAGCTCGTCCCCGCGATCCTCGACCGGCCGCTCAAGGGACAGGACGCGGGGGACGGGCGGCCGGTTCGCCAGCTCCGCCCCCTCAAGTGGGGCCTCGTGCCCTCCTGGGCCAAGAGCCCCGAGGGCGCCGCCCGCATGATCAACGCGCGCGCCGAGACCGTCCACGAGAAGCCCTCCTACCGCCGCGCCTTCGCCGCCCGCCGCTGCCTGCTCCCCGCCGACGGCTACTACGAGTGGGTCACGGGCAAGGACGAGCGGCGCCTGGAGGAGGAGGGCCGCCGCAAACGGCCCCGCAAGCAGCCCTACTTCGTCACCCCGGCCGACGGCTCCGTCTTCGCGATGGCCGGGCTGTACGAGTTCTGGCGCGACCGCACGCTCCCCGACGACCACCCGCAGGCCTGGTGGGCCACCTGCACCGTCCTCACGACGGAGGCGGAGACGGCGCCGCTCGCGGTACCCCCGGCGGAGGGCCCCCGCTCCCTCGCCGACATCCATCCCCGGATGCCCCTCATGCTCACTCCCGACCGCTGGGACGCCTGGCTCGACCCGGCGAACACGGATCCCGAGTCCCTCCTCGCCCCGCCCCCGGAGGGCCTGATGCGCGCCTACCCGGTCAGCACCTCGGTGAGCAACGTCCGCAACAACGGGCCCGAACTGGAGAAGGAACTCCCGGCCCCGGAGGAGGAGACGCTGTTCTAGCGGGACGCACCTCTGCGGCACGCACCTCCGGGGACGGACCTCCCGGGGCCGACGCTCCAGGCCCGAGGAATCCAGCCCCTCCGCTGCCCGCCGCGGGAGGGGCTGGGGCGTGTGAGGAGCGGGGCGGCGCCGGAGCCCTACGAGAATGCGCACTGTGACAACTGACCTGGTGGCCACCCCGCAGGGGCCGGCCCGCATCCACTGGCACCCCGCGGCGAAGCCGCACACCGTGCTCGCCCTCGGCCACGGCGCGGGTGGCGGCATCGAGGCCCGCGACCTCGCCGCCCTGGCGGCCTCGCTCCCGCCCCACGGCGTGACGGTCGCCCTCGTCGAGCAGCCCTGGCGCGTGGCGGGCAAGAAGCTCGCCCCCGCCCCCCGCACCCTCGACGCCGCCTGGACGGCCCTGTGGCCCGCGCTCGCCGCGCCCCGCCTCCCCGTCGTCGCGGGGGGCCGCTCCGCGGGGGCGCGCGTCGCGTGCCGGACCGCCCGGGACCTCGGCGCCGCCGCCGTGCTCGCCCTCTCCTTCCCCCTGCACCCCCCGGGGAGGCCGGAGAAGAGCCGGGCCGGGGAACTCCTCGGCAGCGGGCTGCCCACGCTCGTCGTGCAGGGCGGCAACGACCCCTTCGGCAGGCCCGCCGAGTTCCCCCCTGGCCCGTACGGCCTCACCGAGGTCCCGTACGGGGACCACGCCTTCCACGTGCCGAAGAAGGCGCCCCTCGGGCAGGACGAGGTGGTGAGTCTGCTCACAGCGGCGGTAGCGGACTGGCTGCGCGCGCGGGGCTGAGCGGGGCGCGGGAATGCGCCGGGCGGGCCCGGTGTTGTGACAGCCGTACCGGAACCTCCGGCGTACGAAAGGAAGAGGCCCCGCATGGGAGCGACGATCTGCCCGAGCCGCAGCGGCAACGGACTGGACTGGTCCGTGCTGCACGCGGCCCGCACCACCGGGAACGGCGGCGTGGCCGGAGTCGACCGGAAGGCCCCGGAGGCGCCCGGTCGTCTATTCTCCGAGGCGGGCGCCCGCACCTTCGCGGACGCCGTCACGGTGTCGGAGGAGGTGGGTCGGGTCACTGGGACCGACGCGGGAGAGGACGAGGCGGGGACGCGTTCCGAGGAGAGCGCGGCCGAACGCAGCGCCCGCTTCGAGCGGGACGCCCTCACGTACCTCGACCAGATGTACTCGGCCGCGCTGCGCATGACGCGCAACCCGGCCGACGCCGAGGACCTGGTGCAGGAGACCTACGCGAAGGCGTACGGCTCCTTCCACCAGTTCCGTGAAGGCACCAACCTCAAGGCGTGGCTGTACCGGATCCTCACGAACACGTTCATCAACTCGTACCGCAAGAAGCAGCGCGAACCCCAGCGCAGCGCGGCCGAGGAGATCGAGGACTGGCAGCTCGCGCGTGCCGAGTCGCACATGTCCACCGGTCTGCGCTCCGCGGAGTCGCAGGCCCTGGACCACCTGCCGGACTCGGACGTCAAGTCCGCGCTCCAGGCGATCCCCGAGGAGTTCCGCATCGCGGTCTATCTCGCGGACGTCGAGGGCTTTGCCTACAAGGAGATCGCGGACATCATGGGGACACCCATCGGTACGGTGATGTCCCGGCTGCACCGCGGCCGCCGCCAGCTGCGCGGCATGCTGGAGGACTACGCCCGCGAGCGCGGGCTCGTCCCCGCGGGCGCGGGCGGGCCGGACGAGGCGAAAGGCTCGGGCTCATGAGCTGCGGAGAGCCGCACGAGACGGATTGCAGCGAGGTCCTCGACCACCTGTACGAGGTCCTGGACCATGAGCTGCCGGACGCCGAGTGCGTCAAGTACGAGGACCACTTCCAGGAGTGCAGTCCCTGCCTGGAGAAGTACGGCCTGGAACAGGCGGTCAAGAAGCTCGTCAAGCGCTGCTGCGGACAGGACGACGTTCCGTCCGACCTGCGCGCCAAGGTGCTCGGACGGATCGAGCTGATCCGCTCGGGCCAGGCGGTGCCCGACGACGACATCTCGCTGCCCGGCGCGGTCGAGAGCGGCGTCCGCGAGAGCTGAGCGCTCCCGGGGGCCGGAGGCCGTGGGGGAGGGCCCGCGCGCCCGCCCGGAGCTGTACGGAGGCCGTGTCCCGCGAGGGGCACGGCCTCCTGCGTGCCCGGCTCATCACCGTACGTACCTTCTCTCACCCGTACGAGGGACACGGGCCTCCGCGCCCCGGCCCCGGGGCCAGGTCTGGATGCGTCCGGACGGGGTAACCCATGGGTAATGAGCGGGCGCCCGGAGGTCCGTGGTTGGATGCGAGAGCGGAAGCCGGGAGCCGCGACGCGCCCGGCTCGCCCGGCGCCGGCGGGGCCCTCGGGTCCGCGCGGCGGGAGAGCGGGTCGCGGCCCCTCCATCGACGGCAGCGGGGATGCAGGCGGGAATCGTGAGGATCTTCGGCAAGGGACGGCACCGGCCCTCCGCCTCCTGGCGGCAGGCCACCGATCGCGCGTTCACCCTGATCGGCGACGGCAGGTACGAGGACGCGGGGGCGCTGCTGACGCGCGCCGCGGACCTGGAGCCGTGGCTCTCCGAGTCCTGGTTCAATCTCGCCCTCCTCCACAAGTTCCGGCACGACTGGGAGGCCGCGCGGAGCACGGGCCTGCGCGCCGTGGCCCTGCTCGACCGCTCGACGGGGGCTCCCGACTGGTGGAACGTGGGGATCGCGGCCACCGCCCTCCAGGACTGGCCGCTCGCCCGGCGCGCCTGGCAGGCGTACGGGCTGCGGCTCCCCGACGACACGGCGCCCGCCGAGCCGCCCGCCGGGATGGGCCTCGGCAGCGCCGCCCTGCGCCTCTCGCCCGAGGGCGAGGCCGAGGTCGTCTGGGGCAGGCGCATCGATCCCGCGCGGATCAAGGTCCTGTCGGTGCCGCTGCCGTCCTCGGGACGGCGCTGGGGCGAGGTCGTCCTCCACGACGGGGTGCCGCACGGGGAGCGGGTCACGCCCGAGGGGCAGACCTTCCCCGTCTTCGACGAGATCGAGCTGTGGGCGCCCTCGCCGGTGCCGACGTGGGTCGTGCTGCTCGACGCGGCCACCGAGGACGACCGCGACGCCCTGGAGAAGCTCGCCTCGGACGCCGGGTACGCGGCCGAGGACTGGACCTCCTCGGTACGGCTGCTCTGCCGCAGCTGCTCCGAGAGCCGCATGGAGAGCGACGCGGGCGACGGGGAACGGGCCGACCCGCACGACCACAGCGAGCCGGGGGCACCGGGACCGCTCGGGCACGCGACCGCCGGGGGGCAGTGGGTGACGGAGCGGGAGTGCGGCATCGCCGCTCCCGCGGATCTGGTGCGGGGGATTCTGGAGACGTGGGTGGCCGACCGGCCGGAGGCGAGGGGCTGGCGGGACCTGGAGGAGGTCTGCTGAGCCCCGTGGGCGGGACGTCCGGGCCCCGGCGCCGGACCCCGCTCCCCGAACTCCCCGCGTCCATCGGCGGGGAGGAGTCCCGGCGGGACTGATTCCGGGGCCGGGGCGGGTTTCGGGGCTGCGGCTTCCAGGTTTTCGGCCGCTGTAGGGTGGATCGGCAGATCCCGCTGGTCGGTTGGCCGGCTCCCTGAAAGGACACTCCGGAGAAGATGGCGCAGCAGACGACCGGCCTCCCCGTCGACGACGAGGGCTACGTGATCGACACGGCCGACACCGAGGAGCGGGAGAGCGCCTACCGGGAGCGCGGTGAGGTACTGCCGATCACCGTCGTCGGGAACCCCGTGCTGCACAAGGAGTGCGCGGACGTCACCGAGTTCGGGCCCGAGCTGGCGAAGCTCGTGGACGACATGTTCGCGAGCCAGCGCGCCGCCGAGGGCGTGGGGCTCGCCGCCAACCAGGTCGGCGTGGGTCTCAAGGTCTTCGTCTACGACTGCCAGGACGACCAGGGCGTACGGCACGTCGGCGTCGTGTGCAACCCGAAGCTGCGCGACCTGCCCGCCGAACTGCGGACCCTCGACGACTCCAACGAGGGCTGCCTCTCCGTCCCCGGCGCCTACGCCGCGACCCCCAGGACCGAGTACGCCGAGGTCACCGGGCAGGACGAGCACGGCAACGCGATCAAGGTGCGCGGCACCGGGTACTTCGCGCGCTGCCTCCAGCACGAGACCGACCACCTCTACGGCTACCTCTACCTGGACCGCCTCTCCAAGCGCGACCGCAAGGACGCGCTGAAGCAGATGGCCGAGGGCACCCCGCGCTACGCGACCGTCCCCAACGACTGAGCGCCGCACCTTTCCCCACGTCTGCGCTCCCCCCGCACTCGTGCGCCCGCGTGTGCGCCCGGCGGTTTCCCAAGGCGCGCGGCACGACCTCAGGCGTCTCCTGCCGCTCGTCCGCCCCAGGACGGGCGGCAGGGCATATTCATTCGCTATATGACCGCCTTAGATGATCGGATTCCGGACAAAAACAAGCCGGTTGTCGGCACACCTGAGCGATTCCTCGACGGTATCCATTCCCTTCCCGCCACTCCATAGGGCTGAATGGAATGCGCTGTCGATTTGTGACGCGGCCTTGCCGGGGGACGGGGACCCGGCACGTGCCCGTCCGGCTCCCGAAAGGGGTTCGCTCGTGCCTGCTTTCTCATCCCGGGCCACCGCCGTCAGGCCGGTGCTCGTGCCGCCCGCGCTGCAACTCCCGGTAGTCGAAAGGGATTTCACCCGCCGACTCCACAATTATTGGCCAAAGCTTCAGGTGAAGTCGAAGCTGTGGCTCCAGGAGAAACGGCTCATGTCCCCCGCCGCCGCCGAGGCCCTCGCCGACGAGCTGCGCTACACCGACCTCGTCGCCGGCTACTACCTCGGCGCCTCGGAGGCGATGCTCGGCGCCATCGCCGACTTCAGCAGCTGGTTCTTCGCCTGGGACGACCGCCACGACCGGGACGTCGCCCACGCGCGCACCGCCTCCTGGCGCGGCCTGTGCGCGGACCTGCACGCCACGCTGCGCGACCCCGGCGCCCATCTGCACCACGAGGAGCCACTGGTGGCGGCCTTCGCGGACTGCCTGCTGCGGATGGGCGAGCCGATGCCCACCACGTGGCGCGACCGCTTCGCCCGCCACATGAGCCCCGTCATCGACGCCTACGACCACGAGTTCGGCAACCGTCTGAGCCGCACCGTCCCGACCGTCGCCGCGTACCTGGAGCTGCGGCGCCTCACCTTCGGCCACGAACTCTGGCTCGACCTCCTCGAAGCCGTCGCCGGCACCGAACTCCCCGCCGCCGTGCGGGAAAGCCCCGCGTATCGCACGGCAGGGCTCGCCTGCCAGGATTTCTCCGCCTGGTACAACGACCTCTGCTCACTGCCGAAGGAAATAGCGGGGGACGAGCTGCACAATCTCGGGATAAGCCTCATCCGGCACGAGGGAATGGAACTCGCGGAAGCCGTTTCCGTCGTGCGCGAGAAAGTCGCGGGACGTGTCACCGCATTCCTCGCGGCGGAAAAGGAGTTGCGCGCACTCGCGGATTCCCTCGCCGAAGACGACGATGACGGCGAGGGCGCCGGGAAGGAAAGCACGCGGGCCGCCCTGATTTCCTGCACGGACAACATGCGGAACTGGTTCCCGTCCGTCTACTGGTTCCACCACGAATCCGGTCGCTATCGCGTCAAGCAATGGGACGACCCCGCCTGCCCCCCTTATCTCCAGGACGGCGCACCGGCGCGCACCACCCCCGCCGCGCGCCCCGCCGAGGCCCCCAGGGTCGGCCGCCAGCGTGGCCCGCACGAGGGCGAGGGCACCGTATGAGCCCGCGTACGCCCCCCACCGCGCCCCCCGAGAGCGGCACACGCCCGGCACCGCTCGCCGCCGGAGCCCTCCCGCTCCTCGGCCACGCCCCCGCCCTCGCCCGGGGCCCGCTGCCCTTCCTCGAAGGGCTCCGCGCGCACGGCGAGATCGTCCGGATCGCACTCGGGCCCAAGCAGGTCCTCGCGGTCTGCGCCCCCGACCTCGTCGGAACCCTCCTGACCCGCCCCGAGTTCACCGTCGGCGGGCCGCTGTGGGACACCCTGGAGATCCTCCTCGGCAAGGGGGTGGCGACGAGCAACGGCCCCCGCCACCGCCGCCAGCGCCGCACCATCCAGCCCGCCTTCCGCCCCGACCGGATCGCCTCCTACGCGCGCGTCATGACCGAGGAGGCGGTACGGACCGCCGGGTCCTGGCGGGACGGGGAGATCACCGACGTCGGCGCGGAGATGTTCCGCACCGGCGTCCGGATCGTCTCCCGCTCCCTCCTGGAGGTCGACGCGACGGGCTCCGCGCTCGCCGACCGGATCGCGCACGCCCTGCACACCGTCTTCGGCGGCCTCTACCAGCGGATGATCCTCTCCTTCGGGCCGCTGCACCGCCTGCCGACCCCCGCCAACCGCCGCTTCAACGCGGCGCTCGCGGAACTGCACACTCTTGTGCGGCAGTTGGTGAGGGAGGCGCGCGCGAAGAATATCGGCGAGGCAGCGCCCGACGCCGACCTGCTCTCCGTACTGCTTCACGCCACCGACGAGAACGGCGCTCCGCTGCCCGACGAGGAGATTCACGACAACGTCGTATCCCTTGTCGTCGCGGCGGCCGAGAATGTCGCGGCGACACTCGCCTGGACCTTTCACCTCCTCGCCCAGCATCCCGAGTGGGAACGCAGGTTGCGCGCGGAGGTGGAATCGGTCGCGCCGGACCGCCCCGTCGATTTCGAGGATCTTCCGAAACTCGCCCTCACCCGGAATCTCGTGAGCGAATCCATCCGGATACGCCCGGCGGCCTGGATATTCACCCGCAGGGCCGCGAACGACACCGAACTCGGCGGCTATCGCGTCCCGGCGGGCACCGACGTGCTCTACAGCCCCTGGGCCCTCCAGCACGACGCCAGGTCCTTCCCCGAGCCGCACCGCTTCGACCCCGACCGCTGGCTCCCCGAACGCGCCGCCGAGATCCCCCGGCACGCCTTCATCCCCTTCGGCATCGGCAACCGCAAATGCCCCGGCGACATCTACAGCCTCACCGAACTCGCCCTCGTCCTCGCCAACACGGTGAGGGAGTGGCGCGTCGAGGCCGTCCCCGGGCGCACCGACCCGCGCCCCCGCATCGGCATCACGCTCCAGCCGCGCGCGACTCTCCTCCGCGTCCGGCGCGCCTGACTCCGCGACCACGCGAGGGGGGCCGGGTCCCGTACGGGACCCGGCCCCCCTCCGGAGCGGGAACGGCCCGCGGCGGGCGCGAGCGGTGCGCTCGGCCGCGGCAGGCGCGAGCCGCTTAGAAGTCGTCGTCGAAGGAGACCGAACCCTCGACCGCGACCTGGTAGGCGGACGGCCGCCGCTCGAAGAAGTTCGTCAGCTCCTGCACCCCCTGGAGCTCCATGAAGGAGAAGGGGTTGCTGGAGCCGTACACCGGCGAGAAGCCGAGGCGCACGAGGCGCTGGTCGGCGACGCACTGGAGGTACTCGCGCATCGACTCGGTGTTCATGCCGGGCAGGCCGTCACCGCACAGGTCGCGCGCGAACTGCAGCTCCGCGTCGACCGCCCCGGCGAGCATCTCCTTGACCTCGGCCTCCAGCTTGTCGTCGAACAGCTCCGGCTCCTCCTTGCGGACCGTGTCGACGACGTCGAAGGCGAAGCTCATGTGCATCGTCTCGTCGCGGAAGACCCAGTTGGTGCCGGTCGCGAGTCCGTGCAGCAGGCCGCGCGAGCGGAACCAGTACACGTACGCGAAGGCGCCGTAGAAGAAGAGGCCCTCGATGCACGCCGCGAAGCAGATCAGGTTGAGCAGGAACCGCCGCCGGTCGGCCTGCGTCTCCAGCCGGTCGATCTTCTCGACCTCGTCGATCCACTTGAAGCAGAACTCCGCCTTCGCGCGGATGGACGGGATGTTCTCCACGGCGGCGAAGGCGGCCGCGCGGTCGTCCGGGTCGGGCAGGTACGTGTCGAGCAGCGTCAGGTAGAACTGCACGTGCACGGCCTCCTCGAAGAGCTGCCGGCTCAGGTAGAGCCGCGCCTCCGGGGAGTTGATGTGCTTGTACAGCGTCAGCACCAGGTTGTTCGCCACGATCGAGTCGCCCGTCGCGAAGAACGCCACGAGGCGGCCGATGAGGTGCTGCTCACCGGGCGTGAGCTTCGCGAGGTCGGCGACGTCCGAGTGGAGGTCGACCTCCTCGACGGTCCACGTGTTCTTGATCGCGTCCCGGTAGCGCTCGTAGAAGTCCGGGTAGCGCATGGGGCGCAGCGTCAGCTCGAAGCCGGGGTCCAGGAGGTTCTGGTTGCGCTTCTTCTGCTCGGGAAGGGTGGATTCGGACATTACTGGCAGGCCTCGCAGGACTCGGGGTTCTCCAGGGAGCAGGCGATGGCCTCGGCGTCGGGCACGCTCTGCTGGACCGGGATGGGTGCGGCTTCGGCGGCCGAGGAACCGGCCGCGCGGGCGATGCGCGTCGCGGGACGCGAACGCAGGTAGTACGTCGTCTTCAGGCCCTTGTTCCAGGCGTGCGCGTACATCGAGGAGAGCTTGCCGATCGTCGGCGTCTCCATGAAGAGGTTGAGCGACTGGCTCTGGTCGAGGAAGGCGGTCCGCTCGGCGGCCATGTCGATGAGGCCGCGCTGCGGAAGCTCCCACGCCGTGCGGTACAGCGCGCGGACCTCCTCGGGAATCCAGTTGAAGCCCTGGACCGAGCCGTTCGCCTCGCGCAGCGCCTCACGGGTGCGCGCGTCCCACACGCCGAGCTTCTTCAGGTCCTCGACGAGGTAGCCGTTGACCTGGAGGAACTCGCCGCTGAGCGTCTCGCGCTTGAACAGGTTGGAGACCTGCGGCTCGACGCACTCGTAGACGCCGGCGATCGAGGCGATCGTCGCGGTCGGCGCGATCGCGAGGAGCAGCGAGTTGCGCATCCCGGTCTTCGCGATGCGGGCGCGCAGCGCCTCCCAGCGCTCCGGCCAGGTCCGCTCCACGTCGTAGTGGTCGGGGTGCAGGACACCGCGCGCCGTCCGGGTCTTCTCCCAGGCGGGGACCGGGCCGTGCTTCTCGGCGAGGTCGGCGGACGCCTCGTAGGCGGCGAGCATGATGCGCTCGGCGATACGGGTGGACACGGCCTTCGCCTCGGCCGAGTCGAAGGGCAGCCGCAGCTTGAAGAAGACGTCCTGGAGACCCATCGCGCCCAGGCCCACGGGGCGCCAGCGGGCGTTGGAGGCGGCGGCCTGGCCGGTCGGGTAGAAGTTGATGTCCACGACGCGGTCGAGGAAGGTGACGGCCGTGCGGACGGTCTCGTCCAGGCGCTCCCAGTCGATCGCGCCGTTGTCGACGAAGGCGCCGAGGTTGACGGAGCCGAGGTTGCACACGGCGGTCTCGCCGTCGTCGGTGACCTCGATGATCTCGGTGCACAGGTTCGAGGAGTGCACGACGCTGCCGGGCTCGGCGGTCTGGTTCGCGGTCCGGTTGGAGTGGTCCTTGAAGGTCATCCAGCCCTGGCCGGTCTGCGCGAGGGTGCGCATCATGCGGCCGTACAGCTCGCGCGCCGGGATCGTCTTGCGGGCCAGGCCCTTCGCCTCGGCGGCGCGGTACGCGGCCTCGAACTCCTCGCCCCACAGGTCGGTCAGCTCGGGCACGTCGGCCGGCGAGAAGAGCGACCACTCGGCGTCGGCGGCGACGCGGCGCATGAACTCGTCGGGAATCCAGTGGGCGAGGTTGAGGTGGTGGGTGCGGCGCTGGTCCTCGCCCGTGTTGTCGCGCAGTTCCAGGAACTCCTCGATGTCCGAGTGCCACGTCTCCAGGTAGACGGCGGCGGCGCCCTTGCGGCGCCCGCCCTGGTTGACGGCGGCGACGGAGGAGTCGAGCGTCTTGAGGAACGGGACGATGCCGTTGGAGTGCCCGTTGGTGCCCCGGATCAGCGAACCGCGCGAGCGGATGCGGGAGTACGCGATGCCGATGCCGCCCGCGTGCTTGGAGAGCCGCGCGACCTGGAGGTAGCGCTCGTAGATCGAGTCCAGCTCGTCCTTCGGCGAGTCCAGGAGGTAGCAGGAGGACATCTGCGGGTGCCGCGTACCGGAGTTGAAGAGCGTCGGCGAGGACGGCAGGTAGTCCAGGCGGCTCATGAGCCGGTAGAGGCTCGCGACCTCGTCGACGGCCGGGAGGCTGTCGTCGGCGGCGAGCCCGGCGGCGACGCGCAGCAGGAAGTGCTGGGGGGTCTCGATGACCTTGCGGGTGATCGGGTGCCGCAGGAGGTAGCGGCTGTAGAGGGTGCGCAGGCCGAAGTAGCCGAAGCGGTCGTCGCCCGCGCTGTCGATGAGCGCGTCCAGGCGGGCGGCGTGCGTGGCGACGAACTCCGCGGTGCGGTCGCCGATCAGGCCCTCGCGGTGGCCCACGGCGACGGAGGCCGCGAAGCCGCTCGCGCCCTGCCCCGCGGCCTCCTCGACGATCGCGAGGGCCAGCAGACGGGCGGCGAGCCGGGAGTAGGCGGGGTCCTCGGAGATGAGGCCCGCGGCGGCCTCGGTGGCCAGCTCGCGCAGCTCCGCCTCGTCGGCGTGGGCGCTGCGGCCGCGCAGGGCGGCGGCGGCGACCCGGCCGGGGTCGGTGTCGGGGAGGTCGGCGGTGAGTTCCGTGAGGGTCCGCAACAGGGCGGTCCCGGGAAGGTCCTGCTCGGCCGCGACCGATGAGGCGGGATCTGCTGGCGCGATGGTCACTGGGGTGGCTCTCCCTCGCTCGGCGGGGGCCTCGGGGCGGGGCGGCGACGGGACGACGGCAGCGCTTTCGGGCACACCGCGTCACGTCCCCTGCCCTTTCCGCGGGGCCCGGACGTCTGGCGCCGCGCCCGGGCGGGGCGGCGGCGCGCTTTCGGCAGGTCATCGGACTCGCGACACGCCGCGGGGCGCGTCGCACACCGTTGCGGGACAGTCCCGGACTCGCACCGGATTCCCCTGCCGACAGCGAGGAAGAGCATACATCTGGGGGGCGGGCGGGAAAGGAGGCCCCAGATGTTGTGTCGGGGGCGGGGAGTGTTACGTGGAGGTCAACGGTTGTGGGGTGCCGACAAGGCGTCTTGTGCCCGGTGGGGTGACGGGGGGCCGTGGGGGCGGCGGCGTCGATCGTATGGCTTGAGGGGACCCCACAAGCGGGGTCCGGCGGAGTTTTTACCGGGCGGACCGAGTGGCGCGCGTGTTCGGATTTCGGTCGCTGTAAGTGAGGGTGCGTCACGGCATATGCGGACGCCGGAGAGGCCGCGCGACGCGGCCTCTCCGGCGTTCGGGGAGCGGGGCCCGGGGGAGTCCCGCGGGTCACGCTCCGGGGTCAGTGCCCCGCCGTTTCCGGTACGGCCGGCGGCAGGTCCTTCACCCCGGGATCGCCCGCGTCCGCGACGTAGTCGGACGGCTGCGTCTCGTCCACGCCGTCCGGCGCCTTGACGGCCCGCAGCACGAGCGTCAGCACGACGGTGACCACGGCGTTCAGGACGATCGCCGTCATCCCGATGTACCCGATCTCGCCGAGCCCCGGGATCTCCTTCGAGGAGCCCCCGAAGTGGTCCTGGGTGGGCGAGGACGTCGACCAGGCCGCCCAGGTGCCGTACGCCATCCCGGCCGCCCAGCCGGCGAGCAGCGCCCAGCGGTGGAACCAGCGCGTGAAGAGGCCGCCGACGAGCGCGGGGAGCGTCTGGAGGATCCAGATGCCGCCGAGAAGCTGGAAGTTGATCGCGACGGTCTTGTCCATGCCGAGCACGAAGATCAGCGCGCCGACCTTCACGAGCAGCGAGACCAGCTTGGAGATCCTCGCTTCCTGCGCGGGGGTCGCGTCCGGCTTCAGGAAGTCCTTGTAGATGTTGCGCGTGAAGAGGTTCGCCGCGGCGATCGACATGATCGCCGCCGGGACGAGCGCGCCGATGCCGATCGCGGCGAAGGCGACCCCGGCGAACCAGTCCGGGAACATGTCCTCGAAGAGCTGCGGGATCGCGAGCTGGCCGTTGCTCACCTTGATCCCGCTCGCGATCGCCATGAAGCCGAGGAGTGCGAGCAGCCCCAGCATGAGCGAGTAGAGCGGCAGGATCGTGGTGTTGCGCCGGATCACGTTCCGCTTGCTCGACGAGAGCGTCGCCGTCACCGAGTGCGGGTACATGAAGAGCGCGAGCGCCGAGCCGAGCGCGAGCGTCGCGTACCCCCACTGGCCTGCCTCGCCGGGCGCGAGCGCGCCCTTCGGCTGTCCTGTCGCGGGGTTCTTCTGCGAGAGCGCGTCACCGGCCTTCGCGAAGATGTCGTCGAAACCGCCGAGCTTGATCGGGATGTAGATGATCGCGACCGCGATGACGAGGTAGATGAGCCCGTCCTTGACGAAGGCGATCAGCGCCGGGGCCCGCAGTCCCGAGGAGTACGTGTACGCGGCGAGTACGGCGAAAGCGATCAGCAGTGGCAGGTCCTTGACAAACCAGTTCGTGTCCTCGCCGCCGCCCACGCCCATGACGTCCAGGACGGCCTGGATGCCGACGAGTTGCAGCGCGATGTACGGCATCGTGGCGAGGATGCCGGTGAGCGCGACGGCGAGCGAGAGCCCCTTGGAGCCGAAGCGGCCCCGCACGAAGTCCGAGGTCGTCACGTACCCGTGCCGGTGCGAGACCGACCACAGGCGGGGCAGGAAGGTGAAGATGAGCGGGTAGACGAGGATCGTGTACGGCACGGCGTAGAAGCCGGCCGCGCCGCCCGCGTAGATCGCCGCGGGGACCGCCACGAAGGTGTAGGCGGTGTAGAGGTCGCCGCCGAGCAGGAACCAGGTCACCCAGGTGCCGAACGAACGCCCGCCGAGGCCCCATTCGTCGAGGCTCTCCTCGCTGGAGCGCCGCCAGCGGGCCGCGAGGAAGCCCATGACGGTGACGACGAGGAAGAAGAAGATGAAGACCGCGAGCGCGATCCCGTTGACGCCGTCCTTCATGTGACCTCACCGCCCCGCGCGGCGCGCCGCACCCGCTGGTCGTGCTGCCACAACTTGTAGGCGAGGAAGGTCAGTCCGCTGGAGATGAAGACCCACAGCATCTGGTACCAGTAGAAGAACGGAATCCCGATGAACGTCGGGTCGATCTTCGCGTACGAACCCACCCACAGCATCGCCACGAAGGGTGCGACGAGACAGAGCCCGACCACGATCCGCAAAGGGGTCACGACCGGCAGCGTCCCGCCACCTCCCCCCGGCTCCGCCGTCGTTCCCGCGTCCCGTGCCATGTTCCGGCTCCCCTCGTTCCCCCGCGCACCTCGGTGTGCGCGGGCGCGCGTCGCCGCACGCGACGCGACGGCGGAAATGTAGGGCAGTTACCGGCCAGGCAACACCCCTGTACCGCATAGCGGACACGTTCGGGCGCCGGCCCGCGTCCGGGGTGTCCCGGGGTGTGCGCGGGCGGGGGATTTTGTCCTTCGGGAGGATACGGACTTACGGACGGCGCAGGTTGGCCACGAACTTGTAACGGTCGCCGCGGTAGACGGAGCGCACCCACTCCACCGGCTCCCCGCGCCCGTCCACCGAGTGCCGTGAGAGCAGCAGCATCGGCAGGCCCACGTCGGTGCCGAGCAGGGAGGCCTCGCGCGGGGTCGCGAGCGAGGTCTCGATCGTCTCCTCGGCCTCGGCGAGCCGCACGTCGTACACCTCGGCGAGCGCGGTGTACAGGGACGTGTACTTGACGAGCGAACGGCGCAGCGCGGGAAAGCGCTTGGCCGCCAGATGCGTCGTCTCGATCGCCATCGGCTCGCCGCTCGCCAGGCGCAGCCGCTCGATGCGCAGCACCCTGCCGCCCGTGTCGATGCCGAGCAGCCGGGCGAGGCGCTCCTCCGCCGTGACATAGCCGATGTCCAGGAGCTGGGACGTCGGTTCCAGCCCCTGGGCGCGCATGTCCTCGGTGTACGAGGTCAGTTGCAGCGCCTGCGAGACCTTCGGCTTCGCGACGAAGGTGCCCTTGCCCTGGATGCGTTCGAGCCGGCCCTCCACGACGAGTTCCTGGAGCGCCTGGCGCACCGTCGTGCGGGACGTGTCGAACTCGGCGGCGAGCGCGCGTTCGGGGGGCACCGGGCTGCCGGGGGGCAGCGTGCGCGTCATGTCCTGGAGGTGGCGTTTGAGGTGGTAGTACTTCGGCACCCGGGCGGTGCGCGCGGGCGCCGGAGGGCGCGCGCCGGTCTTGGTCGCGCCGGCCTTGGTGTCCGGGCCGGATCGCGTCCTGCCCCCGTCGGTGCCCATTGTTTCGCGCTCGCCTCTCCGGCTCGGCGGCCCTCGTCGGGACCGGCCGCTCCTGGGTGCTTGTGGTGCCGTACCGCTTGTGGTGCGGTGGTGCCTGTGCTGTCGTCCTGCCGTCGTGCGGTGGTGCGCACGGCGCCGCCCATCGTGGCACGGCGGCCCGGACACAGGGGGCCGGGTGCGTCTGCCCCCGGCCGTACGCGTTTCACACCTGGTTCAGGTACCGGTCCGGTAACGGAGCGGACAGCCCCTCTTATACACCCTTGACACCCCTAAAGGTCTAGGCCAAGCTCCCGGTACTGGTCTACACCATTAACGACCAGGTCCCAGTCCCGCGAGTGCTGCCGTTCGTGTGCCGTCGCTGTGGGTGGGGGGTTGCTGGAATCCCTGAGGAGGGTGGCGTGAAGCGCAAGCTCATAGCGGCGATCGGTGCGGTCGTGATGGTCGGTTCGGTCGCGGCGTGCGGCTCGGACGACGACTCGTCGAAGGGCGCGTCGGGCAAGGACGGCTACGAGGGCCAGACCCTGACGGTCTGGGTCATGGACGGCTCGGCGCCCGACACGTGGCAGAAGGACCTCACCGCGGCCTTCGAGAAGAAGACCAAGGCCAAGGTCAAGTTCGAGATCCAGCAGTGGAACGGCATCCAGCAGAAGCTGACCACCTCGCTCTCGGAGTCCAACCCGCCGGACGTCTTCGAGGTCGGCAACACCCAGACCGCCTCGTACGCCCAGAGCGGCGGCCTGGCGGAGCTCGGTGACCTGAAGTCCTCGGTCGGCTCCGACTGGACCGAGTCGATCAACAAGGCGGCGATCGTGGACGGCAAGCAGTACGCCGCCCCGTGGTACGTCGCCAACCGCGTCGTCCTCTACAACAAGAAGATCTGGAAGGACGCGGGGATCACCGACACCCCGAAGACGCGGGACGAGTTCTACAAGGACCTCCAGCAGATCGGCGAGAAGACCAAGGCCGAGCCGATCTACCTGCCGGGCCAGAACTGGTACCACTTCGTCGGCCTCACCATCGGCGAGGGCGCCGAACTGGTCAAGAAGGACGGCGACAAGTACGTCTCCAACCTGGCCGACCCGAAGGTCACCGCCGCCATGGAGACCTACAAGAAGTTCCAGGCGCTCTCCAAGGCCCCCAAGGACAAGGACGAGGCCACCCCGCAGCAGGGCGAGGTCTTCGCCAAGGGCAAGACCGGCGCGTTCATCGGCATGGGCTGGGAGGCCGGCATCGCCATCAAGGCGAACCCGGCGATCGAGAAGGAGATCGGCTACTTCACGATCCCCGGCGCCACGGCCGGCAAGCCCGAGGGCGTCTTCCTCGGCGGCTCGAACCTCGCCGTCGCCGAGGGCAGCAAGAAGCAGGACCTCGCCAAGGAGTTCCTGAAGCTCGCGCTCTCCGACAAGTTCGAGGGCCAGCTCGCCAAGGAAGGCGGGGTCATCCCGAACAAGACCTCCCTGGAGAGCGAGCTCAAGGGCAACCCGGCCGCGCAGGCCGCCGCGCCCGCCGCCGCCGGCGGTGGCACCACGCCGCTCATCCCGGAGTGGGCCCCGGTCGAGAACGCCCCGAACCCGATCAAGACCTACATGACGGCCGTCCTCAAGGGGAAGTCCCCGGCGGACGCGGCCAAGCAGGTCGAGGGCGAGTTCAACAAGCGCCTCGCGCAGCAGCAGTAAGCAGCACCCCGGCCGGGGGCCGGGCGAGGCGCACCGCGCGGACGGTGCTCCCCGCCCCGGCCCCCGGCCCCGCCGCGTACGGGTCCAGGCCGTGCCCGGCGCCGCGTACGTACGAGCCCGGGCCCCCGGACCCCGAGCGGTCCGCGCCGGTCCGCCCCCCCCACCGCCGTACCCGAAGAGCGGAACACGCCCGTACGAGCAGGACGGCCCCCCGGAGCGGGCGCGCGGGCGGCAGGCCCAGAAAGCGAAGGCGAGCATGACAGTGGAGACCCCACTCCCGGGCACGGACCCGGGGCTGGTCAAGGTGAAGCCCGGGGGCGGACCCGGAACCCCCTCGGCCAGAGCGGCGAAGGCCGCGCGGCGCAAGGCCCTGACCCCGTACCTCCTGCTGCTGCCCGCCGTGGTGGCGACGCTGGTGCTGCTCGGCTGGCCCCTGGTCAAGAACCTGGTGCTGTCCTTCCAGAACCTCAACATGCGCCAGTTCATCCAGCGCGTGACCGAGTGGACGGGCTTCCACAACTACCAGGACGTGCTCGGCGGCTCGGAGTTCTGGCGCGTCACCCTGCGCTCGGTGCTCTTCACCGGCGTCAACGTCGTCCTGATCATGGCGCTCGGCTCGCTCATCGGGCTGCTCCTCGCCCGCCTCGGCCGCCGGATGCGCGTCTTCCTCCTCATCGGCCTCGTCCTCGCCTGGGCGATGCCGGTCATCGCGGCGACCACCGTCTACCAGTGGCTCTTCGCCGAGCGCTTCGGCGTCGTCAACTACGTGCTCGACAAGCTCGGCTGGCACTCGATGGCCGACTTCTCCTGGACGAGCAGCCAGTTCTCGACGTTCTTCGTGATCACCTGGCTCATCGTCTGGCAGTCGATCCCCTTCGTGGCGATCAACCTGTACGCCGCGACGACGACGATCCCGAAGGAGCTCTACGAGGCCGCCTCGCTCGACGGCGCCGGGGTCTGGAAATCCTTCAGGAACGTGACCTTCCCGTTCCTGCGGCCCTTCCTCTTCGCCACGACCTTCCTCGAAGTCATCTGGGTCTTCAAGGCGTTCGCCCAGGTCTTCGCCTTCAACGAGGGCGGCCCCGACCGGCTCACCGAGATCCTGCCCGTCTACGCCTACATCGAGGGCATGGGCAACCAGCACTTCGGCATGGGCGCCGCGATCTCCTTCCTGACGCTGCTCATCCTGCTCGGCCTCACCTCGTACTACCTCCGGATCGTTCTGAAGCAAGGGGAGGACGAACTGTGAAGCGCTCACTCTTCGGCCGCGTATGGCCCAACATCGTCGCCGTCCTGCTGTTCCTCGGCTTCGTCTTCCCCGTCTACTGGATGTTCTCGACGGCCTTCAAGCCGACCGGTGACATCATCAGCGAGACCCCCGTCTGGTTCCCCACCGACTTCACCTTCGAGCACTTCAGGACGGCGGTGAACGCGGAGAACTTCTGGCGCCTCGTCGGCAACTCGCTCACCGTCACGATCCTCGCCGTCCTCGGCTCCCTGATCCTCGCGCTCGCCGGGGCCTTCGCCCTGAGCCGGATGCGCTTCAAGGGCCGCAGGGGCTTCGTCGTCGGCTTCATGATCGCCCAGATGGCCCCCTGGGAGGTCATGGTCATCGCGATCTACATGATCGTGCGCGACGCGGACATGCTCAACAGCCTCGTCCCGCTCACGCTCTTCTACCTCGTAATGATCCTGCCGTTCACCCTCCTGACCCTGCGCGGCTTCGTCGGAGCGATCCCGAAGGAGCTGGAGGAGTCCGCGATGGTCGACGGCTGCACCCGGCCGCAGGCGTTCCGCCGCGTGATCCTGCCGCTCCTCGCGCCCGGGCTCATGTCCACCTCCCTGTTCGGCTTCATCACCGCGTGGAACGAGTTCCCGCTCGTCCTGGTCCTCAACAAGGAGAAGGAGGCCCAGACCCTGCCGCTGTGGCTCTCCTCCTTCCAGACCAACTTCGGTGACGACTGGGGCGCCACGATGGCCGCCTCCTCGCTCTTCGCGGTGCCGATCCTCATCCTCTTCGTCTTCCTCCAGCGCAAGGCCGTGTCCGGGCTCACCGACGGCGCCGTGAAGGGATAGCCCGCCATGACCACGCTCACCAGCGCCTCCGACACCCTCACCCGCGACGCCCTCGCCGTCCTCCAGCCCGGCTTCGCCGGCACCACGGCCCCCGACTGGCTGCTGCGCCGCGTCGGCGAAGGACTCGGCTCCGTCGGCCTCTTCGGCCGCAACGTCGTCGGCGACGAACAGCTCGCCGCGCTCACCGCCCAGCTCCGCGCCGAACGCGAGGACATCCTCGTCGCGATCGACGAGGAGGGCGGCGACGTCACCCGCCTCGACGTCGGCACGGGCTCCTTCATCCCCGGCAACCTCGCGCTCGGCACCGTCGACGACCCCGAGCTGACGCGCTCCGTCGCCGCCGAACTCGGCCGCCGCCTCGCCGCCTGTGGGGTCCACTTCAACTGGGCGCCCTCCGCCGACGTCAACTCCGACCCGGACAACCCCGTCATCGGCGTCCGCTCCTTCGGCGCCGACCCCGCCCTCGTCGCCCGGCACACCGCCGCCTACGTCGAGGGACTCCAGTCCGCCGGGGTCATCGCCTGCGTCAAGCACTTCCCGGGCCACGGCGACACCAACGTCGACTCGCACCTCGCGCTGCCCCGCATCGGCGCGGACACCGCCACCCTCCGCGCCCGCGAACTCGCCCCCTTCCACGCCGCGATCGCGGGCGGGGCACAGGCCGTCATGAGCGCCCACATCGTCGTGCCCGCACTCGACGCCGAACTCCCCGCGACGCTCAGCCGCCGCATCCTCACCGGGCTCCTGCGCGAGGAGCTGGGCTACGAGGGGCTCATCGTCACCGACGGCATGGAGATGCGCGCGATCGCCGGGACGTACGGCATCGAGCGCGGCACGGTCCTCGCGATCGCCGCCGGGGCCGACGCGATCTGCGTCGGCGGCGGGCTCCACGACGAGGGCACCGTCCTCGCCCTGCGCGACGCGCTCGTCGCGGCCGTACAGGACGGCTCGCTGCCCGAGGAACGCCTCGCCGACGCCGCCGAGCGCGTCCGCGCGCTGGCCCGCTGGACCCGCGCCACTCCCGCCGCGCCCCTCGCGCCCCGCCCCGGCGTCGGCCTGGAGGCCGCCCGCCGCGCGGTGCGCGTCCACGGCGACTTCGCGCCGCTGACCGCCGCGCCGTACGTCGCGCTCCTGAGCGACGAGGCGAACATCGCCGTCGGCAACGAGACCCCCTGGGGCCCCGCGGAGGCGCTGGCCCACCGGCTGCCCGGCACGACGGGGGACGCCTACGGGCCGCAGGCGGACGGGACGCTCGTCGCCGACGTGCTCGCCGCCGCGGGGGAGCGCCGCCTCGTCCTCGCCGTGCGCGACGCGCATCGCCACCCGTGGATGGCCGCGGCGCGCGACGCCCTGCTCGCCGCGCGTCCGGACACGGCCGTGGTCGAGATGGGCGTCCCGCGGGAGGCCCCCGCGGGCAGCCCCTGCGTCCTCACGTACGGTGCCGCGCGCGTGTGCGGCGAGGCGGCGGCCGAGGTGCTCGTGGGCGCGTAGCTACCCCGCGGCACGTACACACGCCGAAGGGCCCGGATTCCACCCCCGTGAGGAATCCGGGCCCTTCTGTCCGCTCCGCGCCGGTGCGGGCTCAGATGCCCTGCCAGTCCGGCTTCGCCGCCCACGTCGCGCGGAAGTACCCCGCGAGCTTGAGCTTCGAGGCCGCCGCCTCGTCCACGACGACCGTCGCGTGCGGGTGGAGCTGGAGCGCGGAGGCGGGCACGAGCGAGGCGACCGGGCCCTCGACGGACTGCGCGACCGCCTCGGCCTTGTTCTCGCCCGTCGCGAGGAGCACGAGGTGCCGCGCCTCCAGGATCGTGCCGATGCCCTGCGTGATGACGTGGTGCGGGACCTGCGCGATGTCGTCCCCGAAGAACCGCGCGTTGTCGACCCGGGTCTGCTCGGTGAGCGTCTTGATGCGGGTACGGGAGGCGAGCGAGGAGCACGGCTCGTTGAAGCCGATGTGCCCGTCCGTGCCGATGCCGAGGAGCTGGAGGTCCACGCCGCCCGCCTCCTTCAGCGCCCGGTCGTACTCCTCGCAGGCGGCCTGCACGTCGGCGGCCGAGCCGTCGGGGCCGAGGAAGGCGGAGGGGTCGAGCCCGAGCGGCTCGACGACCTCGCGCAGGACGACCGCGCGGTACGACTCGGGGTGCCCGGCGGGCAGCCCCACGTACTCGTCGAGCTGCGCGATCCGCGCCCGCGAGACATCCGCCTCGCCGGAGCGCACCAGCCCGGTGAGCGCCTGGTAGACGGGCAGCGGCGTCGACCCGGTGGCCACCCCGAGCAGGGCATCGGGCTTGCGCCGCAGCAGCCGCGCGATCGCGTCGGCGACGAGCCTGCCGCCGGCTTGCGCGTCCGGGACGATGACAACTTCCACGCTGGGGCCTGCCGATCTGAAAGAGACACGTGTGGTATAGACCAATTTATCAGACGGGTCCCCGCGCAGAAAGGGGTGTCCGGATGCCGAACGAGACCCCCTCCGTCTCGTCGCGGTACGGGCTCGTCGTGGCGGGGGCGGTGCGGTCCGCCGCCAAGTAATTCCCCCCAAGGCATGGACAGCGGGCGGCAACGGCCGTGAAAATGGTCTAGTCCGCGCCTCGCGCGGAAACGGCTTCCGCTCTCCCCGCACAGGAGGGCGGACCGGGGGTTCCGCGCTCTCTGCCCTGACCGCGCGGACTCCCGCAGGGCCACCGGGCACCGCACACCCGGGGGCTCGCGGTCCGGCGTCCTCCGGGGCGTGCGGGCACGCCTTCGGGCTGCGGTGCCGGAGGGGTCGAGGGTCCCCTCGCGGCGCCGCGGCCCCTGGGGGCCGACGGGGGCACGCGGGCGCGCGGCGCCCGGGTACGCTCGCCGGGTGCCCTCCATGAACGACCTCGTACGCCGGCACACGGCGCTCAGCGACTCCGATCTCGAATGGCTCCACCTGCTGGTCTCGGAGTGGCAGCTGTTGTCCGACCTCTCCTTCGCCGACCTCGTCCTGTGGGTCCCGACCCGGGACGGCACGCGATACGTCTCGGTCGCGCAGATGCGCCCGAACACCGGCCCGACCTCCTACCAGGACGACATGGTCGGCCACCTCGTGCCGCGTGGCCGCCGCCCCATGCTGGACGCCGCGCTCGACGAGGGCCGCATCGTGCGCGAGGGCGACCCGGAGTGGCGCGAGGAGGTGCCCGTCCGCGTCGAGTCGATCCCCGTACGCCGTGAGGGCCGCGTCCTCGGCGTCATCGGCCGCAACACCAACCTGCTCACCGTGCGCACCCCGAGCCGCCTGGAGCTGAGCTATCTCCAGAGCGCCTCCGACCTCGCCCAGATGATCGCGGCCGGCGCCTTCCCCTTCCCCGACCAGCAGGTCGACATGGACGCCTCGCCGCGCGTCGGCGACGGACTCATCAGGCTCGACGCCGAGGGCATGGTCCAGTACGCCTCGCCCAACGCCCTCTCCGCCTACCACCGGCTCGGCCTCGCCACCGACTTCGTCGGCGTGCACCTCGGCCAGGCGACCGCCGAACTCGCCCCCTCCAAGGGGCCCGTGGACGAGGCCCTCGTGAAACTCGCGAGCGGCTGGGCGCCGCGCGAGACCGAGGTGGAGGGAAACGACGCGGTGATTCAGATGCGTGCCATTCCGCTCAAACCGAAAGGCACGCACATCGGTTCCCTCGTCCTGCTCCGTGATGTGACGGAATTGCGCCGTCGCGAACAGGAGTTGATGACGAAGAACGCCACCATCCGGGAAATCCACCACCGGGTGAAGAACAATCTCCAGACGGTGGCCGCGCTGTTGCGCCTCCAGGCCCGCCGCATCGACTCCGAGAGCGGCCGGGCCGCGCTCGAAGAGGCCGTGCGCCGCGTCGGCTCCATCGCGATCGTGCACGAGACCCTGTCCCAGAACCTGGACGAGCAGGTGGAGTTCGACGAGATCGCCGACCGCGTCCTCACGATGGTCGCGGAGATCTCCCCCGGCACGGTCACGGGGCGCCGGACCGGCCGCTTCGGGATACTGGCCGCCGAGGTCGCGACGCCGCTCTCGATGGTCCTCACGGAGGTCATCCAGAACGCCCTGGAGCACGGCTTCGGGCCCGGCGACACCGGCACGGTCGAGGTCGGCGCCGTGCGCGGCGGCGGTGCGGGCAGGGACGGCCACCGGTTGCTCATCACCGTGCAGGACGACGGCGTGGGCCTCCCGGAGGGCTTCGACCCGCACCGCTCGGGCAACCTCGGCCTCCAGATCGTCCGCACCCTCGTGGAGGGCGAACTCGGCGGCACGTTCGACATGGTCCCGGCCCCGGAGCGCGGGACGCGGGTCGTCCTGGACATCCCCGTGGAGGACGAGAAGGCGTGAACGCCGCCACCTCACCGCCGGGTTCACCCGTGTGTGGGGACCCGGCGGGGGAGTGGTGTTGACGTGGCGCACGGGGAGCGGGGTTGACGCACGGACTTGCGTACGGGCGTACGCGGCACGGGGGTTGACGTACGGGCTTGCGTACGGGCCTGCGCGGCATGGAGGTTGACGCGCGGCCTCCGCCGGGCGACGGGGGTACGGCGCGTAGGTGGCACGGGGTTCGACGTGCGAGGTCGCGCAGGGGCGACGTGCGGGGCCGCGCAGGGGCCGGGAGCCGGGCCTTGCCGGGCAAGACGAAGGGCCCGGCCGGTCGTCGCTGACCGGGCCGGGCCCTTCGTCGTTCACACTATGGGGGGCTTGCTGTGGGGTACCGCTTGCGGTGATCGCCTCAGGGACGTCGACCGCGTACTGCGCGCTGCGGCTCGGGGGCGGGTGATGCGTACACGCTGTACGCGCCGCCAAGCACCAGGCACGTGGGGGGCTTTGCTCAGGCGGTCGCGTTGCGCGCCCGGTTGCGAGCGGCGCGGCGCTTCATCGCGCGGCGCTCGTCCTCGCTGAGGCCACCCCAGACGCCGGAGTCCTGGCCGGACTCAAGCGCCCACTGCAGACACTGCTCGATAACCGGGCAGCGACGGCAGACGGCCTTGGCTTCCTCGATCTGCAGCAGCGCAGGACCGGTGTTGCCGATGGGGAAGAAGAGCTCGGGGTCTTCCTCGCGGCAAACGGCGTTGTGACGCCAGTCCATGGCTGCTACCTCTCCTTGGTATTACATGCACGTTGCTTGTGAATGTGAACGCTTTCACGAATCCCACCCAAGGGAAGACCGACCAGCCAGCTCTAACCCTGGCGGGGTCCTGGGGAGGGAGGGATTCTGGCTCTCTGCGGGCCGCTTGTGGGGCCCGTCCCGATCGCCACGTAGAGATTCCCAAACCTCCGGGCGGGATACAACCCCTTCTGGAAAGTTTTTTTTGATTCTTTGGTGTCGACTAGGTCACAGCCGTACTTCTATGGGGTGGATCGTGCTCTAAACGTTCGAGTGCAAGGTCTTTGCCTGCTTCTACTCACACAATCACACGCAGTGCACGGCGAACGCCTGTGAACGTCACGCTCGTGCGGAGCCCCAGGTGGTCACCGTCCATCTGAAAGGGCAAAGGGACCTTGGAATGCAAGGTGAACTCACTGAGGTCGTGGAGCGACACCGCGTGCCTGCCCTGCGGGCCGCGTTCGGGCGAGGATCTGAGCAACTGCGTGCCGTATTTGGTGACGGCGGCGGTGGAGAGCCGGCTCAGGCCGAGCACATCGAGCCCGGTGTCGAAGGAGGCTCCGGGTGAGGCGTAGAGCGGCTTGTTGCCCAGGTAGGTCCACGGGTTGGTGTTGCTGACTATCGACAGGACCAGGTCCTCGATCGGCTCCTCGCCCACCCGCTCCAGCGCGATCCGGCCCAGCCGGCGCGAGGGCTCGTCGACGAACTGGCGGAGCAACTGCCGTACGTACAGGGCGTGCGTGGAGCGTTTGCCGCGTTCCCGCTTCTGTTCGACCCGGCCCACGACGCCCGCGTCGAAACCGAGGCCCGCGTTGAAGGTGAACCAGCGCGAGGGGACCGACTCGTCCTCGCTCCCGCTCGTCCCCGAGGCGAGGCCGAGGCCGACCGTGCGTTCGGAGCGCTCGTGCAGCGCGTGCAGGATCGCGCCCGTCGCCTCCACGGGGTGGTTCGGCAGCCCGAGCGCGCGCGCGAAGACGTTCGTCGAACCGCCGGGCACGACCGCGAGCCCCGGCAGCGACTCCGGGGCGGGGCCCCGGTGCAGCAGCCCGTTGACCACTTCGTTGACGGTGCCGTCGCCACCGAGCGCCACGACGAGGTCGATGTCCTCCGCCTCGGCCGCCTCGCGGGCCAGATCCCGCGCGTGCCCCCGGTACTCGGTGGTCACGGCCTCCAGCTTCATCTCACTGGCCAGCGCGTGGATCAGCACGTCGCGCGTGCGCGCACTGGTGGTGGTAGCCGCCGGATTGACCACGAGAAGAGCACGCATGAAAGGCAGAGTACCCATCGGTAGCGCCCCCCGCCCCCACGCACCCACCTGCGCACGGGGTGGGGGCGGTGCTGAGGTGGCTGGGGGCGAGCGGAGCGGGGGGCATCGGTTGCGGGGCGCGGGGTACCGGGTGCGGGGCGCGGGGTGTCGGGTGCGGGGCGCGGGGTGTCGGGTGCGGGGCGCGGGGCCGGGCTCGTCGGCGGGAACTCCGGCCCGGCTCCCCGGCGGGAACTCAAGCCGCCACCTCGCGCGTTGTGGGCCCCAGGGGGAGAAACCAGCATGTAAGGGACACCCCTAGGGGTCATCCCCCACCCCCGCCCCGCTACCCTGGCTCCGTGAGCAGCGAGCAGACTTCCACCGCACCCCCGCACCGCCCCCGGCGTCTCTTCCTCGCCACCCTCGTCTGCGCCCTGGAATCCCTCGCCCTCGTCGTCGGTGGTCTCTACGTCCTCATCCGTGGCCTGGCGGGCTCCGGCGACCAGGGGGACACGGCCACGGTCGGCCTCATGCTCATCGTCCTCGGCGCCATCCCCGGGATCGCCGCGCGCGGCCTGTGGCGCCTGCGCCGCTGGAGTCGGGGCCCGGCCGTCATCACCCAGCTCATGGGCCTCCCGGTCGCGTGGACGCTGCTCAAGACGGACAGCATGTTCATCCCCGGCGGCATCGCACTCGCCGCCGCCTCCGTCGCGGGCCTCGTGTGCCTCCTCAACAAGGAGACCACCGAGACCCTCGGCATCCGCGCCCCGAGCGACGCCGCGTCCTGAGCGAACGCCGCGTCCTGAGCGACGCCCCGTCCTCAACGACGTCCTACCGGAGCGCCGCCTGCACGGTGCCTGTGGGCTTTCCTGCGAGGCCCTGGCAACAGCCGTACGGGACGACCTGAGCGTCGCCCCCACCCGTCGGCTCCGCACGGCACCCTGCGGGGCACCCCGGCCGCCACCGTGCGGACCTGACCGGCCTCCCGCCCACCCCGTGGCGCACGACGACCGGCTCAGGACTTGTCCACGGAGAACGTGCTGGGCACGGGCACGCGCGAGCGCCGGGCCGTCCCAGCCAAGCGCTCCCCGCGGCGACGGCACCCCACAGTTGCCCTTCCCTCGCTCGCGCCCCCGCGCGCCGGGCGCGGAGCCTTCGGCGGTACCGTCGCGCGGCGCTCCTCTCACTCCTCCACGAGGAGCCTGTCGCGGAGCTGGGCCAGTGTGCGGGCGAGGAGGCGCGAGACGTGCATCTGGGAGATGCCGACCTCCTGCGCGATCTGCGACTGCGTCATGTTCCCGAAGAACCGCAGCAGCAGAATCCGCTTCTCGCGCGGCGGCAGGTCCTCCAGGAGCGGCTTGAGCGACTCCCGGTACTCGACCCCCTCCAGCGCCTCGTCCTCCGCGCCGAGCGTGTCGGCGACCGCGGGCGACTCGTCGTCGGTGTCGGGGACGTCGAGCGAGAGCGTGCTGTAGGCGTTCGCGGACTCCAGTCCCTCCAGCACCTCCTCCTCGGAGATGGAGAGCCGCTGCGCCAGCTCGTGCACCGTCGGTGAACGCCCGTGCTGCTGCGACAGCTCCGCCGTCGCCGAGGTGAGCGAGAGCCGCAGCTCCTGGAGCCGGCGCGGTACCCGTACCGCCCAGCCCTTGTCCCTGAAGTGCCGTTTGATCTCGCCGACGACGGTCGGGGTCGCGTACGTGGAGAACTCGACGCCGCGCTCCGGGTCGAAGCGGTCCACCGACTTGATCAGACCGATCGTCGCGACCTGCGTCAGGTCGTCGAGCGGTTCGCCGCGATTGCGGAAACGCCGCGCGAGGTGCTCCACGAGCGGCAGGTGCATCCGTACGAGCCGGTTGCGCAGCTCCGCGTACGCGGCCGACTCCGGCTCCAGCGTCCGCAGCTGTACGAAGAGTGCCCGCGCCTCGTTGCGGTCCTCGTTCTCCCGCGCGCTGCGGACACGAGCGTGCCCCGCCCGCCCGGGAACGGCCTCCTCGGCAACGTCGCTCTCGTCGTGCGGCGCGGCCTCCTCGTGTGGTGCGGCCTCGTCGTCCGGCGGGGTGTGCTCGTGCAGCCCGGTGTCCTCGGGGGCGGCTTCGTTCCGTACGGGCCCTACGGGAGCCTCGCCCCGTACCGCCGACGGCTCCCCCTCGTGCACCGGCTGCCCTGCCGACGACAGGGCCTGCCCCGTGCCGGCCGGCTCGCGCTCCCCCTGCGGGTGCTCCTGCTCGCTCATTCGTCCCGCCCGCTCCACCGCGTCCCTGGGGTCAGGAAGACCCCCTCGCTCGTTCCCCCGTCCGCCGTCGCCCGCCCCGGGCGCTTCTGCGCCGGAGCCGCCCGCCGGGCCCGGCGCCCGGCCGGTCCGCGGGGGACCGGCCGGTGTGGGTGCCCCGGTCCCGCCCGCGTCGGCCTCACGCGGACGGTCCCGGGCGGGGTCCCGCTTCTTCTCACGCACCGGCCCGCCCCCGTCCCTCTCAGACCGGACCGGGTCCGGCACCGCGCTGCTTGTAGAGGGAGATGGACACCGTCTTGTCCTCGGACACCGACGACTCCACCTTCCCCGCGAGCGCGGACAGCACCGTCCACGCGAAGGTGTCCCGCTCCGGAGCCCGTCCGTCCGTGGTCGGCGCTGAGACGATCACCTCCAGCGCGTCACCGATCAGCCGGAACACGCAGCGGAGCACGGAGCCCCGTACCGCCTGCTGCAGCAGGATCGCGCACGCCTCGTCGACCGCGATCCGCAGATCCTCGATCTCGTCGAGGGTGAAGTCCAAACGCGCCGCGAGACCGGCCGTCGCCGTCCGCAGCACCGACAGGTAGGCACCCGCAGCCGGCAGCCGGACTTCCACGAAGTCCTCGGTCCCGGGCTCGCCTGCGATAGGGGACACCCTCACCTCCAAGGTGGTACAAGCTCTTTCGGGGCTCCAGGGGTGTGCACCCCCGGATCGCATGCCTCGTCGTTCAGCCGTGACGCTACCGCGCACCCGGGCCCCCTGTCCCGGGGACCCCCGGCCCTCGCGTCACTCGTCGTAAAACCGTGGGCACGATCGGTGGGGCGTTGCGGCGCCCTCCATCCGCGCGACGCGATGCCGGGGTGACGTACCCAACCCCCGCCCCATCGAACCTTCCCCGGTCCGTCGCGCTCAGACCTCTTCGGCCTGGGGCGGCCCCGGGCGGGGGCGGCGGGGGTTCAGACGAGCGAGTTGTCCACGTAGCACCAGCGCCAGTCCTCGCCCGGCTCGAACGAGCGCATCACCGCGTGACCCGTCTCGTCGAAGTGCGCGGTGGCGTGCCGGTACGGGGAGGAATCGCAGCAACTCACCCGGCCGCACACGAGGCACTTGCGCAGCTGCACCGGGTGGCTGCCCACCGCCAGGCATTCGAGGCAGGTCTCGCTCAACGCCTCGGGCTCCGGCTCCGGCAGCCCGGGCAGGTGGGGGCAGTCCTTCAACACCACGTGCTCCTCGTCCGGCGCCCGGCCCCTGCCGGGACGCCACCGACACCCCCGCGCCCACCCGGTGACACCCGCCATTTCGCGCGGACACCTACGTGGAGTGAGGCAGGGAGGTCAAGATTGTCAGACTACGACAGACCCGTCCGCCCCGCCCGCCACGGCTCCACCACCGGCCCCGTCCCCGGAAGCCACCCACCCTGTTCCCGCCCGCCCGGGTGTCTGTCCGCGCCTCCTGGCCGCTCCCCGTCCGCCCCGACCTCGCCCCTCCGCTCGGTCTCCGCCCCGACCCCGCACGCCCGTTCGGTCCCCTTCCCCTCCTCGTCGGCCCCGCACGCCCGCGCCTGTCCCGACGCCGGGCACGTCGGTCACGCCCGTCCGTGCGGAACACGCGCGCCTCGCCTCCTGCGCCCGGCGTCCCGCCCGCGGCCCGTACCGTTCCCGCCCGTAACCTTCCCGTCTGTCCACCACTCCGTACCTCTGTCGTGCTCCACCTCGCGCCGCCCGCCCGCCCGTACGTCCGCCGCCCACGTCCCTCCCAAGGAGAAACCCGCGCCCATGGACGCCCTGCCCGTGCTGCTCCTCGTCGCCGGAAGCGCCGCCGTGGCGGGAGCCGCGCGCCGCACCCCGATCCCGGCCCCGCTGCTGATCGTCACGGTGGGGCTCGCCGTCTCCTACCTGCCGGGCGTCCCGGACTACAGCCTCGATCCCGAGATCGTCCTGCCTCTCCTCCTGCCCCCGCTGCTCTACACCGCCGCCGCGGACAGCTCCTACCTCGGCCTGCGCGCGCACGCCCGCGCCATCGGCCTCCTCTCCGTGGGGTACGTGCTCTTCGCGACCCTCGCCGTCGGCTACGTCATCTACCGCCTCGTTCCCGAACTCCCGCTCACCGCCTCCCTCGTCCTCGGCGCCGTGATCGCTCCGCCGGACGCCGTCGCCGCGACCGCCGTCGCCCGCAGGGTGGGGCTGCCGGCCCGGATCACGACGATCCTCCAGGGCGAGTCCCTCGTGAACGACGCCACCGCGATCACCGCCTACAAGGTCGCCGTCGCCGCAGCGGTCGGGGAGGGAGCGAGCTGGGGCGAGGGGATCGGCGAGTTCCTGCTCGCCTCCTTCGGCGGCATCGCCGTCGGCCTGGTCCTGATGGTCCCCCTGCACTGGCTGCGCACCCACCTCACGGAGGCGCTGCTCCAGAACAGCCTGTCCCTGCTCACCCCCTTCTTCGCCTACGCCGTGGCCGAGAAGTTCGGCGGCTCGGGCGTGCTGGCAGTGGTCGTCGTCGCCCTGTACCTCGCCCACCGTTCCTGGCAGGTCGACTTCGCCACGCGGCTCCAGGAGGACGCTGTGTGGCGGATGGTCGCCTTCATCCTGGAGTCCGCCGTCTTCGCCCTCATCGGTCTCCAACTCCCCGTCGTTCTCGAAGACCTCGGTCAGTACGACAGCCCGATCGTCATCTGGTACGCGCTCGCCCTCTTCCTCGCCGTCGTGGCGACCCGCTTCGTCTGGGTCTACCCGGCCACCTACCTGCCCCGTTTCCTCTCCGCGCGCGTGCGCCGCCGCGAACCCGAACCCACCTGGAAGGGGCCCTTCGTCATCGGCTGGGCGGGGATGCGGGGTGTCGTCTCGCTCGCCATCGCCTTCTCCATCCCGGTGACCGTCCACGACGGCTCGGACTTCCCCGCCCGCAGCCTGATCCTCTTCCTCACCTTCACGACCGTCATCGGCACGCTCGTCGTGCAGGGCGTCTCGCTGCCGCCGATCATCCGGCTGCTCCGGCTCCCGTCACGCGACACCCGCCGTGACACGCTCATCGAGGCGCAGGCCCAGAGCGAGGCGTCCACCGCCGCCGAGAAACGCCTCGAAGCGCTCCTCGCCGAGGAGGGCAACACCCTCCCCGGCCCCCTCCTGGACCGCCTGCGCACCGTCCTGGAACGCCGCAGGAACGCCCCTTGGGAGCGCTTGGGCGCCGTCAACGACGAGGGCGAGTCCGCCGACGACACCTACCGTCGGCTCTCCCGCGAGATGATCGGCGCCGAACGAGCCGTCTTCGTCGAACTCCGCGACCACCGCCGCATCGACGACGAGATGCTCCGCACCCTCCTGCGCCGGCTGGACTTGGAGGAGGCGGCGGCATACCGCGAGGAGGCCGGGGACTGACGGGGCGTGGGGGGCGCGGTAGCCGGGCCGGGCGAGTTGCGGACAGCGCTGCTGTGCTGGGGTGGGGCTTGCATCCGGCGGCAGGTTCAGCGGTCGCCGGGGAGCGGGCCCCCGGGAGGCAGTGCGGAGCGGCGCGCCTGTGCGGCAGCGGGGGAGCGAGGCCGCCGCCGCGCGGTTCGCGGTGCGGCAGCGCTGCCCGAGCCTCAAGCGCACGCCTTCGACCCCTGGCGGAGCACTGCCCACCGGGCCCCAGTAGGGACACGCCCTGCCCGGCCGTCCGGTCACGGCTCGGCGCGAGGTCCACGCGTCCCCGGCTCCCGCACGGCTGCACGCCGCCGCTGCCTCGCGCACGACTGCGCCCCCGCCTGTGGTCGGCGCACACGGCTGCCCCAGACCCCGGCGGTTCGCGGACGGCCGCGCGCCTCACGGATGGCCGCGCGCCTCGCGTCCGCTCGCGGCCCTCAGCCGGTGCGCAGGCCGGAGCTGAGTCCCGGCCCCGGCGCGCCCGTGATCACGGCTGCCACGCGGGTGCCCGGGGGAAACGCGTCCTCCTCGGCGAGGCGCGTGAGGGCGTGGAGGAGCTTGGCGACGTAGAGGCGCTCCACCGGGAGTCCGTGGCGGTCCTCGAAGTCCAGGGCGAAGCGGTCGAGTGCGGCTGGCAGGCGGCCGTAGCCCCCCGCGTGAAAGCGCTCGTCCAGGGACCAGGAGCCCACGGCGGAGCCGAAGGCCGCGGAGTGCAGCGAGCGCACCTCGTCCGCGAGGAAGCCGCCCTTCACCACCGGGATGCCCAGCGCCCGGCTTCCCGGCTCCAGCCCGGCCGCGAGGCCCGCCAGCGTTCCCCCGGTGCCGCAGGCGAGCGCGACCACGTCGGCCCGCCCCCGCAGCTCCCTCCCCAGCTCGGCGCACCCGCGTACGGCCGCCGGGCTGCTCCCGCCCTCCGGTATGAGGTAGGGGCGAACGGCACCGGCTTCGCGCAGCAGGGAGCGCAACGTCTCCGGGTCCCGTTTGCTCCGGTACCGGGAGCGGTCCACGAAGTGGAGGCGCATGCCGTCCGCGTGACAGCGCTCCAGCGCCGGGTTGAGCGGCCGCGTGGCCAGCTCGTCGCCCCGCACCAGACCCACCGTGGGCACTCCGAGCAGCCGCCCCGCGGCGGCCGTGGCTCGCAGGTGGCTGGACCAGGCTCCGCCGAAGGTCACGAGCGTCTGCCCAGGGGCCAGCCCCGCGAGAGACGGGACCAGTTTGCGCCATTTGTTCCCGGCGATCTCCGGGTGCACGAGATCGTCCCGCTTCAGGAAGAGACGCACTCCCCGGCGGGCGAAGGGCGCGTCCACGACCTCCTGCAAGGGGGAGGGCAGGGCGGGTGAGCCCAGCCGCTCGACGAGCGGGGCGGGAGACTCCGGCTGCGAGGCGCCGGGGAAGACTGCGGACGGCATCGCCCCATTGTCGTCCCCGAATCGCTCGCGTGTGCGGACGGGTCGTGCGGGGCCCGCCCCGGCTCAGCGGGGCAGGAAACCGTCGCCGTGCGTGGCTATGTGGGACTCCACGGCCTCCAGGGCGCGCTGCGTGGCCGCCGGGTCACCGCTGCCCCGGCGTTCCGCGTAGTACGCGGCGCCGAGCTTCTTCAGCAACTCGCTCCCCGCGCGCTGGGTCTGCACGTCGTCGTACTTCTGCTTGCCCTGCGCGAGGCCGCGCTGCGCCTGTTCCTTCGCCCGGTCGAGAAAACCCGCCATGAGAAGACCCCCTTCTGCTTCCGCGCACCCCGTCGGTGGCCTGTCGGCCAGTGGGATCCGGCCTGTTCACGCCACTTGTCCGCGAGTGCGCCATGTGTGTCTGTGTGTGTTCGTGTGTCCGGTCCAACGGCCGCCGGACGGGGCGAGTTCCCGGCCCGTGAAAAAGATCCGTGCGAGATGCGGAGGGATGCGTTCCGTATCTCGGGCGAGTTTTTTCGCGCGTCAGGGTTCGAAGGGCTGTTCGGCGGGAAGTACCTCGTCAGTTGTTCGCATAGATTGCGAACAAGTCGTACGACGGGGAGGCGCGCAAGGCGCCTGCGGTACGGCACGAAAGGAGTGACGGTGTACGGGGCATACGAGGCCAAGGGGCCGGACAGGGATGGGACAGGCGGGCCGCCGGGTACGGGCAGCGGGACGAGGACCGGTCGCGGAGGCGCCCGGTGGCCGGGCGTGCTGCTCGAAGCGGCACCGTTCGTCCTCGGGCTCGCCCTCACCCTCACGTTGTTCTCGGGGACGCGGGACCGGCTCGGCGACCGCATCGCCACTCACTTCTCCGGCGGTGGCACGGCCGACGACTGGGGCGCCACGAGCAGCTATCCATGGGTGTGCCTCGCCCTGTTCGGCGGCCTCGCGCTCCTCTTCGGTCTCGGCACCGCCCTCCCCGGCGCGAGCCTTGCCCTCCGGAGCGCGTGGACGGCGACGGGTTGGGGAACCGCGGGGCTGCTCGGCTACCTGCTGAGCGCGGTGCTCGTCGTGAACGCGCACGCGGTCGCTGACGGGAAGGAAGTCCGGCTGTCCTGGGTGCACTTGGTGGCGGGGCTGGGCGCCGCCCTCCTGGCCGCCGCGGTGGGGACGCTGGTGCGGCGTCTGATGCCCCCGGCCTGGCGCGGGCCGGAGCCCGGTTCGTTGCCCGGCGCCGCTGAGCGGCTGACGCTGCGCCCCGGGGAGCGGGCCGGCTGGTCGGCGCACAACACCTCGGCGGTGCTCACCGGGATCGGCGCTGGCGCATTCCTGCTCGGTACTGGGCTGCTCGCCGCCGGACTTGTCGGCGCGGGGCTGCCGCTCCTGCTCGCGGGGCTGCTGACCTTCGCCCTGAGCACGGTGCGCGTCACCGTCGACCGGCACGGTCTCACCGTCGCCGCCGGCTACCTCCCCTGGCCCCGTACCCGTATCGCCCTCGATCAGGTCGCCACGGCCCGCGCACAGCATGTGAGGGCCCTGGAGTGGGGCGGCTGGGGATACCGGGTGAGCCCACGGGGGACGGGAGTCATCCTGCGCTCTGGCGAGGCGCTCGTGGTGCGCAGGGACGACGGCCGGGACTTCGCCGTGACGACACGGGACGCCCGTACGGCGGCGGCACTCCTCAACACTCTCGCTGCGGACGGGGACGGCTCCCCACGACCAGGCGGCGGCTGATGCTCTTCCGAACCGACCCCTCCTCACCGGTCCCGCTCGGCGAGCAGATCGCGGCCTCGGTCCGCGCGGCCCTCGCGGAGGGCTCTCTCACCGCGGGCGAGCGGCTCCCGGCGGCGCGAGCGCTGGCCGACTCCCTCGACGTCAACGTGCACACCGTGCTCCGGGGCTACCAACGGCTGCGGGACGAGGGGCTGATCGAACTGCGCAGAGGCCGCGGGGCCGTCGTCGTGGAAATGGAAGGCGCCCGCTTCCGCGCCGGTCTCCTCGCCCGCGTCACCGAACTCGCCGCCGAGGCCCGCCGCCTCGGCGTCTCGGAAGAGGAACTCCTCGCCCTGGTCCGCCAGTCCTTCGCCCTCGGCCCCGCGCCGACGAGCGGGGGGTGACGCGCAGCGGCGACGAGAGGCACGGGGCCGGACGAGAGAGCCGGGGGCCGAGGGGGAGCGAACCGACGACCGGGCGGATGCCTTCAGGAAAGGCCCCGCGCTCCCTTCCGGCTCCGGCTCCTGGCGCGTCCGCGGGGCCGCCGGAGCTTGGCGCGGACGTGGCGCCCCGTCGGCCGCTTGTTCACCGCGGAGCGAGACACCCCGGCCGACCGGCGGTGCGCCGCCGCGCGTGGAGTGCTGCGCCGAGCGCGCCGTCCGGGGCCCGGGGACCGGCGCTCGACTCGCCGGGGGCGGGGCGCGGCACTCGACCCGCCGGGGCCCGGGGCGCGGCGCTCGGCCCGCCGGGGCCGGGAGCGACGAGCGACGCTGCCGGAGCCGGAGCCCGGCTCTGGCGGACGCCACGCGCCGGGCGCCGGTGGGTGGTCAGCGTCGGATCGTGCGCAGGGCCACGGCGTCCTGTTGTTCCACGCTGCTGTCCGCCGCGACGTGGAGGGGGACGAAGACGATCATCCAGTAGAAGCCGAAGAGCCAGCGGCCGATGAGGCGGAGGAAGCCGGGGCGGCGCCCGTCGCTCGCGCGGACCACGCGCAGGCCGGTCACGAGCTTCCCGAGGCTGGCGCGGACCGCGAAGGTGAGCAGGACGTGGTTCAGGAAGGAGAGTGCCAAGGCCGTAGCGAGTGCGGTCCCCCATACGGCAGGGGAGCCGGGGCGCAGCTCCGCGACCCCGTCGACCACCTCCACGCCTGCCGCCACCCCGGCCGCGAGGCCGCAGACCAGGGCCACGAGGGCGTCGACGACCGCGGCGGAGACGCGGCGCGCCTGCATGGGGGCCGGGGACAACCGACGGCCGCTTGTGTGTTGTTGGTCAACCACCGTGCTGCTTCCCTACTTCCCCGCTCCGGACTTCTTCTTCTCCGCCTCTTCCTGCTCCACGCGCTTGAGCGCGCGGTCCATCGCCGCGCGCGCGGCGGCGAGGGCGTCTTTTATCTGCTTCTTGTGGCCGGCGAATTCGCCCCGGAAGCGCTCGCTCTTGGGGCCCTTCCAGGTGTCCGTGCCACAGAGCTTCGCGACGTTGTCGACGGAGTTCTCCAACTGGTCCGCGTATTTCTTGAGCCGACGCAGATCCTCACGGCATTCGCTCTCACGTGACATGGTGCCGACCCTCTCAGCTCGGGCTGATCAGCTTGGTGACCAGCGTGCGCAAGGTGTTCTTGCCGACCGGGCGCGCTTCGATCCCTGACGGGGCGTGGGGCTTCTCGACGTACACCGTCCACAGGGCCTCTCCGGTCGCGTACGTCGTCAGGAGCGGGCCGGGGGTGTCGGCGAGGAGGACGGTCTGTCCGACGACGAGGGCGTTGTCGATGGCCTCGCCGAGTGCCCTGCCCACGTTCTGATCGCTGATCTGTTCCGGGGTCAGGTGCTGGACGGGGCCGTCCTTGGCGGCGACCTCGAAGGGGTCGACGAAGAGGAGGGCCATGTCCGCGGCGTCCTTCGCCGAGGCGGCGAGGGTGAACATGTGCAGGCCACCCGAGGTGACACGCTCCACGAGATAGAGGTCGTCGGCGTGCACGTAGACGAGCAGGTGGGTCCGGCCGCTCGACGTGTGCTGCTCGACGGCGAGGGCGCGGGCGGCGGTGCGGCGGAGCGTCAGGGCCAAGCTCACCTCGGGGGTGAGGCGCAGGTCGAGGTCGACGCCGGAGGGCACGGCACCCGCCTGGGTCTCCCCGGCCTCCTGCCGCACCTCGGCGGCGCGGAGCACCGCGTCGAGTTCCTCGATGTTGGCGACCTCGACGGCTTCGCGCGAGACGAGGGAGCGCAGCGCGGTGGCGTAGACCCACTCCCGTTCCTGGCCGGAGAGTTCGGCGATGCGCGGGGTGGGGGCGACGCACTCGGTGAGCGATTCGGGGTCGAGGATTGCTATTTCCTCGTCGGTGAGTCGCAGCAGGGGCTGTGTGCCGCCTTCGGCGAGAGCCTCGGCAAGGATTCCGCGAAACTCTTCGAGGTCTATGTCGATTTCAGGGTTCGGCATGCTTGGGTGTCCGCTTCTCGGTTACCAGAATTTGTATTTCTTGATGGTATTGGGGACCAGATTGGTGACCGCTTTTTTCGCCCCGTCGACAATCTCCTTGCCCTTGTCCACGACATCGCCACCCCATTCCTTCGTGGCGTTCCAGGCCTTCTTGGTGCCGGCCTTGATGTCGTCCCCCCACTTGTCCCACGCCCAGCTGCCGAGGAAGTACGTGCCCGCCACGCCGAGTGCGACCCAGCCGACGACGGGGACGGCCGCGGCGACGGCTGCCGACGCGCCGAGCGCGCTGGCCATCCCCGCCCCGCCGAGCACGGCCACGGCACCGCCCGCTTGCAGGAACCCCATGGTCCGGTCGGCCGCGCCGTACGCGCCCGAGTGCGTCGGGAGGAACATCTGCTTGACGCCGTCCACGACGCTCAGCGGCAGCAGGACCTTGCGGGCGAGGAACCCGGCGCCGGGCGCGTTGCCGAAGAGCTTCGCCGCGTAGGGGATCTTCAGGCGCATCGCGACCTTGCGGACGCTCTGCTGCCACTTCCAGGGCTCCTTGTACCAGTTGCGGATCCTCTGGTCCTTGAGGAGTTCCCCCAGCAGTTCGCCCCGCTTCGCCGCGATGCGGGCGTCCGAGGAGCCGAAGTACTTGTTCAGTTCCCACACCGCGCGAGCGCCCGCGACGTTCTGGCCCTGCTTCCAGCGCTCGTACAGGTGGATCGACGCCTCGATGGCCGTGGGGATCTTGAGGAGCTTGAGGGGCGTCTTGATGTCCTTGAGGGTGCCCTCCTTGAACTCCTGCCACGTCTCCAGGGCGCCGGACAGGCTCGCGAAGGTCAGGACCGCTTCGGGGTCGTCCTTGGACATGCCGAGGCGGCGCCGGATGTCCTTGGCCTCGTCCGTCGCCCAGGAAGCCCTCCTGGGGAATGCGGAAGTCCCCTCGGCCCGTGCGTCCCATTTGGCAAGAATTCCGTTGATCAATCCGCCTTGAATGGTGAGCGTCCCGCCCATGACGTCGACGGCGGCGGCCAGCTTCGACGTCTGGACGTCGTCCATTCCCTTGAAGCCCACGGTCCTGCTCCTTGAAATTCTTGAGCGCGGCGAGGAGAGGGGCATCCCCCGTTCAACTGACGATATCTGCGGAGCGATCGATTCCACCACGGGGAAAGTGAGGGCAATCGGCGCGCAGGGCGGGGAGGGCTTGCGCGAGTCAGATGATCCGGGCGCTCGGAACGGAGCCGAGCCGGGGCCTGCCCGCCCCAGCGCTTGGCGTGATGCCCGAGGCCTGCCCGCGCCAGCGCTTGGCGTGCTCCCCGGCAGCCGCGCCCGCGCCGCCGTGGTGCTCGCGCCCGCGCTTGCCGCGCTGCCCAGTTCCTGTCCCGCTGCCTACGCCTGCCACGCGCCCGCGATTCCCGCATCGCCCGGCACCTGCCCGCGTCCCCCCGTGCCGCGCCGCTCGGGGCCTGCCTGCGTCCGCGCTGCCGTGCGGCCCGGGGCCTGCCGCACCGCCCCGCGTCCGCGCTTGCCAGGCCGCCCGGCACCTGCCCGCGCCCGCCCTTGCCACGCTCACCCCGCGCCAGCCACGCCCGCCCCCCTCCAGCCGCGGCCCCGGAGGCCGTAGGCCCGAGCTCGTCGCCCCCGCGCAAGAAAAACCGCACCCGGCCCCCACGGCGTCGAGGCCGTGCGGAACCGGGTGCGGTGGGTTCTCTTCCCTTCGTCCGCCGCCGGGCGGGCCAGGGGATGAGGGGTGGCTGAGCGGGGGCTCAGGCCTTCTTGGTCTCCTAGTAATGGGCCGGGTCGGTGACCCGCGGGGATCTTCCCTGCGGGCTGCTGACCTGGCCTTTTGCTGATGGCTGGCGATGGGGTGCGACGGTCCTGATCGGGTGTCCTGCGGACTGTGTGCGGACTGCCCAGTTGTAAGCAGGGTGGGGCAAGCCGGCTCTGGTGGGGCGGATGCCCCGGACTGGGGCGAGGCCACTACTGCCGCAGGATGCTCATGATTTCGCTTGTCTTGGCGACTGCAGCTCGGGGCCCGTACGCCACCACTGAGGCCAGCACGGCAGCAGTACCAGCCAGCACGACATCGACACCCGCTGGAAGCCCCAACAGCACCCCAAGACACAGTGCGCCGGCGGCGGTGACGACTACAGCCACCAGCCGAAGCCCGTCCCGATTGGTCACTGGGGTGGTGCCGCGCAGGCTCTGCTCGGGAAGGAGCGTGGTGACCCTTCCTGCAGCGAAGGTGCTCCCGATCTTCGCCAGAAGTGCAGCCAAGGTGCGGAGCGCTCCAGCGCCCTTGGCGTCGACCTGCGCTTCGGCCAGCTGAAGCTTGGCCACGACGAGCGTGGCGTGGTTCTTTGCGTTCCGCTGCCTTGGAGACCCGCGGCCGACGCTGTTCGTGATCCGGTGTACGCGCAGAAGTGAGCGCCGAACTGTGGAGCACGTGTCGTCAAGATGCCGGAGGGCCTGGGGCCTGTCGCCCGTTTCTGAGCGTGCCACGGCATCACAAGCCTCGATGGCAGCCATGATCGAGAGCATCAATCTGTAGCCCGCTATGGCTTTGTTGCGCCGAGCTGCCCACATCAGAAGAGGCAGGGTGACAGCAGCGAGAACAAGCGCGGATGGTTGAAGGCTCGGCTGAACCTTCCGTGTCTCGATAGTTTTGATCACTGCCATCAGGAGGTCCCCTGCACCGAGACCAATCGTGAAGGTCAGCAGCCAGTAGCGCAGCTTGACGCTTCCGGCTATCTTCTGACCTGCCTCCCGGAATGATTGAATTGGCAGGTCCGCGAGGCCAAGATGCTGGAGCGCCGCGACTGTTGGCGCCAGGTCCCTTTCCGCAACTCTGGCGTTCCAGGCAGCCCAGCGCACCTGCAGCGGCTGGATTCGGCGGGCGACCCACGCGAGGGCGCGGTAGATCGACACCACGATCGCGGCCAGGAGTGCACCGCCAACCACCAGCCGCTGAATCTCGGCTGCGCGCTCCCAGTCAATGTTCATGGGGAGATACTGGCGCAGGGCACTGACATCCGTGCCGGATCTCATTGGCCAGCAGGGAAATTGGGCCGTGCTTGTAAGCACTCGATACCTGGCCGAGGTGGCGCGCGCCCCTACCCCCAGCCATCAAGTGAGACTTCTGGCCCGCTACCGAGATACCGCAGGAGGGCGCTCGAAGTGGTGTCCACGAAGTTCTCGGGGATGGCCTCAGCGTCGACCCAGCGGACCTGGGCGTGCTTGCGGGGTTCACGGTTCTCCGGTTCGCCTGTCCACTCATGGGAGACGAACACGACCGTCAGGAAGCCGTTCGGGGCCTCTACGCCCCAGGCCCCGTGGATGATGTGGGCGACCTTGAGGAACTCTGGCTTCACGGTCAGGCCCGTCTCCTCGTAGAGCTCGCGGACGGCCGTCTCGGTGATGGGCTCGCCGGGTTCGCTCTTGCCGACGGGGAGGTCCCACTGGCCCTGGGCGAACTTGGCGTTCTCGCTGCGCTGGAGGAGGACGACGCGGTTGGTGGCCTTGTCGTGAACGATGACGGCCGCAACCAGCAGAGTCATGGATTCGAGCGCCGGCTTGAGGGCCTTCGGCTGTTCATCGGTCTTCGGCTGAGGCACGGTATTCCCTTCGTCGGGCGGGTTGTTGGGCATGTTAGGCGAGGGCCTCGCGGGCTCGGCGGGCGAGATCGGCGGCGCCGGGGACACGGCGGCGCTGGTAGACCGCGAGGGTGGAGCGGATCGAGGTGATCGCCTTACGGGTGCGGTCGGAGGTCATGCCTTCCATGAGGACCAGGGCCTGCGTCCAGGCGGCGACGGCTTCGTCCGCGCGGGCCTGGGCGGCGAGGCTGTCGCCGAGGTCTGCGTGGGTGAGGGCGTGGACGCGCTTGTACTTCACGGGGTCCCAGCGGGTGAGGGCGTCGCGGTGCTGCTGCTCGGTGCCGATGTGGTCGGCGAGGTCGGTCAGGGTGCGGGCGGTGTGGCTGGCCACGGTGCCGGCGGCGGGGCCGCTGACGCGGGAGTAGCTGGGCTGGGGGCCGTCGTCCCGTAGGAGGGCGTCCTCGGCGGCGAGCAGGGCGCCTGCGGCCTGGGGGTTCTCGTTGACTGCGGCGTAGGCGCGAGCGTGGGTGATGTGGAGGAGTGCCTCGGTCCGACCGTCGACGCGGCCGAGACCTGCGCGTAGGGCGCCCTCGACGAGGTCAACGCAATGGTGGGGCTGCTTGAGGCTCAGAGCTTGGTGAGCGAGGGCGCGCATCATCCAGGCTGCGTGGCCGTAAGGGTCGGCCTCACAGGCGAGCTTGTAGCCGACCTGGTAGTAGCGCTGGGCGGCGCCTTCCTGGCCGAGGTCGTGGTGCTTCCACCCTGCGAGATAGGCGAGTTCGGCGACGGCGCCGAACGCGGCCCGGCGTAAGACTTCGTTGGGGAAGCGCCCGCGCAGCATCGGGGCGGCTGTGTCGGCGAGATAGGCCGTGACGGTGGTCAGGCCGTGTCCGCCGCCGAGGCGCTCGTCGGCGGCGCTGAAGGCCGCCGTGATCTGCCGTACGACATCCACGACCTCCGCCCCCACCAGGGAGGTGCCGGTGCGGGCCCGGAGCATGCGGGTGGTGGCTTCGTGGTCGTATCCGAGCGGCATGGCGACGCCGGCGGTGGTGAAGGCCGCGATAGCGAGGAAGTGGCGGCGCTCGACGTCGGCACGACCCAGGTCGGTGGCGGCGAGGACAGGGTCGGGTTCTGCCAGCGCTTCGTCATCGCTGGCCTGGAGGCCGATGTCGGTCCGGGTGATGGTGCGTCCCGACCGGCGGGACAGCGCCTCGGCCAGGTACTGACCTACCCGGCCCGACGGGGCGCGGGTGCCGTTCACCCAGTGCGAGATGGCCGACTTGTTGGTCTGGAGGATCTCGCCGTTCTCGGCGGCGATGCGCCGTACGTCCCTGGCGAGGGCCTCGTAGGTGCAGTCGACCGCCGCGACGACCTCGCGCAGACGGTAGTTAGGGTCTCTCTGCGCCGTCACGATCGCCTCCGTCCTGGAGCTGTAAACCGCGTATACCGCTTCAACTGCCTTCCACCGTACCCACTGAGCGTGACCGCCGGTTCACTTATCAGCAGCCGCCCGGAACGGCGCGACCGTGATCCAGGCTCCCCCTTGGTCCGGGCGGCACCCCGAAGTTCCGTACGTCCACACCGGGTTCGGGCATTTCTGTGCCCGAACCCGGCCCATCAGAGACGGAGAACACGGTGACCACCATCGACACCACGGCCATCACGGTCGAGCTGCCTGCGGCGTTCGACCCGCGATGGAACCGCCTGCCCGGCATCCAGGTTGACGCCCGGCGCATCACGATCGACCCGGCCGACTACTTCTTCCGCTTCGAGTCGAGCACCTGGCTCGTCGCCGACTGGGAGCTGGTCAAGTCCCAGCTCCTGGACGTGGACGAGACGACCGAGAGCGCGGTCGAGCAGCTCGCGCTCGACTTCATCAAGCAGCACAGCGAGTCCACCTCCGATGCGGCCCGCGTCCTGGCCACCGCGTACGAGGTGTACGCGTACCTCTTCCGCGAGGAGCACCTGGCCGGCCTCGGCCTGCCGCAGATCACCGCCGAGCACCTGCGGATGCTGCGCGAGGCGGCCACGTTCATGGCGCTCAACAAGGTCGAGGTGGACGGGCACATCTCCAACGTCGGGCCGTGCTGGTTCTTCCCCGCCGCGACGTCCGTGGTCTTCGACCTGGACGACGACATGGGCGGGATGCTCGACGAGGTCTACCACGGCGGCTGGTTCAACGAGCACCGCCGGATCGAGTCCATCAAGGCCCACGCCGCGCTCGGCGGCCGACTCGTGCACGGCTGCCAGTCCGTGCCGGACCAGTCCGGCGGCGTGGTCGCGCCCTACGGTGCCTCGATGGCGAACTTCCGTGACGACCTCGCCGCGTTCAAGGCGGGCTGGATCGAGCAGGTCTACGCCCACCGCGTGAACCCCGCCGCGTAACCCGCCACCCGATCAGGCTCCGGGGCGGCCCGACCGCCCTCGCCCGCCCCGGACGCCGCCACCTCCCCGGAGCCTCCCTGTGACTACGAATCCCAGCGCCGAACTCCTCGACAACCTGCTCACCGCGACCGGCCAGACCACCGCCGTACGGGAGGAGGTGCGCGTGTGGTCCATGTCCGGCGTCGAGCGCGTGACCTTCTCCGACGGCTCCACGGCCATCTTCAAGTACGCGAAGAAACCCTTCGACAGCGAGGACCAGGCCCTCCGCCTGGCCCACACTCTCGGCGTTCCCGTCCCCCAGGTCCACGCCTCTGCCGTTCTGAACGGATGGCTCGGCATGTTCATGGAGGACCTGGGACCGTCCGTCCGCGAGGCCGACGACTTCGACGGCGTCGCCGCGGCCGTGATCCTGCACGGCACCCGTACGGCTTCGCGCTTGCCTGTGCTCGACCAGGAGCGGCTGCGCGTGCTGCCCGCCCAAGCGCTGGACCACCTCGGCCGTCTGCGCAAGGCCGACCGGTGGCAGGACACCGACGATGTCGAGGACGCGCTCGACCGGATCGCCCAAGCGGCTGGGGCCCGTTCGGCCGGAGCAAGGCTGGAACCATTCGGGTGGGTGCACTCCGAGTTCCACCCCACCAGCCTCCACATCGGCGACCACGGTTGGCGGTTGCTCGACTTTGCCCGCGCCTTCACCGGCCCCGGCCTGCTCGACTTCGCCAGCTGGCACGGAACCATCGATGCCCCGCACCCCGTGCGCCTGCGCGTTCTGCTGGAGCAGTACGTCACCGCCGGCGGCACCCCCGATGCCCTCGCCCCGCGAGGCGGCCTCACCGCCGAGAACTGGGCCCTGGGCTGGCACCGCATGTGGGCCGTCGAGTGGTTCATGGAGCAGGCGATCCGCTGGATCAACGACCCGGCCACCGACCCCGCCTACATCAAGGCCGTCCGCCGCCACCTCACCGACGTCCTCCACCTCCTGGAGATCTGACGTGCTCGCCCAGGCATCGCCCTGGCACGCCCACGCCCTCCAGCGCACCGCCGCCGGGCCTGCCCAACCCCTTGCCGTACCCGCCCGGATGGAATGGACCACGAGACCCGGCCAAGGGCCTGGAGCCGAGATCCTCGGCCCCGACCTTCGGGGCAAGCGGCTCCTGGAACTCGGCTGCGGCCCCGGCCACAACGCCGCCCACCTCGCCACCTTTCCCCAAGCTCTCGGCTTCGCTCGAGCAGGGGACACCCCAATCGGCGCCCACGTCACCGGCGTCGACCTGGTCGGCCTCCAGGTCCGCCGCGCCCGCTCCCACTACGGACGGCTGGACAACCTCACCTTCGTCGCCGGGCACGCACTGCACCACCTGCGCGCTTCCGACGAGCAGTTCGACGCGATCTACTCCGTCTTCGGCGCCATCGGGCTTGTCGCCCCCGAGCTCCTGCTCCCGACCATCGCCCAGCGCCTCACGCCCGGTCGGGTGCTCGCCTTCTCGGTTCCGCACCCGCAGCGTGGTGGCCGAAGCCCCTCCGGAGACGACCGTCCTCGCCGCGACCACGTCACCCTCCCCGACCGCACTCGCTTACCCCTCGCCCGCTGGGAGTTCTCCGCGGACCGGTGGGAGAAGCACCTACGTCAGGCGGGCTTTTGGCTCACCTCGGCCCAGGAGTTCCACGACCCCCGCATGGGCTACTGGCCCACCACCCTGTTGATCCGCGCCCGCAAGCTCTGACAAGCCATTCGCCCCGGCTTCCCTGGAGGAACCGATGCGCATGCCCTACCTGCTCCTCGACATCGACGGTGTCCTCATACCCTTCCCCAACGAGGACGGCTCGACCCCGGCCACCCACGTCCGCCACGACGTCGTGCCCGTCGGCCGCAGCGTCGACAATCCGGTCACCGTCTGGCTCAACCCCGACCATGGCCGCCTGCTCATGGACGTCATCCGCACAGGTTTGGTCACCCCGGTCTGGTGCACAAGCTGGCGGCAGGACGCCACCACCCTCATCGGGCCCCTTCTCGACCTCCCGGCCTTTCCACACGTTGATTTGCCGCGTCCCCAGATCACCACCAGCCATCCTGATGGCTACCTCTGGAAGCGCGACCACGTCGACGGCTGGCTCGGCGACGCCCCCGCCGTCTGGATAGATGACGACTTCACGGGTCTCGACCACGCCTGGGCGGCGGAGCGCACCGCCCGCGGAACAGCGACTCTCCTCGTGCAGCCCAACCCATATTTCGGTCTGCTGTCCGAGCACCTGACCGAGGCGACGAGGTGGGTCTCGCAGTTACCCGCAGCCCGAGCCGCTTGACGACGGGTGCCCTCGCTGCCGGTGGCAGCGAGGGCACCAGGAGCGCCGTTCGGGAACTGAACGTTCCTCCGGGAACACGTCGCACGAGGGCGCCCCCGTTTTCCGCTATCGGCTCCTTCGTGGGGAGACCGTGCGGGGCGGATAGCCAACCGGCGAGGCCGACCCGTTTGGAACGGCGGACATGGACGACCTTCCGTCGGTGGTGCTTCGGCTGCGAGCCGCTTGTGTCCGCCGGTTCGGTTGAGCGGTGATGCGCCAGTTGAGGACCTCGGCGGGGTGCTCGGCGCTGTCGAGTTCCCGCTGGGCGCCCACTTCGGCCAGAAGACGTCGGGGGTTGTGGCCGGTGGTTTCGGCGTGGGCGAGGGTGGTCGTCAGGGCGGTCCAGGTGGGGTCGGCGAGGATTCGGGCGGCGTGGTGGGGGAGGGTCGCGCGAACGTCTTGCTCGAAGCGGCGGGCGGTCGTGGCTCGCGGTGCGCGGCGGGCCAGGTCCGCCAAGACGGGTGTGGCGGCCTGCTGATAGCCCGCTTGGAGGTGGCGGAAGGCTTCCTCAGCCGCAGCGGCCTGCTGTTCGTGGCCGCGCTGTTCGTGCCACTTGGCTGCGGCGCGGGCCAGGTGCATGGTGGCGAAGAGCAGGGCGATGGCGAGTGCGCCCGGCTCGTTGGAGGCGTAAGCGAGTTCCTTGGCGGCCTTGCGCAGGGCGGTTGCGGTCCGGTGATCGGCGCGGGTGGCGGAGCGGCGGGCGCGGTTGAACGCCGTCGCCGCCGCCCGTAGTTCTGCCCGGTGTGGGCCGGTCGTGGCGCTGGCGATGTTGTAGAGAGCGTCGCCGAAAGCGGCCAGGTGGCCCTGGGCGGCGGCATCGTCATCGGCGTCGAGGACGGTGCGTGCGGTATGGATGGCGGTGGTGGTGTGCCGCCACGGGTCGGTGGGGTCCGCCACAAAACGCGGGCGGTCGGCCAACTGCTGGTCAGGGAGGCGTTCGCGTAGGCGGTTGATGGAGAGGTCGGGGGCGAGTTTCGAGCCTCCGTACCAGACGGGTTCGCCGGCCGCGTTGGTGTCTCCGGGGGCGGCGAGGCTGTAGCCGATCACGTCGCCGGTTTCGGGGCCGATGCGGGTTTTGACCTTGATGCCGAGGGACTCCAGCACGGTGAAGTAGTCCGCCTCGTTGTGCACGGCGGCGGCGACCGCGTACGCCTGCTCGCGGAGCCAGTGCCGTGCGGTGACTGTCTGGCCCTGACGCTCGGCTTTGGCGCGTTCGGCGCCGGTGGGGGTGCGGGGCGCGGTGAGGTCGCCGGACTTCAGGCGGCGCAGGCCGAACTCGGCTTCGATCTTCCGGCACTCGGCTTGGGCCCGTTGGCCGTCGCGGTGGGTGCGTGGGCGGCGTCCGTCGGCGCGGACGGTGGTGGCCATGATGTGGATGTGATCGGCGGCGTGGCGCACGGCGATCCATCGGCATCCCTTCTCGTCGCACTCGGGGGCGATGCCGGCAGCGTGGACGATACGGCGGGCGACCTCGGCCCACTCGGCGTCGGTGAGGTAGCGGTCGCCGGGCGCGGTGCGGACCGGGCAGTGCCAGACGTGCTGGGATGGTTTCTTGCCGCCCAGCTCGCGGGTGCGCAGGTTGACGTGGGCGTCGAGGCGCTTGGCGAGCTGGGTGTAGGTGGCTTCGGGGTCGCGGCCGGGGTCGGGGGCGCCGGCCATGTCCCAGGCGGCGACGATGTGTGGGTCGGTGTGTTCGTCGCGGCGGCCGGGGCCGAAGAGGTAGACGATCAGTCCGCGGGTGTCGGAGCCGGTGGAGACGTCAGGAACCATGCGCGGTCCCCTCCGCCAGGAGATGGTCGATCAGTCGGTAGCTGTTCTCGGCTGCGCGCTCGACACGGTCCAGCACAGCCTCGGCGCGTCCCGGCACGGCGCCGCGATGGATGGCTGCGGTGATCTGGTTGAGGTTGCCGCCGATGCGGTTCAGCGCGATTGTGTGTGCCTCGACGGCCTCGATCAGCGGGCGGATGGGGTCGTCCTCCGGACTCCCGGCCAGTCCTGCCTTGCCCTGGGCGACGGCGAGGGCTGCGTCCCCGACGAATCCGGCGAACTTCTGACCGCGCTGGTGAGCGGCGGCGCTGATCACAGCGACCGCTGTCCGCGTGAAACGGATGGTCTTCTCCTGGTCGCGCTTTTCCACGGTGCGCTTGCGGTTCATCAGTGCGGGCAGGGCAGGGGCGTTGAGATCTCGCCAGGAGGGTGGCTCGACCGACGGGTGAGCGGCGGAGTCGGGTGTCGGCGGGCAGCTGATCTCGGCGGCAGCCTCCTCCGGCTCGGGCGCCCCCTGGCGCCCGGCCTCCTCCGCCACCCCGGGGGCGGGGGCAAGCGCGGACGAAGCCTCGTTAGAGGCTCGTTCGCTCCAGCTTGCTGCTGAACGGCGGGTCAGGCCGAGGAACCCCTTGCGGCGGCGGGTGGGGGTTTCGGTGCTTCGTTCGGGCATGGTGGTGCTCCGGTCGTCGTGTGGGCGGGGCTTCGTCACGTCCGTCGCATGCGTCCCGTTGCTGTTCAGGGCAGGTACGGAGAACGGTGCAGGTACGGAGTGATCCGTATCGGCAAGGAACCCCGTCCCCGCGCTGACCTGCGCGGGGACGGATGCGACGGATTGGTACGGGGCTGGGATCAGCGAGTGCGCCGGGGGCCGGAAGGCCCGCCGGGTGGGCCAACGGGCGGTGTCCCGGTCGGTGGGATCGGCGGCTTGCCCTGGATTCGACGCGCGAGGACGCTTTCGCCGGCTGCGGGGACCGGTGCGTCGGGGGCGGGGCAGTATCGGGCCCAGGCATCGACGAACTGGTTGCGGGCGTACGCCTTGGCCTGCCTGCCATTCTCGAAGCGGTGGTTGGCCGGGCTGACGCCGAAGTCCCTCAGCAGGTTGGCCAGGTGATAAGCGTTCAGGCCCTTGGTGCCGTACTCGGCCCACGGTGCCTCGGGGTCCTGGACGAGAGCGGCGAGCAGGTCGTGGCTGCGCATCGCCCCGGTGTCGCCCTGCTGCTCGAAAACGCGGCGGATGTCCCGGAGCAATCGGGTCTTCAGCGTCGTCTGCTCGTCCTGCACGACCTCGTTGCGCGTCATCGCCAGGCAGGCGGCACGGGCCCACGAGGGCCACTGCCTGCCGGCCAGCTCGGCGATGATCACCAGTGGTTCCCACGTATCGGCAGCGCGGTCCTCGACCGGCATCCGCGGAACCAGGCCCCCAGCGGTGCTTCGCAGCGGGGCCAGCCAGGCGGTCAGCCGGTCCCGGAGCGCGTTCAGCTCCGGAACGGAGTACCGCGAGCGGAACGGGGCGATGCGCTCGCCCGGCTTGCGCTTCTGCATGCGGAGCACGACGGCACGGTCCATGATCGTGTCCGGCAGGTCGCCGATCCCGGCGAGGGCTGCCATGGCGAAGGTGGGGAACGCGGTCGGCTTGTGCTCCGGGCCGGAGATTCGCCAGGCGGGGCGGTTGCGCTGATGTCCGGCGTTCAGCAGGCCGCGCAGGTCCTCCTTGTCGCCGGCCTTGGGGCCGAAGATGGTGTCGGCCTCGTCCACCAGCAGCGTCGGCGGGTTCTGGCCGATGACGCGGAAGACCACCGCCGGCGAGGTGTTCACGGTCATCATCGGCTGGTGCACGGTCTCGTGGAGCACGTCCAGGACGCGGGACTTGCCGCAGCCCTTGGTCGGCCCCACCACCGCCAGCCTTGGCGCGTGCTGGAGGGCGGGCTGGATGTGGGAGGCCGCCACCCACAGCGTGACCGCCGTCAGAGCTTCGTCGCTCGGCAGCACCACGTACCGGCCGATAGCTGCACGGAGGTCGTGCAGCAGGGCGGCGCCTTCGTCCGCCGTCTCGTCGCTCGCACCGGCGGGGTTCCCGGTCCCCGCACCGCCGTCGGCGACCACGGTCCCCGATGACACGTGGGGACCGTGGTCCTCACCACCGGCTCGGGGTGCTTCGCGCTCGTTGGGGACGCCGGGACCGGATTCGGGGACCGGCGGGCCGGAAGTCTCTGCCCGGTCCCCGATGTCCGGTTCGGCGGGACCTGACTCCAAGGCGCTGACCTGAGCATTCTCCGAGCTGGGAGAATTCCGGTTCCCGACCGGAACACCCGTCGATGCGGGGGACCGTGACTCGGTTCGGTCCCTGTCCCGGTCCCCGTTGCGCCGGGGGATGCCCTGGCCGGGGACTGCGGGGGTGGGCCAGACAACCTCGGATGCGTTCGTGGGGACAGGGGACGTAGGGTCCTCCATAGACGTTCCTCTCAGGTGCGGGACGGGACGGGCAAGGTCCCGCCCCGCACCGGTTCGTTCGTTCGTTCAGGGGTGGGCGACGTGCGGGGGAATCTCCGGCCCTCGGCGTTGGCGCGCTGGGGGCCGTTGCTGTGTCCGGGGCTGCCCGTGGCTTACGAGGCCAGGCCCCACTCCTCTCCGCCGTCGATCAGCGCGCGCTCGTAGCGCAGCAGTTCGGCCTCGGGGTAGAGCACCCGCTTGCCGACCTTGATGCCGCGCGGCCCCTTCTTGAGCTGGCGCCAGTAGCGGACGGTGCTCTCGGCGGTGCGGTAGCGCTCCGCGACTTCGGCGGTGGTCAGGTACTGCATGCTCTCCCATTCGACTAGGTGGCGATTCGGTGCGCATAAGACTTACCTCGCGATCGGCCGTTAGCCAAATCGGGAAGTCCATGTTTCAATTTGACTAACGCCGGGCATGATGGAGGTTCGATGGCAAGCGAGCAGTTTGAGGGCGGCGAGGTGCCGCTGCTCTACAGCGAAGGCAACGTGGCGAGCCGCGTGGCCCTGGAGCGTGAGGTCAGGGGGTGGAGCACGACCGAGCTGGCCGAGCGCGTGACCAGAGCCGGCGTGAAGATGAATCAGACGGCCGTGTGGCGCATCGAGAGTGGTTCACCCCGCCGCCGGATCAACCTCGATGAGGCCCTCGCCTTCTCCCGCGTCTTCGAGCTCCCCCTCGAAGAGCTGATGTCCCCGCCTCTCGAAGGGCTCGACATCGACAGCAGGCGGCTCGTCCAGGAAGCCGTCGAGGCGTTCTACGAAACCCGCGACGCCCGCGACCGCCTGCACCGCGCCGTGGTCGCCGTCGCCGACCACATCAAGTCCCACCCCGACAGCTCGCGGGCGATCCACGAGCAGTGCCTCCGCCTCATGGGCGACGAGCGGGACGCCCGCGTCCTCAGCGGCGACATCGAGAACGGGGGTCACTACTGACAACCAGCACAGAGGAGAAGCCACTTGGCGAACATCCAGAAGCGTCCCAACGGCAAATGGCGAGCCCGCTACCGCGACCTCGACGGCAAGGAGCACGCTCGTCACTTCGACCGGAAGCTCGACGCCCAGCGCTGGCTCGACGAGGTCACGACCAGCGTGGTCACCGGTCAGTACGTCGACCCGCGAGCCGGTCGCGTCACCTTCGAAAAATACGCCGAGAGGTGGCAGGGTTCGCTCATCGCGAGCGAGGCGGGTGAGCGCATCACGGACAACGCGCTCCGGCTCCACCTCGTACCCGCCCTCGGCGCCCGCTCACTGGCGGCGATGCGCCGCAACGATATACAGGTGCTCTTCAGGCACCTGTCCGATCAGCTTGGCCCCGGGAGCGTGCGGAACGTCTACGACGTCCTCGTGCGCGTCATGACGGCCGCCGTGGACGACAAGGTCATCGCCTCCAGCCCGTGCCGCCGGATCACCCTTCCGGTCATGCCGGACGAGGAGGTCACTCCGCCCACCGTCGCCCAGGTCGAGGCCATGGCGCGGGTGATGCCGCCGTACATCCGCGCTGCCGTCGTCACGCTCGCCGGATCGGGCCTGCGGATAGGGGAGCTGCTCGGCCTCAGGGTGGCGGATGTCGACTTCAAGGCGGGCAGTATCCGCGTGGAGCGACAGCGGCTCCAGTCGGGGAAGGTCGGTCCGCCGAAGACCGCCAAATCCCGGCGTACGGTCCCTGTCGGGGAGGTCGTCACCGATGCGCTCCTCGCGCATCTCGCCGCACGTCCGTCCCCGGAGTGGCTGTTCACGATGGAGGAGGGGGAGCCGCTCAACTACCGCCGCTGGAAGACCGAGTGGAACTGCGCCCGTAGGACGCTCCAGGCGGAGGAGGACGAGGCGGCCGAGCGCGAGGCGCGGAAGCCCGTCGGGCTGCCGCGCATGGTGACGCACGACCTGCGGCACTTCTACGCCTCCGCGCTCATCGCGGGCGGGGCGAGCGTCAAGCAGGTGCAGATGGTCCTCGGCCACGCGTCCGCCGTCATCACACTGCGGATCTACGCGCACCTGTGGCCGGGCGAAGAAGACCGCACCCGGTCCGTGATGGACGCCGTTCTCGGCGGCCTGCGGACCGGGTGCGGACCGGTAGGCGATATGACCAGCGAAAGCGCAGGTCAGACGGCCTAGCCGTGAATCAGGCCTTCTTGGTCTCCCAGAAGATCTTGTCGATCTGGGCGATCAGGTCGAGCGCCTTCTGGCCCGTGGCCGGGTCGTTCGAGCCCTTCGCGGCCGAGAGGGCCTTGAGGGTGTCGTTGACGAGCTGGTGCAGCTCCGGGTACTTCTCGAAGTGCGGGGCCTTGAAGTAGTCGCTCCAGAGGACCGAGACGTGGTGCTTGGCCAGTTCGGCGCGCTGCTCCTTGATGATGATGCAGCGCGTGCGGTAGTCGGCGTCCTCGTTGGCCTGGTACTTCTCCTGGACGGCCTTGACCGATTCGGCCTCGATCCTGGCCTGCGCCGGGTCGTAGACGCCGCAGGGCAGGTCGCAGTGGGCGCTGACCGTGACCTTGGGGGCAAACAGGCGGGAGAGCATGAAGCTGTCCTTCCTCGTGATCGTCTTCTCAGGTGGGACATTACTCCGTGAGGACCTGGTTTTCTCGGGCGCCCCCGGGGGCCTAGGCCAAAAGTCCGGGGTGAGACTAGGGGCCGGTCGGTCCCGAGGGCGGTGCCGGACGGGCACGGGAGTGGGAGGTTGGGCGATGTCGGAGGCGGAAGGGCGCGTGCGCATAGGGGAATCGAGGATTCCGCTCGGTGTCGCCGTGGTGCGGGGACCCTCGATGCTGCCCACGCTGCGTCACGGGGACCGCCTGCTCGTCCGTTACGGGGCGCGGGTCAGACCGGGTGATGTGGTGGTGCTGCGTCACCCGTTCCAGCAGGACCTGCTCATCGTGAAGCGGGCGGCGGAGCGCCGGGGCACGGGCTGGTGGGTGCTCGCCGACAACCCCTGGGCCGGGGGCGACAGCAACGACTACGGCGTCGTGCCGCGGGAACTCGTGCTCGGGCGGGTGCTCGGGCGGTACCGGCCGCGCAGGCCGGAGGGCGAGGACCGGCCTGTCGCGGCGACGGCGCGCGGCGTGGGAGTGAGCGGTCCGGAAGCGCGGGGCGCGGGAGCGGCCGGCGCGGAGGACCCCGGCCAGGGCGGCGCGGACCAGGAGGCCATGGGCCAGAACGCCGCGGGCCGGGACTCCGCCGTTCAGGGCTCCCCGGCTCAGGCTTCCTCGGCCGGGGGCTCCTCGGGGCGGCTCGCGACCGCCGTCTCCTTCGTGCGCTGGGGGCTCGGCTCGGTGCGTTCCGTTTCCGGATCGGCGGCGGCGCGGCGTTTGCGGGCGCGGTAGGCGGCGACGTTGGCGCGGGTCGCGCAGCGGTCGGAGCAGTAGCGGCGGGAGCGGTTGGTGGAGGTGTCCAGGTAGGCGTTGCGGCAGGGCTCGGCCTCGCAGATGCCGAGGCGGTCGACGCCGTACTCGGTGAGGTGGAAGGCGAGGCCCATCGCGGCGACGGCCGCGTACCCGGCGGTCGCGTTCGAGGGGTGCTCGGCGAGGTGCATGTGCCAGCGCGGGCGGCCCGAGGCGTCGAGGTACTCGTGGCCCGAGATCTGCGGCGAGACCGGGTATTCGAGGAGCAGCGAGTTGAGCAGGTGGACCGCCTCGTGCTCCTCGCCGCCGTCGGCAGCCTCGAAGATGGCGCGCAGCCGGGCGCGCACCCCCCGGAAGCGGGTCACGTCCGCCTCGCCCGCGCGCCGGGCCGCCTGCGTGTCCGCGCCGATGAGGCCGCGTACCGCGTCGACCGAGGTCAGCGTGTCCTTGCGGCGTCCCGGCTCTTCGGTGTTGACGAGACGTACGGCGTAGTCCGAGTAATAGGCCAGTTCCACTTGTTGTCCTTACAGGGGCGGACTAGGGTGCGCATGTCGACCGGCCGTAATGGTCGGACATGTGTAGAGGGTATTACTTCTCGTGCGGGTCCCGCACGGACGAGCTGGAGGCGGAGATGGGAACGGGCGGCGGTGGCACCGACTTCGGGGCCTGGCAGGAGAGCTGGGACCGTCAGCAGGAGTGGTACATGCCGGACCGTGAGGAGCGGTTCCGCGTCATGCTCGACATGACCGAGGCGCTCGTCGGCACCGCGCCGCGGGTCCTCGACCTCGCCTGCGGTACGGGAAGTATTACGGACCGCGTGCTGCGAAGGTTCCCCGAGGCCCGCTCGACGGCCGTCGACCGCGACCCGGCCCTGCTCGCGCTCGCGCGCGGCACCTTCGCCGGTGACGCGCGTGTCGACATCGTGGACGCGGACCTGACGGCGCCGGACTGGTACGCGGCGCTGCCGCACGCCACGTACGACGTCGTGCTCACCGCGACGGCGCTGCACTGGATGCCCACCGAGGCGCTGCGGACGCTGTACGGGCAGCTCGCGCCGCTCGTGCGGGAGGGTGGCGCCTTCATGAACGCCGACCACATGCCCGACCCCGCCACGCCCCGCATCAACGCCGCGGAGCGGGCGCTGCGGCACGCCGTGATGGACCGGGCGCGCGCCGCGGGGGCGCAGGACTGGGACGCGTGGTGGGCGGCGCTCGCCGAGGAACCGGCGCTCGCCGGGCCCGTCGCCGCGCGCATGAAGCTCTTCGGCGCGCACTCGGAGGGCGACACGCAGCCGCCCGCGTGGCACGCGGCGACCCTGCGCGAGGCGGGCTTCGCGGAGGCCCGCACGGTGTGGGCCTCGCCCTCCGACGCGCTGGTGCTCGGGCTGCGCTGAGCGCACGGCGGCGGGACCGTCGCCGGGGTGAGGGAGCGGGACCGGGCGGTACGGGGAACGGCGCCGTGGCGCATGGTCCGCCCGTACCCGCACCGCCGCCCCGAGCGCGCCCTGCCCCGCTCCGGACCGCGCCCCTGCCCGCGACACGCCCCGTCCGCGTGCCCGCGTCCGCCGTAGGCGACCCGGACCCGCGCCCCGTCCCGTCCCGCCGGACGGCCACCTCGCCGAACGCCACCTCGTCCCCCGTACCGCCTCCCGGCGCCCCCACCGCCTCCCGGCGCCCGTCGCCCCCTCACGACCCCGTCGGCCGCCTCACAGCACCTTCGAGAGGAAGGCGCGGGTGCGCTCGTGCTGGGGGTCGGTGAGGACCTGGCGGGGGTGGCCGGACTCGACGACGACGCCGCCGTCCATGAAGACGAGCGAGTCGCCGACCTCGCGGGCGAAGCCCATCTCGTGCGTCACGACGATCATCGTCATGCCGCTCTCGGCGAGGTCGCGCATGACGTCGAGGACGTCGCCGACCAGCTCGGGGTCGAGCGCCGAGGTCGGCTCGTCGAAGAGCATCAGCTTCGGCTCCATCGCGAGCGCGCGGGCGATCGCGACGCGCTGCTGCTGGCCGCCGGAGAGCTGCGCCGGGTAGCTGTCGGCCTTGTCCGCGAGGCCCACGCGCTCCAGGAGGGCGCGGGCCTGCTCGCGTGCCGCCGCCTTCGTGACGCCCTTGACCTGCGTGGGCGCCTCGATGATGTTCTCCAGCGCCGTCTTGTGCGGGAAGAGGTTGAAGCGCTGGAAGACCATGCCGATGTCGCGGCGGCGCAGCGCGACCTCGCTGTCCTTCAGCTCGTACAGCTTCTCGCCGCGCTGCCGGTAGCCGACGAGTTCGCCGTCGACGTACAGGCGTCCCGCGTTGATCTTCTCCAGGTGGTTGATGCAGCGCAGGAACGTGGACTTGCCGGAGCCCGAGGGGCCGATGAGGCAGAAGACCTCGCCCTGCCGGACGTCGAGGTCGATGCCCTTGAGGACCTCGACGGGGCCGAAGGACTTGTGGACGGCTTCGGCGCGGACCATGGGCACCTGCCCGCTGGTCGTCATCGCCGGGACGCGGTCGCTCATGCCATGCCTCCGTTCGGGCGGCCCACGGCCAGGACGGTCGCCCTGACCTTCTGCCAGGGGGTCGCGGGCAGGGCGCGGCTGGAGCCGCGCGCGTAGTACCTCTCGATGTAGAACTGCCCGACGCTCAGGACCGAGGTGAGGATCAGGTACCAGGCGGCGGCGAGGAAGAGCATCTCGACGGGCGCGCCGGAGACCTGGCCGATGTCCTGGGCCGCGCGCAGGAGTTCCGGGTACTGCACGGCGGCGACGAGCGAGGTCGTCTTGAGCATGTTGATGACCTCGTTGCCCGTGGGCGGCACGATGACGCGCATGGCCTGCGGGATCACGACGCGGCGCAGGGTCTTCGCGTGGCTCATGCCGAGCGCGTGCGCCGCCTCGGTCTGGCCCTCGTCGACCGCGAGCAGCCCGGCGCGGCAGATCTCCGCCATGTACGCGGCCTCGTTGAGGCCGAGGCCGAGCAGCGCGGTGAGCAGCGGGGTCATGAAGCTGGCCCAGTAGTCCTTGTAGACCGGGCCGAGGTTGATGTACTCGAAGACGAGGCCCAGGTTGAACCAGACCATGAGCTGCACCAGCACCGGGGTGCCGCGGAAGAACCAGATGTAGAACCAGGCGATCGACGAGGTCACCGGGTTCTTCGACAGCCGCATGACGGCGAGGATCACGCCGCCGACGATGCCGATGACCATCGCGACGACGGTCAGGAGCATGGTCTTGCCGAGGCCGCTCAGGATGCGGTCGTCGAAGAAGTAGTCGGGGACGGCGCCCCAGTTGATCTTGCCCTGCGAGAAGGCGTAGACCAGCGCGGCGAGGACGGCGAGGGAGAGGACCGCCGCGACCCAGCGGCCGTAGTGGCGCACGGGGACGGCGCGGATGGCCTCGGCGGTGTGCGGGGCGGTCTTCGTCACGGGGGCCGGTGCGGCGGCGTCGGCCGCCGGTTCGTCCGTGCTGGTGGGGGCGGCGTCTCGGGACCCGGACGCGCGGTCCGGTTCCGGGGGAGTGGTGGGGTCGTCGGGGGACACGCGTACTGCCTTCGCTCCGGGGGGTGGGGACGGGCGCGGGCGGCGGCCCGCGCGGGGGCCGGGGCGGCGGGGTCGCCCGTACGGGAACGGCACTCCGTTCCCGTACGGGGAATCCCGCGCCCCGTCAGGTCACTTGCCGGCGTTGACGGTGGCCTTGGTGACCTTGCCGTCCTCGACGCCCCACTTGGAGACGACCTTGTCGTACGCGCCGTTGGCGATGATCGCGTCCATCGCGGCCTTGATCGCGTCGCGCAGCTGGGTGTTCGACTTGGCGATCGCGATGCCGTACGGGGCGGCCTCGACCTGCTCGCCGACGAGCTCGAAGTCCTTGCCGCCGCCGGAGGTCTTGACGGCCCAGGCCGCGACGGGGAAGTCGGAGGAGCCCGCGTCGCCGCCACCGGCGCGCAGGCGGGTCTGGGCCTGCTGGTCGTTGTCGTACGCCTCGATGGCGATCTTCTTTCCGCCCGCGCACTTCTTCGACTCCGCCTTGGCGAGGTCGTGCGAGACGGTGCCGCGCTGGAGGACGACCTTCTTGCCGCACAGGTCGGACCAGGTCTTGATGCCCTGGGTCTTGTCCTTCGGGGTGTAGATCGAGACGCCGGCCGTGAAGTAGTCCACGAAGTCGACGCCCTCGCCGACCTTCTTGCCCGTGTCGCCGTCCACGCCGTTCTGGCGGTCCGCCGTGTCGGTCATCGCGGACATCGCCAGGTCGTAGCGCTTGGAGCGCAGACCGGTCAGGAGCGTGTCGAACGTGGCGTTCTGGAACTCGAACTTGACGCCCAGCTCCTTGCCGAGCGCGTCGGCGAGGTCGACGTCGATGCCGACGACCTTGCCGGACTTGTCCTTGTACTCGACGGGCGGGTACGCGATGTCCGAGCCGACCTTGATGACGCCCTTGTCGCGGATCTCCGCGGGGAGCTTGTCCTTGAGCGAGGACCCGGCGTCCTTCGAGGAACCGGCCGAAGCGGCCGGCTTGTCGTCGTCCTTCGTCTGGTCGCCGCAGGCGCCGAGGAGCAGGGCACCCGCGACCACGACAGCGGCGGCCGTCGCTGCGCGGGGCTTCACGGCGAACAGGCGACGCGGGGAATTGGCGGTCATGAGGGTCCCTCCGGCGGAAGTCTGGAAATGCCGACGGGGGTCACGGTGAACGCGTCTTCGAGTGTCGTGACCCAGTGCGATGCACGGCATCTTGCCATTCGGACAAGACCGCTCAGGGGGTCATCGATGTCAAAATCGGATAACGGGATCGGTCCGGGGGCTTGTGGACAGGTAACAAGTCGGGTGCGCGGAAGAGTTGAGGGCGCGTGGCGGCGGCACGGATTTTCGGCGCGGGCGGCGGCGCGGGGGCCGGTCCCGGGCGGGTATCCCGGGATGCGAGACGCTATGCCGGTTCTCGGCGGGCCCGCGACGCTTGACGCGCTGTGCGTGCCTTGCGCAATTCCTCACGTCTTGACCGCTCTTGGGTGGGCGCGGGGTGATGCGCGCGGGCCGGGAGAGGGCGCGCGGGGGAGGAGAGCGGGCGCGTGTGACCGGGCCCTCGTGCGAAAGGACTCGTGGGAGGCGGGCGCGATCCGGTAGAAAAGACGGCTACACCCCTCATCAGGGGCCCAGGACGCGTGTGCGGCGCGTCCGCGCGCACGTGCCCGTACCCGTGGCCTATTCCTTCGCGGAAGCGTTTCCCCTCCCGGAAGTGTTCCGCGGAAGCGTGGAAGTCGTGGTTCCCGACCGGGGACCCGGGCCGCCGGCGGGCAGCGCGGTGCCCGCCCGCCCTCCTCACCAGGGGGCGGACACCCTCAACTGACGATGTACGAACAAAGGGGTTCCTCCCATGTCAGCTCAAGCGGACCTTGCCGAAGCCACACCCGATACCGGCGCTTGTGCGGGCGTCGCCGGCACGGGCGACGGCTCCGCGCACCGCCCGGCCGGGGCGGACGCCGCGCAGGCGGACGCGGCCCAGCCGGACGCCGGTCTCCACCCCGCCTTCGCCCTCCACCGGGGCGGCAAGATGGAGATCGCGGCGACCGTCCCCGTGCGCGACCGCGACGACCTCTCCCTCGCCTACACGCCCGGCGTCGCCGAGGTGTGCACGGCCATCGCGGAACGCCCCGCGCTCGCCCACGAGTACACGTGGACCTCGAAGGTCGTCGCCGTCGTCACGGACGGCACGGCGGTCCTCGGGCTCGGCGACATCGGCCCGGCCGCCTCGATGCCGGTCATGGAGGGCAAGGCGATCCTCTTCAAGCAGTTCGGGGGCGTCGACGCGGTGCCGCTCGCGCTGGACACGACCGACACGGATGAACTGGTCGAGACCGTGGTGCGGCTCGCGCCCTCCTTCGGCGGCATCAACCTGGAGGACATCTCCGCGCCGCGCTGCTTCGAGATCGAGCGGCGGCTCAAGGAGCGCCTCGACATCCCCGTCTTCCACGACGACCAGCACGGCACCGCCGTCGTGACCCTGGCCGCGCTGCGCAACGCCGCGAAGCTGACGGGGCGGGAGATCGGTGAGCTGCGCGCCGTCATCTCGGGCGCGGGCGCGGCGGGCGCGGCCATCGCGAAGTTCCTGCTCGCGGCGGGCATCGGCGACGTCGCCGTGTGCGACCGCAAGGGCGTGCTGAGCACCGGCCGCGCCGACCTCACGCCGGTCAAGCGGGAGATCGCCGAGCTGACCAACCTGGCGGGCCTGAGCGGTTCGCTGGAGGACGCGCTGAACGGCGCCGACGTCTTCATCGGGGTCTCGGGCGGCACCGTGCCCGAGGCGGCGGTCGCGACGATGGCGAAGGACTCCTTCGTCTTCGCGATGGCCAACCCGAACCCGGAGATCCACCCGGACGTCGCGCACAAGTACGCCGCCGTCGTCGCGACCGGGCGCAGCGACTACCCGAACCAGATCAACAACGTGCTCGCCTTCCCGGGCATCTTCGCCGGCGCGCTCCGCGTGCGGGCCTCGGACATCACCGAGCGCATGAAGATCGCCGCGGCCGAGGCGCTCGCCGACGTGGTCGGCGCGGAACTCGCCGCCGACTACGTCATCCCCTCGCCCTTCGACGAGCGCGTCGCCCCCGCGGTGACCGAAGCGGTCGCCCGCGCGGCCCGGGAGGACGGGGTCGCACGGCGGTGACGTGAGCCGCGCGACGCGTGCGCGCGAGCGGCGAGGGGCCCTTACGGGTGCGGGTGTGGCCGCGCCGGTACGGGCCCCTCGCCGCTCGCGCACGGGCCGTGGGCGGAGCGCGCCGTCCCTCGCCCCGCCTCAGGCCGGTGACCGCCCTGCGCCCGGTTCCCGCGAGGGCGGGTTTCCCGCGACGCGGGCCGGGCGGTGGGCGGTGCCGGCGGTACGGGGGCAGGGTGGCCGGGCGGCGCGGACGGGGCCGATCTCGGGGGCCCGGGGGGCCGTGGCGGAGCGGGATTCGTGCGCCGTACGTGCGGTGTCCGCCGGTTCCGTACGTGCGGTGCCCGTCGGTTCCTCGCGGGCGTGCTGCGCGGCGCGGGGCGGCTGGCGGGCCTCCAGTGCCGCCAGGTGCAGTACCGCCTGCCAGAGAGGGGACCGGCCCAGCGGGCCCCAGGCGATGGTGGTCATTCAGCGGACGGCTCCCCGAGGACGGCCGCGATGCGGGCCGCCGCCCGCGCGAGGTGCTCGCGGGCCGCGTGGAGCTGGGAGGCCGTCACCCCGCCGTCGCGCGCCGCGTCCCTGATGTCGTCGCGGAAGCGGTCGAGCAGCCGCTCCAGTTCGCGGACCGGATCGCCGTCGGCGAGCGGCTCCGTGGCCCAGCGCGGCGGTACGGGCGCGGGGCCCTCGCCCGTCAGGCCGGTCTCCGCGTCGGCCGGGTCGTCCGCGAGGTGCTTCTCCAGGTCCGGGGACTCCTCGCGGGCCTTCTCCCCCCGCGCCTCCCACGGCGCGCGGCCACCGCCCCAGGCCCCCCAGGGTTCACCGCCCTGCCCCTGGCCGAAGCCGCCCTCGCGCCCGAAGCGGCCGAACTCGCGCGTCAGCTCGCTCAGGCCCTCGCGCAGCCCGGTGGGCCAGTCGCCCCGGCTGAAGTGCTCCTGCATCTGCTGCTGGACCTGGCGGGCCATGTGCTGGAAGTGCTCCTGCGCCTCCTTGGCCTGCGCCTTCGCCTTCGCCTGCGCGTCGCGCGCCTGGCGGCGTGCCCGCTGCGCGTCCTCGCGGGCGCGGCGGCTCTCGTCGCGCGCCTGGCGCGCCTGTTCGCGCCACTCCTGCTTCGCGCGGCGCAGCTCCTCCTTCGCCGCGCGCCACGCCTCGCGCTCGCCCTCGCCGCGCCCCGCGCCCGTACCGCCCGCCGCGTCGGAGCGGCCCGTCTCGGCGCGCACCTCGCGGCGCAGCTCGCCGGCCGCGTCCCGTACGTCGTCGCGGATCTCGGCGGCCAGCTCGGCGAGCGACTCGCGGATCTCCAGCTCCAGTTCGGCCAGCTCACCGCCGCGTGCGGCCAGTTCCGCGCGCCCTGCCCCGGTGATGGCGTACACCTTCCTGCCGCCCTCGGTCGTGTGCGTGACGAGGCCCTCGGACTCCAGCTTGGCGAGGCGCGGGTAGACCGTGCCGGCCGAGGGCGCGTACAGCCCCTCGAAGCGTTCCTGGAGAAGGCGGATGACCTCGTAGCCGTGGCGCGGGGCCTCGGCGAGGAGTTTGAGCAGGTACAGCCGCAGGCGGCCGTGGGCGAAGACGGGGGCCATCTCAGAGCACCTTCCTGTCGGGCCGCTCGGGCTGGTCGGGCCGCTCGGGCTGATCGGTGGGAGCCGGGGGGCCGGGCTCCTCGGGGGGTTCGGTCTCCTCCGCGCGGGGCGGCCTGCGCAGGAGCGCGAGGGAGCCGGAGACCGTCGTGGCCCTGAGCCTGCCATGCCCGGACCCGAGCCTTCCGGTCACCTTCTTGCTGCCCCACGCGCCGCTGACGCGCAGGTCCTCGAAGGCGTTGGAGACCGAACCGCTCGCCGTGTCCGCCTCGACCGTCGCGTCCCCCGGGTGCGGGAGGCGGATCGCGACCTGTCCGGAGACGCTCGTGAGCCGGATGTCGGCGGGCGTCTCGCCGGGGGCCAGGTCGAGGATGATGTCGCCGCTCACCGAATCGGCCCGTACGGAGGGGCCCGTGCCGTCGACGAGGGTGAGGGTGCCCGTGACGGACGCGAAGCGGAGTGGGCCGCTCGTCGCCTGGGCCTCGAAGGCGCCCGAGACCGTCTCGGCCTCGACCGCGCCGCTCAGGCGCGTCAGCGTGGCGCCGCCCGAGACGCTGTGCACGAGGAGCGGCGCGTCGAGCCCGGAGACCGTGACCCCCGCGCCCGCCACGTGCACTTCCACGGGCGTGTCGGCGGGCACGACGAGCGAGACCACCGCGTGCCGCTCGCGCACCCGCGAGGAGAGCCACTTGAGCGGGCCGCGCCACGGCACGTCCGGGTACTCGACCGTCAGCACCCCGTCCGCGCTGCTCACGTCGAGCGCAGGCCCGTCCACCTCCCCGACCTGGAGGTCGATCCCGGCGCCCGGGCCCGGGCGCCCGACCACGTTGACCTCGCCGCCCATGAGCCCGACGCGCACGGTCCGCACCGGGTCCTCGATCCTCAGTTTCCGCGCTTCCGCCACGGACCACTCGGCCATGCCGAACCTCCCCGTTCTCCCTCGTACGTGTGTCACTCGTACGTGTCTCGCGCGGTGCGCGTGGTGCGTGCGGGCGCGGCGTACCGGCAGCACGCGAGGGGCGCCTCGCGTCATATCGCGTTCTCTTGCCGACACGATATATCGCGGATCGTCGGCGTCAAGTGCGGGGGCCGGGGAAGCCGAAGCGGGGACCCGGAGACGAGGGGCCGGGGCGGGAGCCACGGAAGGACGCCGAAGGCGGGCCGCGCGGGGAGGAGCGTCCTAGCGTGGATGCATGGCCAATCCCCCGGGCGGCCCCCGCCCCACGCCGCACGCCGCCGTCCCCTCCGCCGCGACGGACGCCGAGCGGGCGGCCGGAGCGCTCCTGCTGTGCCGGGCGGAGCCGGACGAGGCGGCGCGTGCCGCGCGGCTGCTGCGCAGGCCGCTCGTGCTCTGCCCGGCCGGTGAGGCGGGGCCGGACGGTGAGGCGCGGTGGAGTGCCCTCGTGCCGGAGGACAAGCCGTGGCTGCACGGCGGCGAGCCGGTCGACCGGGTCCTCACCGGCTGGGCGACGGCCCTCGCGGTCGGTGCCTCCTGGCCCGTCCTCGCGCTGTGGTGGGACCACGAGCGGGCCGGTCTCGTGCTCTGCTCCGGCTTCCGGCGCCCGGTCGGCTACGAGTGGGCGGGGGACGGGACGCCGCTCGGCGAGGACGAGGCGATGCGCACCTTCGTGCTCCGCCTCGGTCTCGACCCCGTGCTCGACCTCCAGGAACTCGGGCCGCTGAGCCGGGAGGACCCGGAGAGCGACGCGCGCGCCCGGCTGCGCGGCGTGCTCGCGGTGCTCGCGCGCGCCGGACTGCGCCTGCCCGCGGGGCTGGTGCCGGGCGAGCCCGCCGACCGCCTGCGCTCGGTCGCCGCCGTCGTACCGGGCAACCGCCTCCTGTCCTGGTCGGGCTGGCGCGACGCGGTACGGGACGAGATCGACGCGGTCGAGCACGGTGCTCTGGGCCCGTGGCTGCGCGGCCCGGGGGCGCGGCTCCTGGCGGGCGCGCAGTGCGCGGTGGGGCTGCCGCTGCTCGCGTACGGGCTGCGGCGCCGCGACCACGGCTGGTGCTGCGCGGGCACGCTGCTGGTCGCCCACGGCCTCTCCGCGCTCGCCTACGACCGGATGCGGGCGGCACGGGGGTGGGGGAGGGGGTGAGGCGCCCCCCCCACGCTGGGGACGGGCCCGGGGCGGGGACGGGGCTTCCACGCGGGGACGCGTCCGGGACGAGCCCGGGCTTTCACGCTGAGGCGGGCCGCGCCTCTGGGTTCCCGGGGGCGTGGGCGCCGCGCCTGACGCGGGGTTCGCGGCCAGGAGCGGCCCGCGTCGTCAGACCCAGCTCACGCGCACGGGCACGACTCGCACGGTCAGCCGCAGCCCACGCCCTCAGTCGCAACCGCAGCCCACGCCGTCAGCCGCAGCCCTTCCTCGTCGGACCTGGCCCTCGCCGTCAGTCCTCGTCCTCGTCGTCGAGGCGGGCGAGCCAGGTCGCCAGGCGCTCGACGGGGACCTCGAAGTCCGGGTTGAGGTCGACGAAGACGCGGAACTGCTCGGCCAGCCATTCGAAGCTCACCTCTTCCTCGCCGCGCCGCCGTTCCAGTTCCTCGATACCGCGGTCGGTGAAGTACATGTCGCGTGCTCCGTCTGATGGGGCCGGTGGCTGAAGGGGCAGGGGTGGCGGGCGGGGGCCCGGGGGGTCCGAGGCACAGGATAGGCGGGCCGGGTGTCCCGTTTCCTCCTCGCCCCCGCCCCGCGCACGGGCTAATCTGCTCTGCCCGCGCGCCACGACCGAACGGCGGCCCATCGGCCCCCGCCAGGCACGCGGGAGGAGAACGGGGGACACACCATGGGGGACGCGGTGAACGGCGGCGGGGAAGGGCAGCCGGCGTGGAAGATCCTGGAGGATCTGACGAAGGCGGCCACGGTCCGCATCCACGTTCCCCGAGCCGGGTATAGCCCCCTCGACACCGTCCAGGAGGCAGGGCTGTTTCTCGGCAGCGGCTTTCTCGCCGCGCCGCAGTGGGTCCTGACCTGCGCGCATGTCCTCTTCGACGGGGCGGCGCTGCGTCCGGTCGGGAAGGGGGAGCGGGTGATCGTCTGCCAGGTGGGCCCCAGCGGTCTCCCCTTCGCACTCGAAGGCGAGGTCGCCGCCGTGCTCCCCGAGCACGGCCCCGCGACCGGCCCCTGGCCCGCCCCCGACCTCGCTCTCGTCCGGCTGCGCCGACCCGCCCCGTACACGTGCGCCTATCTCTCCGACCGCCCCGCGGGCACCCAGCTCGACGGCAACGGGCTCTACCAGGTCGGCTGGATCGACAACGGCGGGCGGCTGACCCTGCGCGGCGGCGCCGTCACCGTCGCGGGAACCCTCGGCGGGCCCGGGGAGCCCGAGCAGCTCCTCCTGAAGGGGGAGGGGTTCATCGCGGGCTCCTCCGGCGGACCGGTCGTCGACCTGCGGCGCGGCGAGGTCGTCGCCGTCGTCAAGTCCCGGCTGCGCGACGGCGGCAGCGGCTCCGCCGTCGACATCGCCTGCCTGCGCTCCCTCGCGGTGCCGGGGCTGACGGCCGAGCGGGCCACCCCGCCCTTCGGCACGATGCTCCCCGACGGGCCGTGGTGGGAAGGCGCGGCCACGGGACGCGCCGGGACGGACCTCGCGGCGCCCGTCCCCGCGACGGTCCTGCCCGAGCCCCGCGCCGAGGACGACGCCGCGCCCGGCCCCGTGCCGCGGCCGCCGGAGCCCGAGGAGGATCTCTACCAGGTCCTGTACCGCGACCACGACCGCTACCACGCCTCCCAGCTCGCGGGCGGCGCGCCCACCTGGACCGACGCCCAGCGCGCGCTGTGGGGCCCCGGGACCCGTCCGGGCCCCCTCGACCGCACCCGCCTCTACGGCCTTTTCGCCGAACTCCCGCACCCCGTCGCGCCCGCCGCACTCGCGACGCTCCTGCGCGGCCTGCCCCTCGACCTCTACGGGGCCGACCGCCCGCACCCGCCGCGCGCCTGGCGCGACGGCTTCGGTGTGCTGCGCGACCGGGCGGGCGGCGTGCGGGACCCGTACACGCTCGCGCTGCGCTACGTCCTCGCGGTGCTGCACGCGGCGACCCCGGCCGGGGCGGCGGCCCCGCTCCACGCCGCCGCCCACTCCACCGCCGCGCTCCCGCCCGCCGAGGAGCCGTCCGCCACCGGGGCCCGGGAGGCCGAGCACGCCCTGCGGAAGCTGCGCGACTGGGCCGCCGACGCCGCCGACGAACTGCCCCCCGGGGTCCGCGCCGTCTACCACACCGAACTCGCCGACTGGTGGCGCGCCCACGAACGCCCCGCCGCCGTGCTGCCGCGCCCGCGCCGTCGCGCCGCGCGCCGCGCCGTCGTGCTCCGCGTCGACGCCCTCGGCTGGCAGCCCGGTCACGTCACGTGGGGCCTCGCCGTCGAGGAGGGCGAGCCGGGCGGCCCCGAACCGCTCACCGAGTCCGTCCACGAGAGCGCCGACGCCGTCCCGTTGCGCGCCCTGCCCACCGCGCTCGCCGGACCCCTCGCCGACGCCTTCCGGCGCTGCGACGAGCCGGCAGCCCCCGCCGTGCTCCACGTCGCGCTGCCCCACGACCTGCTCGGCCTGGAGGTCGACACGTGGCCCGACCCCTCCGGCGGCGGCCCGCTCGGCGCCGTACGGCCCGTCGTCGTGCGGTGCGCGAGCCGCGAGCAGTTCGGCCCGGAGGCCGAGGTCGACCCCGTGCGCTGGGCGGCGCTGCACCCGCGCGGCCCCGACGCGGAGGGCGTGCACGGCAGCGTCCTCGACTGCGCGGGCGGCGCGCCGCGCCCCCTCGCCGACGACCTCGTCACGCACCCCGCCGAGATCCCGGTCCTGTGCCAGTACCGGGGTGCCGCGCACCCCGTCACGGGCGACGCGCTGCCCCGCCTGGTGCGGGCCGGGTACGGGGTCGCGCTCTGGCGGCGCCGGGGGGAGTTCTCGCGCACGTACGGGATGGTCCCGGGGTACGCGTACGACGGGAACTGCTCCGGCTTCCACACCCGGGTAGGACAGGAGGTGCGCGCGGCGCACAGCGCGGCGTACCTGCCCTACGCGCTGCACGACTGGCGACGCGCGGCCGAGCACGGGCAGGGCTGGTCCGAGGGCGTGGTGCTGATGTACGACCCACCGCGCGCCGCCCCCGCGCTGCTTGCTCCCCCGTGAAAGACCTGACGCGGCGTCGGGCCGCTCGCTACCGTGTGGCCCGTGCCCCGTACGGCCCGAGCGCCCGTAGCCAGGGCCCCCGGTGGGCCCGACGACGAGACGAGACGACCGAGCGACGCCGCAGACCAGTGACGAGGGAGCCGATCATGAGTGAGGCCGCAGTGTCCGAGGAACCCGGTCCCGTCGCCGGGGAGTGGCTGGTCTACCGGGGCGCCGGGGAACCCCACGACGGCATAGACCGGCTCCCCGCCCCGCCGCCGTGGCGCGACTTCCGGCACCGCGCGAGCCAGACACCGGGCGGCGCCGAGACCCGCAGGCTCGGCGCGCACCGCGCCCAGGCGGTCTCGCTGCGGCCGGGCGCCGAGGAACTGGAAGTGATCAACGCCGCGCTCTACCTGCGCCGCCCCCTCCTCGTCACGGGCGGCCCCGGCGTCGGCAAGAGTTCCCTCGCGCACTCCGTGGCCGACGAACTGCGCCTCGGCGACGTCCTGCGCTGGCCCATCGTCAGCCGCACCTCGCTCCAGGACGGGCTCTACCACTACGACGCGATAGCGCGTCTCCAGGACGTGCAGATCGCCGCGCACGACCCGGGGGCCGGGGCCGGGGGGCCCGGCGCCCCCGAGCGCATCGGCGACTACATCAGGCTCGGCCCGCTCGGCACCGCGCTGCTCCCCTCCGCGCGCCCCCGCGTCCTCCTCGTCGACGAGCTGGACAAGAGCGACATAGACCTCCCCAACGACCTGCTCAACATCCTGGAGGAGGGCGAGTTCGTCATCCCCGAACTCCAGCGGCTCGCCGACCGGCTCCCCGGCAACGAGGCCGAGGTCCTCACCTCGGACGGCCGCAAGGTGCGGGTCAAGGACGGCAGGATCGCCTGCACGCACTTCCCCTTCGTCGTGCTCACGAGCAACGAGGAACGCGACTTCCCCGCACCGCTCCTGCGCCGCTGCATCCACCTGGAGCTGGGCCGTCCCGACCACGAACGCCTCGCCAACTTCGTCCGCGCCCACCTCGGCCGCGAGCGCGAGCGCGACGCGGAGGACCTCATCACGCGCTTCCTGGAGCGTTCGCACACCGAACTCCTCGCCGCCGACCAGCTCCTCAACGCCATCCACCTCACCGGCGCGGCCCCCGGACTCGACCGCGACCGCCTCGCCGAGCTCCTCATCCAGCGACTCGACCGCCCGAGGTGACCCCGATGCGCGACTTCGCCATGCCGCACCACGGGGACGACCACGCCGAGGGCCCGGACGGCCCCGGCCCCCTGCCGCACCCGTTCCCCCTCTCCGGGCGGGGCACGGCACGGGGGCCAGGGACGGGCCACGGGCCGAGGGGCGAGCACGGGGCGGGGGCCGAGCCACTGGAGGGCCCCGGAGGGCGGGCCCGGCCCCCGGGGCGCCACTCGACGACGGGGGACGCGCCGGAGGCCGGAGAGACCCGGTGGGGCACCGGCTCCGCAGCCGGTGATCCACGGGCTACCGGTGAGGCGAGGGCCACCGGTGAGACGGGGGCGGGTGACGAACCGGGAGCCGCCGGTGAGGCGGGTGCGGCATCCGGACCGGGGACGCCCCACGAACCGCCGACGCTCGCCGACCCCTCGCGGCCGGACAGCACGCCGCGGGCGGACGGCCTCTCCCGGGCGGACCACACGCCCCCGGCGGACGGTACGCCCCGGGCACCGCGCTCCAGCCCCGCCCCGTCCCCCCTCTCCTCCCTCGTCCTCACCCTGCGCACCGCCGGACTCGACCCCGACGCCGAACAACTCGGCGACGCGCTGTGGCTCGCGGGCCGCATCGGCGGGGCCCCGGCCGAGGGCGGGACGGGGGAGCGGGGCGCCCCCGTGAGCGACGTGCCGCCCGTACCGCCCCCGCCCGGGGGGCCCGTTCCCCCCGCGCCCCCCGAGCCGCCCCGGAAGAGGCCCGCGCAGGGAGTGACGCGGACCGGCGGGACCGTCGGGCTCTACACCGGGCGCGCCGGGAGCGCGGACGGCCCCGGGCTGCGCGTCGGCGTGCCCGCCGCGCCCGCCTTCGGCTCCACGCTCGACCTCCAGCGCGCCCTGCGCCCCCTCCAGCGCTTCCGCACGGCGGGCACCCGGCGGCGCAAGGTGCTCGACGAGACCGCGACCGCCGAACTCTCCGCGCGCGCGGGCGGCCTCGTCCTCCCCGTCTACCGCAGCGTCGAGCGCCACGAGGCGACCCTCCACCTCGTTCTCGACGCCTCGCCCTCGATGCGTGTGTGGGAGCGGATGTTCGAGGAGCTGCGGCAGGTCTTCTCGCAGCTCGGGGCCTTCGCCGGCATCCGCTGCCACTACCTCCACGAGGGCGCCGACGCCGCCGCGCCGCTCGCCCTCGCCGCGGCGCCCGGCGAGGGCCCCCGCTACGCCCCCGAACGCCTCGCCGACCCCACCGGGCGCAGCCTCACGCTCGTCGTGAGCGACTGCGCGGGCGAGCTGTGGCGCACCGGCCAGGGCCACCGGATGCTGCACCGCCTCGCCCGCTCCGGACCGGTGTCCGTCCTCCAGCCGCTCCCGCAGCGCCTGTGGAACCGCACCAGGCTCCCCGTCGTCTTCGGCCGCCTCACCCGCACGGGCACCGGACGCCTCCAGGTCGCCGAACGCACCACGCGCCCCTCGTCCGACGCGCTGCCCGTCCCCGTCGTCCCGCCCGTCCCCGCAGCCCTCGCCTCCTGGGCGCGGCTCATGACGGGGCGCGGGGGCGCCGCCGTCACCGGGGCGATCGGCTGGGTCCGCGCCGACCAGCCCGCCGGGGCGGCGCCGGGGCACAGCGCCGAGGTGCCCGCGCTCCAGCGCGTGAGCCGCTTCCGCGCCGCCGCCTCGCCGCTCGCCGGCCGCCTCGCGACCCACCTCGCCGCGGCCCCGCTCTCGCTGCCCGTCATGCAACTCGTGCAGCGCACCATGCTCCCCGGCTCCGGGCCCGCCGAACTCGCCGAAGTCCTCCTCGGCGGACTCCTCAAGCAGAGCGAGGAGGACCCCGCGACCGGGCCCTGGTACACCTTCGCGCCCGGCGTGCGCGAGGCGCTCCTCGGCCCGCTCGGCAGGGACGAGGCCGCGCTCATCCTCAAGCACTGCTCCGAGTACGTCACCCAGCACTTCGGCAAGGGCGGCCCGAACTTCCCCGCGCTCGCCCTCGCCCAGCTCGACGGCGGCCCCGCGCTGCCGCCCCTCGCCGGGCGGGACCGGCAGCCGGGCCCACGCGGCGAGGGGTACGAGGGCGCGCGGGACGCGGCGTACGAGGGGCCGGGCGGCGCGGGGGACGAGGAGGAGTCCGCCGCGCGGGGCTCCGGGGGCGTACCGCAGCCCTTCGCCGAGGTCGCCGCCGAGGTGCTGCGGCGCTTCCTGCCCGTGTCACCGCTCCCCGCGGGCGACGGCGGACTGCCGCCCCCCGCGCTCGGCGCCGCGGACGGACTCGTCGCCGAGTACGAGCGCCACGGCATGGTCCAGTCCCTCATGGACGCGGCCCAGCTCCTGCGCAGCGCCGTGCGCCAGCAGCAGCAGCCCGCGCCCGAACTCCTCGCCACGTGCGCCGCGACGCTGCTGCGGCTGTGGCGCGTCGAACGCGGTGAGGCGATGCTCCAGGAGGCGCGCGGCCACGCCGAGGCCGCCGTCGCCGCCTCGCGCGCGCCCGCCCACCGCGCCGTCCTCGCCCAGGTCCTCGCCGCGCTCGCCGAGGACGCGCGCCGCCAGGGCTCCCGGGCCGACGCGCTCGACCTGCTGCGCGCCGCCGAACGCGAGTACGCCGCCGCCTGCGCCGCGCCCGGGCTCGACCCCGCGCACGCGCTGCGGCTCACCCTGGAGCGCGTCGGCGTCCTGGAGAGCCAGTTCCGCCTCAGCGGGGACAGCTCGCTGCTCCAGAGCGGCGTCGGGATGCTCGAAGCGCTCGCCGACGCGCGCACCGGTGAGCAGGACGGGGTCCCCGCCCTGCTCGCCCTCGCCCACGGGCGGCTCCTCCTGCGCCTCGCCGGGCTCGCGGGTGCCGGGGCCGACGGCCGCGTCCGGGCCCGCCGCGCCGCGCACTCGCTGCGCACCGCGCTCGACGTCACGCCCCCGGCGGACGACGAGTCGGCCCTGCGTCCCGAGGACAGGCCCGCCGTCGTCCTCGACCTCGTCGACGCCCTCCTCGCCTCGGGCCCCGAAGGGCTCGCCGAGGCCGCCCGCAGGCTCGCCACCGCGCTCCCCGGGGCCCGCGCCCGCCACCGCAGCGAACTGCTCGCCCGCACCGCCCGCCTCCACCGCGCCCGCTACGCCGAGCACGCCGACCCGGCCGAACTCGACGCCGCCGCGGAGCACTTCGGGCAGGCGCTCCCCGGCATCCCGCGCGACAGCGCGGCGCACGCGCGCCTCCTCGCGGAGTGGGGCCAGACCCTCCTGGACCGCGCCCGGCTCGGCGACGGCGACCCGGCGGCCCGGCTCGCCCGCGCCAACCGCGCCGTCCAGGTGCTGCGGAGCTGCCTCACGGAGACGGGCAGCCAGCACAGCGCCGCGCCGCACCGCGAACTCCTCCTCGGCCGCGCCCTCGTCCACCGCCACCACCTCACGGGCGACCGCGTCGACCTGCGCGAGGCCGAGTTCCACCTCGGGCTCGCCGCCCGCCGCCTGCGCGAGCCGCTGACGGCGGCGACCGCGCATCTGGAGTGGGGGCAGTGCCTCCTGCTCGCCGCGACGGGCGCGAGCCGCCTCGCCCGGTACGGCGAGGCCGCCGACGTCTTCCGCGCCGCCGCCCGCGCCGGGCGCCGCGCCCAGGAGGAGGCCACGAGCGACCTCGACCGCGCCACGGCCGTCTCGCGCACCGCCCAGGCCCACCACTGGCTGGGCCGCGACTACGCGGGCGCCGCCCAGCCGCGCGCGGCCCGTACCGCCTACCTCGCCGCCCTGGAGGAATGGAAACGCTTGCCAACGGGCATGGAGGCCATGGGCGAACCCACCCCCCGGCAGACCGCCCAGGAGCTGGAGGACCTGGCGCACCGGCCCGCGAACTGACCGGTGCGGACGCGATGCCGCCGGTCCCGCGCGGACCGCTTCGCAGGCCGCCGCCGTCGTCCGGACGGGCCGGGGCGACCGGGGCGGGGCAGGGCGCCCGGGTCCGGGACAGCGCCGTCCCGCTCCGCACCGAGCCGCATCGACGAGGGGGAACCCCATGACGCACGACAGCAGCGGAGCACCCGGCGAGGACGAGGCGCTCCCGGACCTCACCGCACTCGACCTGCGCGCCCTGCGCGCCCTCGACCACCCGGTCCTGAGCGACGTGCTCGACGGGCTCCGGGAGCGGGCGGGGAGTTCGAGCGAGATGCTGTGGGGGTTCAACAACGCGATGTGAGAGGCGAGTTCGCCTCCACGGTGAGCCGGGAGCCCGCTCCCGGACCAGGCCCCTGGCGGACCGGCTCCCGGCCCCCGATCCCGGAAGGGACCGGCCCCTGCTCGCCGCCGCGCCCGCGCTCCCGGAACGAGCCGGCCCCCGCTCCCCGCCTGGCCCCCTCCCGGAACGGCGCTTGATCCCGGTTTCGGACGGGCGGCGCGGTGAACAGGACATCGGGCCCGCACGAGGTTTCGCCCCGCACGGCGAGCGGGAGACCCACCACACGGGGCGCGGGACCGCCCCTCGACCGGACCTGGGGGAGCGAGCAGTGTCAGCGACGACTCCCCCCGCGCCGGACCACGGGCACCGGCACGGCGGCGGGGAAGCGGGCGAAGCCCCGTACCCCTTCCGGCAGTTCATTTTCAAGACGCACAGCAGGTGCAACCTCGCCTGCCGCTACTGCTACCTCTACGAGGGCCCGGACACGAGCTGGCGGGCTCGCCCGGCCACCGCCTCGCCCGAGGTGCGCGCCCGGACCGCGCGGCGCATCGGCGAGCACGCGGCGGCGCACGCGCTGCCCGCCGTCTCGCTCGTGCTGCACGGCGGGGAGCCCCTGCTGGGCGGCGCCGCGCCGCTCGTCGCCCTCGCGGAGCAGGTCCGGGCCGCCGTCCCCGCCGGGTGCGCCGTGCACGTCACCGTGCAGACCAACGGCACCCTCCTCACCGAGGCCGCCGTACGGGCCCTCGGCGGGGCCGGTATCCGCGTCGGTCTGAGCCTCGACGGCGGCGCGCCCGCCCACAACCGGCGGCGTGTCGACCACGCCGGACGCCCCTCCTTCCGCGCCGCCCGCCGCGCCGCCGGGCTCCTCGCCGCGCACCCCGACGCCTACGCGGGCGTCCTCACCGTCGTCGACCCGCTCACGGACCCCGTCGAGCTGTACACCTCGCTCGTCGCGCTGGGGCCGCCCGCGCTCGACCTGCTCCTCCCGCACGGCAACTGGTCGGCCCCGCCGCCCGGCATCGACGGCGCGCGCGGTACGGCGGGCGGTCCGACGCCGTACGCCGACTGGCTCTGCGCCGTCTTCGACGCCTGGTGGCAGGCCCCGCGCCGCACCACCCGGATACGCCTCTTCGAGGAGTGCCTCGCCCTCCTCCTCGGCCACCCCGCCGCCACCGAGTCCCTCGGCCTCGATCCCTTCACCGCCGTCGTCGTCGAGACGGACGGCGCCATCGAGCAGGTCGACTCCCTCAAATCCGCCTACGAGGGCGCCGCGGCCACCGGACTCGACGTCTTCGCCCACTCCTTCGACGCCGCTCTCCGCCACCCCGGCGTCCGCGCCCGCCAGTCCGGCGCCGCCGCCCTCGCCGCCGAGTGCCGCGCCTGCCCGCTGCTCACCGTCTGCGGCGGCGGCCACTACGCGCACCGCTACCGCGAGGGCGGCGGCTTCGCCCACCCCTCGGTGTACTGCGCCGACCTGAAGAAGTTCATCCGCCACGTGGCGGTCGCCCTGGACCGGGCGGCGCGGGGAGCGCCCGGCGAGCCGCGGCCGGCACCCGTCCCAGGAGCCAGCCGATGACGCGCGCCGTCCCGCCGTCCGTACCGCCCTCGGGCCCCTCCGTCCTCCGGTCCGCCGTCCCGCCCGCCGTGCTGGGCGAACTCGCCAGGACCGAGGGCGGCGAGGCGACACTCGACCACCTTCTCCACGACCAGGCCAACCGCAGGCTCCTCCTGCTGCGGGCGCTGCTCGACACCGTCACCGACGCCTCGTCGGCCCGCGTCGCGCCCGCCGAACGCCGCCGTGCCGCCGCCGACTGGGCCCTCCTGGAGGCCGCCGAGGCCGAGAGCCCCGAGGCCGCCGCCCACGTCCGCGCCCTGCTCCTCCACCCCCTCACCGGCCCCTGGGCCCGCCAGACCCTCGCCGCCGTCACCGCCCGCGAACCGGCCCCGGGCGACCGCGACCTCGGCCTCGCGCACTTCGGCGCGCTCGCCTTCGCCGCCGCCGTCGCCGCGGGACTCCCCGTCACCACGGAGCTGACCGCCCGCGACGGCTCCCTCGCCCTCCCCGGGATCGGCACCCTGCGCCTCCCCGGCCCGCGGCCCGTGCGCGTCACGGCGGCGCACACCGAGGGTGCGATACGGCTCACGCCCCGCGGCGAACGGCCCGTCACCGTCTTCACCCGCCGAGGGCACGGCTCCTGGTCGGCCGACGCCGCCTGGCTCCCGCCGCACGCCCTGCCCCCGCTCGCGCCCGGCGCCCGCCCCGTGCCGCTCGACGACACCGGGCCCTACCGCGCCGCGCCGGGAGTGCGCCACCCTTCGCTGACCGAGCCCGTGACCCTCGACGACACGAGCCGCAAGCCCTGGTACGAGAGCTGGGCGGGCACCGCCCCGCTCCTCGCGCTCGGCGGACCGCACCGGCTCGCCGAGGCCACGAAACTGCTCCACTCCCTCGTCCCGCTGCGGACCCCGGTGAGCCGCGCGGGCGACCCCGCCGGGGGCAGTTGCAGCGCGACCCGCAAGGACGCCTTCGGAGTGGTCCTCGCGAGCGCCCCGCCGAGCCCCGTCGCCTTCGCCGCGCTCCTCGTCCACGAACTCGGGCACGCCAAGCTCTCCGCGCTCGGCGAGCTGACCCACCTGCACGAAGCGGGCCCCGCCGCGCTCTACTTCGCCCCCTGGCGCCCCGACCCGCGCCCCTTCGACGGCCTCCTCCAGGGCGTCTACAGCCACCTCGCCCTCGCCCACTGGTGGCAGGCGTACGCCCTCCGCGGCCCCGAGGGCCCCGAGCGGGAGCACGCCTGGGCGGAACACGCCCGCTGCCACGAGATGGTGGCCGCAGCGCTGCCCCAGGTCGTGGGCTCCGAGGCGCTCACCCCCGAGGGCCGCTCCTTCGCCGACGGGATGGTCGCCGTGCACCTCGAACTGTCCCGCACCGCACCGCCCGCCGGGCACCTCGCGCGGGCCCGCGCCTACGTCGCCACCAAGCGCGAGGCGTGGCACCGGGAGCGGGAGCGCGGTGCCGTTCACGCGTACGGGCGAACAGCGGGGAAAGGTCCCCGCGAAGGCTCCTGACGGCTCGTGAAAAGGCTTCACCGCACGGTACGTTGAGTGGAATCGAACCACCCGCGGCGTGAGCGCCGCGGGGAGGGCGAAGGGCCCGGCGCCGCGGGGCCGGGACGCAGCCGGGAGGGTGTCGCATGACAACGGGGACAGGCACGAGCGGTGGCGCGGCCCGGCCGTCGGCCACCGAACCGATCACGATCAGCTTCGCCGGTTTCAACCGCGCCTGGGCGGCCTGGATCGGTCACCGCCTCAACCTGCGCGGATACCAGGTGTCCTTCCAGCGCTGGGACCCTCCTGTCACCGAGAGCCTGGAGACGAGCTTCGCCGACCTGGCGCTCGCCCCCGGCAAGGTCCTCCTGATCCTCAGCGACTGGTACTTCCAGCTCGGCCCCCGCACTCCGGCCGAGTGGAACACCGCGCTGCGCCACGTCGTCCCGCCGCACCGCGGGCGCTTCGCCGCGGTGAGCGTCGCGAGCGGCACCCTCCCCACCGCGACCACGGCGCTCGCCCCCTCCGAGCTGACCGGGATCGGCGAGCGCGAGGCCGAGCGCCGCGTGCTGCTCAGCCTCGGCCTCCCGGCCGACCGCCTCCCCGCCCGCGTCCACGCGACCCCGGGCCCCCGCTTCCCCCTCGACACCCCGGAGGTCTGGGGCGCGGTCCCGCGCCGCAACACCCGCTTCACGGGCCGCGAGCCGCTCCTGAACGAGGCGTACCACTACCTCTCCGAGGCAGGTGAGGGCGCGGGCGTCCTCACCCTCAACGGCATGTCGGGCGTCGGCAAGACCCAGCTCGCCGCCGAGTACGTCTACCGCTTCGGCTCCGAGTACGACGTGGTGTGGTGGATCAGCGCGGAGAACCGCGGCGCCTACCGGCGCGGCCTCGCCGAGCTGTCCACCGCGCTCGGCCTGCGCACGGGCGACGAGTACGGCGAGCGGCTGCGCGCCGCGCTCGACGCGCTGCGGCGCGGCGACCCGTACGCCAAGTGGCTCATCGTCGTCGACGGCGCCGACGAGCCCGAGGAGGTCTGGGACCTGCTCCCGACCGGGCCCGGGCACGTCCTGATCAGCTCCCGCAACACCGACTGGAGCCAGCACAACAGCCGGCTGCTCGACGTACCGGTCTACGCGCGCGACGAGTCCGTCGCCTTCATCCGCCGCCGGGCCCCCCGCCTCGACGAGGCGGAGGCCGACCGGCTCGCCGAGGCCCTCGGCGACATGCCCCTCGTCCTCGACCAGGCGGCCGGCTGGCTCAACGACTCGGACATCTCCATCGAGCAGTACATCGAACTGCTGGAGGAGGGCGGCGACACGAGCGTCGTCAAGGTCTCCGCCGACTTCCCCGCCGCGTTCCAGACCGCGTGGAGCATACTGCTCAACCGGCTGCGGGACACCGTGCCCGAGTCCATCGACCTGCTGCGCCTGTGCACGTACTTCGCGCCCGGCCTCGTCCCCGTCTGGTTCCTGCGGGACCTGCCCGCCAAGGGCGTGCCGGAACAGCTCGTCGGCCTGCTCAACGACCCGCTCCGCTGGAACCGGGCCGTCAACCAGTTGCGCCAGTACTCAGTCGTCCGCCTGGAGTCCCACGAAGGGGCCACCGAGGACGCCCAGTCCGGAGAATCCCTCTACCTGCACCGAATGGTCCATCACATCGTGCACAGCGACATCTCGGCGGAGGAGGGCGTCGGCCTGGCCGACACGGTGCGGCGCGCCCTCGCGCTCGCCGACCCCGGCCGCCCCACCGACACCCGCAACTGGCCCCGCTACGCCGAGATCGTCCCGCACCTCAAGTACGCCGACGTCCTGCACAGCACGGACGCCGACGTCCAGCGCCTCGTCCTCAACTGCCTGCGGTACATGTACCTCTCGGGCGAGTACGACGCCGGGCGGACCTTCGGGCAGCGCGCCCTGGAGACCTGGCGCGAGGTCCTCGGCGCCGAGCACCCCCGGGTCTGGGACGTCACCCACCACTACGCCAACGTGCTGCGCACCCTGGGCGAGTACGGCCCCACCGAGCGCATCGAGCGCCCCGCCGTCGAGTTCCTGCGCCGCACCAAGGGCGAGAAGGACCTCGACCACCTGCGCGCGGCCGGCGGGCTCGCCGCCGACCTGCGCGGGCTCGGGCGCTTCGAGGAGGCCAGGGAACTGTCGGTCTGGCTCGCCGGCACCTACCGCGAACTCGTCGGCCCCGAGGACTCCCGCTACCTCAGCGCGCAGAACAACGTCGCGGCCTCGCTCCGCCTCCTCGGCGACTACGAGGGCGCCCTCGCGATCGACCGGCGCATCCTGGAGGACCGCCGCAGGCTGCTCGCCAGGCGGCACCCCTGGACGCTGTTCTCCGAGATCTCCTACGCGACCGACCTGCGCCTGCTCGGGCGCAACGAGGAAGCCTGCTCCAACCTGGAGATGAGCGTCCGCGAGAACCAGCTCGTCATGGGAGCCGACCACCCGCAGACCCTGCGGGCCGAGTTCGGGCTCGCCATGGGCCGCTACCGCCAGGGCCAGCGGCAGGAGGCCGGGGTCGCGCTCGCCTCCGTCGTCGAACGCTGCGAACGCGTCATCGGCGGCCGCCATCCCACGACGCTCCTCTTCCTCGCGAGCCTCAGCTCCTACCTGCGCGAGCACGGGGACATCGACGAGGCGCGCAGGACCGGTGAGCGCGTGGACCTCGCCTACCGCGCGACCCTCGGCGAGGCGCACCCCTACACGGCGGGCGTGCGCGGCAACCTCGCCCTCATCCTGCGCAACCTCGGCGAGCGCGAACAGGCCCTGGAGATGAGCGAGGAGGCGCTGGCCGCGATGGAACGCGCCGTCGGCACCTGGCACCCGTGGTCCCTCGGCTGCGCCGTCAACACCGCCGCGATCCGCAACGTCCTGGGCGACGTCGAGAGCGCGGAACGCCTCACGGCGAAGACCGCGGTGCAGGCCGCCGAGTCCCTCGGCCGCACGCACCCGCTCACCCTCAGCGCGCGCATCGCGCACGCCGCCGACCTGCGCGCCCTGCGCAAGCGCGAGGCCGCCGACAAGGAGGAGGCGGCCGCGCTCGACGACCTCGCCCAGACGCTCGGTCCGCAGCACGTCCACACCGTCGCGGCCCGCTCCCGGCAGCGCCCCTTCTGGGACTTCGAACCGCAGACGACCTGACGCGGCGCGGCGGCGGACCCGGGGGCGCGGGCGGCGGCCCCGGGGTGCCGCCCGTCGCCGTCAGGAGCATTCCGCGGGCGGGCGCGATGTCAACTCCCCTGCGGGACAATCGAGTCGAGGCACGCGCGGCGTGCGAGACGAGGGGGAGAGCATGGCGGAAGCGACCGGACGAGGAAGCACGCCGGACGAGGACATCCCGATCTTCGTCGACACCGGGGTGCCCGCGCCCCGCGAGAGCGACTCCCTGTGGGACGACGTACGGGCGCGGGGCAACGGCGCCGAGCGGGTCGGTACCGTCGTCCGCGACGCCTACGGCGAGGCACTCGACCTCGCCGAGCGCTGTGCCCGGCAGGCCGCGGCGCGCTTCCAGTCGCTCGGCCGCGCGGTGCGCCCCGAGGAGGTCGAGCTCCAACTCGCCATCCGCGTCGAGGCCGGGGGCACGGTCGGCCTCGCCAAGTCGTCCGCGGAGGCGCAGCTCCAGCTCACCTTCCGCTGGGCCCCCGGCCGCACCGCCCCCGCGCTCACCGAGGCGGAGGCCCGCGAGGAGAGGACCGCCCCGCCCCCGGCGGAAGCGTCCTGACGCCCGCCCCGCGCGAGCCCGGCGCGGGAGTACCCTGTGCCGCCGCGTCCTCGGCCAGGAGACCACGCACGCGCCCCGGAACTCCCGTCCGGGCAGCCCGGGCACCCTGAACCCGGGGCCGGGCCGCACCCCCGGCTCCTGAGCGTCTGGCACGCGAAAAGGCCCCGTTCCCACCATGTCCGGTGGGAACGGGGCCTTCCCGCTCACGCCTCAGCCCTCAGCGCCCCGCGGTGCCTTCGCGCTGGCGGGCCGCCGCGTCTCAGGCGTCGAAGACCTCCGCCACGAGCTGTGCCTGCTCCTGCTGGTGCCGCTTCGCCGAGCCCACCGCCGGGGAGGAGGAGTGCGGGCGGGAGATGCGGCGCAGACGCTGGCCGTGGGGGATCGCCGCGCCGACCGAGAGGTCGATGTGGTCGATCAGGTTGAGCGCGATGAACGGCCAGGCACCCTGGTTCGCCGGCTCTTCCTGGGCCCACAGGAACTTCTCCGCCTGCGGGTACTTGGCGATCTCGGCCTGGATCTCGGCGCCGGGCAGCGGGTAGAGCCGCTCCAGGCGGATGATCGCGGTGTCGTCCGCGCCCCGCTTGGTCCGCTCGGCCTCCAGGTCGTAGTAGACCTTCCCGGAGCACAGCACGATCTTGCGGACCTTCGCCGGGTCCACCGTGTCGTCCCCGATGACCGGGCGGAACTGGCCGGACGTGAACTCCTCGGCCTTCGAGGTCGCCGCCTTCAAGCGCAGCATCGACTTCGGCGTGAAGACGACGAGCGGCTTGTGGTGCGGGTTGTGCACCTGCCAGCGCAGCAGGTGGAAGTAGTTCGACGGGAGCGTCGGCATCGCGACCGTCATGCTCTTCTGGGCGCACAGCTGGAGGAAGCGCTCGATGCGGGCCGAGGAGTGGTCCGGGCCCTGGCCCTCGTAGCCGTGCGGCAGGAGCAGCGTGACGCCGGAGGTCTGGCCCCACTTCTGCTCGGCGGCGGAGATGTACTCGTCGATGATCGTCTGCGCGCCGTTGATGAAGTCGCCGAATTGCGCCTCCCACAGCACCAGCGCCTCGGGACGGGCGAGCGAGTAGCCGTACTCGAAGCCCATCGCCGCGTACTCGCTCAGGAGCGAGTCGTAGACGTTGAAGCGCGCCTGGTCCTCGGAGAGGTACTGGAGCGGCGTGTAGTCCTCGCCCGTGACCCGGTCGACGAGGACCGCGTGCCGCTGGCCGAAGGTGCCGCGGCGCGAGTCCTGGCCCGCGAGCCGGACCGGGGTGCCCTCCATGAGCAGGGAGCCGAAGGCGAGCATCTCGCCGGTGCCCCAGTCGATGGCGCCTTCCTCGATCTGGGCCGCGCGCCGCTGGAGCTGCGGGAGCAGCCGGGGGTGCACGGTGACCCGCTCGGGGATGTTCACCTGGGACTCGGCGATCCGCTTGACGACCTCGGAGGAGATCGCGGTGTCCACGTTGACAGGGAACTCGGCCTGCGGCTGCGCGACCTCGGTCTCGCCGGGCGTCGTGGTGGCCTCGCGGACCTCCGTGAAGACCTTCTCCAGCTGGCCCTGGAAGTCCTGGAGCGCCTGCTCCGCCTCTTCCAGGGTGATGTCGCCCCGGCCGATGAGGGACTCGGTGTAGAGCTTGCGCACCGAGCGCTTCTTGTCGATGAGGTCGTACATGAGCGGCTGCGTGAAGCCGGGGTTGTCCGACTCGTTGTGACCGCGGCGGCGGTAGCAGATGAGGTCGATCACGACGTCCTTGTTGAACGCCTGACGGAACTCGAAGGCGAGCCGCGCGACGCGGACGACGGCCTCGGGGTCGTCGCCGTTCACGTGGAAGACCGGCGCCTCGATCATGCGGGCCACGTCCGTGGCGTACATCGAGGAGCGCGCGGACTCCGGGGGAGCGGTGAAGCCCACCTGGTTGTTGATGACGACGTGCACGGTGCCGCCGGTGCGGTAGCCGCGCAGCTGCGACATGTTGAGCGTCTCGGCGACGACGCCCTGGCCCGCGAAGGCCGCGTCGCCGTGGAGCGCGACGGGCAGCACGGTGAAGTCGGTGCCGCCCTTGTTGATGATGTCCTGCTTGGCACGCGCGATGCCCTCGATGACCGGGTCGACGGTCTCCAGGTGCGAGGGGTTCGCGGCGAGGTTGACCTTGATCTGCTCGCCGTCCAGGCCCGTGAAGGTGCCCTGGGCGCCCAGGTGGTACTTGACGTCGCCCGAGCCGTGCATGGACTTCGGGTCGAGGTTGCCCTCGAACTCGCGGAAGATCTGCGCGTACGACTTGCCGACGATGTTGGCGAGGACGTTGAGGCGGCCGCGGTGGGCCATGCCGATGACGACCTCGTCGAGGCGCGACTCGGCGGCGGCGTCGAGGACGGCGTCGAGCAGCGGGATGACGGACTCGCCGCCTTCGAGCGAGAAGCGCTTCTGGCCGACGTACTTCGTCTGGAGGAAGGTCTCGAACGCCTCCGCCGCGTTGAGGCGGCGCAGGATGCGGAGCTGCTCCTCGCGCTCGGGCTTGGCGGTGGTGGCGCCCCGCTCGACCCGGTCCTGGATCCAGTTGCGCTGCTTGGGGTCCTGGATGTGCATGAACTCGATGCCGATGGTGCGGCAGTACGAGTCGCGCAGCACGCCGAGGACGTCGCGCAGCTTCATCATCGTCTTGCCGGCGAAGCCGCCGACCGCGAACTCGCGCTCCAGGTCCCACAGCGTGAGCCCGTGCTCGGTGATGTCGAGGTCGGGGTGCTTGCGCTGGTGGTACTCCAGCGGGTCGGTGTCGGCCATGACGTGGCCGCGGACCCGGTAGGAGTGGATCAGCTCGAAGACGCGGGCGGCCTTGGTGACGTCGTCGTCGTGCGAGGCGTCGATGTCGCGGTTCCAGCGGATCGGCTCGTACGGGATGCGCAGCGCCTTGAAGACCTCGTCGTAGAAGTCGTTCTCGCCGAGCAGCAGGTTCGCGACGATGCGCAGGAACTCGCCCGAGGCCGCGCCCTGGATGACGCGGTGGTCGTACGTCGAGGTGAGGGTCATCACCTTGGAGATGCCCAGCTTGTTCAGGGTGTCCTGCGAGGTGCCCTGGAACTCGGCCGGGTACTCCATGGCGCCGACGCCCATGATCACCGCTTGACCGGGCATGAGGCGCGGCACCGAGTGGACGGTGCCGATGCCGCCGGGGTTGGTGAGCGAGACGGTGACGCCGGAGAAGTCGTCCATCGTCAGCTTGTTGTCCCGGGCGCGGCGGACGATGTCCTCGTACGCCTGCCAGAACTCGAAGAAGTTGAGCTGCTCGGCCTTCTTGATCGCCGCGACCACGAGCTGCCGGTCGCCGTTCGGCTTGACCAGGTCGATGGCGAGACCGAGGTTGATGTGCTCGGGCTTGACGAGGGTGGGCTTGCCGTCCTTCGTCATGAACGAGTTGTTCATCGACGGCATCGCCTTGATCGCCTGCACCATCGCGTAGCCGATGAGGTGCGTGAAGGAGATCTTCCCGCCCCGGGCCCGCTTGAGGTGGTTGTTGATCACGATGCGGTTGTCGAAGAGCAGCTTCACGGGCACCGCGCGCACCGAGGTGGCGGTCGGCAGCTCCAGCGAGGCGTTCATGTTCTTCGCCACGGCGGCGGAGGGGCCGCGCAGCGTCACGAACTCGGGGCCCGCCGGGGCGGACTCGGCCGGCTTCGCGGAGGGCTGCGGCTGCGCCGGGGTCTTCGCGGCGGGCGCGGGCTTCGCCGCGGCGGCCGGCTTCGGCTCCGCCGGGGCGGGCTTCGCCGCCGGGGCGGGCGCGGGCTGCGCCGGTGCGGCCTGCTGCGGCGCGGGGGCGGCCTGGGGGGCGGGTGCCGGGGTCGCGGGCGCGGCGGCGCCGTCCGTGCTCGTACGCGCCGGGGCGCTGCCCGGCTTGTAGTCGGCGAAGAAGTCCCACCAGGCACGATCGACCGAATTCGGGTTCTGGAGGTACTGCTGGTAGATCTCGTCCACGAGCCATTCGTTCGCGCCGAAGGCAGCGGCAGGGTCGGAGCCCTGCTTGCCTTGGCCGACCGGCTCGGTCGAGATGCTCGTCGAGTTACTGGGGGACTGTGGCGACACGGCGGTAACCGCCCTCTTCCGCTTCTCACAAGGTGATGGACAGCGGGAATAAAGGCTACGCCTCCGGGGCCCGCGGATGCAGGCCGGGCCGGTGATCCGTCGCGTAAGTCACATCGAAGGAGGTGTTTCGCCGCCATGATTGGCGGGAAACAACCGTGAATTTGACCTGCGCCTCCGGCCCCCGCGACGTCGTTGGCGCGCCGGCGGCGGGCCTTCCCGCCGGGGGCTGGGCAACCCGGCGCCACCGCTGCGTGCCCCGGCACGGGCCCCGCGCCGGATGATCGACCCGGCGGAGGCCCCTGACCAGTTCACCTGCGGAAGAACGGGTCCCCTTGGCAGCCTACGTCAACTGCTCGTTCAACGGCTTCCCCGGAAGAGTGACGTGCATGCGGCAGCCCCGCGCCGATTCGGCCACGCGGATACGGCCGCCGTGCAGATCCACCGCCCAGCGCGCGATCGCGAGGCCGAGCCCCGTGCCGCCGTCACCGCCCTGCGAGCCCGCCTTCTGCACGTGCGGCAGCGCGCCCCGGTTGAAGCGCTCGAAGACGCGGTGCCACTCCGAGCGCGGGATGCCCGGGCCCTCGTCCATGACCTCCAGCTCCAGCGCGCCCGGCTCCGCCCCCGCGCGTGCCCGCACGGTGACCTTCCCGGCCGCCGGGCTGTGCTTGACCGCGTTGTCGATGAGATTGGCCACGACCTGGTGGAGCCGCTCGGGGTCCGCGTAGGCGGTCAGCTCGGGCGGCGAGACGTCGAGCGCGAGGGCGACGTCGCTGCGGGTGTGGCTCCCCGAGTCGGAGGCGAGCTTGCGGCGGGCCACGGCGGCCCCCGTGAGCTGCGCCTCCTTGAGGACGCCCGAGAGGTACGGCCACACCTCGAAGTGCCGCGCGCGCAGCGGCACCGCGCCGTGGTCGAGCCGCGAGAGGTCGAGCAGCGTCTCGACGAGCCGCCCGAGCCGCTCCGTCTGCTTGAGCGCCGTGCGCATCGTCTCCGGGTCGGCGGCCGAGACCCCGTCCACGACGTTCTCCAGGACCGCGCGCAGCGCCGCGATCGGCGTGCGCAGCTCGTGCGAGACGTTCGCGACGAGCTCCTTGCGGTGGTGGTCCTGCGCCTCCAGGTCGTCCGCCATGCGGTTGATCGTCTCGGCCAGCGAGCCCAGCTCGTCGCCCCGGTCCGCGCCCGAGACCCGGCGCGTGTAGTCGCCGTGCGAGATGGCCCGCGCGACGGTCGTCATCTCGGCGAGCGGGGACGCGAGGCCCTGTGCGACGAACTGCGTGATCAGGAGCGTCGCGATGACCGAGAAGACCGTGATGAACCGCAGCTCGGTGTCGGTGCGCAGCGCCACGAGCAGCAGCCCGGTGGTGATGAAGACCGAGAGCACGACGAGCGTGCCGAGCTTCGCCTTGATCGGAAAGGGCCGCAACCGGGTCCCCGGCCCGTCCTGGTACTCCGCCATCTCGTTCCTCCCCCTCGCGCGTCCAGGGAACCCGCGCCCCCGCTCCGCCTCACGGCGCCGGGGTCTCCAGCGCGTAGCCCACGCCGTGCACGGTCCTGATCCGCTCCGCGCCGATCTTCCGGCGCAGCGCCTTGATGTGGCTGTCGACGGTACGGGTCCCCGAGGCGTCCGCCCAGTCCCAGACCTCGGCGAGCAACTGCTCGCGCGAGAGCACCGCGCGCGGTGTCCCCGCCAGGCACACGAGCAGGTCGAACTCGGTCGGCGTCAGGTGCACGTCCTCGCCCCGCACCCGCACCCGTCGCTGCGCGTGGTCCACCTCCAGCTCGCCCAGCCGCAGCACCCCGCTGCGCGGCGTGGAGGCGGCGAGCGCGGCCCGCTCGACGCGGCGGAGCAGCACGTGCACGCGCGCCGCGACCTCGCGCATCGAGAACGGCTTCGTCATGTAGTCGTCCGCGCCCACGCCGAGCCCGACGAGCATGTCCGTCTCGTCGTCGCGGGCGGTGAGCATGAGGACGGGCACCGGGCGGTGCGCCTGCACGCGGCGGCACACCTCCAGGCCGTCGAACCCGGGCAGCATGACGTCGAGGACCAGCAGATCCGGCTGCCACGCCTCGGCGGTCTCCACCGCCGAGGGGCCGTCCTGCGCGGTCTGCACGAGGAAGCCCTCGGCGCGCAGCCGGGCCGCGACCGCGTCCACGATCGTCGGGTCGTCCTCGACCACGAGTACGCGCCGCTGTGCCCCGGCGGCCGGTGCCGCGCCGCTGTGGGAGGTCTGTGTCTGCTCCATCGCCCCGCCCTGAAGGTACGTGTGTCGTCCGTTCCGCTTCTGCCCCCGGCCCGCGAGGCCAGACATGAGTCTGCTCACTCGCGGGAACACGCACGGGAACACGTCCGTCCGACGCGCGCGCCCGGCCGTCAACACGGGGGCCGGGGGTGGGGGGTCCGCGGTCCGACAGAGCGTACGGGCAGGGGGTGCCGCTTAGCTATGCGGGCCGCAGGGCGAGATGCACGACGTCCGGAACGCCCCGGGCAACAGGGACTTCTTCGGTACGCACCCCCTGGAACCCGGCATTCCGCAGGGCTTCCTCGAAGGGCGGCGAGGGCTGGGCCGACCACACCGCGAGCACCCCGCCGGGCGTCAGGCGCTCCCGGCAGGCGGCGAGCCCGGCCGCGTCGTACAGCCCGCCGTTGCCCTCGTCGACCGTCCAGCCGGGGCCGTTGTCGATGTCGAGGCACAGCGCGTCGAAGCGCTCCCCGGGGGCGCGCAGGTACGCGACGAGGTCGGTGCGCAGGATCTCGGTACGGGGGTCGGCGAGTGCCCGCGCGGTGTACGCGCCGAGCGGGCCCGCGCGGTGCCACTCCACGATCGCCTCCTCGCGCTCGGCGACGGCGATCCGCCCCCAGCGCTCCTGTCCCGCCGCGCGGACGAGCGAGAAGCCGACCCCGAGCCCGCCGATGAGCACGGAGGGGGCGGGCCGCGCGTCGAGCGCGCCGAGCGCGGCGTCGATGAGCAGCCGCTCGGAGCGCCCGTCCGAGGTGTCCATGAGGAACGTGCCGTTGGCGATGATCTGGAGCAGGTCCCCGTGCCGTCGCAACACCACCTCGCCGTACGGCCCCTCGCGCCGGTCGAGCATCTGCGGCGGTGTGCCGGGTCCCGGGCCGAAACGGGCGCCGGGGAACTCCTCGTCCGGCAGAGCGGTGCTCATCGCACGTACCTCCTGTGTCGATCGCGCCCCGCCATCCTCCGGCGCCGGGCCCCGCCCTCGCAAACGGCCGCGCTCCCGAGCGGGCCGGGCCCCCTTCGGCCACCGGGGAGCGCGCCACCCGCGACGACGAGCGCTTCCGCGAGCAGGGAACAGGCGGGCCGGTCCGGGCGCTGGGGTACGGCACGGGGGGTTTCGCCCGGCCTTCCGGATGATCGCTGTGGGCGAACAAGCGAGCGGGAACACCAGGGGCTCCGCGGGCATTGAGTCGGTACAGCTCAACTTGACTGCCGAAGGGGAGATCATGGCTCTCACGTCCGCACCGCTCACCCTGCCCGTGCTGCCGCTCGACGACGAGGTCGTCCTGCCCGGCATGGTCGTGCCCCTCGACCTCTCGGACGGTGAGGTGCGCGCGGCCGTGGAGGCCGCCCAGGCCGCCGCCCGCTCCAGCGGCTCCGGGGGCAAGCCGGAGGTGCTGCTCGTGCCGCGCCTCGACGGGGACTACGCCGCCACCGGCGTGCTCGGCACCGTCGAACAGGTGGGCAGGCTCGCCGACGGCCACTCGGGCGCCCTCGTCCGGGGCCGCGGGCGCGTGCGCATCGGCGCGGGGACCACGGGGCCCGGCGCGGCGCTGTGGGTCGAGGGGACCCGGGTCGAGGAGACCGTGCCCGAACCGCTGCCGGGCGCCGTCACCGAACTCGTCACCGAGTACAAGGCGCTCGCCACCGAGTGGCTCAAGAAGCGCGGCGCCTGGCAGGTCGTGGACCGCGTCCAGCAGATCGACGACGTGGCAGCCCTCGCCGACAACTCCGGGTACTCGCCGTTCCTCACCACCGCCCAGAAGACCGAGCTGCTGGAGACCGCCGACCCCGTCGCGCGCCTCAAGCTCGCCACGCTCCAGCTCCGCGAGCACCTCGCCGAGCAGGAGATCGCCGAGACGATCGCCAAGGACGTCCAGGACGGCGTGGACAAGCAGCAGCGCGAGTTCCTGCTCCGTCGTCAGCTCGAAGCGGTCCGCAAGGAGCTGCGCGAGCTGAGCGGCGAGGACGGCGAGGACGGGAGCGACGACTACCGCGCCCGCGTCGAGGCCGCCGACCTGCCCGCCAAGGTCCGCGAAGCCGCGCTCAAGGAGGTCGAGAAGCTGGAGCGCGCGAGCGACCAGAGCCCCGAGGGCGCCTGGATTCGCACGTGGCTCGACACGGTGCTGGACCTCCCGTGGAACGAGCGCTCCGAGGACACGTACGACATCCGCGGCGCCCGCGCGGTGCTCGACGCCGAGCACGCGGGACTCGACGACGTGAAGGACCGCATCACCGAGTACCTCGCGGTGCGCAAGCGCCGCGCCGACCGGGGCCTCGGCGTCGTCGGCGGACGGCGCGGCGGCGCGGTGCTCGCGCTCGTCGGGCCCCCCGGCGTCGGCAAGACCTCGCTCGGCGAGAGCGTGGCGCACGCGATGGGCCGCTCCTTCGTCCGGGTGGCGCTCGGCGGCGTGCGGGACGAGGCGGAGATCAGGGGCCACCGGCGCACCTACGTGGGCGCCCAGGCCGGGCGCGTCGTACGGGCGATCAAGGAGGCGGGCTCGATGAACCCGGTGGTCCTCCTCGACGAGATCGACAAGGTGGGCTCCGACTTCCGGGGCGACCCGGCGGCGGCCCTCCTCGAAGTGCTCGACCCCGCGCAGAACCACACCTTCCGCGACCACTACCTGGAGGTCGAACTCGACCTCAGCGACGTCGTCTTCCTCGCCACGGCGAACGTCCTGGAGTCGATCCCCGAGGCCCTGCTCGACCGCATGGAGCTGGTCCGGCTCGACGGCTACACCGAGGACGAGAAGGTCGTCATCGCCCGCGACCACCTGCTGCCCCGCCAGCGCGAGCGGGCCGGGCTCACGGAGGACGAGCTGACCGTGGACGAGAGCGCGCTGCGCAAGCTCGCGGGCGAGTACACGCGCGAGGCGGGCGTGCGGAACCTGGAGCGGTCCCTCGCGCGGCTCCTGCGCAAGCTCGCGGCCCAGCACGAACTGGGCGAGCGGGAACTGCCCTTCACGGTGACGGAGGCGGAGCTGCGCCCGCTGCTCGGGCGGCCCCACCACGTGCCGGAGTCCGCGCAGGACCCCGCCGAGCGGCGCACGGCGGTGCCGGGTGTCGCGACCGGGCTCGCGGTGACGGGCGCGGGCGGTGACGTCCTCTACGTGGAGGCCTCGCTGGCCGACCCGGAGACCGGCGGCGCGGGGCTGACGCTGACGGGTCAGCTCGGCGACGTCATGAAGGAGTCCGCGCGGATCGCGCTCTCCTTCCTGCGTTCGCACGGCGCGGAGCTGGAGCTGCCCGTCGGCGACCTCAAGGAGCGGGGCGTGCACATCCACTTCCCCGCCGGGGCGGTCCCGAAGGACGGGCCGAGCGCGGGCATCACGATGACGACGGCACTCGCCTCGCTCCTGAGCGGGCGCCAGGTGCGGCCCGAGGTCGCGATGACGGGGGAGGTCTCGCTCACCGGGCGGGTGCTGCCGATCGGCGGGCTCAAGCAGAAGCTGCTCGCCGCCCAGCGCGCCGGAATCACGACCGTCGTGATCCCCAAGCGGAACGAGCCGGACCTCGACGACGTCCCCGCAGAGATCCTCGCGAAGCTCGACGTCCACCCGGTCACGGACGTCCGCCAGGTCCTGGAGCTGGCCCTCGCCCCGGCCGGCGCCGGGGAACGGGAGGCGCTGGCCGCCTGACGGGACGGTGGGCCGGGACCCGGGCGGGTCCCGGCCCACCGGAGTGCGGCCTCAGCCGTTGGCGAGGGCCCGGACGCGGTCCAGGGCGCCGTTGAACTTGTTGTGGTCGCCCACCGTGGGGCCCGTCGAGGTGTACTGCCACATCGTGTAGAAGCCCCAGCCGGCCGGCAGGGTCCCCACCGAGGAGGCGTAGCGGGCCACCCAGAGCGGGTTCGTGGAGCCGAAGGCGGCGGAGTTGCCCGTGCAGGTCTTCCACCAGCTCGTCGCCGTGTAGATCACGACGTCGCGCCCGGTGCGGGACTTGTACGTGTTCGCGAAGTCCTTGATCCAGCTGACCATCGCGGAGGCCGACTTGCCGTAGCACTGGGCGCCGTACGGGTTCCACTCGATGTCGAGGACACCGGGCAGGGTCTTGCCGTCCTTCGACCAGCCGCCGCCGTGGGCCACGAAGTAGTTGGCCTGCGTGCCACCGCTCGTCGTGTCCGGGGTCGCGAAGTGGTACGAGCCCCGGATCATGCCGACGTTGTACGAGCCGTTGTACTGCTGGGTGAAGGAGGGGTTGGTGTAGTACGTCCCTTCGGTGGCCTTGGTGTACGCCCACTTGACGCCGCTGTTCCACAGGGCGCTCCAGTTGACGTTCCCCTGGTAGCTGGAGACGTCGACACCCTCGGTCTGGACGGCCCGGGTGTCGCGGGGGAGTCCGCCCACGCCGTCGTGCTCGGCGACTCCCATGCCGAGGTAGGCGCTGCCGCGCTCGGGCACGGACGGCTCGTCGGCGGCCTGGGCGGCCACCGGCAGGGCGAGGAGGAGGGACAGGGCTGCGAGGAGAGGCCCGGCCGCTCTGAAGCGGGAGCGGCGGGCTGATCGGATCGTATGCACGGACATAGCGTGCCTCCGAGAGGTCCGGCTTGTGGGGAACCTGACGATATGTGCCGCGGCCGGGTCGGGGGCCGTGGTCATGTCAAAAACGGAAGCTACGCGAGTAGAGCCGGGGCGGGGTAGGGCACCTTTTGGCCGTCACTGGTCCAGTCCTGGGAAATACTGTGCAGGCTGCGATTTCACCCCCGAGAGAGGGCTGTTTTTCAGCCGCCAGGAACGGACGTCATGACCGAGAACGCCTTTCTCGCCCTGGAGCGCGAACTGAGCCTCCTCCTGCGCCGGGCAAGGGCCACGTCCGCCGAACTCGCGGGCGAGGTCCACCCCGGCCTGGAGTCGGCCGCGTACGGCTTCCTCATCCGTCTGGAGAGCGCCGGGCCCCAGCGCGCCACGGATCTCGCGCTGTACTTCGGCGTCGGCAAAGCGACCGTCAGCCGCCAGATCCGCGCCCTCGAACGCCTCGGTCTCGTCACCCGCGCCCCCGACCCCGACGATGGCCGCGCGAGCCTCGTACGTCTCACCCCGGAGGGTGAGGCCCGCTTCCGCCAAGTGCGCGAACGCCGCCGCGCCGGCTACGTCGAGGCGATGTCCGGCTGGCCCCCCGGCGAGGTCGCGGAACTGGCCCGCCTCCTTCACCGGCTGAACCGGCTCTGAGAGGACGAGCGGGGACGGGACGCTCCGGCCGAGCGGGTTCCGGCGCGCGCGGCAGAACCCCCCACTCCCCGCCCGCCTTATCCCCTCCCGCCCCCCACCTCCGCCAGGATCACGCTCGCGTCGTCGTGCCGCTTGCCGCGCTTCGCCCGCCCCTCCGGGGTGCGTTCCAGGCGGCGGACCTCCGCGAGGAGGGCGCGGGGGCCGCGGGTGCGGAGGAGGGTCGCGAGGGCGGTCCAGTCGCCCTGGTGGAAGCGCTCGGTCCAGCGGGTCGCGCCGTCGGTGAGGGCGATGAGGCAGCGCAGTTCCGCCAGAGGCGTCTCGCCGGTCAGGGCGCGCGCGGCGACGTCCGGGTCGGCCGCCGCCGTGAAGAAGCCGCCCTCGGCGTTGCGCAGAGACTCCACCGCGCTCGCGTACGCGGCCCGCGCCGCCTCGCGCTCCCCGTCCGCCGCGTCCCGCACCGCCGCCCGCTCCGCGGCGAGCGGGAGGTGGTCGAGGCGGTCGTCGAGCACGGGCCGCACCGCCCCGTCCCGCTCCACGAGCAGCAGTACCGAGTCCGACAGGACGAGGTGTTCGGCACGGGTGTCGTCCCACCGGGCGAGCACGACGGTGGCCTGCGGGGTGCGCGGGTGAGAAAGGTCACAGGTCGCCCGGTGGAGTTCCGCCGTGCGCCGGATGGACGAGGCCAGGACCTGACGGAGCGTCAGGTCCGGCCGGGAGACGGCCAGTTCGTTGAGGGCGCCCCCGAGCCGCGACACGTACCAGGGAACGCTGTGCGCGCAGCCCGTCGCTCCTTCGGGTGGTGTGACCCCGTCAAGGAGGACGAGACAACCACCCTGTCCGGAAGCGGGGAGCGAGACACAGGTGAAGTCCTCGTCGGCCCGGTCGCTCCCGCCGGGCTCGGTGACCAGTTCGGCGCGCATCAGGCCAGTCTGCACGAGCCCTTCACAGAGGCCCTGCCAGGCCCCGCCGGAAATGAATGCCGCTGGTCAGCGCGCGGTTTGGGGAGGAATGATCAGTTCCGGGACGCCTGCGGCGCGGTATCTTGCCAAAGCCCGCCGTGCGCGTCCAACCGGCGCTCCCCGCATACCGCCGTCCGGGGAATGGGAGACTTGCCCACCAACTCCCCGGGACGGTTCACTCCTTCGGGTGGCGGGGCAGGCGATGCGCGCGGCCGCCTCCCAAAGGCACTGGAATGGTCGCGAACGCAACGCGGGGCGCCTGCGCTGACAACCCGTCATTCAGGCGCAGGGGCAGGACGAGTCAGGAATGTGAGCACCGGTGCAGAAAACGCGGCCTCGGGGCAAGGGCGGAGCACGGAGCGAGGAGGAGGTGGCCACGGCGCAGGACCAGCCGATTCCCGGTCAGGTCGCGGGGCGGGAGGCCACGCGGCCCGGCGAGGACCGGTCGGCCTCCGCCCCGGACCAGCCGCCCCCCGCCCAGGACGAGCCGGTCCCCGGCCCGGACGGCGCGCGGGACGGCCAGGACGCACCGGCTTCCGCTTCCGCCACCCCCTCGCTCCGCATCCCCGGCCCGCGGCAGCCCGAGGGCTCCGTGCCCCCGCCGGTGGCGTCCACCGGACGCCGTCAGCGCGTCCGCTCCCGGCTCGTGATCGCCGTCGCCGTGGTCGTGGCGGCCGTCGCGGGCGCCGGAGCCCCGGCGCTCGTCGACGCCACCCACCGCGTGCACGAGGCGCAGCGGCTCGTGGACGGCGCGCGCGTCGCGCAGCAGTCCACCGCCCTCGCCCAGGCGCTCGCCGACGAGCGCGACGAGGTCAGCGCGTACATCGCCGCCGGCCGCCCGCGCGGCGACGGCCTCACCGAGCAGCGCAGCGCCCGCGTCGACCGGGGCGTGCAGGAGCTGGAGGCCGCCGACATCCCGAAGGGGCTGCGCGACCAGCTCGACGCGATCAGCGGCGTACGGCGCCAGGCGCTCACGGGCAAGGGCACGGCCCTGGCCGCGCACACCTCGTACAGCCGGATCATCGACCACCTGCACGCCCGCGTCGCCCTGCTCGCCGACGCGCTCCCGAAGGGCGCCGTCGAGGCCCCGCACGCGCTCGTCGACCTGGACACCGCCGTGACCGAGGCGGGCGCGGTACGGGGGCTGCTCCTCGCGGCGCTCGCCGTGCCCCGGCCCACCGGTACCGAGACCCGCGTCGACCCCGTGACGGGGCTCGCCACCACCGTGCCCGCCTCCGACCCGGCGGGCGAGCGGCAGCGCGACGCGCTCAGCCGCGCGGCTCACGAGGCGCAGATCCGTTCCGAGGCCGCGCTCGCCACCTTCCGCGCCACCGCGCGCGAGGCCGACCTCTCCGCGTACACCGCCACCGTCACCGGCGCCGACGTCAACGAGGCGGAGAAGTACCTCACCCGTCTCACCGACGAACCGAAGCTCGCCGACAGCGACCACGACCTCAAGACGTCCAAGGTCTCCGCCGTGCTCGGCGCCCGCATCGAGCTGATGCGCTCGGCCGACGCGGCGCTCGCCGTGGACCGCTCGCACCGCACCGAGGCGCTGCGCGACGACGAGGTGCAGTCGCTGGAGCTGCGGGTCGTCCTCGTCGGCGTCCTGCTGCTCGCCGCCGCCGGTGTGGGCATGGCCACCGCGCGCTCCCTGACCCGCCCGCTCGCGGTGCTGCGCCTCGGCGCGAAGCGCCTCGCGGACGCGGAGGACCCGGCCGCAGAGGAGCCGGTGCGCTTCACGGGCCGCAACGACGAGTTCGCCCAGGTCGTCCACTCCGTCAACCTCCTCCACGCGCACGCGAGCGCGCTCCACGAGCGGATCGGGACGCTGGAGGGCGACCGCAAGCACCTGATCGGGCAGCGCCGTTCCGTCGCCGCGGAGCGCGACCGGCTCCGCGCCGAGCTGGCCGGGGTCCAGGAGCAACTGGACGTGGCGAAGGGCTCGATCAACGGGACCTTCGTCAACCTCGCGCTGCGCACTCTCGGCCTCGTCGAACGCCAGCTCGGCGTCATCGAGAACCTGGAGGAGCGCGAGCAGGACCCCGACCGCCTCGCGACCCTCTTCAAGCTCGACCACCTCGCGACCGTCATGCGCCGCCACAGCGAGAACCTGCTCGTCCTCGCGGGCGCCGAGCACGGCGTGCAGAACCCGAACCCGGTCCCGCTCGTGGACGTGCTGCGCGCGGCGGTCAGCGAGATCGAGCGCTACGAGCGGGTACGCATCGCCGCGCTGCCCCCGCACGCGCACATCGCGGGCTTCTGCGCCGACGACCTGAGCCACCTCGTCGCCGAACTCCTGGAGAACGCGACGTCGTTCTCGCCGCCCGACGCCCAGATCGAGGTCTCGGCGTGGCTCCTGGAGAACGGCGAGGTCATGCTCTCCGTGCAGGACGAGGGCATCGGCATGTCCGCCGCGCGCCTCGACGAGGTCAACGCGCTCCTCTCCTCCTTCCAGCCGGGCGACACCCTCAAGGACGAGCAGGACGGACTCGGGCTCGGCCTCTACGTCGTCGCGCGCCTCGCCTCGCGGCACGGCATCCGGGTCCGGCTGCGCGAGCAGAAGCAGGGCGGTATCGCGGCCGTCGTGGTCCTGCCCCCGCCGATACTCGCGACCCCGGCCGCCGGGGTCGTCACCCCCCACGCCGGTGGCCACCTCGCGGGCGCGGCACCCGCGGTCGCCCTCCCCGGCTCCGAGGCCGAGGCCAACTCCAACGAACTCCCCGGCAGGGACGTCACCGGACCCACCGCGGGTGGTAGGGGCACGGGTCCCACCGGTACGGGCGGGAAGGCCCCCGTGGGCGGCACGGGGCACGAGGAGCCGCCCGCCGCTACGGGCCAGGACAGCCCCGCCGCTGGTACGGATGGGCAGGCTCCCGAGGCCGAGGGCGGCGCCGTTCCCGCGCCCGGCACGGACCCGCTCATCGCGGCGGCCGAGGCGAGCGTCGCGGCGGCGCGCGGCACGGCGGGCACGCGGCCCGCCGCCGCGAGCGCCCCGGACGGGAGCGCCCCTGCCACGGCGCCCGCCGAGGAGGCCCCCGCCGCGCCGCCCGCCTCGGGTCCCGGAGTCGCCCCCGCTCCCACGGTCGAGCCGTCGAGCGAGACCACGATGCTCCTGCACCTCCCGCCCGCCCCTGACGGCACCCCTGCGGGCGCGACCGACGAGGACGGTACGGGCACGGACCAGGTCCCGGCCGCCGGTGAGGCCGAGACCCCGGCCGCCGGAGAGGGCCGGACCCCGTCCGCGCGGGAGAGCGCCCCCGCCCCGGCACCGGAGCGGCCCCGCCCGGCCACCGAGCAGCCCCCCGTACCCGGGGAGGCAGCCCCCGCCGACGAGGAGCCGCCCGCCCGCGAGGAGCCGCCCGCGGCTCCCGCACCCGCGCCCCCCGCCTCCCCCTACGCCATAGGGCCCGACGCCCACGCGCGTATCCCGGACACCGCCGAGGCGGAGGCCGCGGCGGCGGAGCGGGTGGAGAGCTGGGACCGGGTCACCGACAAGGGCCTGCCCAAGCGCACACCGAAGATCTCGGCGCCCGTCCCCGCGCCCCGCGCCGCCACCCCCGGCATCGACGCCGAAGCCCTGCGCCGCAGGCTCGGCGGCTTCCGCCAGGGGGCGAGCCAGGGCCGCAAGGACGTGGAGGCCGCCCTCGCCGAGGAGGCCGGGAGCCTGACCCCTCCCGGCACCGAGGACGAGGAACCCGCCCGGGGGAGCGCCTCGGCGCGATCCGGGGACACCCGACCGCCCGCCGCCCCGACCACGGCGGACGCGCGTGAGGTTTCAGCCGAGGGGGACTCAGCCGAGGAGGAACGCAGGTGACTGCGCCCGGCCGTACGACAGGTACGGCACGCACCGTCGACTCAACCACGCCGGGCGGCGACCGGACCGGTTACGGCCTCAGCAAAGAGGCCCGTAACCTCCAGTGGCTGCTCACCAACCTCGTCGAGGAGGTACCGGGGCTCCTCTCGGTCGCCGTCGTCTCCTCGGACGGGCTGCTGCTGCTCTCCTCCGACCCCGTCCACCAGCGCGCCGCCTCCGAGGCGGACCGCCCGCAGGGCCCGCGCGGTTCCAGCGCCGACCTCGCCACGATCGTCTCCGGGCTCGGCAGCCTGTGCGTCGGCGCTGCCCGGCTCATGGACGCGGGCGGCGTCAAGCAGACGATGGTCGCGATGGCCGAGGGCGCGCTCTTCGTCATGGCGATCAGCGACGGCTCGCTCCTCGGGGTGCACGCCGCCGCCGACTGCGACATGAGCGTCGTCGCTTACCACATGGCCCTCTTCGTGGGCCGCGCCGGACACGTCCTGACGCCCGAACTCCGCCACGAGCTGCGGCAGTCGATGAAGGGCGAGGCACCCGGGGAGGCGCCAGGCGAGGCGCCCGGCGAGGCGTCCGCCGAGGTGCCGGACGCGAGTGCGGCGAAGGGAGCCGGCGAGTGAGCGAGGCCAAGAGTCCGAAGCTCCCGACCAGGGGAGCCGACCGCAAACCCTCGCGCGTGCGCCCGTACTCGCTCACCGGGGGCCGCACCCGCTTCGGGCACGTGCTGCTCGTGGAGACCTTCGTCGCCGCGCTCGAAGCGCCGCAGGAGCGCCCCGAACTCGTCAACGGCGACCTGCGCACCAAGGTCATGCCGGAGATGCGCGCGATCGTCGAACTGTGCCGCAGAATGCGCACGGTCGCGGAGATCGCGGCGCTCCTGCGTATGCCGCTCGGGGTCGTCCGTGTGCTCCTCAGCGACCTCGCCGACCAGGGAAAGATCCGCGTCTACGGCACCGGGCAGCAGCCCGGCCAGCCCGACCGCGCGCTGCTCGAAAGGGTGCTGAGTGGACTCCGCCGCCTCTGATCTCCTCGGCCGCCCCGCCTACGTGGGCACGCGCGCCCCGGCCCAGGCCCCCGCGCCCGGCGAGGAGGACCTCAAACCCTGGCAGCTCGACACGAGCCGCGCCCCCGCCTCGACGAAGATCGTGGTCGCGGGCGGGTTCGGCGCCGGAAAGACGACGCTCGTCGCCGCCGTCTCGGAGATCGTGCCGCTCCAGACCGAGGCCGTCATGACCCGCGCGAGCGAGGACACCGACGACCTCTCCGCGACCCCGGAGAAGTCGACGACGACGGTCGCGATGGACTTCGGGCGCATCACGCTCGACGACGACCTCGTGCTCTACCTCTTCGGAACGCCGGGGCAGCAGCGCTTCTGGTTCATGTGGGACGACATCGTGCGCGGCGCGGCCGGTGCCGTCGTGCTCGCCGACACCCGCAGGCTCGGGGACTGCTTCCCGGCGCTCGACTACTTCGAGAGCTGCGGGCTGCCGTACGTCGTCGCCGTCAACCACTTCGAGGGCTCGGAGCGGTTCGAAACCGGCGATGTGCGGGAGGCGTTGACGATCCCCGCGCACGTACCTGTGATGATCATGGACGCGCGGCGCAGGATATCGGTCGTCGAGACCCTGCTCGCGCTCGTCGGTCACGCGCTCGACGCCCTGCCCGAGTAGGCGGCGTGACGGTCTCCGTACAGGGGTAGGACGCCCCGTACGGGGACCGGGCCGGCGACGACGTCCCGTACACCCCGGGCGCCCCGCTTCGCGGCCCAAGGACGCCCGCCCAGGCAAGGAGAACCGCAAGGCATGCGGAAGGTACTCATCGTGGGGGCCGGGCAGTCCGGTCTCCAGATCGCGCTCGGCCTCCAGTCCCATGGCTACGAGGTCACCCTCATGTCGAACCGCACGGCCGACGAGATCCGCTCCGGCCGGGTCATGTCGACGCAGTGCATGTTCCACACCGCCCTCCAGCACGAACGCGACCTCGAACTCAACTTCTGGGAGAACCAGGCCCCGCGCATCGCGGGACTCGGGGTCTCGGTCGCGGCGCCCGACTCCAGTCGTGCCGTGGACTGGGTGGGGAAGCTCGACGGCTTCGCGCAGTCCGTCGACCAGCGCGTCAAGATGGCCGGGTGGATGGAGACCTTCGCGCAGCGCGGCGGCCAGGTCGTCATCCACGGCGCGGCCGTCGGGGACCTCGACTACTTCTCGCGCACCTACGACCTCGTGCTCGTCGCCGCGGGCAAGGGCGAGCTGGTCTCGATGTTCGAGCGGGACGCCTCGCGCTCCGTCTTCGACGCCCCGCAGCGCGCCCTCGCCGTCGTCTACGTGCACGGCCTCGGCCCGCGTCCCGAGCACCCGGACTTCGACGCGGTGCGCTGCAACCTCGTGCCCGGCGTCGGCGAATTCTTCGTCATGCCGACCTTCACCCGCACGGGCCGCGCCGACATCCTCTTCTGGGAGGGCGTCCCGGGCGGCCCGCTCGACGCGTTCAAGGGCGTCAAGGATCCCTCAGAGCACCTGGCGCTGACGCTGGAGCTGATGGAGAAGTTCGTGCCGTGGGAGTACGCGCGCGCGACGAGGGTCGAGCTGACGGACGCGAACGGGACCCTCGCGGGCCGGTACGCGCCCACCGTCCGCAAGCCGATAGGGCACCTGCCGGGCGGGGGCGCCGTCCTCGGTGTCGCGGACGTCGTCGTGGCCAACGACCCGATAACGGGGCAGGGTTCGAACTCGGCCTCCAAGTGCGCGGCGAGCTACCTGTCCTCGATCATCGAACACGGCGACAAGCCCTTCGACGAGGCGTGGATGCAGTCCGCCTTCGACCGCTACTGGGAGACCGCCCAGCACGTCGTCAAGTGGACCAACGCGATGCTCGGTGTCCCCCCGGAGCACGTCCTCAACCTGATAGGCGCGGCGGGCCAGTTGCAGCCCGTCGCCGACCGGTTCGCCAACGGCTTCGACGACCCGGCTGACTACGAGAACTTCTTCTTCGACCCCGAGAAGACGAACGCCTACCTGGCGTCGGTGCAGGCCGCGGCCTGACCGCGGCCTGACCGCGGGTCACGAGCGGCCCGGGTCCGCCCTCCGCCTCCGTGAGGGCGGACCCGGCCCGGGGCGCCGGGGCTGTGAAGGGGACGGGCGAGTGCGCGCAGCGGTACGGGCAGGGCCGGGGCGGAGGGTATCCGGGAGGCGGGCCGAGCCGTCGCCCCCGAGCCGGCCCACCGGCGCCGTACGAGGGGCGGCTCCGGCCTCACGCCTCCTTGGGGCGGGGCCGCCAGGGCCACCGCCGCCGCTCGACCCGGCCCTCCGGGTCGTACACGTACCGCCAGCCGCGCGCCATGCCGAGCCTGCTGCCCGGACGCAGCAGCGGCTCGCGGTTGTAGACGAGCAGGGTCTCCCCGGCGGGGCCGGGGACGGGGACCTTGTACTGCTTGGGCGGCTGCCCGGTGGGGCCGGTCAGCACCGGCAGGCTGCGGCCGTCCAGCGGACCGCCCACGAACACGACGTTCTCGGTCTTCACGCGTCCAGTGTCGCCGAGCGGCGGTGCGGACGCGCCGCTCGCGCCCGCACCGCCCCTGGCGCGGCGGTCCTCAGGCCAGCAGCCCCGAGGAGCGCCACAGGCGGCGGCCGACGCCCTCCATGAGACCGATGTCGTCGAGGAAGTCCGTCAGCCGCTTCGCGCCGTTCTGCATCACCTCGCGGCGGTGCGCGCTCGCCTTCACCTGGCGCAGCGCCTCGCGCTTGTCGAGCCCCGCGTTCGTGTAGACGTCCGGGTTGACGAAGGCGACGGAGAAGACCCGCGCCGCCTCGCCGGCCGAGAGCCGCGTCAGATGCCGCTCCCACTTGGGCGCCGTCACCATCTGCCGCCGCAGCTCCTCGCGCGCGTAGCGCACGTGCCGCGCCTCCTCGATGACGTGGATGCGGGTCACACCGCGCACGAGCGGCTGCACGCGCTCGTCGGGGAAGGTGAGCCGCTGCATCCAGTCGAGGATCTCCTCGCCGAGCAGCGTGCAGGCGAAGGAACCGGGCGTCGTCGAGATCGTCTTGAGGACGCGGCCCATGTTGTGGTTGAAGCGCGTGACCGGGTACGGGTCCACGCCGCCCGCCTTGACGAGGCGCGCGAACATCATCGAGTGCCGGCACTCGTCGGCGATCTCGGTGAGCGCGTACCGCGTGTGGGCGCTCGTGATGTCCTTGTCGTAGATGTGCCGCACGAGCAGCTGCATGAGGATGATCTCGAACCACACGCCGAGCGAGGCGAGCGAGGCCGCCTCGTGCATCGAGAGCGTGATGCGCTGCTCCTCGCTCATCCGCTCCCACATCGGCGTCCCGTAGAGCGAGACCAGCTCGGGCGGCCAGAACCACTTGCCCGGCTCGAAGGGCGCGTCCCAGTCCAGTTCCTTGTCCGGGTCGAAGGAGTGCTTCGCCGAGGACTCCAGGAGCCGCTCGGCCACCGCTTCCCTGTTCTTGAGCGTCCCCAGCGCGTCACGGAGGAGCTCGAAGTCCGTCACCGTCGCCATGTCTTGCCACCCTCGTTCTCCGTCGTGCCGGCTCCGGCCGCGTTACCGGCGGTCACACCACTATGAGACTCCGTGTCAGTAAGGGCGTCAATCCCCCTGGCACAACTTTGCGTTGAGGCGCGCGGCGGGGGACGCGTGTCCCGGCGGTCCCGCGCATCGCCTACCGTTTGGCCATGTCCACGCCTCCGCCGCCGCAGCCCCCGTACGGAGATCCCCACGGAACCCCCTACGGCGAGCCGCCCGCGCAGCCCCCGTACCCCTACGAGCAGCAGCAGCCCTATCCGCAGGAGGGCGCGGGCCACGGCTACCCGGCCCACGACCCGTACGGGAACCAGCAGTCCCAGCAGCCCTACGGGGAACAGGCGTACGGGGGACAGCCGTCGTACGGGAGTCAGTACGGCGGCCAGTACGGGGAGCAGGCGCCCGCGCCCTACGGCGAGCAGCAGCCCTACGCGGCTCCCGACGCCTACGAGAACTGGTCCCAGACCCCGCAATCCGGCTACGGCACCCCGGAACCGGCCCCGCAGCCGCAGCCGTACGGCGCCCCTTACGGCCCCCCCGAGTCCCCGCCCCCCGGGCAGGAGGCGGCGGGCTCGCAAGCCCCGGCCCCCGGGACGCCGGACGCGCAGGCCCCGGCCCCGTCCTCCTCGTCGGGCCCGAAGCCCTCGTACGGAGCCGGCTACGACTCCCTGTACGGCCCCGACGCGGCCCCCGGCGCCGCCGCGGCGGCGGCGCCCGCCTTCGGCGATCCCGCCCCGCCGGCCCCGCGCAAGTCGAAGCGCAATCTGTTCCTCGGGGCCGGCGCCGCTGCCGCCGTCCTCGCCGTCGTCGGTGTGCTGCTCGCCACGCGGGGCGGTGGCGGCGGCTCCGACCCCGACGAGGGCTTCCCGCAGGTCCACCAGCGCCTCGCGCCCCCCGCGGCCCTCCTCGACGGTGCCTACACGCGCGACCAGGACCTCTCGCGGAACGAGGGCGCGAAGATCAACACCGAGGCGCGCGGCGCCAGCGACGTGCGCGACGCCTCGGCCGTCGTCGTCACCTACGTCGGCGAACCGGCCGACGGCGGAAGTGGTTCGCTCGTCGTCTCGGGGTTCAACGGCCGCATCCGCAACCCCGACGAGACCCGCGCGGCGATGCTGAAGGGCGCGGCGGGCGCGAAGGGCGCCGAACTGCTCGCGCCCGCGAAGAGCTTCGGCGGCGCGGAGGGCGCCGCGAAGGGGAGCAAGGTCGTGAGCTGCCAGACGATGTCCACGACGCAGGGCTCCGTCACCGTCGTCTTCCCCATGTGCGCCTGGGCGGACGACAACACGGCGGCGACGGTCGCCGAGATCACCCCGAAGAGCGTCGCGGCGAAGGCCGCCGACATCGACCTCGCGGCGGCGGCGAAGCGCGTCGCCCAGTTGCGCACCGAGATGACGAAGCCGTACTGCCCGGACGGCAAGGGCACGTGCTGAGCGGGGTGGACGGCGGGGAGCGGGGCGGGCGGAGGCGGTAGGGGAGCGGGGGCGCGCGAGCCGGGACGCGGCAAAGGGTGAGCGGGCCGGGCGGAGGGGTGACGCCGAGGGGCGAGGTCGCGCCGTGGGCAGGAGGCCCCCCGCCCCTCAGCGCTTCGCCGCCCCCTCGCCGACCACCGCCGCCATCACCGCGCGGGCGATCGGGGCCGCGTTGCCGCCCCCGCTGATCTCGCCCCGGTCCGCCGAAGCGTCCTCGACCACGACCGCCACGGCGACCTGCGGCGAGGGCGCGTCGCGCCCCTGCGCCCACGAGACGAACCACGCGTACGGGGTCCCCTTGTTGCCGACCCCGTGCTGCGCGGTGCCCGTCTTGCCGCCCACCGTCGCCCCCTCGATCGCCGCGCGCCGCCCGGTCCCCTTCTCGACCGCGTCCACCATGAGGTCCCGCAGCCGTGCCGCCGTCGACGCGGTCATGGCCTGCCGCAGCGTGTGCGAGGGCGGCGCGTCCACGAGGCGCCCGCCGTGCGTCGTGGTGCGCTCGACCAGCCGCGGGCGCGGCACCGAGCCGCCGGACGCGACGGCCGAGGCGACCATCGCCATCTGGAGCGGTGTGGCACGCGTGTCGTACTGCCCGATCGAGGAGAGCGCGAGCTGCGCCTTGTCGAGGCGCGTGCCGAAGACGGAGCGCACGACGGGCGAGGGAATGCCGAGCCCGGACTCGTTGAAGCCGAAGCGCCCGGCCGCGCGCGCCATGTCGCCGAGCCCGGTCCGTACCCCGAGCGCCGCGAACACCGTGTTGCACGACCAGCGGAAGGCGTAGCGCAGACTCGCGTCCCCGCACCCCTCCACCTCGTTCGCGAGCCTCGTGTCGCTCCCCGGCAGCCGGTACGGGTCCGGCGCGTCCGTCTCCTCGTCCACGTCGCGCACCGTGCCCGAGTCCAGTGCCGCCGCCGCCGTCACGATCTTGAAGGCCGAGCCCGGCGGGTAGGTCTGGCGCAGCGCGCGGTTGAGGAGCGGCTGCGCCGGATCGGCCGTCAGGCGCGCCCAGGCCGCCGTTGCGGAGCGGCTCGTCCCCGACAGCTCGCCGGGGTCGTACGAGGGCGAGCTGACCAGTGCGAGGACGCGCCCCGTGGACGGGTCGAGCGCGGCGACGGCGCCGGTGCGGCCCGCGAGGCCCTCGTACGCGGCGCGCTGCGCCTTCGGGTCGATCGTCGTGACGACGTTCCCGCCCCCGGGCCGCGCGCGCACGAGGTCGTTCCACAGCGGGAAGGCGCGCAGCCCGGGAGCGGTGCCGGTCAGCAGGCCGTCCTCGGCGCGCTCCAGGAGCGTGCTCCCGTACACCTGCGAGGCGAAGCCCGTGACGGGCGCGTAGAGCGGCCCTTCGGTGTACGTGCGCTCCCAGCGCAGTTGCTCGTGCGTGTCCCGCGAGCCCGTGACGGGGTGGCCTCCGACGAGGATGTCCCCGCGCGGGCGGTCCCAACGGGCGATCGCGGCACGGCGGTTGGCGGGGTTGCTGTCGTAGGCGGAGGCGCGGACGAGCTGGACGCGGACGGCGTTGAGCACGAGGGCGACCAGGAGCAGGAGGCAGAAGAAGGCGGCGCGCCGCTGGTAGCGGCTCACGCCCCCTCCCCGTCCCGCGCGTCCCCGGCCCGCGCCTGCCCGTCCGGTGGCTCCCGCACGTCACCGACGCGCGCCGCCCGGTCGCTCATGAGCAGCAGCAGCGCCACGATGATCCAGTTCGTGACGACCGAGGAGCCGCCCTGGGCGAGGAAGGGCATCGCCATGCCCGTGAGCGGGATCAGCCCCGTCACGCCGCCCGCGATGACGAAGACCTGGAGCGCGACGATCGAGGCGAGCCCGGTCGCGAGCAGCCGCCCGAAGGTGTCGGGGAGTTCGAGACCCGTACGGAAGCCGCGCGCGACGAGCAGCGCGTAGAGGAGGAAGAGAGCCGTGAGGCCCGCGAGGCCCAGCTCCTCGCCCGCCGTCGCGAGGATGAAGTCGGACTTCGTCGCGAAGCCGATGAGGAGGGAGTGCCCCGCGCCGAGTCCCGTGCCCGTGAAGCCCCCGGCGGCGAAGGCGAAGAGGGACTGCGCGAGCTGGCCGGGGCCCTCGCCCGCGTCGATCGAGGCGAAGGGGTGCAGCCAGTCCTCGACGCGCTGGTGCACGTGCGGCTCCAGGGTGCCCACCGCCCACGCCCCGAGCGAGGCGAGGACGAGCCCGGCCGCGATCCACCCCGTGCGCCCCGTCGCGACGTACAGCAGCACGACGAAGAGCCCGAAGAAGAGCAGCGAGGTCCCGAGGTCGCGTTCCAGGACGAGCACACCGACGCTCAGGAGCCACACCATCAGGACGGGGCCGATGACGCGCGCGCTCGGCAGCCGCGTCCACAGCAGCCTGCGGCCGGTGTGGCGCAGCGCCGCGCGGTTCGCGGCGAGGTAGCTCGCGAAGAAGACGGCGAGCAGCACCTTCGCGAACTCGCCCGGCTGGAACGAGAAGTCCCCGAAGCGCAGCCAGATCCGCGCCCCGTTCACGGCGGGGAAGAAGATCGGCACGACCATCAGGACGAGCGCGGCGGCCATCGCGAGGTAGGCGAAGCGCTGGAGGAGGCGGTAGTCGGGCAGCAGCGCCACGACGCAGAGGAACAGCGCGAAACCCGTCATCGACCACACCAGTTGCGCGGGCGCCGCGCGATCGCCCGGGGTCTGGAGGTCGAGGCGGTAGATGAGGACGAGGCCGATGCCGTTGAGCAGCACGCCGATCGGCAGCGGGAGCGGATCGGCGTACGGGGCGCGGAGGCGGACGAGGAGGTGCGCGAGGAGCGCGAGGCCCCCGAGCCCGGCGAGATTGCGCAGCGCGTCCGGCGGGACGCGGTCCTCGCGCGTGAGCCCCACGGCGACGTACCCGAGCAGCACGAGCCCCACGGCGAGCACGAGCAGTCCCAGCTCGACCCCCCGCCGGCGGACGGGCGGCACGGCGCGCGCCGCGAGGCCCGCCGCCGCGTCGGCCGTCCTGGTTCCGGTCATGCCGGGAACGTAGCAAGCGGGGTACGCAATGTCCCGTTATGCGAGGTGGAGTCGGCGGGAGGCGGGTCCGCGGTCGCGCGGGACGGGTTCAGCAGGGGCGCGGCACGCCGTCGGTCTCGATCGACCTGCTCGGCGTCGCCACCCAGGTCCCGTCCGTCAGGAGGTACCAGCGGTCCTCGCCGTGGACGCGCTCGCCGAGCATGGCGCAGTGGATCGCGACGCTGTCGCCGTACGGGCGGCGCCCGACCTCGGTCCCCGCGCGGCGCGGGGCGTCGCGCAGGGTCAGGCCCTCGCGCGCCACGACGCGGCCGTGCGCGCTGGCCGGCGTCTCGCCGAAGACGGCGCGGGGGCCCGCACCGGCGCCGGGAGCCGTCTGGGCGTAGGGGGCCCTGCCGCCGTCGGGGGCCGTGTCGGCGTGAGCCGCGGCGGCGGGGGAGAGGAGGGCGGCGGTGGCGGTGAGGAGGGCGAGTGCGGCGGGTTTCCGGTGCGGCATGGAAGGACTCCCTGGAGTGTGACGAAGCGACCACATATGGTCATGAATCAACGTAAAAGGCGCATGGAGAGATCGCAAAAGACCGCAAGGTGTCACGGCGAGCGCTCACTCCCCGGGCCCGCCCCGGAACCGCACGGCCTCCACCGTCCCCTGCCGTGTGGTCTCCTGCCGCACCTCCACGACCCCGCCGGGCCGCACCGCCGTGTACGGGACCTCCCCGACACCGGCGGCCGTGACCACCGCCTCCGCCGCGCCCTCCTCGTCGGCGGGCAGCGCGGCCGAGGCCCCGGCGCGCAGCGCGGGGGAGAGCGGCCGGGAGGCGACGGGGGTGCCGTCACCCGGCAGGGCGAGCACGAGCAGCCGCGGCGCGCGCCGCGCGCCGACGTACCCGAGGACGAGCGCGTCCTTCGTGTCGCGGTGCCGCACCTTGCGCCACGCCCGCCGCCCGCCCTGGTAACCCTGCCGCGCCCGCTTGGCGACGATGCCCTCGACGCCGGTTCCCGCGAGCGCCTCGTACCACTGGAGCGCCGTGTCGCGCGCGTACGTCGCGGGCACGGCCTGGAGCGGAGGCCCGAGCGGCGTGAGCAGGCTGACGAGCCGGGCGCGGCGTTCCTCGTACGGCCGCCGCCGCAGGTCCTCACCGTCGAGCGCGAGGAGGTCGAAGGCGGCGTACGAGGCGGGCAGCGCCCGCGCGAGCGCCGGGGCCCGCGCTGCGGTCGCCGCGGCCCGCCGCTGCACGGCGGCGAAATCGGTGCGCCCCTGCGTCCACACCACGACCTCCCCGTCGAGCACGGTCCCCTCGGGCAACCGCTCCGCGGCCTCCACGAGATCGGGAAAGGCGCCGGTCACCCGCCGCCCCGACCGTGCCTGCAACACGACGTGCTCCCCCCGCACCACGAGCATCCGGTGCCCGTCGAACTTCGGCTCGTACACCCACCCGGCCCCACAGGGCAGCCGGTCGACGGCCTCGGCGAGGGCGGCACGGAGAGGCAGCTCGAAGCCGGGAGGCAGCCCGCTCACGAGCCCCACCCCGTCCGGCGGCCCGGCCGGGGACACCGCACCGGCCGCCGCCACGCGGGCCCCGTACGCGCGCGGTCCCGCCCGCCGGGCGCGGCGGCGCACCCGGTGTGCGCCGGGCGGGCCGTCGCACCGGTGTCGCCGCCGCCCCACCCGTCCGCGGCGGTTCCTCCGCCGCGGTATGCCTCCGCGGCGGTTCCGCCGTCGTGCTCCCTCGCGCCGGTCCTCCCGCCCCCGCGCGCCCTCACGGCAGTTCCCCCGCTCCCTCGCCCGCCACCAGTGGCGCGAGGAGCTCGCCGTGCTTCTCCAGGCGGGACGGGATGTCCTGGGCCAGGACCACCAGGTCCTCCGGGTCCTCGCAAGCCTCGACCTCCGCCCAGGTCAGCGGGGCCGAGACGGTGGGGTAGTCGCGGGCGCGGACGGTGTACGGGGTCGCCGTCGTCTTCGCTGCCGCGTTCTGGCTGAAGTCGACGAAGACCTTGCCCGCGCGGAGCTTCCTCGTCATGCGGTGCAGCGCGAGGTCCGGGAGTTCCTCCTCCGCCTCCACGGCCAGCTTCTTCGCGTACGCCGTGACCTCGGACGACGGCGCGGGGACGAGCGGCGCGAGCAGATGCAGGCCCTTGGAGCCCGACGTCTTCGCGTAGGCGGTCAGTCCGTCCCGCGCCAGCCGCTTCCGCAGCCACCGTGCGACGATCCCGCACTCGACGATCGTCGCGGGCTCGCCGGGGTCCAGATCGAGCACGAGCCGGTCCGCGAGCCCCTGCGCGTCCAGTCGCCACTGCGGCGTATGGAACTCCGTCACCAGGTTCGCCGCCCACATGAGCGAGGCCAGGTCGTCGATCACCACCTGCTCGCCCGCCCCCTCCGAGCGCTCGACACGGGCGACCCTTACCCATTCGGGCGTACCGGGCGGCGGATTCTTGGAGAAGAAGCGCTGGCCCGAGGGCCCGTCCGGATACCGCAGGAAGGAGACGGGCCGGTTCCGCAGGTGCGGCAGCATGACCTCCGCCACCCCCGCGTAGTAGTGCAGCACCTCCCCCTTCGTGAAGCCGTCGCCCGGGTACAGCACCTTCTCCAGATTGCTCAGCGCGAGCCGTCGCCCCGCCACATGTGTGATCGGCGTCATACGATAAGAATTCCACGCAAAGCGGGCGCCCACCCTTCCCGGCGCGAGTCCACGGCGGGAGCCCTCCGGCGAAAGGCAGCCACGTGCGATCGATCTGGAACGGCGCGGTCTCCTTCGGCCTGGTCAGCATCCCGGTGAAACTCGTCAACGCCACCGAGAACCACACCGTCTCCTTCCGCCAGATCCACACCGAGGACGGCGGCCGGGTCCGCTACCGCAAGGTGTGCGAACTGGAGGACAAGGAGATCCCGGGCGACGAGATCGGCAAGGCGTACGAGGACGCGGACGGCAGCCTCATCCCGATCACCGACGAGGACCTCGCCTCGCTCCCGCTGCCGACCACCAAGACGATCGACATCGTCGCCTTCGTTCCCGCCGACAGCATCGACCCGCTCCAGATGGACGCCGCCTACTACCTCGCCTCGGGCGGCTCGAACGCCGCGAAGCCGTACACGCTGCTGCGCGAGGCGCTCAAGCGCGGCAACCGCGTCGCACTCGCGAAGTTCGCCCTGCGCGGCAAGGAGCGCCTCGGGATGCTCCGGGTCGTCGGCGACGTCCTCGTCCTGCACGGCCTGCACTGGCCCGACGAGATCCGCGCCCCCGAGGGCGTCGCACCCACCGAGGACGTCAAGGTCCGCGACAAGGAACTCGACCTCGCCGAGTCCCTCATGGACACCCTCGGAGAGGTCGACGTGAACGACCTCCACGACGACTACCGGCAGGCCGTCGAGGAGATGATCGCGGCGAAGACCGAGGGCCACGAACTCCCGGCCCCCGAACGCCCGGCGGGCGGCGGCAAGGTCATCGACCTGATGGCGGCCCTGGAGAACAGCGTGAAGGCGGCCCAGAAGTCCCGCGGCGCGGACCCCTCGGAGGAGGAGGTCGCCGAGGTCCACCAACTGGAGGACAGGAAGAAGAAGGCGGCCCCCAAGAAGAAGACGGCCTCCGCGAAGAAGACCACCCCGGCCAAGAAATCAGCCCCGGCGAAGAAGACGGCCGCGAAGAAAACAGCCCCGAAGAAGAAGACACCCCCCTCCCGCAAAAAAGCCTCCTGACCCCACCGGGCCCCTTCCCGGCGTTCGACAGGGGGAGGGCGAAGCCGCTGCGGGGTGGGGCGAGGGGGGCTACGCGGAGGGTGAGGAATCTTGGTGCAGCGCCGAGGGGAAGACGGCCCGCCCCGCGGGCGAAGTGACCACCGAGGTGCCGTCTGCCGGGGCCGGGCACTCCGCCAGCTCCAGCCATGCGGTCCGGACCAGGGCCCAAAGGCCCGGCAGATTCCTTGCGGCGACAGCGCCGCGTGACTTGCTGGCGGCAAGGTTCCTGGGACGCCACATGCCGTCCCGGTGCCGTCGCCGACTGTTGAGCGGGGGCGTAAAGGTCAGCTGGAGCAGGTACTCCAGGGCCAGTCCCGTGACGATCTCGTCGCCATCCGCCGCTGCCTTCTGGTCCCCGGCCGGTGCCCCGTCCAGGAGGACCGGCCAGCGCACGACCACGACTCTCTCCCACAATTCGGGAGGCACGGTATTCGCGAGGTGGTGGCTCTCACCCACCGGCAGGTCGTTGAGGCGCCGCTCCGCATCCCGGGTCTGCCCGACGTAACAGAGCCCCGTCGACGGCAGAAAGACCCCGTACAGAGCGGGGCCGGTCAGAGCCGGCGTCTCGCCGGACGCCTTGGTGAGAACCGCCCCCAACTCCCAGGCGAACCGGTAGCGCCGCTCCTGCCACGCGGCCAGCCGACCGGCATCCGACAGCAACACCCCCAAGGACGCCCGCCACTGCCTGTACGCCTCGTCCTGCTCCCACTCCTCCATCAGGGCAGTGTGCTCCATGCCTGCGGAACAGCCACAACCGGGCAGCCCGCGCGGTGGCCCGTACCTCGCCGGCGAAGCCCAGCAGCCGGCGCCACCTGCCTCAGACCTCGTCACCCGAATCGTCCGGGGGCCGTGCAAGACCTGGTCGGTTGCGTGCCCGCCTGCCGGGAGCCTTCGTGCAGCCGAGGCGGCCCCGCGGTCACCCCCGCTCCCACCTGCTGCTCGCGTCTTCTTCTTCGTCAAGGGGGATTGGCGCTCCTACTGGAACTGCTGACGCTCTCCGCCTGGTGGGGTTTCATTCGCGTCATCGGCTGGGCGGGTCCCTCGCCCGACGGGTGGCTGCGCCGCTTGCCGCGGCCGTGTTCCGAAGAATGTTCGCCTCGCTGAAAGCACGGTCCACGATCCCGCGCGCGGTTCAACTCCCCACGTACGCAGCGGCCTTCGGCGCCACCACCCTGGCGCTCCTCGCCCTCGGACAGGCGGCGCCGTTCCTCTGGTTCAGCGCGGCCGTCGTTCCCCCCTCAGCCTTCACCGCCTACCATCACGCACGTCCCGGAACAGCACGGCCTGACACCCAAGCCCAGGCCGAAGCGCCATTGGAGCCGGGAACCCCGCCCACGCGGGCGGTCTTCGCCAGCCCATTCCGACGGCGGGGCCCAACTGGCTTGAACCTCCCCCACAGCCCACACACTTCACGGTGATCAACGGGTGGCCGCACCCTGCGGCGCCTGCTTCAGTGCCGGACGAGACAGAACGGGTGCCCTGCGGGATCCGCGAAAATCCGCCAACTCCGCTTTCCATCACCCGCGTCGAGCAGTGTGGCGCCCTGTTTGAGGATCTTTTCCTGGGCCTGGCCCAAGTCCTCGACCTCCAGGTCGAGGTGGAACTGCTGGGGCCGAGAGGCATCCGGCCACTGTGGCGGCCGATGAGCCACCACCCTCTGGAAGGCCAGCACGAACCCATCATCGGCATGGAGCGTCGCCCAGCCCTCGCCGAGTGACCACCGCGGATCCGGCTGGTTCACCACACCGCCTAGAAGCGACTGGTAGAACCCGGACAGCTCAACGACATCCGCACAGTCCAACACCACACACTGCAGCTTGGCGAGCATGAACGTCAGCGTCTCACGACGCCAGATCACCATTTCCAGCCGGAGTAGGAGGCGGAACTGCAGCGCAGCAGTCGAGCTTCGGCTCAGCCCGGCGCGGTGCACGTTCGAGGCGTTGTCCCGGGGCCGTCCCGGCGGCGCGCCTCTCCGGGCTGTGGGGTGGATCTACTGCGTCTCCACCGTGAGGCTGTGAGCTGGGCAGTATGCGCGCTTGCCCGCAGTGGCTCACACGCGAACGGTGGGAGGGAACGAGAAAGGGCGGGAGTCAGTGAAACTGACTCCCGCCCTCTCCTCTCGGCATCCGCCCAGCTCAGCGCCGTGTTTCCGCTGATCTCTGGCGAGTGCCCCCGGCAGGATTCGAACCTGCGCACACGGCTCCGGAGGCCGTTGCTCTATCCCCTGAGCTACGGGGGCGTGTCGGCCGCTGTGGGGCGGCGACGGGTAGAACAGTATCAGCTTCGGGTGGGTGGGCGTGACCAGGTATTCCGGGGCTGGGGGAGGGGGTCCGTACGGGCGTCCGGGTGGGTCCCTCCGTGGAGGTGGATGTGGGGAAAGCCGGGACGAGGGGCGAGGAGCGCGCCTAGGCTCGGGGTTGTGCCAGGGGCGACCGGCCGGGTTCTTGTCGTCGATGACAACAAGATGATCCGGCAGCTGATCAGGGTCAATCTCGAACTGGAAGGCTTCGAGGTCGTGACCGCGGCCGATGGTGCCGAGTGCCTGGAGATCGTGCACGAGGTGCGGCCCGACGTCATCACGCTCGACCTTGTCATGCCCCGGCTCGACGGGGTCCGGACCGCCGAGCGGCTGCGGGCCGATCCGCGTACGCGCCACGTCCCGCTCGCCATGGTCAGTGCCTCCAGCGTCGGCGAGGCCGGGCGCTCGCTCACCGAGATCGATCTCTTCGTCGCCAAGCCCTTCGAGCCCGAGTGCCTCGTCGCCGCCGTGCGCGAACTCGCCGAGCGCGGGCGCAGGGTCTCCGTCGAACGAGGAGAGGGCGGCGCGGACGAGGGCGAGTGAGCCGCCCGTCCACATTCCGGGACCTCCTCCTTATCCATTCGCCCCCACCCCTCCCCCCTCCCCTACGCTGGACCCGTGACCCCCGCAGAACTCTCCCGCACCGTCCTCGGTGCGCTGCGGTGTGCCGTCGCCGACGGAGAGGTCGCCTCCGTGCCGCAGGAGGTGCTGGGGCGGGTCACCGTCGCCGTGCCGCGGCCCGGGGGGTACGGGGACTACGCCTGCAACGTCGCGCTCCTCGCGGCCGGGCCCGCGCACACGTCCCCGCTCGTCCTCGCCGGTATCCTCCGCGAGCGGCTGCGGCACGATCCGCGCCTCGCCGACGTCCGCGTCACGGGGCCCGGCTTCCTCAACTTCGCGCTCTCCGACCCCGCCACGTACGAGCGCGACCTCGTCGCCGAGACCCTCGCCCCCCGCCGCGGCGACGCTCTCGCCGGGCACCGCGTCACGCTCCGTCCCCTCGGCGAGCGCGCCCACGTCCTCGCCGAGGCCGTCGTACGCCTCACCCGCGCTCAGGGCGGCCAGGCCGACGTGAGCGAGACGACCGGCGAACCCCTCCGCGCCGCGCCCCCCTACGAGCGGACCGCCCCCCTCGATCCCGAGTCGCGCCGCTGGGCCCTCCTGCACACCGCCCCCGCCGACCGCCCGCGCCTCGACGCCGCCCTGCTCGTCCAGCGCGTCGAGAACCCCCTCTTCCTCGTGCGGTACGCGCACTCCCGCGCCCTCGCCCTCGTGCGCAACGCCGCCGCGCTCGGATACGCCCCCGAGCCCGGGGACAGCGGCCCGCACGCCGCGCCACTGCTCGCGCTGCTCGCCGAGCACCCCGTCGTGCTGCTGCGCGCCGCCGAGCACCGCGCGCCCGACCGGCTCGCGCGCCGTCTCGTGCGGGTCGCCGACGCCCTGCTCGACCTCCACGACCGCACCGGCGGGCTGCTCCCGCTCGGCGGGCTCAAACCCGGGGCCGCCCACCGCGCCCGGCTGGCCCTCGCCGAAGCCGCCGGGACGGTGCTCGCCGGTGGCCTGACCCTGCTCGGCATCAGCGCGCCCCCGTACGTCTGAACGATAGAGAGCACGACAGCCATGAGCCGTTCCGCCCACCCCGCCGGTCCCCGCCACGGAGACGTCCTCCCCGAGGGCCACTACGCGGCCCCGCCGGCCGACCTCAACGCCCTCGACCCGAAGGTCTGGGCCCGCACCGTCCGCCGCGACCCGGCCGAGGAAGGCGCGCTCAGCGTCGGCGGCGTACCCGTGACGCGCCTCGTCGAGGAGTTCGGCACGCCCGCCTACTTCCTCGACGAGGAGGACTTCAGGGCCCGTTGCCGCGACTGGCGTTCCGCCTTCGGCGAGGGCGCCGACGTCTTCTACGCGGGCAAGGCGTTCCTCAGCCGTGCCGTCGTGCGCTGGCTCCACGAGGAGGGGCTCAACCTCGACGTGTGCTCGGGCGGGGAGCTGCTCACGGCGCTCGACGCGGGGATGCCCGCCGAGCGCATCGCCTTCCACGGCAACAACAAGACGGCCGCCGAGATCGAGCGCGCCGTCGCCGCCGGGGTCGGCCGCATCGTCGTCGACTCCTTCCAGGAACTCGTCCGCGTCGCGCACACCGCGCAGGCGCTCGACCGCGTCCAGCGCGTGCAGATCCGTGTCACCGTGGGCGTCGAGGCGCACACCCACGAGTTCATCGCGACCGCGCACGAGGACCAGAAGTTCGGCCTCGCGCTCGCCGGGGGACAGGCCGCCGAGGCCGTGCGCCGCGCGCTCACGCTCGACGGCGTCGAGCTGGTCGGCATCCACTCGCACATCGGCTCGCAGATCTTCGACATGGCGGGCTTCGAGGTCTCCGCGCGCCGCGTCGTCGGACTGCTCGCCGAGATCCGCGACGAGCACGGCGTCGAACTGCCCGAGATCGACCTCGGCGGCGGCCTCGGCATCGCGTACACCTCCGACGACGACCCGCGCGAGCCGCACGAGATCGCCAAGGCGCTCGGCGACATCGTCACGCGCGAGTGCGAGAGCGCCGGGCTCGCCGTGCCCCGCATCTCCGTCGAGCCCGGCCGGGCCATCGTCGGGCCCACCGCCTTCACGCTGTACGAGGTCGGCACGATCAAGCCGCTGGAGGGACTGCGCACGTACGTCTCCGTCGACGGCGGCATGTCGGACAACATCCGCACCGCGCTCTACGACGCCGAGTACTCCGTCGCGCTCGCCTCCCGGGTCTCCGGCGCCGAGCCGATGCTCGTCCGCGTCGTGGGCAAGCACTGTGAGAGTGGCGACATCGTCGTGCGCGACGCCTTCCTCCCCGCCGACCTCGCGCCGGGCGATCTGCTCGCCGTGCCGGCGACGGGCGCGTACTGCCGCTCGATGGCGAGCAACTACAACCACGCGCTGCGCCCGCCCGTCGTGGCCGTACGGGACGGGCGGGCCCGCGTCATCGTGCGCCGCGAGACGGAGGAGGACCTGCTCCGGCTCGACGTCGGCTGAGCCGGGGCGAGGGCGCGGGGCGTCGTGGCGGGGCGGGTCACGGCGCCCCGCGGGCGTACGGAATGCTTGTCTCACGCATCGGACGCGGGGCGGAAACCCCCGGGTCGTGCGTGAGACTGGAACCACCGCGACACAGAGGCTTCCGCGCCACGGAACACGCGGAAGCCCGCGGAACGACACGGAAAGACGAAACGAGGTCGGATGATGCGCACGCGTCCGCTGAAGGTGGCGCTCCTTGGCTGTGGGGTAGTCGGCTCAGAGGTGGCGCGCATCATGACGACGCACGCCGACGACCTCGCCGCCCGCATCGGAGCCCCCGTCGAACTCGCGGGCGTCGCCGTGCGCCGCCCCGACAAGGTGCGCGAGGGCATCGACCCCGCCCTCATCACGACGGACGCGACCGCGCTCGTCAAACGCGGCGACCTCGATGTCGTCATCGAGGTCATCGGCGGGATCGAGCCCGCCCGCACCCTCATCACGACCGCCTTCGCGCACGGCGCCTCGGTCGTCTCGGCGAACAAGGCGCTCCTCGCCAAGGACGGCCCCGCGCTGCACGCCGCCGCCGTCGAGCACGGCCGCGACCTCTACTACGAGGCCGCCGTCGCGGGCGCCATCCCGCTCCTGCGTCCCCTGCGCGAGTCCCTCGCGGGCGACCACGTGCACCGCGTCCTCGGCATCGTCAACGGCACGACCAACTTCATCCTCGACAAGATGGACTCGACCGGGGCGGGCTACCAGGAGGCCCTGGACGAGGCCACCGCGCTCGGCTACGCGGAGGCCGACCCGACGGCCGACGTCGAGGGCTTCGACGCCGCCGCGAAGGCCGCGATCCTCGCGGGCATCGCCTTCCACACCCGCGTCGGCATCGACGACGTGCACCGCGAGGGCATGACCGAGGTGACCGCCGCCGACTTCGCCTCGGCACGCGCCATGGGCTGCACCATCAAGCTCCTCGCGATCTGCGAGCGCGGTGCCGACGGCAGCGGCGTCAGCGCGCGCGTGCACCCCGCGATGCTGCCGCTCAGCCACCCGCTCGCGGGCGTCCGCGAGGCGTACAACGCCGTCTTCGTCGAGTCCGAGGCGGCCGGACGGCTCATGTTCTACGGGCCCGGGGCCGGCGGCGCGCCGACCGCGTCCGCGGTGCTCGGCGACCTCGTCGCGGTGTGCCGCAACCGGCTCGCGGGGGCCACCGGGCCCGGCGAGTCCGCGTACGCGGGACTGACCGTCTCCGGGATGGGTGAGGTCGTCACGCGCTACCACATCAGCCTGGACGTCGCCGACAAGCCCGGTGTCCTCGCCCAGGTGGCGACGGTCTTCGCCGCGCAGGGCGTGTCGATCGACACCGTGCGCCAGCAGGGCCGGGGCGACGGCAGCGGCGAGGCGAGTCTCGTCGTCGTCACCCACCGGGCCCCCGACGCGGCCCTCAGCAGCACCGTCGAGGCGCTGCGCAAGCTCGACACCGTCCGGGGCGTCGCCAGCATCATGCGGGTTGAAGGAGAGTAGGCAGTCATGGTCCACCAGTGGCGCGGCATCATCGAGGAGTACCGGGACCGGCTCCCGGTCAAGGACACGACCGAGGCCGTCACGCTCGGCGAGGGCGGCACACCCCTCGTCCCCGCCCAGGTGCTCTCCGAGCGCACCGGGTGCGAGGTGTTCCTCAAGGTCGAGGGCGCCAACCCGACCGGGTCCTTCAAGGACCGCGGCATGACGATGGCGATCACGCGCGCCAAGGAGGAGGGCGCCAAGGCCGTCATCTGCGCCTCGACGGGCAACACCTCCGCCTCGGCCGCCGCCTACGCGGTGCGCGCCCGCATGGTCAGCGCGGTGCTCGTGCCGCAGGGCAAGATCGCGCTCGGCAAGATGGGCCAGGCCCTCGTGCACGGCGCCAAGATCCTCCAGGTCGAGGGGAACTTCGACGACTGCCTGACTCTCGCCCGCGCGCTCGCCGACAACTACCCGGTCTCGCTGGTGAATTCGGTCAACCCGGTGCGCATCGAGGGCCAGAAGACCGCCGCGTTCGAGATCGTCGACGCGCTCGGCGACGCACCCGACATCCACGTGCTGCCGGTCGGCAACGCGGGCAACATCACGGCCTACTGGAAGGGGTACCGCGAGTACGCGGCCGACGGCGTCGCGCGCCGCACCCCGCGCATGTGGGGCTTCCAGGCGAGCGGTTCGGCGCCGATCGTGCGCGGCGAGGTCGTGAAGGACCCCCGTACGCTCGCCACCGCGATCCGCATCGGCAACCCCGCCTCCTGGGCGCAGGCGCTCGCGGCGCGCGAGGAGTCGGGCGGCCTCATCGACGAGGTGACCGACCGCCAGATCCTCGCCGCGTACCGGCTGTTGGCGGGGCAGGAGGGTGTCTTCGTCGAGCCCGCCTCCGCCGCCTCGGTCGCCGGGCTGCTCAAGGCCGCCGAGCAGGGCCTCGTCGACCCGGGGCAGCGCATCGTCTGCACCGTGACGGGCAACGGCCTCAAGGACCCCGACCGCGCGACCGAGGGCGCCCCGCGCCCCACCGTCATCCCGGTCGACGCCGCCGCTGCGGCGCACCGCCTCGGCCTGACGGGCTGACACGCGCGGACGCCGCCGTCCCTGTGCGGGGACGCTCCCCGAACGAGGGACGGCGGCGCCCCGCCCCGCGCCGGCGGGAACCCGCGCGCGCCCATCATCCGCCCTGCTGAATCCGGACAAGACGTGCGGGACCGTCAGAAGTCGCGGGGGTCGCACTGCCTCCCGGCGACACGCGTCATGCGCCTCCCGTGCGCCCTATGTCGCGGCGGGCGCTTCCTTCGATAGGCTGTGCCTCACCTGCCCCGCCGCTTGTGCCGCGGTGCCGCTGCCGTTGTGGCCGTACGATCCCACGCGCCCGGATGTGATCCGGACGTTCCGGGGGGGATTCGCCGGAAGCGTGGAAATCCCCGCCCCCGCACCCCAATCCCCACCAGCCCGCCCCGCGACAGTCACCGCGAGGGCTGCCGCCTCCAGCGGCCCGCCCCGCGCCGCACGGTGCAGTCCCCGCCCGAGGAACACAAGGAGAGTCCCCACGCGATGGCCGGTCCCGCCTTTCGCGCCGCCGCCGTCCGGGTGCGCACCCCCGCCTCCAGCGCCAACCTGGGTCCCGGCTTCGACGCCTTCGGGCTCGCGCTCGGCCTCTACGACGACGTCGTGGTGCGGGTCGCCGACTCGGGACTGCGCATCGACATAGCCGGTGAGGGCAGCGAGACGCTGCCGCGTGACGAGAAGCACCTCCTTGTCCGGTCCCTGCGCGCCGCCTTCGACCTGCTCGGCGGGCAGCCGCGCGGCCTGGAGATCGTCTGCGCCAACCGCATCCCGCACGGGCGCGGGCTCGGCTCCTCCTCGGCGGCCATCTGCGCCGGGATCGTCGCCGCGCGCGCCGTGACGACCGGCGGCGAGAGCCGGCTCGACACGCAGGCCCTCCTCGAACTCGCCACCGAGATCGAGGGCCACCCCGACAACGTCGCGGCCTGCCTGCTCGGCGGGTTCACGCTCTCGTGGATGGAGGGCGGGCTCGCCCGGGCGGTCCGGATGACGCCCGCCGGCTCCGTCGTCCCCGTCGTCTTCGTCCCCGGGCGCCCGGTGCTCACCGAGACCGCCAGGGGACTCCTCCCGCGCACGGTGCCGCACACCGACGCGGCGGCGAACGCGGGGCGCGCCGCGCTGCTCGTCGAGGCCCTGACCAGGCGCCCCGGGCTGCTCTTCGCGGCGACAGAGGACCGTCTCCACCAGGAGTACCGGGGGCCGGCGATGCCCGAGTCGCTCGCCCTGGTGGAACGGCTGCGGGCGGACGGGGTGCCCGCGGTGATCTCCGGCGCGGGACCCACCGTCCTCGCGCTGGTGGACGAGGAGGCGGCCGACAAGGTCGCCGGGCTCGCGGGCGAGGAGTGGGCAGCGGCCCGCGTCCCCGTCGACACCGCGGGCGCGAGTGTGCTGCCGCTGGCGCCGTGACCCCACGGTCGCCGCACAGGAGAGGGGGAATATGTGTTGGATACGGTATTGTTAGTCTCAACTGCGCACCCGATCGCCCTACGGCGAGGTGCCACGTGTCTTCGCCAGGGATCCGGGGCCACCCGGAGCGCCGATTTTTCTCGGGGCGCCGGTTTTCCCCGAAACACACGGGCGGGACATCTCATCTTCCGGGAGCCCCCGTATCGCGACGTGCCACGCACGCAGCGGCACCGAAGCGCTCCGGAACGGGCGTGACCCAGTCCCGTGACACGCACTTCTGGTGACACGGCTGAGTCAGTCGTCTTCACCACCGTATTCCTCCGCCTCTTTGGCGGTCCATCGCCCCGGCGCATCCCCTTCACAGAGGACCACAGCCGGACAGCACAACCGGTCGCCGAGCCAGACAGGCCGACGTCCGCTCCAGGGAAGGACCCTTCGTGAGCGACACCACCGATCTGATGGGCGTGAGTGCCGACAGCGCGGCCGAGGCTGCGCCCACCACGGACGCCGCCCCCTCCACAGGGACCCGGCGCCGCCGCGGCACAGGGCTTGAGGGCATGGTGCTGGCCGAACTCCAGCAGGTCGCCTCAGGGCTCAAGATCAAGGGCACCGCGCGGATGCGCAAGAGCCAGCTGATCGACGCCATCAAGGAGGCGCAGTCCGGCACGGGCGCGCCCGCGGCGGAGCCGGGCGCCGAGACCAAGCCGAAGCGCCGCACCACCTCCAAGGCGCGCACCGGCGAGGAGGCCCCGAAGGAGGCCGCCCCTCCCGCCACGGAGCAGGCGCAGCCCTCCGAGGCCGGACAGCAGCAGATCGACATCCCCGGCCAGCCCGCCAGCGAGGTCCCGGGCGGCGAGCAGCGCCGCAGGCGCCGCGCCACGGCCGAGGCCGGCAGCCCCGAGGCCGCCACCGAGCAGCCGCAGGCCGCCGAGCAGCCGCAGCGCGAGAACCGCGACGACCGCGGGAACCGCGAGAACCGTGACAACCGCGCCAAGCAGGACCGCCAGGACGGCGGCCAGCAGGGCGGGCAGCACGGTCAGCACGACGGCGACAACGCCGAGGGCCGCTCGGGCCGCGACCGCGACCGCCGCAGGGGCCGCGACCGCGACGGCCGCGACAACAACCGCGACGGCCGCGACCGCGACAACAACCGCCGCGGCAACAAGGGCGACGACCAGCAGGGCGGCGGCGGCAACCAGAACCGCCAGAAGCAGCACGACAACCGGCCGCAGGACGACTTCGACGACGACGGCGGACGCCGTGGCCGCCGGGGCCGCTACCGCGACCGCCGGGGCCGTCGCGGGCGCGACGAGATCAACGAGCCGCAGGTCAACGAGGACGACGTCCTGATCCCCGTCGCGGGCATCCTCGACATCCTCGACAACTACGCGTTCATCCGGACCTCCGGCTACCTGCCCGGCCCGAACGACGTGTACGTCTCGCTCGCCCAGGTCCGCAAGAACGGCCTGCGCAAGGGCGACCACGTCACCGGCGCGGTGCGCCAGCCCAAGGACGGCGAGCGGCGCGAGAAGTTCAACGCGCTCGTGCGCCTCGACTCGGTCAACGGCATGGCGCCGGAGACCGGGCGAGGCCGCCCCGAGTTCCAGAAGCTCACCCCGCTCTACCCGCAGGACCGGCTCCGCCTGGAGACCGACCCCGGGGTGCTGACCACGCGGATCATCGACCTCGTCGCCCCGATCGGCAAGGGCCAGCGCGGGCTGATCGTGGCCCCGCCGAAGACCGGCAAGACCATGATCATGCAGGCGGTCGCCAACGCGATCACCACGAACAACCCCGAGTGCCACCTCATGGTCGTCCTCGTCGACGAGCGGCCCGAAGAGGTCACCGACATGCAGCGCTCGGTGAAGGGCGAGGTCATCTCCTCGACCTTCGACCGGCCCGCCGAGGACCACACCACGGTCGCCGAGCTGGCGATCGAGCGGGCGAAGCGGCTCGTCGAGCTGGGCCACGACGTCGTCGTGCTCCTCGACTCGATCACCCGCCTCGGCCGTGCCTACAACCTGGCGGCCCCGGCCTCCGGGCGCATCCTCTCCGGTGGTGTCGACTCCACTGCGCTCTACCCGCCCAAGCGCTTCTTCGGCGCCGCGCGCAACATCGAGGACGGCGGCTCGCTCACCATCCTCGCCACCGCGCTCGTCGAGACCGGCTCGCGCATGGACGACGTGATCTTCGAGGAGTTCAAGGGCACGGGCAACATGGAGCTCGTCCTGGACCGCAAGCTCGCGGACAAGCGGATCTTCCCCGCGGTCAACGTCGACGCCTCCGGCACCCGCAAGGAGGAGATCCTCCTCGCCGGTGACGAGCTGGGCATCGTCTGGAAGCTGCGTCGGGTGCTCCACGCGCTCGACCAGCAGCAGGCGATCGAACTGCTCCTGGACCGGATGAAGAAGACCAAGTCCAACGCGGAGTTCCTGCTCCAGATCCAGAAGACCACGCCCGGCACCGGCAACGGTGGCGAGTGAGGTCCCGAGGACCCGCGGGGACCTGAGCGAAGGCCGGGGGCCGCTTTCCCACGAGGGAGGGCGGCCCCCGGCCTTCGCGCTGCCCGCGCCCGTCGGCCCTGCCCCCGGCCGCGTGTCCTTCGCCACAGCGCGTGAGCGGCCCCGTTCCCGTGCCGGGCCGGAAAACCGCAGGCAGCTCGCGTGTAAGAGGCACGGACCGGTCGAGGCGGGCTCCGTCGTGCGCACAGCCCGTTGTGCGACGCTGGCACGATCCGGGCGCGCCGACGTGAGCCGCCCGGGACGGGGGAGCCACGCGACAGAGCTGAGGAGCGCATGACCGACACCCCCGCAAGCCCCGAGGAGGGGTCCCGCCCCCGCAGGGGCGGCAAGGGGCGCCGCCGCAAGCCGCGCGCCCGCCGCAAGGGCCTCCTGATCGCCGCCTGGGCGGCCGCCGGCGTCGTCGTACTCGGCGGCTCGGGCCTCGGCTACGCGTACTGGCACCTCGACCACAACATCAAGGGCGTCGACATCGACGCGGCGCTCGGCAAGGACCGGCCCGCCGACACCGACAACGGCTCGATGGACATCCTCGTCCTCGGCTCGGACTCGCGCTCGGGCAGCAACGGCGAGTACGGGCGCGACGAGGGCGGCGCGCGCTCGGACACGGCGATGGTCGTGCACGTCTACGAGGGCCACAAGAAGGCGAGCGTCGTCTCGATCCCCCGCGACACCCTCGTGGACCGGCCCGCGTGCACCACGGACGACGGGAAGAGCGTCCCGGCCGCGAGCGAGGCGATGTTCAACAGCGCCTACGCGGCCGGCGGGCCCGCCTGCGCCGTCAAGACCGTCGAGTCGATGTCCGGCATCCGCATGGACCACTACGTCGAGGTCGACTTCACGGGCTTCAAGAAGCTCGTGAACGCGCTCGGCGGCGTCCCGCTCACCACCACGAAGCCCATCCAGGACGCCTCCAGCCACCTCGACCTCACCGCGGGCAAGCACACCCTGGACGGCGAGCAGTCGCTCGGCCTCGTCCGGACCCGGCACGGCGTCGGCGACGGCAGCGACCTCGGCCGCATCCAGCTCCAGCAGGCGTTCGTCAAGGCGCTCATGGAGCGCGTCAAGCACGTCGGCGTGCTCGGCAACCCCGCGAAGGCGTACAAGCTCGCGGGCGCGGCGACGAGCGCTCTCACGACCGACTCGGGGCTCGACTCGGTGAGCGGGCTCGCCAGGTTCGGCACCTCGCTCAAGGGCGTCAAGACCGTCGGGGGAGCACGCGGTTGGCGTTCTGGGGGTCGTAGGCGACGGGCAGCGTCACCATCGTCGTCCCGGAGGCCTTGACCCCCTTGAGGGGGGTGGCGGGGGGGCGGTGGGCGGCCGCGGGCCCTCGCCCCCCCCCGGGCCGCCCGCCGGTACCGGCGGGCGCCCCCCGGACGGGAATACGAGCGCCCCCACCCCGGTTTTGGGGGATGCGGCCAGTGCTGGCAAACTGGTACGTCGGTCCCGGTTCACGTGGCGCCATTCCCGGCTCCGCGACCCGGCACCCTCCAGAACCTAGGAGACACCTTGAAGCGCGACATCCACCCCGAGTACGTCGAGACGCAGGTCAGCTGCACCTGTGGCGCGTCGTTCACGACCCGTAGCACCGTCCCGTCCGGCACCATCCGCGCCGACGTGTGCTCCGAGTGCCACCCGTTCTACACGGGCAAGCAGAAGATCCTCGACACCGGCGGCCGCGTGGCCCGCTTCGAGGCCCGCTTCGGCAAGGCCGCCGCCGGCTCCGCCAAGAAGTAGCGAGCCGAACGCGCCGGTCCTCGGCCGCCCCTCGGGGCGGCCGGGGCCGGCGCTTTTTCGGCGGTGGCGCCCCCCGGCGCCACCGGCCCCCAGCGGTCCCCCCTCGCGGTTCAGCCCGCAGCCCTCCCACGTACGCGATTTGGAGCCCGGAGAATGTTCGAGGCGGTCGAGGAACTCATCGGCGAGCACGCCGAACTGGAGCAGAAACTCGCCGACCCCTCCGTCCACGCCGACCAGGCCAACGCCCGGCGGCTCAGCAAGCGCTACGCCGAGCTGACGCCCATCGTCGGCACCTACCGGGCCTGGCGCGCCACCGGGGACGACATCGCGACGGCCCGCGAACTCGCGGCCGAGGACCCCGAGTTCGCCGCCGAGGTCAAGGAGCTCGACGAGCGCCGCGAGGAGCTGACCGAGAAACTGCGCCTCCTGCTCGTCCCGCGCGACCCGAGCGACGACAAGGACGTCATCCTGGAGATCAAGGCGGGCGCGGGCGGCGACGAGTCCGCTCTCTTCGCCGGGGATCTGCTGCGCATGTACCTGCGGTACGCCGAGCGGGTCGGCTGGAAGACCGAGATCCTCGACGCCACCGAGTCCGAGCTGGGCGGCTACAAGGACGTCCAGGTCGCCGTGAAGACGAAGGGCAACGCCACCGCCGAGCCGGGCCAGGGCGTCTGGGCGCGGATGAAGTACGAGGGCGGCGTGCACCGCGTGCAGCGCGTGCCCTCGACCGAGTCCCAGGGCCGCATCCACACCTCGGCCGCCGGGGTCCTCGTGACCCCCGAGGCCGAGGAGGTCGATGTCGCGATCAACCCCAACGACCTGCGCATCGACGTCTACCGCTCCTCGGGCCCCGGCGGCCAGTCCGTCAACACGACCGACTCGGCCGTGCGCATCACGCACCTGCCCACCGGCGTCGTCGCCTCCTGCCAGAACGAGAAGAGCCAGCTCCAGAACAAGGAGCAGGCCCTGCGCATCCTGCGCTCCCGGCTCCTGGCGGCGGCCCAGGAGGAGGCCGAGCGCGAGGCGGCGGACGCGCGCCGCAGCCAGGTGCGCACCGTGGACCGCTCGGAGAAGATCCGGACGTACAACTTCCCCGAGAACCGCATCTCCGACCACCGCGTCGGCTACAAGGCGTACAACCTCGACCAGGTGCTCGACGGGGACCTCGACGCGGTGATCCAGGCGTGCGTGGACGCGGACTCCGCGGCCAAGCTCGCCGCGGCGTGACCGTGCGCGGGGCCGCTCTCCGGTCCCGTACGACGTCCTACGAGCGTGTGACCGAAGCCGGCCCCCCGCGGGCCGCGGCAGCCGGCGGCGCCGGCGCCACAGGAAGGACAGGCGCGTGAACCTCCTGCTCGCCGAGGTGGCCCAGGCCACCCAGCGGCTCGCCGCCGCCGGTGTGCCCTCTCCCCGCAACGACGCGGAGGAACTCGCCGCGTACGTGCACGACGTCAAGCGCGGGGAACTGCACAGCGTCCCGGACGCCGACTTCGACGCCCGCTACTGGGAGGCGATCGCCCGCCGCGAGGCGCGCGAACCGCTCCAGCACATCACCGGCCGGGCCTACTTCCGCTACCTGGAGCTCCAGGTGGGCCCCGGGGTCTTCGTGCCCAGGCCGGAGACCGAGTCCGTCGTCGGCTGGGCCATAGACGCCGTCCGCGCGATGGACGTCGTCGAACCGCTGGTCGTGGACCTGTGCACGGGCTCGGGGGCCATCGCCCTCGCCCTCGCGCAAGAGGTGCCGCGCTCCACGGTGCACGCCGTCGAGCTGAGCGAGGACGCCCTCGTGTGGACCCGCAGGAACGTCCAGGGCTCCCGCGTCCAGCTGCATCAGGGCGACGCCTTCGCGGCCCTGCCCGAACTCGACGGGCAGGTCGATCTCGTGATCTCCAACCCGCCGTACATCCCGCTCACCGAGTGGGAGTACGTGGCGCCCGAGGCCCGCGACCACGACCCCGAGATGGCGCTTTTCTCCGGCGAGGACGGTCTCGACACGATCCGCCGCATCGAGCGCACCGCGCACCGCCTGCTGCGCCCCGGCGGGGTCGTCGTCGTCGAGCACGCCGACACCCAGGGCGGGCAGGTGCCGTGGCTCTTCACCGAGGAGCGCGGCTGGGCCGACGCGGCCGACCACCCCGACCTCAACAACCGCCCGCGCTTCGCGACGGCCCGCAAGGCCCTGCCGTGAGCCCGGACCCGCGCGACCCCCGCCGGAGCCCGCACGACCCCGCCCAGCGCCCGTGCGGCCCCGTCCAGCCCCCGCACGACCCCGCCAGGACCCCGTACGACCCCCCGCACCTTCCCCGCGAACAGGAGACCCGCTGATGGCACGGCGATACGACTGCGACGACGCGACCGACCGCGCCACCGGCCTGCGCGAGGCCACCGCCGCCGTCCGTCGGGGCGAACTCGTCGTCCTGCCGACCGACACCGTCTACGGCATCGGCGCCGACGCCTTCAGCAGCGAGGCGGTCGGCGACCTGCTCACCGCCAAGGGCCGCGGACGCAACATGCCCTCGCCCGTGCTCATCGGCTCCCCGAACACCCTGCACGGCCTCGTCACGGACTTCTCCGAGACCGCCTGGGACCTCGTCGACGCCTTCTGGCCCGGCGGTCTCACGCTCGTCGCCCGCCACCAGCCCTCGCTCGCCTGGGACCTCGGGGAGACCCGCGGCACCGTCGCGGTCCGTATGCCGCTGCACCCCGTCGCGATCGAACTCCTCACCGAATTCGGCCCGATGGCCGTCTCCTCGGCCAACCTCACCGGGCACCCCGCGCCCGAGACCTGCGACGCCGCCCAGGAGATGCTCGGCGACTCCGTCTCCGTCTACCTCGACGGCGGTCCCACGTCCGGAAACGTTCCTTCCTCCATCGTCGACGTGAGCGGCGAGGTGCCCGTCCTCCTGCGCGCCGGGGTCATCGACGCCGAAGAGCTGCGCAAGGTGGTACCCCATCTCAAGGTGGCCAGTTGACGGCCCCCGGCGAAGGACGGGACATACCCGGGGACCCGCCCGACCCTCCCTTCCGCATCCTCCACGTCAGCACCGGGAACGTGTGCCGCTCGCCGATCACCGAGCGGCTGACCCGTCACGCCCTGGCGGCCCGGCTCGGGACGCGGGCGGGCGCCGAGCTGATCGTGGAGAGCGCGGGCACGTGGGGGCACGAGGGCGCGCCCATGGAGGAGAACGCGGCGGCCGTGCTGAGCGAACTGGGCGCCGACCCGGCGGGCTTCCGCGCCAGGGAGCTGCTCGACGGGCACGTGATCCACGCCGACCTCGTCCTCACCGCGACCAGGGACCACCGGGCCCAGGTGATCTCGATGGGGCACTCGGCGGGTCTGCGGACCTTCACGCTCAAGGAGTTCACCCGTCTCGTGCGGGCGATAGACCCCGCGACGCTGCCGGACACCGCCGACCTCGCGGGCCGTGCGCGCGCGCTCGTACGGGCCGCCGCGGCGCTGCGCGGCTGGCTGCTCGCGCCCACGCCCGAGGCGGACGAGGTGCACGATCCCTACGGGGCGCCGCTGACCTTCTTCGAGGCGATCGGCGGGGAGATCAGCGAGGCCCTCGATCCCGTGATCAACGCCCTGACCGGCGCCGAACTGGCCCGCTGAGGCGGGAAGACGCCCGGGCGGACGGGGGCCGCGCGCCCTCAACCGCCTGCCGTCCGGGGGCGGAGGACGTCCCTCGTGCGACGGATGTGCGGTGCGGGGAGTTTGGGGCGCTCCGTGAGCCCGTGACCCGCTACGGGGGCCTTTCGGGACAACCAGAGGGGCTACCCGGAAGGTCAAGGCGGTATGCGCGCGAAGCTAAGGTGTGCGCTGGAGGATGGCCGCTCGATCTGTGGGGAAGCCCGTGCGTGAATACCTGCTGACGCTCTGCATCACGATGGCGGTGACCTATCTGCTGACCGGACCGGTGCGGAAGTTCGCCATCGTCGCGGGTGCCATGACCGAGATCCGGGCCCGGGACGTGCACCGCGAACCGACACCCCGGCTCGGGGGCATCGCGATGTTCGCGGGGCTGTGCGCGGGGCTGCTCGTCGCCGACCACCTCACGAACCTCAACAGCGTCTTCACGTCCTCGCACGAGCCCAGGGCCCTGCTCTCGGGCGCCGCGATCATCTGGATCGTCGGCGTGCTCGACGACAAGTACGAGATCGACGCCCTCGTGAAGCTCGGCGGTCAGCTCATCGCGGCCGGTGTCATGGTCGTCCAGGGCCTCACCATCCTGTGGCTGCCGATCCCGGGCGAGGGCACGATCCTGCTGAGCGCCTGGCAGGGCAATCTGCTCACGGTCGCGCTCGTCCTCGTCACGGTCAACGCGGTCAACTTCGTGGACGGCCTCGACGGCCTCGCGGCCGGCATGGTCTGCATCGCGGCGGGCGCGTTCTTCCTGTACGCCTACCGCATCTGGTACGGGCACGCCATCGAGGCGGCGGCACCGGCGACGCTCTTCTCGGCGATCCTCATCGGCATGTGCCTCGGCTTCCTGCCGCACAACATGCCTCCCGCCCGGATCTTCATGGGCGACTCGGGCTCGATGCTCATCGGCCTCGTGCTCGCCGCGGGCGGCATCTCGATCACCGGGCAGGTCGAGCCGGACGCCCTCAACCTCTTCACGGGTTCCGAGCGGGCCTCGGTCCACGAGATGGTGCCCTCGTACATCCCGCTCCTGCTGCCCCTGTCGATCATCGCGGTGCCCGCGGTGGACCTCGTGCTCGCGGTGGTGCGGCGGACGTGGCGCGGCCAGTCGCCCTTCGCCGCCGACCGGGGCCACCTCCACCACCGTCTGTTGCAGCTCGGCCACTCCAAGTCCCGGGCCGTGCTGATCATGTACTTCTGGTGCGCGCTCATCTCCTTCGGGACGCTCGCCTACTCGGTGAACTCGGCCTCGATGTGGATCGTGCTCGCGATCATGGCGGGGAGCGCGGTCGGTCTCGTCCTGCTCCTGCTGCCGCGTTTCCAGCCCCGGGTGCCCCAGTGGGCGGAGAAAGCCGTGCCGCCGCGTTACCGGCGGCGCAGGGCGGCGCTGCGGCGGGCCAGGGCGGAGGCAGCGGCGACCGCCGTGGACGCGGCGGCGGAGGGGGACGCCCCGGCGCGTACCGCCCACGGGGCGACGGCACTCGGCGCCTACGAGAAGCGGGACCCGGCGCACTCGGCGGGCTCGCGGCAGTGAGAGCGGGAAAAGGTCACGGGCTCCGCGGGGAGTTCACCTGGACGTGCTGAGCCGTCTCAACCGCTGGCAAAATCCCCTTAATAGCAGACAAGTTGAGGGAGGGTCACGCGCTGCGCGGTGAATTAGCGCTCACGTGTGACAACTAGCACACGTTCGAGGTAAAGACCTCATCAAATAGTTTGTGATAGCGTTCACGAGGCCGGGGGAACGGAGTCGAAGAGCCCTGCTGTGACGGCTCGTTGACCTTTGTCACCCGGAGGTTTCCGCCTCCCGCCCGGTCTACGCTCGTCCCCGACGAGACCCCCTTGTGCAGTACCCCTGTGCTTTGCCCACCCACGTAGCGGAGTTGCCGCCATGCCCTCCCAGGACACCCTCCTCCTCCAGCGGACCGCTGTGCCCACAGCCGCCGCCGGCGCGGTCGCCGCTGTCGTCAGCGCGCTCGTGGCAGGCGGAAAGGGAGCCCTCGGCGCCGTGGTCGCGACCGTCATCGTGCTGCTGTTCATGGGCGGTGGCCTCGCGCTCCTGCAGTGGGTGGGCCGCACGTACCCGCAGATCTTCCAGGGCATGGGGCTCGCGCTCTACACGGGCCAGCTTCTGCTGCTCTTCGTGTTCGTGGCCGTCTTCAAGGACACCGATCTCTTCGACCCCAAGGTCTTCGCCGCCGTCATCGTGGCGGGGACCTTGATCTGGGTCGCGGCACAGGCCCGCGCGCACACGAAGGCGAAGATCCTCTACGTCGACCCGGAGGCCGCCGACAAGGCCGGGAACGGGCCGAAGACGGGGTCCCGCGCATGAGGGGTAGGGGCGGGATAAAGGGTCGCCGACGCGACTGCTATTGTCCGGTTCCAACTGCGGCATCGCGGACGCGGCCATCCGAGCCTCGTCCTGCTGGACCGCGAGGCTCGTCGAGCGAGAGCCGTCCCCACACCCGTAACACCAGTCCCGTGCCGACCAGCGGCTCCGCGCCGCGCCGACACCACGAGGTTGCCGTACCTATGCGCCACGCTGAAGGAGCCCGCGGTGAGTGCTGACCCGACGCAGGTGCTCGCCTTCGAGACCGACTGCCACATCTTCGAGGGATGCGGCTTCCCGGCCCCCGGCCTGCACTCGTTCCTGTTCAAGCCGCTCTGGGGCGACGCGGACAGCAGTCTTTACTTCAACAAGACGATGCTGCTCGCGCTTGTGGGCTCGCTCGTCATCGTCGGCTTCTTCTGGGCCGCCTTCCGCAAGCCGAAGGTCGTCCCCGGCAAGCTCCAGATGGTCGCGGAGGCCGGTTACGACTTCATCCGGCGCGGGGTCGTCTACGAGACCATGGGCAAGAAGGAGGGCGAGAGGTGGGTCCCGCTCGTCGTCTCCCTCTTCTTCTTCGTCTGGATGATGAACCTCTGGTCGATCATCCCGGTCGCCCAGTTCCCGGTCACGGCGATCATCTCCTACCCCGCCATCCTCGCTCTCCTCGTCTATGTGACCTGGATCAGCCTCACCTTCAAGCGGCACGGCTTCGTCGGCTTCTGGAAGAACGTGACCGGCTTCGACAAGTCGCTCGGCCCGGTCGCCTACCTCGCCGCCTTCATCGAGCTGTTCTCGAACCTGCTCGTGCGTCCCTTCACGCACGCGGTCCGACTCTTCGCCAACATGTTCGCGGGCCACACGCTGATCCTGCTCTTCACGATCGCGAGCTGGTACCTGCTGCACGGCATCGGCTTCGCCTACGCCGGCATCTCGTTCATCATGACCATCGTGATGACCGCCTTCGAGCTGTTCATCCAGGCCCTTCAGGCGTACGTCTTCGTTCTCCTGACCTGCACTTTCCTCCAGGGCGCCGTCGCCGAGCACCACTGAGCGACCCCTCGTCCAGCCCCCCTGAACGTCCGGTGGCCAACCCCCACCGGCCCATGAAAGAGAAGGAAGAACCGGCATGTCCGCTCTCCAGACCCTCGCCGCCTCTGGCGTTACCGGTGACCTCAAGGCTCTCGGGTCCATCGGCTACGGCCTCGCGGCCATCGGCCCCGGCGTCGGCGTCGGCATCATCTTCGGCAACGGCACCCAGGCGCTCGCCCGTCAGCCCGAAGCGGCCGGCCTGATCCGCGCCAACCAGATCCTCGGCTTCGCCTTCTGTGAGGCGCTCGCCCTCATCGGTCTGGTCATGCCGTTCGTCTACGGCTCCTGATCACCCCGATCACGTACGCCCACTAGACGGAAGGCACCCAAGTGAGCTCACTGCTGATGCTCGCGGCTGAGGACGCGGAGAACCCCCTCGTCCCGCCGATCCCCGAGCTGGTCATCGGCGCCCTCGCCTTCGTCATCGTCTTCGGCCTCCTCGCCTGGAAGCTCCTCCCGAACATCAACAAGGTTCTGGACGAGCGCCGTGAGGCCATCGAGGGCGGGATGGAGAAGGCCGAGGCCGCTCGTACCGAGGCCGACAGCGTGCTGGAGCAGTACAAGGCCCAGCTCGCCGAGGCCCGCCACGAGGCCGCCCGGCTGCGGTCCGAGGCGCAGGAACAGGGCGCCACGCTCATCGCCGAGATGCGCGCGGAAGGCCAGCGGCAGCGTGAGGAGATCATCGCCGCCGGTCACGCCCAGATCGAGGCGGACCGCAAGGCCGCGGCGACCACCCTGCGCCAGGACGTCGGCCGCCTGGCGACCGAACTGGCCGGCAAGCTGGTCGGCGAGTCCCTCGAGGACCACGCCCGCCAGAGCCGCACGATCGACCGTTTCCTCGACGAACTCGACGCGAAGGCTGAGGCGGCACGATGAACGGAGCGAGCCGCGAGGCGCTGTCGGCCGCGGTCCAGCGTCTCGACGCGCTGACGGACTCGACGTCCGCCGACGCCACGACGCTGGCCGAGGAGCTGACGGCGACCACCACGCTGCTCGACCGCGAGGTGTCCCTGCGTCGGGTCCTCACCGACCCGGCGCAGCCCGCCGAGGCCAAGGCGCAGCTCGCCCAGCGCCTGCTCGGCGGCCAGGTCAGCGGTCCCACCGCCGACCTCGTCGCCGGTCTGGTGCGCTCCCGCTGGTCGCGTTCGCGCGACCTCACGGACGCCCTGGAGGAGCTGGCGAACCTCGCCGAGCTGACCGCCGCGCAGCGGGCCGGCGGCCTGGACGACGTGGAGGACGAGATCTTCCGCTTCGGCCGGATCGTCGTCTCCGACCACGCGCTGCGTGCCGCGCTCACCGACGACTCGGCTCCGGCCGAGGCGCGTGCGGGCCTGGTGCGCAACCTTCTCGCGGGCCGTGCCCACGCGAGCACCGAGCGTCTTCTCGCCCGGCTCGTGGCACACCCCCGAGGACGTAGCCTGGAAAGCGGACTGGAAGCGCTCGCCCGGCTCGCCGCCGAGCGCCGCAACCGGCTCGTGGCCGTGGTCACCTCCGCGGTACCCCTCAGCGTCGCCCAGCGCGACCGCCTCGCGCGGTCCCTGGCGAAGCTGTACGGCAAGGAGCTGCACCTCAACCTCGATGTGGACCCGGAAGTCCTCGGTGGCATCCGCGTCCAGATCGGTGACGAGGTCATCAACGGCTCTCTCGCCGACCGTATCGAAGAGGTCAGCCGCCGGATGGCGGGCTGACCGGCCACGGCGCCCGGCCGGCGCGGCCGGGTCCGCGGACCCGAGTGGTCGCGGAGACCGAGCGGCCCCGGCCCGGACGCCGAGCGGCTTCGGCGCCCGGCGCCGAGCAGCTGTAGACATGCACGATCAAACGGCCCGGTTGGGCCGTCCACAGGATGAAGAAGTTCTGGGGGGTTCCCCCAGGAACCCCCAAAGACTTCGGGCCCAACAAGGAGAGCAGGGAACTCAGATGGCGGAGCTCACGATCCGGCCGGAGGAGATCCGGGACGCACTGGAGAACTTCGTCCAGTCGTACAAGCCGGACGCGGCCTCGCGCGAGGAGGTCGGCACTGTCACCACCGCGGGCGACGGCATCGCCCGCGTCGAGGGGCTGCCCTCGGCGATGGCGAATGAACTTCTGAAGTTCGAGGACGGCACCCTCGGCCTCGCCCTCAACCTCGAGGAGCGCGAGATCGGTGCCATCGTCCTCGGCGAGTTCAGCGGCGTCGAGGAGGGACAGCCGGTCACGCGTACCGGCGAGGTCCTCTCGGTCGGCGTCGGCGACGGCTACCTCGGCCGTGTCGTCGACCCGCTGGGCAACCCGATCGACGGCCTCGGCGAGATCGAGACCAGCGGTCGCCGCGCGCTGGAGCTTCAGGCTCCCACCGTCATGCAGCGCAAGTCGGTCCACGAGCCGATGGAGACGGGCTACAAGGCCGTCGACGCCATGACCCCGATCGGCCGCGGCCAGCGTCAGCTGATCATCGGCGACCGCCAGACCGGCAAGACCGCGCTGGCCGTCGACACGATCATCAACCAGCGGGCCAACTGGGAGTCGGGCGACCCCAAGAAGCAGGTCCGCTGCATCTACGTCGCCATCGGCCAGAAGGGCTCCACCATCGCCTCGGTGCGCAGCTCCCTCGAAGAGGCCGGCGCGCTCGAGTACACGACGATCGTCGCCTCGCCGGCCTCCGACCCGGCCGGCTTCAAGTACCTCGCCCCGTACACCGGCTCGGCCATCGGCCAGCACTGGATGTACGACGGCAAGCACGTCCTGATCATCTTCGACGACCTGTCGAAGCAGGCCGACGCCTACCGCGCCGTCTCCCTCCTGCTGCGCCGCCCGCCGGGGCGCGAGGCGTACCCGGGTGACGTCTTCTACCTGCACTCGCGTCTCCTGGAGCGCTGCGCGAAGCTCTCCGACGACCTGGGCGCCGGTTCGATGACGGGTCTGCCGATCGTCGAGACGAAGGCCAACGACGTCTCGGCGTTCATCCCGACCAACGTCATCTCCATCACCGACGGCCAGTGCTTCCTGGAGTCCGACCTCTTCAACGCCGGTCAGCGTCCCGCGCTGAACGTCGGTATCTCGGTCTCCCGCGTCGGTGGCTCCGCCCAGCACAAGGCGATGCGGCAGGTCTCCGGGCGTCTGCGCCTGGACCTCGCCCAGTACCGCGAGCTGGAGTCCTTCGCGGCCTTCGGTTCCGACCTGGACGCCGCCTCGAAGGCGCAGCTCGCCCGCGGTCAGCGCCTCGTGGAACTGCTCAAGCAGGACCAGTACCAGCCGATGGCCACCGAGGACCAGGTCGTCTCCATCTGGGCCGGTACCAACGGCAAGATGGACGAGGTGCCCGTCCCCGACGTGCGCCGCTTCGAGAAGGAGCTGATCGGCTGGCTGCACCAGACGCGGCAGCCGCTCCTCACCTCCATCAAGGAGGGCGCCAAGATGTCGGACGACACCCTCACGGCGGTCGGCGACGCGGTCGACGAGTTCAAGAAGCAGTTCCAGACCTCGGACGGCAAGCTGCTGGGCGACGACGCCTCCGCGACCGCCGCCAAGTGACGACCGAAGGGACCTGACTCATGGGAGCCCAGCTCCGGGTCTACAAGCGGCGTATCCGGTCCGTCTCGGCGACCAAGAAGATCACCAAGGCGATGGAGATGATCGCCGCCTCGCGCATCGTCAAGGCGCAGCGCAAGGTGGCGGCGTCGACCCCGTACGCGACCGAGCTGACCCGCGCGGTCACGGCGGTCGCGACCGGCTCGAACACGCAGCACCCGCTGACCACCGAGGCCGAGAAGCCCGTCCGCAGCGCTGTCCTGGTACTCGCCAGCGACCGCGGTCTGGCCGGTGCCTTCAACGCCAACGCGCTCAAGCAGGCGGAGCGGCTGACCGCGAAGCTGGAGGCCGCGGGCCGCACGGTCGACATCTATGTCGTCGGCCGGCGCGGCATCGCGCACTACAACTTCCGTGAGCGTGCCCTCGCGGGTTCGTGGACCGGCTTCACGGATGAGCCGACCTACGCCGACGCCAAGACGGTGGCAGCGCCGCTGATCGAGGCCATCGAGAAGGACACGGCCGAGGGCGGCGTGGACGAACTCCACCTGGTCTACACCGAGTTCATCTCGATGATGACGCAGACCGCGCGGGACGACCGGCTCCTGCCGCTCAGTCTCGACGAGGTCAAGAAGGAAGCGGCGCCGGAGGGCGAGATTCGCCCGCTCTTCGACTTCGAGCCCTCGGCGGAGGACGTCCTCGACGCCCTGCTGCCGCGGTACGTCGAGAGCAGGATCTACAACGCGCTGCTCCAGTCCGCCGCCTCCAAGCACGCTGCCACGCGGCGCGCGATGAAGTCGGCCACGGACAACGCCGGAGAGCTGATCAACACGCTGTCCCGGCTCGCCAACCAGGCCCGCCAGGCCGAAATCACCCAGGAAATCAGCGAGATCGTCGGTGGCTCCAGTGCCCTGGCCGACGCGAACGCGGGGAGTGAAAAGTAATGACGACCAGTGTGGAGACGGCCGTCGCGACGGGCCGCGTCGCCCGGGTGATCGGCCCGGTCGTCGACGTGGAGTTCCCCGTCGACGCGATGCCGGACATTTACAACGCGCTGCACGTGGACATCGACGACCCGGCCGAGGAGGGCACGCGCAAGACGCTGACCCTCGAGGTCGCCCAGCACCTGGGTGACGGCCTGGTCCGCGCGATCTCCATGCAGCCCACCGACGGCCTGGTCCGCCAGGCCCCGGTGACCGACACCGGCGAGGGCATCAAGGTCCCGGTCGGCGAGTTCACCAAGGGCAAGGTGTTCAACACCCTCGGCGAGGTGCTGAACAAGCCGGAGGAGAACGCGAACATCGGCGAGCGCTGGGCGATCCACCGCACCGCGCCGAAGTTCGACGAGCTCGAGTCGAAGACCGAGATGTTCGAGACCGGCATCAAGGTCATCGACCTGCTGACCCCGTACGTCAAGGGCGGCAAGATCGGTCTGTTCGGTGGTGCCGGTGTCGGCAAGACGGTGCTCATCCAGGAGATGATCTACCGCGTCGCCAACAACCACGACGGTGTCTCGGTGTTCGCTGGTGTCGGTGAGCGCACCCGTGAGGGCAACGACCTCATCGACGAGATGAGCGACTCGGGCGTCATCGACAAGACCGCGCTGGTCTTCGGCCAGATGGACGAGCCCCCGGGGACCCGTCTGCGCGTCGCGCTCGCCGGCCTGACCATGGCCGAGTACTTCCGCGACGTCCAGAAGCAGGACGTGCTGTTCTTCATCGACAACATCTTCCGCTTCACGCAGGCCGGTTCCGAGGTCTCCACGCTGCTCGGCCGCATGCCCTCCGCGGTGGGCTACCAGCCGAACCTGGCCGACGAGATGGGTCTCCTCCAGGAGCGCATCACCTCGACCCGTGGTCACTCCATCACCTCGATGCAGGCGATCTACGTGCCCGCCGACGACCTCACGGACCCGGCCCCGGCGACCACCTTCGCGCACCTCGACGCGACGACGGTGCTCTCCCGCCCGATCTCCGAGAAGGGCATCTACCCGGCCGTGGACCCGCTGGACTCCACGTCCCGCATCCTGGACCCGCGGTACATCGCGAAGGACCACTACGACACCGCCATGCGGGTCAAGAACATCCTTCAGAAGTACAAGGACCTCCAGGACATCATCGCCATCCTCGGTATGGACGAGCTGGGCGAGGAGGACAAGCTGGTCGTCTCGCGCGCCCGTCGTGTCGAGCGCTTCCTGTCCCAGAACACCCACGTCGCCAAGCAGTTCACCGGCGTGGACGGCTCGGACGTGCCGCTGGACGAGTCGATCGCGGCCTTCAACGCGATCTGCGACGGCGAGTTCGACCACTTCCCGGAGCAGGCGTTCTTCCTCTGCGGTGGCATCGAGGACCTGAAGGCCAACGCCAAGGAGCTGGGCGTCTCCTGACCCCGCCGCTCCACCGCCGTCCGGCCGGGCACCGTCCCGGCCGGCGGCACCCGGGGCGCGTGTGCCCCGGCCCGGGGTTCGCGCCCCTGGGGCCGTACCCGCCCCGTAGAATCTTTTCCCACACCCGGCCGGCGCGCCGGGTGGTGACCCGAGGAGCACCTCTTGGCTGCTGAACTGCATGTCGAGCTGGTGGCCGCGGACCGCAGTGTCTGGTCCGGCGAGGCCACCCTCGTCGTCGCCCGCACCACCTCCGGCGACATCGGCGTCATGCCCGGTCACCAGCCGATCCTTGGTGTGCTGGAGTCGGGCCCGGTGACGATCCGTACCACCGAGGGCGGCACCGTCGTCGTCGCGGTGCACGGCGGCTTCCTGTCCTTCGCGGACAACAAGCTGTCGCTGCTCGCGGAGATCGCGGAGCTGTCCGAGGAGATCGACGTCCAGCGTGCCGAGCGCGCGCTGGAGCGTGCCAAGTCGGACGCGGACGCCTCCGCCGAGCGCCGGGCCGAGGTCCGGCTGCGGGCGGCGGCGTCGCACTGACCGCACGCGCGATAACGTAGTACCTCAGCCGCGGCCCGGCCTGGATCCGTCCAGACCGGGCCGCGGCTGAAACCATAGGGTGAGCCCTTTTCCCGGGGGCCCGCACAACCGTCATCGAAGAGGCGAGGAGGTCGGTACTGGTGTTCCTCACTCTCCTGGTGTGCGGGCTGGTCGTGGTCCTGGTGGCGGCGGGACTGTTCGTCTTCGGGCTGCGCCGACGGCTCATCCAGCGCTCGGGCGGCACCTTCGACTGCTCGCTGCGGTGGAACGCGCCCGCGCGCGGCGACGCGAACGGCAAGGGCTGGATCTACGGGGTCGCCCGCTACAACGGCGACCGCGTCGCCTGGTTCCGCGTCTTCTCCTACTCGCCGCGCCCGCGCCGGCTCCTGGAGCGCTCCGAGATCGAGGTGACCGACCGCCGCCTGCCGGAGGGCGAGGAGGAACTCGCGCTCCTGTCGGACGCGGTGGTGCTCGGCTGTCTCCACCGGGGCACGCGGCTCGAACTCGCGATGAGCGAGGACGCGCTGACCGGCTTCCTCGCGTGGCTGGAGGCGGCCCCTCCGGGACAGCGCGTGAACGTGGCGTAGCAGCGGGGGGCGAGCGCTGGTCAACCTCGCGTGGGGCGGGGGCACTTCGGGCGTACGAGCGAGAGCTGGCCTGTGCGGGGAGCGTGCTGTGGCCCGCGGGGCGGTGCCGTGGCGCGTGGGGCATGGCCTGTGGTGCGGCGTGGTGTGCCGTGTTCCGTGGTGGCCGGGGAGGCGGGCCGCCGTCCGACCGGGAGGCCGGGCCCGCCGCGACCGCGCCACGCGTGGAGCCGGGCCGCCGGGAGATCGGCCCCCGACGCCTGGTCGCGTGACCCTGACCCGGTGCACCTGGTCCCGCGACCCCGGCGCCGTGAACCCGGCCGCACGACGCGTCCCTCCGACCGCGCCGCACGACGCGAGAAGCCGGGGAGGCGGGGGGCGTTCCCGTCTCCCCGGCTTCGTTCGCGGGGGGTGGCTCAGTGGTGCGTGCGGATCACTTCAGGCCGTCGTTGATCGCCGTGACGAGTTCGCCGTTGCTGGTGTCGCCGCTGAACTCCCAGAAGAAGGCGCCGCCGAGGTTCTGGCTCTTGGCCCACGCCATCTTGCTCTTGATCGTCGCCGGGGTGTCGTAGCTCCACCACTGGGTGCCGCAGTGGGCGTACGCGGTGCCCGCGACCGTGCCGGTGGCCGGGCAGCTCGTCTTGAGCACCTTGTAGTCCTCGATGCCCTGCTCGTACTTGCCGGGGGCGGGCCCGCTCGCGGTGCCGCCGGGGGCGTCCTGCGTGACGCCGGTCCAGCCGCGCCCGTAGAAGCCGATGCCGAGCAGGAGCTTCGCGGCCGGGACGCCCTGCGCCTTGAGCTTGGCGATCGCGTCGGCCGAGGTGAAGCCGGCCTTCGGGATGCCGCTGTACGAGGTGAGCGGGGAGTGCGGGGCGGTCGGGCCCTGCGCGTCCCAGGCGCCGAAGAAGTCGTACGTCATGACGTTGTACCAGTCGAAGGACTGCGAGGCGCCCGCGTAGTCGGCGGCGTCGATCTTGCCGCCCGCGCTGCCGTCCGCCGTGATCGCGGCGGTGACGAGGTAGTCCTTGCCGAAGGTCGTGCGGAGCGCGGAGGCGAGGTTCTTGAGCGCGGCCGGGCCGCTCGTGTCACAGGTGAGGCCGCAGGCGTTCGGGTACTCCCAGTCGATGTCAATGCCGTCGAAGACGTCGGCCCAGCGCGGGTCCTCGACGAGCGCCTTGCAGGACTGGGCGAAGGCCGTCGGGTTCTTCGCCGCGTCGGTGAAGCCGCCGGACCAGGTCCAGCCGCCGAAGGACCACAGGACCTTCAGGCCGGGGTGCTTGGCCTTGAGCTTGCGGAGCTGGTTGAAGTTGCCGCGCAGCGGCTGGTCCCAGGTGTCGGCCACGCCGTCCACGGACTGGTCGGCGGTGTACGCCTTGTCGGTGGCCGCGTAGGAGTCGCCCATGACGCACTTGCCGCCGGTGACGTTGCCGAACGAGTAGTTGATGTGCGTGATCTTCCCGGCGGAGCCCGAGGTCTCCAGGTTCTTCACGTGGTAGTTGCGGTCGTAGACGCCCCACTCGGTGAAGTACCCGAGCTTGACCTTGCCGCCGCCGGTGCCCGGGTTGCCCGGGTCAGTGCCGCCGCCACCCGTCGTGCGGACCTTGACGGCGCCCGAGACGGGGCCCGTCTGGTCGGCGGTGTCACGCGCCTGGACGGTGTAGGAGTAGTCCGTACCGGCCTTGAGGGAGGAGTCGGTGTACGAGGTCGTCGTCACCGTCGCGACCTTGGCGCCGTCGCGCAGCACGTCGTAGTTCTTGACGCCCTTGTCGTCGCTCGCGGCGCTCCAGCTCAGCTTGGCGGAGGTGTCCGTGATCGCCGAGGCGGTCGGCGTGCCCGGCGCGGTGGGCGGGGTGTCGCCGGGGGTCGTCGTGCCGTCGCAGGAACCGCCGTTGAGCTTGCAGCCGGCGGGGGAGCCGGAGCCCGTGCCGTTGAAGCCGAAGGAGACGGAGGCGCCGGGGGCGAGGCTGCCCGCCCAGCTCTTGTTCTTCGCGGTCCAGTGGTCGCCCGAGTTGGTGACGTCCGCGTCCCAGGCCGAAGTGACCTTGGTGCCGGAGGGGAAGTCCCACTCCAGGGTCCAGCCGCTCAGGCTCGTGGTGCCGGTGTTCTTCACCGTCCACTTGCCCTCGAAGCCGCTGCCCCAGTCCTGGGTACGGGTGTAGCTCGCGGTGGCGCCTTCGGCGGCCTGCGCGGGGGACGCGCCGAGACCGACGAGGGCGGTCAGGGGGAGGATCAGGGTCGTGAGTCCGGCGAGGACTCTGTTGCGCAGACGGCCCGGTCTGCGGGGAGTTCCTGAACTCAAGGTGTACTCCAGGAGTTGAGCACCGACGGTGGGGGTGGAACCCTGCGACGCCCGTGAACACGCCGTCCTCGGGGGAGGGGTGACATGCTCACCGCAGATGGGGGGAGCGTAGAAAGGTCTGGACCAGCGGTCAAGAGGTCTGGACCAAAAGTAGCCGGGGGCGCACGGGTGAGCGGCCCCGCGACGGGCGTACGGTGGGCCGTCCCGCCTGAAGGCTCAAGTCCCTGGCCAGGGCAGATGCTTGAAGGCGGTCGCGTGGCCCGGGCTTCGCGAGCAGTTGGCTTACGTCGGGTGTCACCGTGCCCTCGGCGACGCCGGTCCGCTCCGCGATCTCCGCGTTCCCGCTCCCTTCCCCGAGGCGGCTCAGCGCCTCCCGCTCGCGGGACGTGAGCGCGTCGCGAGGCTCACGGGCACCGGTCGCTCCCGCCCCGTACCGCCGCGCGCGCGTTCCGCGAGCAGCCGAGGCGTCACGGTGGGGCCCACGACACCGCCCCGGCGGCCACGGTCCTTGCGGTCGCGACGAGTTCACCGGTCCCGGCGGTCGGGCCGGGTACGGTCGCCTGGCCACCCGGCGCGACCGTGGTCCGTGACCGTGACCTCGGGCGCCGGACTCCGCAGCGACCGAACGAAGGACCGGACATGCCCTCGAACGACGCCCGCACCTCTGTCCTCGCGCTCCTCGGCGAACGCGGCCGGGGCGGCGTGCTGACCCTGAAGAAGGACGGCCGCCCCCAGGTCTCCACCGTCGACTTCGCCCACGACCCCGCCACGGGCCGCGTCCGCTTCTCCACCACCCACGACCGCGCCAAGGTCCGCAACCTGCGCCGCGATCCCCGTATCAGCCTGTACGTCACGAGCGCGGACGGCGGCGCCTACGGCGTCTACGAGGGGACCGCGACGCTCACCCCCGTCGCCGCCGCCCCGGACGACGCGACCGTGGAGGAACTCGTCGACCTGTACCGCGCCGTCGGCGGCGAGCACCCCGACTGGGACGAGTACCGCCGGGTCATGGTCGAGGACGGCCGCCTGGTCGTCTCCTTCACGATCGACCACGCCTACGGCTGGGGCGGCGTCTGAGCGCGAGCCGGATGCCACGAGGCGGGACTCCGGCGGGGGCTCGGCGCGGGCGGGCGCGCCGGGCCCCTCCTGTCTCCCGCCTCAGGGGACTAGCGCTCCCCGCCCGGCACCCACAGCACGTCCCCGCGTTCCGTGTTCGCCGTCCGGGCCAGGATGAAGAGCAGGTCGGAGAGGCGGTTGAGGTACGTCGCCGTGAGCGGGTTCATCGTCTCGCCGAACGTCTCCAGGGCCGCCCACGTCGAGCGCTCCGCGCGCCGTACCACCGTGCACGCCTGGTGCAGCAGCGCCGCGCCCGGCGTGCCACCCGGAAGGATGAAGCTGTCGAGCTTGGGGAGCGGTGCGAGGAAGCGGTCGCAGTCCGCTTCGAGACGGTCCACGTACGCCTGCTCGACGCGCAGCGGCGGGTGCGCGGGGTTCTCGACGACGGGCGTGCACAGGTCGGCGCCCACGTCGAAGAGGTCGTTCTGCACCCGCGTCAGGACCGCGGCGATCTCCGCGTCGAGCCGCCCGAGCGCGAGCGCCGTGCCGAGCGCGGCGTTCGCCTCGTTCGCGTCCGCGTAGGCGGCGATGCGGGGATCGGTCTTGGCGGTACGGGACATGTCGCCGAGCGCCGTCGTGCCCTTGTCGCCGGTGCGGGTGTAGATACGGGTCAGATGGACCATGCGGCCAGCCTAACGGGAGCGCCGCGCACGACCTGGTTCGGGCGATTGTGTGATGTACGTCCCGGGGGACGTGACGCGCATCTCTTCGTCACCACCGGGCGCCGCAACGGCGTTAACCTCCGCCCGGGGACGGTGACTGAACCGGCGTCACCGGCGGGCGGCACGAGCGGCGCCCGCCGCCGTCACGGCGGCACGACCGCGGGGCGGCCCCGCAGGGGTCCGCGTTGCCCGGCCACGCGCCGGAACAATACGGGCCGTCAACACAGCCGAATCGACACAAAGAGGTGCGGAAGTGGCAAAGAAGCTCGTCGTCGTCGGGGCGGGGCTCATGGGGTCCGGCATCGCGCAGGTCGCCGCGCAGGCCGGCTGGGAGGTGGCGCTGCGGGACGTCACCGACGCGGCACTGACCCGGGGCACGGACGCCATCAAGGCCTCGTACGACAAGTTCGTCTCCAAGGGCAAGCTCGCCGCCGACGACGCGGAGGCCGCTCTCGCGCGGATCACCACGACCACGGACCTCGACGTCGCCGCCGAGGCCGGGATCGTCGTCGAGGCGGTCTTCGAGAAGCTCGACGTCAAGCACGAGATCTTCCGCGCCCTCGACGGCCTCGTGAAGGACGACGCCGTCCTCGCGTCGAACACCTCCGCCATCCCGATCACCAAGATCGCCGCCGTCACCTCGCGCCCCGAGCGCGTCGTGGGCACGCACTTCTTCTCGCCGGTGCCGATGATGGCGCTCTGCGAGCTGGTGCGCGGGTACAAGACGAGCGACGAAACCCTCGCCCGCGCAAGGGAGTTCGCCGAGTCCGTCGGCAAGACCTGCATCGTCGTCAACCGCGACGTCGCCGGTTTCGTGACCACCCGGCTCATCACCGCGCTCGTCGTCGAGGCGGCCAAGCTGGAGGAGTCCGGCGTCGCGAGCGCCGAGGACATCGACCTCGCCTGCAAGCTCGGCTTCGGCCACGCGATGGGGCCGCTCGCCACCGCCGACCTCACGGGCGTCGACATTCTGCTGCACGCCGCCGACAACATCTACACGGAGTCGCAGGACGAGAAGTTCGCGGCTCCCGAGCAGATGCGCCGGATGGTGGACGCCGGTGACATCGGCCGCAAGAGCGGGCAGGGCTTCTACACGCACTGATCTTCGCGGGGGTCCTCCCGGGGCCTTCGTAAGGGCCTTCGGGCGACGGGGAGTGGCGGCGTTCCTCGTGGACGCCGCCTCACCCTTCGGGGTGAATTCGGTATCGGTTCGCTCACAGGCGGCAACTTCTGTTCCGGGACGACAGTCAGTTGCTGTGACATACAGGGACACGCGTTGGCTGACATGGACACATCGGGGAGTGGGTTATGCACATCAGGGGCGACCACAGCGAGCTGGTCGTCGGGGGCCGCCTCGATGTCCGCAGCGCGGCGGACGCCCGTTCGATCCTGCACTCCGCGGTGGACGACGGGGTGGGGGATCTCGTGCTCGACCTCTCCGAGCTGGACTCCTGGGATGCGACGGGGCTCGGGGTGATCATGGGAGCGCACCGCAGGGCGGGGCGGTGCGGGCGGCGGCTCGTGCTGCGGGCGGTGCCGGCGCAGATGCAGAGGCTGTTGGTGGCGACGCGGTTGCACCGGATTCTGGCCATCGAGGCGGTTGCGCCGTAGCGGATGCCGGGGGTGGGGGCGGGGGCGTTGGTGCGGGCTCGCCGGGGGTGCCGTCACGGGGCTTCGCCCCGGGCCCCGGTTTCGGGGCTCCGCCCCGGGCCCCGCTCCTCAAGCGCCGGAGGGGCTTGTTTTTTGGTGCGGGCCGGATTTTCGGTGCGAGGCGTGCTTCTTCGGTGCGGGACGGAATTCTTCGGTGCGGGGGGAATTGTGG
>NZ_JOGO01000005.1 GCF_000719475.1 Streptomyces sp. NRRL F-5630 | reverse complement strand
GGCCGACCTCCGTGCCCCGCTCAGCCAGCTACGAGCGCCCTCCCCTCCCCACCAGAGCGGGCCCGCCCCCTCCCCTCTCGGCCCTCACCCCTCCGAGACCTCCCCGTACACCTGCGACAACTCCGGTGCCCCCGACTCCGCCCACGCCAGCCCATCCTCCACCACCGCGAGTTCGCGCCCCGAGGGCAGCAGGACGACCGGGGTCCCGTCGCCGCCGAGCCGCCACACCGCCCCCGGCACGGTGCGCGCGACGACGGTGCCGAGGTAGAAACCGGCGTCGTTGCCGAGGTGGTCGAGGAGTTCGGGGTCGGAGCGCCAACGCGGCAGCAGTTGATCGAGCGCTTCGAGGGACGCCGGGGAGTCGTCGAGCACGACCCCGGCCTCGGCGGCCTCCGCCCTGAGCAACTCGCACTCCGCGAAGAGTTCCACGGCCGCGCGCGGGTCCTGCTCCAGGAGTTCACCGACCGGGCGTGGCGGCCCCGGCACTCCCGTCGGCAGCCCTGCTCCCTCGCCTTCCGCACTCACCGTCGCGCCCTCGTCGGCGTCCCCCCGGGTCACCGTCGCGGTCGCGCGCGTCGCGCCCATCGCCTCGCCACCGTCCCGCGCGACACCGTCCGGACCGCTCCCGGTGCCCTCTTCCTCCCCCCCACCCCCACGCCTCACGTCCTCCGCACCATCCACCGTGCCCTCCGCACCACGACCAGCGTCATCCGCGCCACGACCGTCGTCATCCGCCGCACCGCGCTGCTCCGGGCGTCCACCGAAGAAGGGAATTTTCATACCGCCAGCCTGACACCGGGCCACCTCCTGACACCACAGGGCGCGCAGACGGGCTCTCCCAAGCGTTCCCAAGCGATCAGCAAAGCGCAGACCTGATCACGCCGTTCACACACATTCTCTCCGCCTCCCCACCACACACCCTCCGCACCCACCTGCCCGCCCCCTCCCTCCCTTGCCAAAGTCCCGCCAACGTCCCGCCACCAGGTTGCGTACCGGCCATTTCCTGGGCAGGAGTCCGTCCGAAGACGCCAACTCCCGCCAGGAGCGAGCCAGAACGGACATCACCGGAACCCAGGCGACACCACGCACTCCCCGTCCGGACCATCCCCACCACCTCAACGACAGCCACACCCCCCAGCCGCCACCACCGCCCCACTCCCCTACCAACCACCACCCTCGGCCTCAACCACCGCCCCACAACGCACACCCCAGCCCCCGCCCCCACCGACGAGGAGACCGTGAATCAAGCCCGCTCCCGCGGCCCCTTCCGCACCGCCGTCTCCCTGCTCCTGGTCCTCGGCTCCGCCGCCCTCCTCGGCTCCCCCTCCACCGCCGCCCCGCCCGAAGCCCCGCCGCGCCCCCTCTCGCAACTCTTCGACAACCGCGGGATCGGTACGGGCGCGCGAGGTGGCGGGGCCGACCTCGACGGGCACGGCCGTGCCCTGTCCGCCGAGGCACTGCGTGACGCCGGCTGGTCGCCCGGCGCCGGGCTGACCGTCGTCGGCGCCCCCCTGCGGCTCCCCGCCTCCCCGCCCGGCTCCCCCGACAACGTGCGTGCCGACGGGCAGCGGGTGAGCGTGACGGGACGCGGCGACGCCCTCGCCTTCCTCGTCACGGCGACCGGCGGCCGGGCGCCCGGGCGCGGGACGGTCGAGTACGCGGACGGCCGCCGCTCCTCGTACCGGCTCGAAGCGCCCGACTGGCGCACCGGCACCCTCGCCACGAGCGCCGTCGTGCTCCCCCGCGTCAGTACTCCCGAGGGGCCGATGAAGGCACGCGCCAGGCTGTATGTCGTCACCGTGCCGCTGTCATACGACGCCCCCGTACGGGCCGTGACGCTGCCGCGCGATCCGGTCGGCCCGGCGAGTCTCCACGTCTTCGCGCTCGGGGTGCGTCCGCGTGCGAGCGGCTGGACCGGCTCCTGGTCGGCGGCCACGGCGGCGCGGATGCGGGTCGGCCCCTGGCAGGACCCCACGCTGCGCCTCGTGGTGCGTCCCTCGGTGGGCGGGGAACGGGTGAGGCTGCGGTTCGACAACACCTTCGCCGCCTCCCCGGTCCGGCTCGGGCGGGTCTCCGTCGCGGTTCGGGAGAAGGGCGCGACCGCGCGGGGGAAGCCCGTGCCACTGCGCTTCGGCGGCCACCGGGGGGTGACACTCGCCGCCGGGGCGCAGGTGCGCAGCGACCCGTTGCCGTTCCGCGTCGAGGCCGGTACGGATCTGCTGGTGAGCGTCTCGCTGCCGGGGCGCGTCGCCTCGTTGCCCGTCCGGACGGCGGCGAAGCAGCCGGGGTACGTCGCCGACGCTGCCGGGGACCGGACCGGCAGCCGCGGGGGCGCGGGCTTCGCCGAGGCGCTGGACTACTGGCCGCTGCTCACCGGGCTCGACGTCGCGGGCGGCGCTGGCAGCGTCGTGGCCCTCGGCGACTCCACGACGACCGGCGCGAAGACGCGGACGGGGGCCGACGAACGCTGGACCGACGTGCTCGCCGCGCGGCTGCGCTCCCAGGACGCGGTACCGCGCTACGGCGTGCTCAATCAGGCCCTCACGGCGAACCGCCTCCTGGCGGACCGCTACCCCGGCGCGGGCGAGGACGAGGACACGAGCGGCGTGCGTCTCGCCCACCGCCTCGACCGCGACCTCTTCGCACAGACCTCCGCGCGCACCGCGCTGGTCTACCTCGGCCTCAACGACCTGCGCTGGGGGTCGTCCGCCGCCGAGGTGCGCACCGCGCTCGCCGAGGTCGCGCGGCGGGCGCGGGCCCGGGGCGTACGGGTGCTCGCCGCGACCCTCACGCCGTGTGGGGGCGGCAGCCGGTGCACCCCGGCGGTGGAGGAGCGGCGGCAGGCCGTCAACGCCTGGCTGCGCGCCGGGGGCGGAGGCTTCGACGCGGTCGTCGACTTCGACCATGTCGTGCGGGACCCCGAACGCCCCGGACGGCTGCTGCCCGCGTACGACAGCGGGGACCACCTGCACCCCTCGGCCGAGGCGCTCGCGCGCATGGCGGGGGCGGTGGACCTCGGCGCGCTGCGCCCGCGCTGAGGCCCCTGCGACGCGGCCCCGGGAAGCACCGCCCCCTGCGGCCTCACGGGCCACCGGGCACACCCCCACGCGCGGCCCGCGCGGCTTGCTCACACGTCCAGGTCCACCACCACGGGAGCGTGGTCGGACGCGCCCTTGCCCTTGCGCTCCTCGCGGTCCACGTAGGCGTCCTTGGCGGCGGCGCGGAAGGCCGCGTTGGCGTAGACGAGGTCGATGCGCATGCCCCGGTTCTTGGGGAAGGCGAGCTGGCGGTAGTCCCAGTACGTGTAGGGGCGGTCGTACTTGAGGGGGCGCGGGACGAGGTCGTCGAGGCCCGTGGCACGCAGTTCGGCGAGCGCCGCGCGCTCGGGCGGGGTGACGTGGGTCAGGCCTTCGAAGACGGCGACGTCGTAGACGTCCTCGTCGCTCGGGGCCACGTTGTAGTCGCCCATGACGGCGAAGGGCCGCGAGCCCGCCGCGTCGCCCGCGACAGCCGTGCGCAGGGCCTCCAGCCACTCCAGCTTGTACGCGTAGTGCGGGTGGCCGACCTCGCGGCCGTTGGGGACGTACACCGACCAGACGCGGACCGGTCCGCAGGTGGCGGCGAGCGCGCGGGGCTCCATGACGCCCTCGTAGGCGGGCTGGTCGGGCAGTCCGCTCACCACGTCGTCGAGGCCCGCGCGGGAGATCACCGCGACGCCGTTCCACCGGCCCGTGGCGTTCACGGCGGACTCGTAACCCGCCTCGCGCAAGGCCTCGGTGGGGAAGGCCTCGGCGGTGGTCTTGGTCTCCTGGACGCACAGCACATCGGTGCCGCTCGACTCCAGCCAGGCGAGCAGCCTCGGCAGCCGGGCGGTGATCGAGTTCACGTTCCACGTCGCGATACGCATACCGACCAACCTACCGGCCGCCTCCGACAACGCCGCTCCGCGCCGGAGGCACGGGGCCCGTGTCCGTACGGGCACGCCGTGCACGGGCCCTCCGGGTCCGTACGGGTGCGCGCCGCGCGCAGGCCCCGTGGCCGTACGCGTCCGCCCGGCCCCGCACCCATGCCGTGCCCCGGCGCGGCCCCGCGGCTGCTCAGACCGTGAGCCGCGTGCCCGGCTTGACGCGATGGTGCTCCGCGCCGCCGAGCGCGCCGATCTGGCCCTCGTAGACCGGGGTCGCGAGGTCGGTGAGGAGCGCGTCGTGGACGTCGTACGCGCGCTGCGGGGCGACCTCGCGCACGTAGTCGATGACCTCGGAGATCTTGCTCCACGGGGCCATGACCGGCAGGAGCAGCGTCTCGACGGGGCGGCCCGGGACGGTGAGGGCGTCGCCGGGGTGGAAGACGGTGCCGTCGACGAAGAAGCCGATGTTGGTGATGCGCGGGATGTCGGGGTGGATGACGGCGTGGAGTTCGCCGTGCACCTCGATGTCGAAGCCGGCGGCCTCGAAGGTGTCGCCGTGCCCGACCGTGTGGACACGGCCCGGGAAGGCGGCGGAAAGCTGCTCGGCCACGGAGCGCAGCGTCCACAGCTCGGTGGCGGGGTTCGCCTCCAGCGCGGCGCTCAGCTTGGCCGGGTCGAAGTGGTCGGGGTGCTCGTGGGTCACGAGGAGGGCGTCGGCTCCCGCGGCGGCGTCCTGTTCGCTGAAGACGCCCGGGTCGATGACGAGGGTGCGGCCCTCGCGCTCCAGACGGACACAGGCGTGGGTCTTCTTGATCAGCTCCATGCGTCCCATCCTCGCGCACGGTGCGGGGGACGGCGGTTCGGGGGCCAGCCCCCGCGCGGTCGTGTCTCCGCGCGCGGACCTGTGCCCCGGCCCGTTGGGGTCTACTCGCGCGGGCTCGTCTCCTCCCGTACGACCTCGCGCGCGACCTGGAAGGCGCGTTCGGCGGTGGCGGTTCCGCAGTGCACACCGATCTGGAGGAGCGCCTCCTTGATCTCGGCGGGCGTCAGGCCGCTGCGCAGCGCGCCGCGTACATGCACGGCGAACTGCTCGAAGTGCCCGGCGGCGGCGAGCGCGCCGAGTGCGACGCAGGCGCGGTGGCTGCGGTCGAGCCCGGGTCGCTGCCACACTTCGCCCCAGGCGTAGCGGGTGAGAAGGTCGTCGAAGTCCTCGGTGAACTCGTCGGTCGCGGCGAGCGCGGCGTCCACGTGCGCGTCGCCGAGCACCTCGCGCCGCAGCCGCAGCCCGGCCGTGCGGGTGTCCGCGTCGCCGTCGGTGCCCGCCGTGCCGCGGTACGGGGCGATCTCGGGGCGCGGGGCGGCGAGCGGCGGCGCGGCGGCGGGTGCGGCCGCGACCGGCAGTGCGGCCTGCGGCGACCAGCTCGTCGAGAAGTGCCGCACGAGCAACTCCGTGACGGCGGCGGGCTGTTCGACGGGTGCGAGGTGGGCCGCGCCGGGGACGAGCGCGAGGCGCGCGTCGCTGATCCCGGCAACGAGGGTACGGGCCTGCGCGGGCCCCGCGAGGGAGTCCTCGGCCCCGACCACGACGAGGGTGGGCGTGGTGACGCGGTCGAGCACGGCGCTCGTGTCGAAGGTCGCGAGTGCCTCGCAGGCGGCGATGTAGCAGCCGGGATCAGTGGTGCGCACCATCTGCACGGCCCAGTCGGTGATGGCGGGCTGCGCGGAGGCGAACCCGGGCGTGAACCAGCGCTCGGGCGAGGTACGGGCGACGGGGTCGAGGCCGTTCGTACGCACGACGACGCCACGCTGGCGGTGCTCGTCGGCGGTGCCGAAGCGGGGCGCGCTCGCGACGAGCGCGAGCGAGGCGAGGCGTTGCGGGTGGCGCAGCGCGAGGTCGATGCCGATGGCTCCGCCGAAGCCGCAGCCCGCGTACCCGAAGTACCGTATCCCGGCACCCTCCAGGGTGTGCACGAGCCGCTCCGTGAGCGCCCCCACCGAGTCCGCCGGATAGGCGGCGGCACCGCCGTGCCCGGGCAGGTCGAACCGCAGCACGCGCCACTGTCTGCTCAACTCCGGCACCTGCCGGTCCCACATGTGCCATGTGGTACCCAGTGAGGGGCCGAGGACCAGGACGGGAGCGCCTTCCGGCCCGTCAAAGCGGTATTGCAGGGTGTTCGGTGATGTCTCGCTCACCCGTCCGAGCCTCTCATCTGTCACGAGATGTCACGTCGCCGGGGTGGGCCTGGCGAGCCTTGCTCCGGCCTCCGGGCGGTCCAGGGAGCCGCGTCGAGTCTGGTGGTACGAACGAGGCTCGGCACGATCCACCTGGACACCTCCCGAAACCCCACCCCACAGCGACGCGAACACCATACGGTGAACGCTTGGTGGAAGGCTTGGACGGTGCCGGACGCCCGCAGTCGCAACCACCGGCCCGGCATCAGCGGGCGCACACCTCGCCCCCCCCCGCGCACGCCATACGACGCGCAAGGCGGTGTCCGCCTTCCAAGAACGCCGCTACCCGTGCAACTACCCGGCCGCTGACTGCCAGGATTTCCGCGATCTGCCCGAGCCTGCCTGTCCGGCCGGCCGCGAAGGCGAGCCGGAGGACGGGCCCGAGGACGGGTCCGCGGTCCTCGGCGCGCCACCATCGCCCGGACGGCACGGGCTCGTCAGCGGGCCGGGGGCGCGATGTCCCCGTCGTACCAGGGGTCGATGGGTGCGCTCTCCAGGCGGCGTCCCATCTCGTCGAGAATCCATCCCTGCCGCTTCAGGGTCCGCAGGACGATGCCGTGGTCGACGATCTCCAGCCCCGGGCACGCGGTGCCGATCCGGTCCTCCAGATCGTGGGCACTGTCGACCGAGTGCAGCCAGGTGGAGAGCAGCACGTTCGTCTCGCCGCTGGTCGCGGTCAGCAGCCGGACGTCGGGCATCCGGCCGAGTTGCTCGAAGATCCGCCGCCGCTGGGCGACCGGGGCCTTCGCCCACATGAGGGAGGTGACCGGCCAGCCCGTGATGTGCTGGGAGATCTCACAGCGGAAGGCGACGGCACCCGTACGCTCCAGCCGTGCCAGCCGCCGCCGGACTGCGGTCTGGCTGGTGCCGGTGCGCTTGGCCAGGTCGGTGACGGGCAAACGGCCGTCCGGGGCGAGGGCCAGCAGCAGCTTCCGGTCCGGGCCGCTCAGGGGCCCAGGGGTGGCCTGCCGCGCGGCGGTCTCGTCCGCGACGGCCTGGAGCAGGAGCTGCTGGGCGCGAGGCAGCGCGTCCAGCCGCCAGTCGCTGCCCGAGACGAGGATGCGCGTGGTGATCTGGGTGTTCACCCGCACCACGCCTGGCAGCCGGCTCACCCCGTCCAGGATGAAGCGGGACAGGCTGGGGAGGTCCTGGGTGACGGCGTTGACGTGGATGTCGCGCCCGCTGGCCAGTTCCATGACGGACTTCGTGCGCGGGTCCCGGGCCAGCGCGAGCGCGGCGCCGCGCCGGGCGGAGGGCTCGCACTCCACGTCGATGAAGGCATTGCACAGGGACCGCCACAGGGCGGGGCTGCCGGTCGCCGTCACCCAGGCCAGACCCCGGTCGGAGATCCGCCCCCAGCGGCGGGCGACCGTCACCGCGCTCAGCCCCAGCACCTCGCTGATCGCCGTCCATGAGGCACGGGGCGCGATCTGGAGGGCGTGCGCGAGGGCGAGGTCTGTCTCGTCGAGCTGCGCCTGCAGCGCGGCGGAATCCTTCGCCTGAAGGTGGTTCATGGCGATTCTCAACGATTTCCGGGGTTGAAGAACAGGAGACGGCCACGATGTAGCACCACCGGCGGGCCGCGCAAGAGCGGCAAGGACCGGAAAGACAAACGTTACGAAACTTCCCAGAACACTCTTCTCTCACGGAAGGCGGGATCCCGATGCCGCAGAGCGAACAGCAGCAGCCGTGGGAATGGGACGAGCCGACCTGGCGCGGTCATGTCGGACGCGTCCGAGCCGGGCGCTCCCTGGCGCCGGACGCCTGGCCCGGCGGGGCCCGCTGCGCGGTGGCCGTGTCCTTCGACTCCGACCACGAGACCCCGGCCCTGCGGGACGGCGAGACGAGCCCGGCGAAACTCGCCCAGGGCGAGTACGGCGCCCGCGTCGCCGTGCCGAAGATCCTCGCCCTGCTGGAGCGGCACCGCGTTCCGGCGAGCTTCTTCATGCCCGCCGTCTGCGCGCTGCTGCGTCCGCAGGAGGCACTGTCCTACACGGCGGCCGGACACGAGCTGGCGATCCACGGCTGGATCCACGAGCGCAACACCCTCCTCACCCCGGAGACCGAGCGGGAACTCCAGTTCCGCGCGGCCGACACCCTGGAGCGGATCGGCGGCGTACGCCCCGTCGGTATCCGCACCCCGAGCTGGGACTTCTCACCGCACACCCTGGCGATCACACGTGAGATGGGCCTGCTGTACGACTCCTCGCTGATGGCCGACGACGAGCCCTACGAGCTGGTCGAGGACGGCGAGGCGACCGGCGTGGTGGAGATTCCGGTGGAGTGGATCCGCGACGACGCGCCGTACTTCATGATGGAGCGCTTCGCTTCGCTGCGTCCCTACATCGCGCCACGGGACGTGCTCCGGATCTGGCAGGACGAGTTCGACGCCGCGTACACGGCCGGCGGCCTCTTCCAGCTCACCATGCACCCGCACATCATCGGCCACCGCTCCCGGCTGGTGGTGCTCGACGAACTGCTCGCGCACATCGCGGGTCACTCCGGAGTGTGGTTCGCCACCCACCGCGAGATCGCCGAGCACTGCCTCGCGCACCAGCCGTCGGCCTGACCCGCAGTCCCAGCGGCCCACGGGCACCTCGTACGCGTACCCGCGTCCCCGCCCGACTCCGGCGTACCCACACACCGGAGACCGCACCCCGACCGCGGCACACCACTTCTCCTGTGCGCACTCCTCCCGCGCACACCACCCCCCTGTACGCACCCCGCCCGCGCACACCCTCCCCCGGGCGCACCCTGCTCGCGCACACCACCCCCTGTGCGCACCCCCTCTCGTACGCGCACCCGTCCCCCCGGCGCGCCGCCCACCCCGGCCGGGCCTGTCCCGCGAGGTCGCGGCGAGACCGCCCCCACCGGGAACACCCGGGCCCGCACGCCCGCACCCCGGTCCGTCGCCCGAGAAACTCCCAGAGAAAGCGAGGACCCTCCTCGTGAGAACCGCCGCCGCTCCCGGTACCGCTCCATCCCCCAAACTCACGCCCAGACAGCGGAAGGCCATCGTGGCCGGCTCCGTGGGCAACACCGTCGAATTCGTCGACTGGGCCCTCTACGGCATCTTCGTGAAGATCATCGCGGATGTCTTCTTCCCCCAGGCCGAGGGCGCGGTCGCGCTCCTGTCCACGCTCGCCGTCTTCGCCGTCGGCTTCGTGATGCGCCCGGTGGGTGCCGCCGTCCTCGGCGCGTACGCCGACCGGCACGGCCGCAAGAAGGGGCTCTCCCTCACCATCGGCCTGATGGCGGGCGCCGGCTTCGTCATCGCGATCACCCCCGGCTACGAGACGATCGGCATCGCTGCGCCGGTGATCCTGCTGCTCGCACGGCTCGCGCAAGGCTTCTCCGCGGGCGGCGAGTTCGGCTCGTCCTCGGCGTTCCTGGTCGAGTCCGCGGCGCCCGGACGGCGTGCCTTCGCCGGTTCCTGGCAGCAGGTGTCGGTCGCGGGCGGCGTCCTGATCGCCTCCCTGCTCGGTACCGCCTTCACCTCGCTGCTCAGCGAGGACGCCTTGCGCAGCTGGGGCTGGCGGGCCGCCTTCGTGATCGGCGCGCTGCTCGGCCTCGTCGGCCTGTGGCTGCGGGTGACCGTCGAGGACACCGAGTCCTTCCACGAGACCAAGGCCGGCGGGCAGGCCAGGAAGAACCCGCTGAAGGCCATGTTCGTCGAGCACCCGGCCGCCGCGCTGCGGGTCGCCGGCATCACCATCGCCGGCACGCTGACCTACTACATCTGGGTCAACTACCTTCCGACATACGCCAATCTCACCACCGGCATCCCGCTGAAGCAGGCGCTGTTCTCCCAGACCCTGTGCCTGCTGATCTTCATCGTGCTGTTGCCCTTCGCCGGGCTGCTCTCCGACAAGCTGGGGCGCAAGCCCACCCTGGCGGCTTTCGCCGGGGGCTTCGTCCTCCTCTCCTGGCCGATGCTGCACCTGCTGAACGACAGCTTCCTCGTCGTGTTCCTGGTCCAGCTCACCGGCATGCTGCTGGTCCTCGGCTACTCCGCCAACTGCGCGGTGATCATGGCGGAGCAGTTCCCGCCAGAGGTGCGGGCCACCGGTATCGCCCTGCCGTACGCGCTGGCCGTCGCCGTCTTCGGCGGCACCGCCCCGTACGTCACGACCTGGCTGAGCGACTCCGGCCACGCCGACAAGCTCTGGCTGTACGTCTCCGGTGCCGCCCTGCTCTCCCTCGTCGTCTACCTGACCATGCCCGAGACGAAGGACAAGGAGTTCTCCTGATGGCGCACGTACTGGTCACCGGAGCCGCGAGCGGCATCGGACGGGCCGTCGCCGAGCACTTCGCCGCGAACGGCCACACACTGACCCTCGTCGACATCGACGCCGACCGCCTCGCGGCGACGGCGAGCGCGCTGGGCGGGGCCCACCGGATACACGACCTGTGCACCGCGGACGGCCCGGCCGCCGCCGTATCCGGCGCCTGGGACGCCCACGGTCCGGTGGACGTCCTGGTCAACGCGGCCGGTGTCTACCCGTCGCTCGACATGATCGAGGTCAGCGCCGCCGACTGGGACCGGGTCTTCGCGCTCAACACCCGGGCCCCCGTCCTCGCCACGGCCGAACTGGCCCGCCGCGCGAGGGCCTCCGGGCGGGGCGCGTCCGTGGTCAACATCTCCTCCGGCTCCGCGCTGCGCGCCCGGCCCGGCGGCGGCCCGTACGCGAGTTCCAAGGCCGCGCTGGAGATGGCGACCCGCGCGGCGGCCCTCGAACTCGGCCCGTACGGCATCCGCGTGAACGCCGTCAGCCCCGGCTTCATCGGGGTGGACAGCGCCTGCAACCCCGTCACCGACGAATACGCCGCGGCCGTCTCCGTCAACCCTCTGGGACGTCCGGGAACCCCGGCGGACATCGCGCGCGCCGTCGTGTGGATCGCCGGTCCCGAAGCCTCCTGGGTGACCGGGGAGATCCTGCGCGTGGACGGCGGCAGCGGTACGGGCGCGAGCCACCTGCCACGGCTGTGGCCACCGGCGGGCGAGGCCGCCACCGAGCCCCCGGCCCCGCCCCTCTCCCCCGAACCGCCCCAGGAGGCGGCCCACCCCACCACGAAGGGACACACCTCATGACCGGCGACGCCTACACCGTGGTCGGAGCGGGCGCCATCGGCGGCACGCTCGCCCACCGTCTCGCGGCGGCCGGCCACCCGGTCACGGTCATCGACACCGACGCGGCCCACGTGGCCGCGATCCGGGCGGACGGGCTGACCATCCTGCGCGGGCAGGAGCGGGAGAGCGTCCGGCTGGACGCCACCACGCCTGACGCGTACCAGGGGCCGCCGCTCGGCCGGGTCCTGCTCAGCGTCAAGGCTCAGGCCACCGGGGCGGCCATGGAATGGATAGCGCCCCGCCTCGCTCCGGACGGCTATGTCGTCTCCGTGCAGAACGGTTTCAACGAGGCGCTGATCGCGGAGCATGTCGGCACCGGCCGTACCCTCGCGGCATTCGTCAACATCTTCGCCGACCTCGTCGAACCGGGGGTGGTGCGGGACGGAGGACCCGGCGCGTTCGTCATCGGGGAGTGCGACGGCGCCCCCGTCTCGGACCGGGTGCGCGCCCTGGTCGCCGATCTCCAGGCATGGGGCCCGGCGCGGGCCGACGACAACGTCGACGGCTACCTGTGGGCCAAGGCCGCGTTCGGCGCGATGCTCTCGGCCACCGCGTTGGCCGACGCCCCCATGGCCGACCTCATGGACCGCCATCGCGCCACCATGTACGCGCTGACCGCCGAGGTGTACGCGGTGGCCGATGCGGCCGGCGCACGTCTCGAGTCTTTCGACGCCTTCGAGGCGGCGGCCTTCCGGCCCGGCTACGACCCCGCTCTGCGGGACGCGGCCTGCGACCGGCTGACCGCGTGGCTGCGTACCCAGCCCAAGGACCGCAGCGGCATCTGGCGCGACCTGGCCGTCCGCCGCCGCCCGGTGGAGGTCACCACGCATTACGCGCCGGTGTTCGAGCTGGCGCGGCGCGCGGGGCGGGACTTGCCGGTGCTGCGGGCCGTCGTGGACGGTCTGCGGGAACTGGAGAAGGACCCCTCGGCTATGTCCGAGTCCCGCTTGGACGCCCTCGACCGACTGGCCGCCGCGACCGGCGGAGGGACGGCCGGCGGAGGGATGGCCGACGAGGCCCCCTCAGGTCATGGTCTGCCGGCGTCCCCCGTGCTGACGGAGGCCCAGGCCGTCGCCGTGCGGCGCTGGCTGGACCAGCACCAGGACGCGATGGACGCCGACCTCGCCGCCTACACCTCCCAGGAGAGCTCCAGCGACGACACCCTCTCCCTCACGGCCTGCCTCACTTGGGTCCGCGGCTGGCTCGACACCACCCTCGGCGCCCCCGCGGCGGAGGAGATGATCCCCCGCGACGAGGCGGGCGACATCCTGATCCGCCGCTATCCGGGCACGGGTCCGTCGTCCGGCGCGCCGCTGCTGCTCGTCGGCCACTACGACACCGTCTGGTCCACGGGGACCCTGAGCGAGTGGCCCTATCACCGGGAGGGCGACCGCATCTCCGGCCCCGGGGTGTTCGACATGAAGGCGGGACTCGTCCAGGCCGTCTGGGCGCTGCGCGCGCTCACGGCGCTCGGTCTGCCGCGTCCGGAGTGCACCCTGCTGCTCAACGGTGACGAGGAGACGGGCAGTCAGGCGTCCAGCGACGTCATCGTCGCCGAGGCCCGGAGGTCCCGGGCCGCGCTGGTCTTCGAGGCGAGCGCGGACGGGGCGGTGAAGACGACACGCAAGGGAGTCGGACTGTTCTCACTCACCGTCACCGGCGAGGAGGCACACGCCGGGCTCGACCCGACGCGCGGCGCCAGCGCCATCAACGAGATGGCCCGTCAGGTGCTCAAGCTGGAAGCCCTCGCGGACCCGCAGGCCGGCACCACGGTCAACGTCGGTGTGCTCCGCGGCGGGACCCGCAGCAATGTCACGGCGGGAGAGGCCACCGCCCACCTGGACATCCGCGTGGCGACCGACGCCGAACGCGCTCGGCTGGACGGGGCCCTGGCCGCACTCGCCCCGGTCGATCCCCGGACCGGCCTCAAGGTCGCTGGGGGCTGGAACCGCCCGGTCTTCGAGCGCACCGAGAGCGTCGGACACCTCTTCGCGATCGCCCGGCAGTGTGCCGCCCCGCTCGGGCTCGACCTGCGGGAGACCGCCGTGGGCGGTGCCAGCGACGGGAACTTCATCCTGGCCGCGGGCACGCCGGTACTGGACGGGCTCGGCGCGGTGGGTGGCGGCGCACATGCCCGCAGCGAGCACGTGACGCTGAGCGGCATGGTCGAACGCTCGGCACTGGCGGCCGGAATCCTCGCCGCCTTCGCCACAACCTGACGGTTTCCCGCGCCTCGTCCCGGGGGCCGGTCCGACCTCGCCGACGGTCGGACCGGCCCCCTTCCGACGACCTCCCGCCGGGTCGTGGTGGTCCGTCGCGAGGTGAACGGGGACCGGCGTTGCTCGCGTACCGGGGTGACGGGCGTCACGGCGCGGCGGTGAGCGTGAGCGAGTGGGACGGGCACGTCCTGGGCCACTCGCTCGCGGTGATGCCGGGGCGGCGGTCCCTCCGGCATTCCGGTCCCGGCCGGAATGCCGGCCCTGCCTATCCACCGGGATCCGGCCCGCGGCGACCGGGTCGCGCTGCCGCCGGGCGCGGCCCTCACCACCGTGGCCGGCCGGCTCGGCATTCCCGCCGCCCACCCGGTCACGATCTGAACGGACCGGCCGAAGTCCCGGGCCTCAGCCTCTTGACCGCGGTCGCCGCACTCCATATGGTCCTCGCACCTCACGAGGTACATCGATTAACCAATCGTTAACCGCTTGGTTGGAGACCCCCGCTGTGCGCTCATCGCTGACCCGGCGCGACCTGCTCGCCGCCGGTTCCGGTCTGGCTGCGGCCGTTGCCCTGCCCGCTCTGTCCGGCTGTTCGTCATTGGCGTCGGCGGACTCCGACCCGGACACGCTCGTCGTCCACACCCAGCTCGGCACCACCGCGCCGGGCTCCCCCACCTACCTCGCCGCCGTCAAGCGCTTCCGGAAGGAAAACCCGGGGATCAAGGTCAAGAACCTCGTCAACAGCGACGATCTCGGCCAGGTGTACGAGACCTCGCGGCTGGCCCGCAAGGAGGCCGACGTCGTGATGGTCAACCTCTACGACAAGACGCTGGCCTGGACGGACGTCGGCGCGACCGTGGACGTCGGCAAGTACCTGGACGAGTGGGGGCTGCGCGGGAGGGTGCTGCCCGCCGCGCTCGCCGACTGGACCGACGACGAGGGCAGGGTGAGGGCGTTCCCCTACTTCGCCACGAACTGGCCCGTCGCCTACAACCGTGCCCTGCTCGACCGGGCCGGCGTGGACGAGATCCCCACCACGGGGGACGCGCTGATCGCCGCGGCCCGCAAGCTGCGCGCCAAGGGACTGGCCCCCGTGACCGTGGGCGGCAACGACTGGACCGGCCAGAAGCTGATGGCGCAGATCATCCAGACGTTCCTCACCGAGGAGGAGGCCCGGCACGTCTACGCCACGGGCGACTTCGGCGGGCGCGGCGCCAGGCGCGGCATCGAGTACTTCACGCACCTGCGCGACGCCGGCGTCTTCGCGGACAAGGCGCAGGGGCTGACGTCCGACTCGATGACCACGCAGTACAACACCGGGGAGGCGGCCATCCAGTCGGCCATGTCCTCGGCGCTCGCCAAGGTGCCGGAGCGGGTGGCCCGGCACACCGAGGTGGGCGGCTGGCCCCTGGCCGAAGGGGCCGCGCACGAGGCGCCGACCGTGATCCGCGCCCAGACCCTCATCGGGTTCTGGATCAGCCCCAACGGCGTGCGCAAGATCGAGCAGGTCGAGAAATTCCTGCGATTCATGTACCGGCCCGACACGGTGGCCCGGTTCGTGACGGAGAGCGGCCGGGACATGGCCTTGCGCACGGACGCGGTCAGCACGGACTTCCCGCTGGTGGGGGCGGCCCAGCGGCTGGGGCCCCGGGTGAGCCAGGTTCTCCTGCCCGACGTGTACGTGCCGCCCGCCGCCGCGCAGCCGCTGATCACCGCGACCAGCACGTCCTTCACCCGGGGCACGAGCGCGGCCCGGGTACGCGCCGCCCTCGAATCCGCGTATCGGTCCGCATGAGCCGCCCGGTCCCCCTCGCATCCGCCACCCGTTCCCCGGGAGTCACCGCATGACGACGCTCACGACGCCGCCGGACGGCCGCGCGGCCCGCCGGTCCGCACCGCCGCCCCCTTCCGCCTCCGCTCCGCGGCGGCCCCGGCAGGGCGGCACCGTCCTCGCGGTCCCCGCGCTGGTCTGGTACCTGGTGTTCATGGTCGGGCCGCTGCTCGCCATCTTCGTGATCGCGGCTCTCCACTGGCCGGGCATGTTGCAGCCTGTGTCCTTCGCGGGTCTCGACAACGTCCGCGTGGTGCTGGACGACCCGGTGTTCTGGGACGCGATCCGCAACACGGCCGTCCAACTGGCCGTCGCCCTGCCGGTGATGATCGTCTGCGCGTACATGCTGGGGTACTACGTCGCCCAACGGCCGCCTGGCCACCGGGTGATCCGGTACCTGCTGTTCATCCCGGGGCTGATCTCCACGCCGGCGAAGGCGATGGTCTTCTACGCCGCACTGTCCCCGGACGGCCTGCTCAACGGCGCCCTGTCCGGTGTCGGTCTGGACTCGCTCACCGACGCCTGGCTGGCCTCGCCCTCGACGGCGCTGGCCTGCCTGATCGCCCTCGACATCTGGAGCGGCATCGGCTTCACCGCCGTCCTGTTCGCCGCCCGGCTGGGCAGTGTGCCGGAGGAACTGGGCGAGGCCGCCCAGTTGGACGGGGCCGGCCACTGGCGGACGATGTGGACGGTGCACTTCCCGGTGATACGGGACTACGTGGGCGTGGTGACGATGCTCCAGTTCCTGTGGACGCTGTTCGGCTCGGCGCAGCACGTGCTGCTGCTGACGCAGGGCGGTCCCGGGACGTCGTCGACCACCTTGTCGTTCCTCGTCTACCAGAAGGCGTTCATCGCCGCCGACCTCGGCTACAGCCAGACGGTGGGCGTCCTGCTCTTCCTCGCCGGTCTCGTCGGGCTCCTGACGATCCGCCGCGTCTTCCGCCAGAACTACTGATCGGAGCAGCACTCATGAAGCTCGGCAAGCGCTGGCTCCCGGCCCACATCCTGGTGTGGACGTACGCGGTGCTGCTCGTCGTCCCGCTGTACTACTTCCTCGCCTCGGCGTTCAAGTCGAACGACGAGATCTTCGCCCATCCCTTCGCTCCGCCCACCTCGCTGGGCCTGGGCAACTTCCGGACCGCCTTCGACAGCGCCGACCTGGGGCTCGCGGTAGTCAACTCGGCGCTGGTGACGGTGTTCTCGCTGGCGCTCACGCTGCTGCTGGCGATACCGGCCGCGTTCGCGCTGGCCCGTTCGACCGGACGGCTGGCGGGAGTGGTGGAGAAGGTCTTCTCCCTCGGCTTCCTGATCCCGACCTTCGCGGCGCTCTTCCCCACCTTCCTCCTGGCGGCGGCCACCGGGCTGTTCCACACCCGGATCTTCATGGTGCTGTTCCTGCCCGCGACGGCGCTGCCGCTCTCGGTGGTGATCCTCGTGCAGTTCATGCGCACCATCCCGCCGGAGATGGAGGAGGCCGCGCGGCTGGACGGGGCGTCGACCTTCGCGGTGCTGCGCCACGTCTACACGCCGATGTGCCTGCCGGGCATCGCCACGGTGCTGCTGCTGAACTTCCTGACCTTCTGGAACGAGTACCTGTACTCGCTGGTCATCATCGGGCCGGACCCTGCGCAGCGCACGGTCCAGGTGGCGTTGCCCACGCTCAAGTCGATCACCGGCACGGACTACGGGGTCCTGACGGCGGGCACGGTACTGACCCTGGTGCCGGTCTGGTTCGTCTACACGGTGCTCCAGAAGCGCATGCAGCAGGCCCTGGTCAGCGGGGCGGTGAAGATGTGAGCGTGGCCACCGGGCGGCCGGGGCGGCGTCCGACCATCAAGGAGGTCGCCGCCGAGGCAGGCGTGTCGACCGCCGCCGTCTCGCAGGCCTTCAACAACAAGGGCAGGCTCTCGGAGGCGACCCGGCGCCGGATCCTCGACGCCGCGCTCGAACTGGGATGGAGTCCCAGCGCCCCCGCGGTGGCCCTGCGCCACGCCCGTACCCGCAGTCTGGCGCTGGTGGTCCGGCGCCCCACCGACGTGCTGGGCTCCGACCCGCACTTCAGCGAGCTGATCACCGGCATAGAGGGCGAGCTGGCGCCGCGCGGCTACGGTCTGCTGCTGCACCTGGTGAGCGGCCACCGTGAGGAGTACGCGCTCTACGAGCGGCTGGCCGCCGAGGGCCGGGTGGACGGCGCGGTGCTCACCGACGCCCGCGACGAGGACGCCCGCCCCGCGCTGCTGGCCCGGCTGGGGCTGCCCGCGGTGCTGCTCGGCGCGCCGGACGGCACGGCCGTGGTGCCGCGCGTCGGGCTGCGCGACCAGGGGGCGGGGATCGCCGAGGCGGTCGCGCACCTGCTGGCGCTCGGCCACCGGCGCGTGGCCTACATCAGCGGGCCGCCGGAGCTGGAGCACACCCGGGTGCGCCGGACCGCCTTCGCACAGGCCCTGGGCGAGGCCGGGTTGCGGCCTTTCGCGGTGCTGCCGACCGACTTCAGCGAACGGCACGCCGTGGGTGCCACCGAGGCGCTGCTGGCGGCGGAGGGGCGGCCCACCGCGCTCGTGTACGCCAACGACTCGATGGCGGTGTGCGGCATCGGCACCGCGCAGCGAGCCGGGCTGGCCGTCCCCCGCGACGTGTCGGTGGTCGGCTACGACAACCTGCCGCTCGGCAGCTGGCTCCACCCCCGGCTGACGACGGTCGACCAGCAGGTGCAGCGGGTCGGCGCCGCCGCCGCGCGCACGCTGCTGGCCCTGTGCGGCGAGCCGGTCGAGGAGACCGGCGTCGCCGGCCGGCCCCGGCTGGTGGTGCGCGAGTCCACCGGCCCCGCCCCGCCCGACGGCGGCGCCACGGGTGCGGCCACCGCAGGCTGACCCGACGGCCGCGGTGCACCGCGGTCACGCACCACCCGAACCCCCACCACGCGAGAAGGACCATGCGACGCCACAGCGCCCAGCTCACCCACCAGCCCGCCGTCCTGCCCTGGCTCGGCGCCAACTTCTGGTCCCGCACCGGCGGTCCGCTGATGTGGCGGGACTACGACCCGACGACGGTCCGCGAGGAACTGCGCGTCCTGGGCGACCACGGCCTGAACATGACCCGGTCCTTCTTCTACTGGCCCGACTTCCACCCGGAGCCGGGCCGCGTCGACGAGGAACTGTGCGCCAGGTTCGAGGACTTCCTCGACGCCCACCAGGAGGCGGGCATGGGGACGGTGCCGACCTTCATCGTCGGCCACATGTCCGGTGAGAACTGGGACCCGGCCTGGCGGGGCGGCCGCGACCTGTACGAGGACGTGTGGATGGTGGGCCGCCAGGCGTGGTTCGTCTCCCGCATGGCGCGCCGGTTCAAGGACCACCCGGCGGTCACCGGCTGGCTGATCACCAACGAGATGCCGGGGTACGGGCGCGTCTACCAGGTCGACCCGCCGTCCTCCGAGGTGGTGACCGCCTGGGCCCAGGCGATGTGCAACGCGGTGCGCGCGACCGGCGCGACGCAGCCGGTGTCGCTGGGCGACGGGGCGTGGGGCATCGAGGTCACCGGCCGCGACAACGGCTTCTCGCTGCGGGACACGGCGGAGTACGTGGACTTCGTGGGCCCGCACGTGTACCGCTCCGACACCGACCGGCCGCGCCAGCACTACCGGGCGGCCTTCGAGTGCGAACTGGCGGCCGTCACCGGGCAGCCGGTGGTGCTGGAGGAGTTCGGGCTGTCCACCGACACCGTCTCGGCGGCCAACGCGGGCCACTTCTACCGCCAGACCCTGCACAACTCGCTGCTGGGCGGTGCCACCGGGTGGATCGCCTGGAACAACACCGACTACGACGACCTGTGGGACCGGTCCCCGTACGACCATCACCCCTTCGAGATGCACTTCGGCATCACCGACTCCACCGGCGCCCCCAAGGAACCGCTGCGGGAACTGGCCGCCTTCGCGGACGTGCTGAGGGCCGTGGACTTCCCGAACTGCTCGCGGTCGGAGGCCGACGCCGCCCTCGTGGTGCCCGCCTTCCTGGAACGCGGCTACCCCTACAGCCGCCCCGCCGACCGGCCGCTCATCTTCACCTCGCTGCACCAGGGCTACGTCACCGCGCGCGCCGCCGACCTGCCCGTCGCCCTCAGCCGCGAGGCCGACGGACTGCCGGGCGAGGCGTCGCTGTACCTGCTGCCCGCCACCCGGCAGCTCACCACCCGCACCCGCAGGGAGCTGGCCCGCCGCGCCGCCGACGGGGCCACCGTCTACCTGTCGTTCTGCTCCGGCGAGCACCCCGGCACGCGGGGCCCCTGGTTCGACGACCTGGACGGACTCTTCGGCGTGGAGCTCCAGTTGTCGTACGGCGTCGCCGAGCCGATCGAGGACGACGTGCTGGAGATGACGTTCACCGAGGACTTCGGCGACCTGCGCGCCGGGGAGGTCCTGCGCTTCCCGGTCGCGGGCAACGAGGACAGCCGCGCCTACCTGCCCGTGGTCCCGCGGGCGGGTCGGGTCGTCGCGGTGGACGCGCATGGCCGGCCGGCGCTGGTGGTGCACGAGACCGGCAGGGGCCGCACCGTGCTGGCCACCTACCCGCTGGAGCACATGGCGGCCCGCACGGCGCGGGTCAACCCGGAGGAGACGCACCGGCTGTACGCGGCGCTGGCGCGGGTGTCCGGCGCGCGACGACCGGTCACCGTCGCCGATCCGCACGTGGCGGCGGATGTCCTCGCGCACGCGGACGGCCGGCGCTTCGTCTGGCTGGTCAGCCAGAGCGCCGAGCCGCTGGTGGTGCGTCCGGAGGCGGACGGGGGGCTGCACGACCTGGCCGAGGGCACCCCGGTCGAGGATGTGCGGATAGACCCGTACGGCGTCGTCGTCCTGGAGCTGCGGTGACCGTCCCCCGCTACCGCGATCCGGCGGCCCCGGTGCCGGAGCGCGTCCGCGACCTGCTCGGCCGCATGACCCTCGCGGAGAAGGTGGGCCAGCTCAACCAGCGCATGTACGGCTGGCACGCCTACGAGCGCACCGCGGACGGCCACCGCCTCACCGACGCGTTCCGCGCGGAGGTCGCCGCCTTCGACGGCATGGGCGCTCTGTACGGCTTGCAGCGGGCGGACGTCTGGTCGGGCGTGGGCTTCGGGGACGGCCTCGACGCCCGGGACGGCGCCGCCGTGGCGGCGGCCGTGCAACGGCACGTCGCGGACGGCACCCGGCTCGGCATCCCCGTCCTGCTCGTGGAGGAGATGCCGCACGGCCACCAGGCGCTGGACGGCACGGTGCTGCCGGTCAACCTGGCGGCGGGCGCCACCTGGGACCCGGAGCTGTACGCGGACGCGGTGGCCGGCGCTGCCGCCGAACTGCGGGCCAGGGGCGCCCACGTCGCGCTGGTCTCCGCGCTGGACCTGGTGCGCGATCCACGCTGGGGACGCAGCGAGGAGTGCTTCGCGGAGGACCCGTACCTCGCGGCGCGCATGACCGAGGCCCTGGTGGAGGGGGCCGCACGGGCCGGTGTCGCCGTGGTGCTGAAGCACTTCGCCGGGCAGGGCGCGACGGTCGGGGGGCGCAACAGCGCGGCGACGGAGCTGGGGCACCGGGAGCTGCACGAGATCCACCTCGCGGCGGCGCGGGCGGGGGTAGCGGCCGGAGCGGCCGGGGTGATGGCGGCCTACAACGAGTTCGACGGGGTGCCGTGCGTTGCCAGCCGGTACCTGCTGACCGAACTGCTCCGCGACGACTGGGGCTTCGACGGCGTCGTGATGGCGGACGGAACGGCGATCGACCGACTGGTGCGGCTGACCGGGGACCGCGTCTCGGCCGCGGCGCTGGCCCTGGAAGCCGGCTGCGACCTGAGCCTGTGGGACGACTGCTTCCCCCTGCTGGGCGAGGCCGCGGAGCGAGGGCTGGTGTCCGGCCGGGCGCTGGACGCCGCGGTCGCGAGGGTGCTCACCCTGAAGTTCCGGCTCGGCCTGTTCGAGCGGGCGGTGCCCGAGGCCGGCTCCCACGCGGGAGGGCGGGAGCTGCGCGCGCTGGGCGAGCGGATCGCGCGCGCCTCGGTGACACTGCTCGCCCACGAGGGCGGGGTCCTGCCGCTGTCCCGTGCGGTGCGGCGGATCGCGGTGCTCGGGCCCAACGCGGATTCGGTCGCCCAGCAGATCGGCGACTACACGGCGCCGCAGCGGCCCGGTGACGGCATCACGGTCCTGGAGGGCATCCGCGCGGCCGCCGGGCCGGACACCGAGGTGGTGGCCGCCCGGGGGTGCGAGCTGGTGGGGGACGACGTGTCGCAGGTGGCCGAGGCGGTGCGACTGGCCGCCGGTGCGGACGTCGCGGTGCTGGTGCTGGGCGGTTCCAGCGCCCGGACCCCCGGCACCGCCTTCGAGGCGAACGGGGCGGCCGTCACCGGGGCGGGTGCCCCGTCCGGCATGACCTGCGGCGAGGGCGTCGACCTCGCGGACCTCTCGCTGCCGCCGGCGCAACGGGCGTTGCTGGCCGCGGTGTCGGCGACGGGAACGCCGGTCGTGGTGGTACTGGTACAGGGCCGCCCGCACGCTCTGCCCGCGATCGACGCGCCCGCCCACGCGGTGCTCAGCGCCTGGTATCCGGGCCCGCGGGGCGGGCGCGCGGTGGCGGAGGTGCTGTTCGGCGATGTCGAACCGCGCGGCCGCCTCCCGGTGTCCGTGCCCCGCTCGGCCGCCCAACTGCCCGTCTTCTACAACGGCAAGGACCACCGCTACCGCGGCTACGTCGATCAGGACGCCACACCTCTCCACGCGTTCGGCCATGGCCTCTCGTACACGACCGTCGAGTACGGGGCGCCCCGCCTGTCGCACACGCGGGTCGCCGCCGACGCACCGCGCCTGACCTGCCGGGTGGCCGTCCGCAACACCGGGACCCGGCCGGCCGAGGAGACGGTGCAGCTCTATGTGCGCCGACTGTCCGGAGGCGCGTCCTGGCCGCGCGTGCGGGAGCTGCGGGGCTTCGTCCGGCTGCGTCTCGCGCCCGGCGAACAGGCCGACGCGGTCTTCGGCGTGGACACGGAGACGCTGGCGTCCGTGGGGCGCGAGCTGCGGCTCGTCGTCGAACCGGGTGCCGTCGAACTGGAGACGGGCCCCGCGTCCGACCGCACCCGGGGGGCGCGTCTGGAGATCACCGGTTCGGAGCCGGCACCTGCAGGGTGGTGAAGGGCGCCACCCTGTCGAACGCCGGAAAGCCGACGGGGAGGGCGTGAGCGACGATCACCACCCTCACCGGGCCGGGAGCCCCCTTCCACCCCATGCGGAAGGGGGCCTTTCCGCTCTACCACCGGAGAAGGTCCACCAGGCGGGCACAGTGGGGATCGTCCGAGTCCCGCTGGCGCTCGGGCTCCTCGACCAAAGACGGGAGCGCTGACAGGAGAGCCGTCATACGGTCAGACACTTTCACGTCCGCTCCGATCACCTCATGAGTGTCGCCGCCCGCCGCGTAGATCCTCATACGCTCAGGCCCCGTGAAGAGAAAACCACGTACACCTGGGCTGGGTGGTTCCTCTACGTACGGTTCCAGCAAGGCGTGCAGGAATTCACCGGCGCGCTCCTCGTAGGAATCCGCACCAGCTTCCCACTGCTCTGGTTTCACGGACACCACGGTCATGCCCAGCACCGTGCCCACGTCGCTGGCGCCGTACAGGCGGGTCCCGGTCGACGAGCGCACGACCGCCCGCAGAATCGCCCCCCCGGACCGTACGCTCTCCCCGTCTCGCAGGGGCACTTCGTAGGCGACGTACGCCGCCACGTCGTACTCCCCCAGGCCGCCGAGGACCACGCGCAGCGCCGGTTCCGGCCGGGTGACAGGCAGGACACCGCGCACGTAGAGGTCGCCTGCCAGGGGCACCGCGACGTAAGGGAGGAGACGCCTCACCGTGTCGTACTGCGCCTCGGCGACATCGTCCGGGTCCAGTGGCATCTACTGATTCACCCAGTTCGGGCACTTGTTCATCCCCACGCAATAAGCGGTGATGACTCCCACCACTTCGCCCTTCTTCACCCTGTACTTCTTGTCCTTGGTCTGCCGCGCGTACTGCACAATAATCTTGATGGTGATGACCTTCCTGCCGTTGTGAATGGCCTTCGCCAGATACTCCAGTCGCGGGCCATCCACTTTGTCGACCTTGTCCCTCAGCCCGGCGGCGAGGATCGCGCATTTCCTGATGTTGTGCTTTCCGCTGAAGTGATTCCAGCCCAGGTCCCCGTTCCCGACGCGCGTCGGGATACGGCGGCCGTCCCGGTCTTTCGTTTCGCACTTCACCGTCTGGTTCCAGTGCGGGTGTTCTGTACCGGCGTTGGCGGGTGCCAGTCCCGGGCCGCCGAGCAGCAGGGCGGCAAGAGCGGGCACGGCGAGCTTCGTCTTGATGTTCACGGCGCCGACTCTGCCCAGCCCCGCCCGGCAGACTCACGACACGCCGAGCGGGTCACTCATCCTAGTGAGGGAGGATCGTTTCACCGAACCGCCCCGGTGGTGTTCACGCCGAACGCGTAGGGCGCCCAGCAAGTGCGGCCAGTCGCAACTCCCGCTACAGATGCCGATATTCCGCCTCCAGGACGCGCAGTTCGAGCATGACGCAGACCCTGCCCGCCCGACGGGCGGGCAGCAACTCGATCGCAACGCCCCCATGAGGTCGTTCAGCCCTGCGGCCTGCCGGACCCGTGACCACCGTCCACGCGACCTCGGTGACCTGTCCGGGCACGTCACCGATTCTCGCCGGAGCGCGCCCGGTCGCCAGACGCTCCTGACGTGTGGTGCGCGTGAGCGTCAGCGTCCCTGCGTGTCCCAGTTCGCGAGCACCGCGTCGGCTGCGGCGTGCAGGTGGCGTGCTGATGTGCCGTCGCACACCTGTGTCGAGATACCGAGCAAGAAGCCGTGGATCATTGACGTGACGCCGTCCACGTCGGTGTCCTCGGCGAGTTCGCCCGAGGTGATGCCGCGTACGACGCACGCCCTGATGCGCGCGCGGTCCGCCGCGCGGCGCGCCGCTACGACCTTTCGCGCTCCGGCCTCGCCCGCCCCCGGCGCCCTGGTCGTCCCCGAGAGGGCGACGAGGCATCCGCGAGGGTGGGACGTGTCGGTCTGCATGTCGATGGACCCGTGGAGGAGCCGGGCGACGGCCTCGCGGGGGCTTCCCGCCTCGTCGGCCACGACATCGGTGACACTGCCCGGTCCGGCGATGTAGTGCTCAACGGCCTTCTCGAACAGCCCCTCCTTCGAGCCGAAGGCACCGTAGAGGCTCGCGGAGGACAGCCCCGTGGTCTCGCGGAGCTGGGCCAGCGATGTCGCTTCGTAGCCCTGTTCCCAGAACAGCAGCATCGCGGCCTCCAAGACGGCCTCCATGTCGAAGATGCGGGGACGGCCGACAGGGGACACGGCGAACCTCCTTTATTGCGGACTGACTGATCCAGTTTGACACCCGCAAGCACGTCGATCAATATCGGATCAGTCAATCCATAATCAGTGAAGGAGTCCGCCCCGATGACCCCAACGTGCCCCGCGCCGGTCCGCGAGCGAGCTCACGAGTCGTTCCCCGCTCCGGCACTGGTGGTGATGGCGTGTACCGGATTCATCGTGATCATGACCGAGACGCTGCCGGCGGGGCTGCTCCCGCAGCTCGCCGCCGGACTCGACGTCTCCGAAGGCGGCGCCGGCCAGCTCGTGAGCGCCTACGCGATCGGAACGGTGCTCTCGGCAGTGCCGGCGATCGCGCTGACGCGCGGGGCACGGCGGAAGCCGCTCCTCCTTGTGGGCTTGCTCGGGTTCCTTGTCGCGAACGCCGCCACGGCGGTATCGCCGTCGTTCACCGTCGCTCTCGTCGCCCGGTTCGTCGGGGGAGCCTTCTCCGGTCTGCTGTGGGGCATGCTCGCCGGATACGCCCGGCGTATCGCCGCACCCGAGCACGCCGGGCGTGCCCTCGCCCTCGCCATGGCCGGAACCCCCGTCGCCCTCTGCGTCGGAACACCACTCGGCGCCTGGCTGGGCTCGACGGTCGGGTGGCGCTGGTCCTTCGCCGCGATGTCACTGCTCAGCGTCCTCGTCATGGTCTTCGCGAAGTTTCTCGTGCCCGACGCCCCTGGGCAGTCGGCGCAGACACGCGCTCCGCTCAGCCGAGTTCTGAGCATTCCCGGTGTGGCGACGATCCTCGCCGTCGTATTCGTGTGGATGCTCGCGCACAACCTGCTCTACACCTACATCGCTTCCTATCTTCAGCAGATGCGTCTCGCGCTCCGGCTCGACGTCACACTTCTCGTCTTCGGCGTCGCCGCGCTCGGAGGCATCTGGATCACCGGCGTGTTCATCGACCGCGCGCTTCGCAGGCTCACCCTGGCGAGTGTGGTCCTGTTCATCGTCGCCGGAGCGTTTCTTGCCGCTGCTCAGCAGTCCACTGTGCTCGCGCTGCTCGCGATCGTCCTGTGGGGCCTCGCGTTCGGCGGCTCGGCGACGCAGTTGCAGACGGCCATGGGGGAGGCCGCGGGCGAGAACGCCGACGCGGCGAACGCGATGCTGACGACGTCCTTCAACATGGCGATCTTCGCGGGCGGCGCTGCGGGGGCTGTGGTCGTCGACGGCGTGGGCGCCCCGGCTCTTCCAGCCGGGATGATCGCTCTCACACTCATGGCGCTCGTCATGGTCGGCTTCGGCCGACACGCGGCGTTCCCCGCAGAACGTTGATCGAGAACCGACCGGACCGCTCCTCATGGCTTGTCGTGCGGCCTTGGACGGGTATGCGCGGACGGGTATGCGGCCCACTGGCGGATCGGCGCATCGGGGGCGAAGTCGGTCTTGGGCTCGGCGTGGGCGTTGCGCCGGCGGGTGCAGGCGACGAGGGCGGCGTTCCGCTCCTCGTGGGCGCCGTGGTCCGTGCAGTTGAGGGCGAAGCAGTGCAGGGCCGCGAACTCCGATTCGATCCAGTTCGGCCAGGATCCGCAGGTCGGCGGGAAGACCAGCTCGACGTCGCTGCCAGCGGCCCAGCTCGGACCTCGGCGCGCTTGGGGGGAAGTCGTCCAGGAGGACGTACGGCTTCTCCCCAGGCCAGCGGGAGTGCGGAGTCTTGAGCGGGCCGAGGAACTCTCGTCGGTGTTTGTGCTTGCCGGATCGCCGCGGCCTGACCGGATCCTTCGCGGTCCGGCTGATCCGCTGCGGGCGGCGGCCCTCCTCTGTGCCGACCGGACGGAGGAGCCACGACTAGCGGGTGCGCTCGTAGTGGCGACGTGCTTTTTCGCGGTTGCCGCAGACAGCCATCGAGCACCAGCGGGCGCGGTTGGCGCGGCTGCGGTCGAGCAAGAACAGCCGGCACTCGTCATTGGCGCAGGGGCGCAGCCGCCCGGGGAGGCGCTTCTCGGTGGCGGCCCAGGCGAGAACCACCTCGACGGCCAGCCGGGCGTGCGGGGGAGCTTCGACTCTCCACTGAAGACCGCCGGAAGTGATCTCCGGGATCTGGTGGACCCCTTCGAGCAGCGGGCTCAACGCGGCGGGCGAGCTCTCTCCGCGCACGACGTCCCGCAGGACGTCCCGCGCCTCGCGCAGCAACTCCAGTTCCGCGAGGCTGCCTTCACCGCCGCGCTCCCGCGCCCAGCGCCTGCCCGCGGCCGGGTCTGCGAGCGCGTCCCGCTCCTCGCCGTTCACCACGGGTTGGCTGTTGAGCAGGTCCAGCAGTGTGTCCACCGGTTACCACCCTCCCTCTAACCGCATTGGTTCGCTTGACAGGTTAGACCACCGATGTTTGCATGACGAGAACTAACCAGATAAAGCCCTCGGAGGGGTTAGACATGAGCTCGGTGCACCACCGGACCGCGACCGTCGACGGCCACGAGATCTTCTACCGCGAAGCCGGCCCCGCCGATGCCCCCGCGATCGTGCTGCTGCACGGCTACCCGACCAGCTCGTTCATGTTCCGCGAGCTCATCCCGCTACTGGCCGGCGATTACCACGTCATCGCGCCGGACCACCTCGGCTTCGGCCACTCCGACGCCCCGCCCGTGGATGAGTTCACCTACACCTTCGACGCCCTCGCCGAACTCACCTCCGGACTGCTCGACCAACTGGGTCTGGGCCGCTACGCCCTCTACGTCCAGGACTACGGCGCTCCCCTCGGATGGCGCCTCGCGCTCAAGCACCCCGAGCGGATCTCCGCCGTGGTCACCCAGAACGGCAACGGCTACGAAGAAGGCTTCGTCGAGTCGTTCTGGACCGACGTCTGGGCCTACGGCGCCAACCCCGGCCCCGACACCGAGCCCGCCGTCCGCGCCGCACTGAGCCGCGAGGCCATCCGCTGGCAATACCTGCACGGCGTGCCCGACCCGAGCCTGGTCAGCCCGGACACCTGGGAGCACGACATCGCCCTCGTCTCCCGCCAGGGCAACGACGAGGTCCAGCTGGCACTGTTCCGCGACTACCGGAACAACCGCCCGCTCTACCCACTGCTGCACGAATTCCTCCGCACGAGCGAGGTCCCGGTGCTCGCCGTGTGGGGCCGCAATGACGAGATCTTCGGCGCGGCCGGCGCGCGAGCGTTCGCCCGCGACGCCAAGGACGCGGAGGTCCACCTGATCAACGGCGGCCACTTCCTGCTGGAGAGCCACCTGGACATCGTCGCGGGTTACCTGCGCGGCTTCCTCGGGCGGGTGCTCGGTAAGTAGGGCCGCTGCGAACGGAACCTTCGCGGGCCGCCGCGCCGGCCCCACCTTTGCCCCTCCGTACGCCGTATGCTCCGGGCACCGAAGCGGGGAGTGTGACAACCCCCGCCCGGCACCCGGCCGTTGCTCGTGGACCGCCTTCTCCGGGGGACCGTCCGTAGCGAGGAGACGGCTCCCGTCGAGCGGTGGCCGGACGACAACCGGCGGAAGCCCGTCCGGCGCTGATGGTGCTGCTACGGGCCGCGGCGACTGCCCACGGACCTGGCAGCCCGGCCGCTGCCGGGAGAGTGCGGGCCCGCCTGCTGTGCTCCTGGCCGCCCAGCCCCACAGGAACGGGAGTCCGCCCCGCCGGACCCGGCTGCGACGACAACCCGGCCTACCGGCCCCGGCGGACCGGGCGAGCAGAATCGCGCTCGCCGCGGCCTCGATCGGGCCGCGGCGAGCAATTCCCGGGTGCTGTCTCACACTTGGGGAACGCCGGAGGTAGGGGTGCGGGTCGCGCGCAGGCGCTGCGCGAGCAGGGCGAGGGCGCAGAGGGCGGCGACCGCTGCGGCGTAGGCGACGAACGTGTCCTTGAGACCGGCGTGCGTGGCGGCGATTCCGGCGATCACAGCGGGGACGCTGAAGGCCAGGTAGGAGATGACGAAGGCGACAGAAAGCAGCTCGCTGCGTTCGGCGGGGCGGGCTATCCGGGCCAGGGTGCCGAAGCTGGCGAGGGCGGAGCCGCCGAAGCCGATGCCCGCGACCACGGTCCCGGCTGCGGCCGCGGTCAAGGAGTGCTGCTCCACACCGGTCAGGGCGACGGCCGTGCCGGCCAGCAGCAGGGTCGCGCTGACGGCGAGGGTCCGTCCGACGGGCCAGCCGCGCAGAGCGAGGGCGGTGAGGAAGGCCGGGCCGGTGAGCAGGGTGACCACGAGTCCGCCGACGACGTGGTTGGAGAGGCCGAACAGGCCGGCGGCGACGGACGGGCCGAGCGAGAGGTAGAGGCCGCCGAGCGCCCAGCTCGCGATGAGGATGGGGACCAGGCTCAGCAGGTCGGCCCGCAGGTGGGGGGCGATGCGCAGGCGGGGGTGGAGCGAGCGGGCGGCGCCGGGGCGGCGCAGCGAGGTCTCGGGCAGGGCCGAGAGGAGGGCACCGGCCACTACGAGTGCGAGGAGCAGCAGTACGTAGACGAGGCGGGTGGGGTGCGGCGCGTACTCGATGAGGAGGCCGCATCCCAGCGAGCCGAGCCCCAGTCCGAAGGTGGGCGCGGTGCCTGTGACGAGACCGGCCCGGTGCGGGGCGTGTGCGGGGTTGAGGTCGGAGAGGGCGGCGCCGAGTGTGGTCATGGCGGCTCCGGTGGCGATGCCCTGGAGGAAGCGTGCCGTCAGCAGCAGGCCGACGTCGCCCGCGGCGAGGAACAGGGCCATGGAGGCCGCTTCGAGGGCGAGGGCGGAGAGCAGGACCGGGCGGCGGCCGAGGTGGTCGGAGAGGGCGCCGAGGACGAGCAGCGCACCGATCAGACCGAGTACGTACACGGCGAAGACGGTGGTGAGGGTGGTGGCGGAGAAGTGCCATTGCTGCTGGTAGACGACATAGAGCGGGGAGGGTGCGCTGGAGGCGGCCATGAACAGCACGAAGACGACCGCGAGCGAGGCGAAGGCGACGGGACGGCTCAGCCGTCTCCGCCTCTGCTCCGGTGGCGCCACCCAGTCAGCGGGTGAAGGGGAGGACTGGAGCTGGGGCGGGGTGGGACCGGACACGGCGGGACTCCAAATGCAGTGATCGATGCGTTTAGGACGCTACCACTAACGCAGTGATCAGTGCGATAATTTCCGCATGGCTGAATCGTCGACCCCCGTACGTCCCGGCGGCCGCTCCGCGAAGGTGCGGGCGGCCGTCCACCGCGCCGTCGCGGAACTCCTCGCCGAGGAGGAAGCGGAGACCCTGACCCTGCCCGCCGTGGCGGCGCGCGCGGGCGTGCACCCCACCACTCTGTACCGCCGCTGGGGCTCCATCGCCCAACTGCTCAACGACGTCGCCACCAGCCGTTTCACCGACGACCTCGTCGTCCCCGACTCCGGCTCTCTCTCCGGCGACCTGCGACGCTGGCTCGCCGACGTCGCCACCGACGTGGCCGACCCGGACACGCTCGCTCTCATGCGGGCGACCATCGGCTCCGGCCCAGCGGGGGGTTGCGCCTGCGTCGAGGACCGCCACCGCCAGCTCGGCGCCATCATTCGGCACGAACAGGACCGCGGGGGGACAGCACTCGACGTGGAGACCGCCGCGGACTTCCTCCTCGGCCCGCTCTACTACCGTGCCGTTTTCACCCCCGAGCCCGCCTCCGCCGACTGGGCCCGCTCGCTGGTCTCCACCTATCTGGCGACGCTCCCGAAGCCCTGAGCCTGCTCCGCGCCCTCGGCGGTCACGTGCGGGGGGCCGCTTGGAGTGCGACGGCCGCGCGGATGGATGCCCTCGACGGGGCAGGACCGGCCGCCGAACGGCCGCACGCGGTGCTGCCGTTCGGCCCTCTCCGGCTCGCCGCGGGGCGCCGGCTGCCGCAGGATCGAGCCGGTGGAGCGGCTGAAACGGGCGGAAGGGGCGACGGCATGGACAGCGGCGAGGAGCAGGCGGCAGGGACTCCCCCCGACGGCGCCGCCCCGCCGTGGCCGGGGCGGCGGCAGGTGCTGCGGGTCGCGGCGTCCGGACTGGTCGTCGCGGCGAGCGCCGGGTGCGGGACGGGCGCCACCCACACCCGCCCCACCCCGTCCGCGTCCCGGCTGAGCGGCCACCCCGCGCTGAAGGGCACGAACGACTGGCGGCCGGCGTCCGTCGGCCCGCCGGAGGCGATCGAGGGCTACGCCGACCGGGTCAGCGTGCGGCCGGGAGAGACCTTCGCGCTGCACGTGTCGACCACCGCGCGGACGTTCCGCGTCTCCGCCTTCCGCGTCGGCTGGTACGACGGCGCGCAGGCGGCCCTGGTGTGGGTCTCGCACACGGTGCGCGGCAGCCGGCAGGGCCCGAGCAGCACCACCCCGGACACGCGGATGATCCGCGCGGGCTGGGACCAGAGCCTGGCGGTGCCGGCCGACGGCTGGCCGAAGGGCGCCTACCTGCTGCGGCTGGAGGCCGACAACGGGCACCAGCGCTATGTCCCCCTGGTGGTCCGCTCGGTCTCCGCGCACGGCCGCACCCTCCTGATGCACGCCCCCGCCACCTGGCAGGCGTACAACGACTGGGGCGGCAACTGCCTCTACTACGGCGCCGAGGGCTCCTACGCCCGCCGCGCCTACGGAGTCTCCTTCGAGCGCCCCTACGCCAAGAACGGCGCCGAGAAGTTCCTGGTCTACGAGCGGGCCGCGGTGGTGCTGGCCGAACGGGCGGGTATCCCGCTGGCGTACACCACGGGCCTGGACGTCCATCGCGACCCGGGGGTACTGAAGGGCGCGACCACCACGGTGGCCCTGGGCCACGACGAGTACTGGACGCCCGAGCAGCGGCGGCACGTCACCGCCGCCCGCGACGCCGGGACGAACCTGGTCTTCCTCGGCGCCAACACCTGCTTCCGCCGGATCCGCCTGGCCTCCGACACGGCCGCCGCGCCGCCCGCGGTGGTCTGCTACAAGACCGACTTCACCGCCGACCCCTACCTGGCCGACCACCCGCGCATGGCCACCACCGACTTCCGCGGCGGGCCCGGCGCCGACCCCGAGTCGTCGCTGACGGGCGTCCTGTACGAAGGCTTTCCGACCGACGCACCCTACGTGGTGCAGAACCCCGACCACTGGGCCTTCCGCGGCACGGGCGTACGCCGCGGCGAGCGCTTCGCCCACCTGGTGGGCGTGGAGTACGACCGGGTCACCCCCAGCGCCCCCACCCCGGAGTCGATCGAGGTGGTCGCGCACTCGCCCCTGGTGTGCAACGGGCGGCACAGCCACTCCGACTCGGCGTACTACACGGTGCCCAGCGGCGCCGGCGTCTTCGCCACCGGCACCATGCGCTGGGTGGAAGGACTGATGGCGGGCACCGGCCTGAACGGGCGGAACCACCGGATGGACGCCCGCACCGGCGAGTTCGTCACCAAGGTGACCGAGAACGTGCTGACCGGGTTCGCCGCGGGCCCCGCACTCCGGCACCGCCCGGCCCCACGGGAGAACGTGAAGCACCTCTACGCCTGAGGCCGGTGGGGTGCCGGTGCGGGTGCCGGTGCCGCTCCGGACCCGAACCGGCCGATCGGCAGACAGGACTCGATGAACTCCCATTCAGCGTCGCTCAGTTGTACCTGCGTCATGACGCCAGCTCTACCGGCTCACGCCGTGCCGCGAGGTCGAGTCCCGCAGATTGCTCACAACTGGATACGGTCGTACGGTCCCTGACGAAAAACTCAGTAATCACTCGTCCGGTCACAGGCCCAGGACCGTCGCCACCAGTTCGCCGCGGCTGCGGACACCGGTCTTCGCGAACACACTCTTCAGATGGTCCTGCACGGTCGCCGCGGTGATGTGCAGTTCCACGGCGATGGTCCGCGACGGCAGACCGGCGACGACTCGCGCCAGCACGTCACGCTCGCGCGCTGTGAGCCCGTACGCGAGCAGCAGTATCTCGGCCACGTCGGCGGCCGGCGCCGGATGTACCGTCACGGCGATGGCCGCCGGATGCGGGCCGCCACCACTCAGCGGCGAGGCCTGGACGGAGAGCCACCGGCCCGAGCGGCCGCGGATGCGTCCGTACGCCGGCAGCTCAGCGCCTCTTCCCCGTGCGGCCACCTCCAGGATCGCGGACGGCAGTTCCGCCTGCGACGGGTCCAGCTCGTCCCGCCAGAGCTTCGCGGCCAGGTTCTCCGAAAACAGCCGCAAGTCCTGGTCGAGCAGGAGCACTCCGGCCTCGGACGGGCCCGCAGCGGTGTCGTCGGGTGCCCGGTGGGCGGCCCGGCGCAGGGCCGCACCGACCGGGGCGGACAGCCGCCGCAGGACGCCGACGTCGGCCGGGGTGAAGTCGGGCCGCCGGCCGCCGCGGAAGAGGGCGACGACGCCCCAGCAGCGGCCGTCCACCACGAAGCCCGCCCGCAGCTCGTGCCGCGCGTCGATCATCGGCAGCACGGTCCGGTAGCGGTGGCTGGCTTCCGGATCACCGCCGGTGGCCGCACCGAGCGTGCCCGCGGACACCTCGGAGCGGGCCAGCGCCGCGAACTTCAGGACGTCGTCCACCAGGTACTCGTTGTGCGCGGCGGCCGCGGCCGCCTCCGGTACGAGCCCGGCGCTGACTTGGTCGGCGGTCAGCAGCGTCATCGGGTCGATCGTGCTGAAGCAGTAGGAGTCGGCCGGGATGAGGCGTGTCAGCCGGTCGGCGATCCGGCGGCGCAGTATCCGGGAGTCGAGGTCGAGACGGCAGATCGCCTCGATGTCGCGCACGGTCTCGCGCCGGACCATCGGGGAACTCACCCTTGCCACGGTATCCCAGAAATGTGGGAGGGCCGCCCGGCCTCCAGGCGCCTACCGTGGGTCCGAGAAACCCCAGGTCACGGAGGTACACCGACATGTCCCCGTCCATGCTCAACGTCGGACTGGATCCAGCGCTGGTGGACGACGCGCCCTCGTCACGGGCGGCGTTCCCTGAAATCGACGCCGAGGCGGTCCGGGCCGGAATGGCCGCGGGCCGGGCTCGGCTCGAGGAGCTCGGCCTGAGTGTCGATGACTGCCTGCTCGACTACGGCCGCACGGCCGAGGCGGTCTTTCGCACCGCGTTGACCGCCAAGGACTACGACATCGTGCTGATCGGCGCCGGCGTCCGGCTGGACCCGGAACTGACCCCGCTGTTGGAGGTGCTGGTCAACACCACCCACGAGCTGGCACCCGGCGCGAAGCTCTGCTTCAACGTCAGCCCGACGACGACTGTCGAAGCCGTCCAGCGGTGGTGGCCCGAACACAAGCCGCTGGTCTAGGCGCCCATAGCACTCAAGAGACGATTCGATGAACGGGAGGCGGTCTTCCGCCGTGTCTGCAAGAGCACTCGAGGACAAGGTCGCACTGGTCACCGGCGGCAGCAGGGGCATCGGCCGGGCGATCGCGGAGCGGCTCGCCCAGGACGGCGCCGCCGTCGGCGTCACCTACGCCCGCGACGAGACGGCGGCGAGCGAGACCGTCGAAAACATCCGCAAGAACGGAGGACGGGCCTTCGCACTCCAGGCGGGGCTGGGTGAACGCGGCGACGCGGCCCGCCTCTGGGCCGCCTTCGACGCCGCGGGCACGGAGCACGTGCCCGAGGGGAAGCTCGACATCATCGTCAACAACGTCGGCATCGGGGATTTCGCATCCCTGGAGTCGTTGACCGAGGACGCCTTCGACAAGGTCTTCGCCGTGAACGTGCGTGCGCCGTTCTTCGTCACGCAGCAGGGACTGCCGCGCCTGCGCGACGGGGGCCGGATCATCAACATCTCCAGCTCCGTGGCCCGCCTGGCAACGCCTGAAATGATCGCCTACGGCGCCACCAAGGGAGCCCTGGACAACTTCAGTCTCGCCCTCGCCAAGGAGCTGGGCCCCCGGGGCATCACGGTCAACTCGGTGGCCCCGGGAACCGTCCTCACCGATGCCAGCGCGGCCACCCTGCTGGGCGATCCGCACGCCGAGGCGCAAGCGGCGTCTCTTGCCGCCCTCGGCCGGATCGGGCGGCCGGAAGACATGGCCGACATCGTGGCCTTCCTCGCCTCCGACGACGCACGCTGGGTAACCGGCCAGGTCATCGACGCAACGGGAGGCATGGCCCTCTGACGTGCTAAGAAGAGGAACGCCGTCGAGCGGCCCGGGGATGAGCAGGACATGTCCGGCGCCTCCCTTGCCCTACTCCTGCGGCCAGGCGCGGCGCCCTGCTCGCACGGTCAAGTGCGGCGTCCTGATCGCCCGGCCAGGCGGGGCGCGCCCTGCCCGCACGGTCAGGCGCAGGGTCCTGCTCGTGCGGTCGGGCGCGGCGCCCTCTCCGTAGGGTCAGGCGCGGCGTCCGCCGTCGACCGACAGGGTGGTCCCCGTGACGTAGGAGGATTCGTCCGAGCACAGCCAGACGGCGGCGTCGGCGATCTCGTCCGGGGTGGCGAGACGGCCGAGCGGAGTGAGTGCCTGGTGCTGGGCGATCATCCCGGTTCCCTCGGTGGCCCGGTCCAGATGCGCCGTGCGGGTCATCCCGGGGGCTACCGCGTTGACCCGGATGCCGTCGGCGGCGTAGTCGACTGCGGCGGCCTTCGTCAGGCCCACGACGCCGTGCTTGCCGGCCACGTACGCCGGGGACAGCGGGATGGCGTGCAGGCCGCCGCCGGAGGCGATGTTGACGATCGCTCCGCCCCCGGCCCGGCGCAGTTCGGGTATCTCGTGTTTGAGACAGAGGAACGTGCCGGTCAGATTGACCCGCAGCACGCCTTCCCATTCCTGCGCCCGCATTTCGGTCAGCTGCCGGCCGCTCGACGAGACGGCGGCGTTGTTGACCGCCACATTCAGCCGCCCGAACTCGGCGACCGTCCGGCCGATCGCCGACCGCACGGAGTTCTCGTCGGCGATGTCGGCCCGGACGGCGATCGCCCGCCCGCCTGCCCCCGCGATCTTCTCGGCTGTCTCGTGCGCCGCCGCCTCGTCCACGTCGAGGACCGCCACCGCCGCCCCGCGGCGGGCGAGACCGGAGGCGATGGCCCTTCCGATCCCGCTGCCCGCCCCGGTGACAAGGCCGACCTTGTCGGTGAAGTCGCTCACGCCAGCGCCTCGTGGTTCGCCCAGGCCGCCTTGAACGGGTAACGGGCGCGCCAGGTGTCGAAGACCTCGCCGACCTCCGGTGCGGCGAAAAGGGTCCCCAGCGCCTCGAGGTCGGCGGTGCCAAGCTGGACGACGGCGGTGGCGATGAACGCCGGAATCTTCTCCTCGCCGGGGACGGGGATGTGACGCTGTGCGGCGAACGTCTGGAGCACGCCGGTGCCCTTCGCGGCCGTTTCGAGGTCCGCGAGGTACTGCTTCAGGTCGTGCTCGGGAATCGGTGCGGTGAACTGGACGAACATGGTGTGCTGGATCATGACCCCATACGACCACCCGGTATCCGGCCGCGTCCAAGACCTCTTCCGCGGGCATTCGATAACCTTGAGGAATGGATCTGGTGGAGGTAAGGGAGCTGCGGTACTTCATCACCGTCGCCGAGGAGCTGCACTTCGGACGCGCCGCCGACAGGCTCGCCGTCGCACAGCCCGCCCTGTCGAAGACCATCAAGCGCATCGAGTCCCGGCTGCGCGTCACGCTCTTCGACCGCACCAGCCGCAGCGTCGTGCTGACGCCCGCCGGGGCGGCCCTGCTGGAGCACGGCCGACACGCGCTGAACGCGATGACAGTCGCCGTGCAGAACACACAACGCGCCGCCGACGACGCATCGCTCAGGTTCGTGATCAAACCCGGCGGTGACGCGAACCTGCTCTCCGGGATCCTCGCCGCCTACGCGGAGCAGCCCGCCGCCCGGCAGGTCGACATCCTCTTCAGCGGCGCCACCGACCGCACCGATCACCTGCGCGACGGGCGTGCCGACACGGGCCTGCTCTACGCCCCGTTCGATGACCTCGGCGGGCTGGCCACCGAGACCCTCCACGTCGAGGACCGGGTGGCCGTCCTCCCCGAAAACCACCGGCTCGCCGGGCGGGACAGCATCTCCCTGAGCGACCTCAGCGATGAGGTCTTCCCGAGGTGGGCGGGTGTCCCCGGTGGTGGGAGCGGTCCGGAGATCGCCGACGCCGGCGAACTCACCGCTCTGGTGAGGATCGGACGCGTCGTCGCGGTCCTGCCTCGTTCACTCGTCACGCCCGCGGCCCCAGGCATCGTGTGCGTCCCTGTCCCCGACGCGGGGCCGAGCCGGATCGTCCTCGCCCGCAGGGGCGACGACCAGCGCGAGCACGTCACCGCCCTGTTCGCCGCCGCGTCGCGACGGCGCGGCTGAGTCCGCGGCAACCAGCCCTCCCCGACCACCTGTGGGCCCCGCGTCCCCAAGTGTGTCCCGGCTGTCCGGCTGCCGACGCCTGCGCCGTCGCTACGCACGGAAGCCGGAACACTTCCTCGCCTTCACTGCCACCGCCGTGACCCTCGTATGTCACCGCAGACTGGCCAAGTGACATGGCCCCTCAGCACCTTTCGCGCGGTCACAGGTCCTGTGCGGTCGAGGGAGCGGTTGATGATCAGAAGCAGCGTCCCCGGGAGAAGCCCGGTCCCGCCGGGTAAGTCTGCGGACTTCGGCGTTGCCAGGGTGTGTCAGCTTCGCGGGCCGCCGGAGGCGGTGAGGCGCTCTCCGGTGACCCACGCGGCCTCGTCGGAGGCGAAGAAGACCGCCGCCCGCGCCAGATCCTTGGGCTGACCGATACGACCCAAGGGGGTGCGCCCGATCATGTCCGTCTCGGCTTCACTGCCGATGAAGCCGGCCGCGTGGATACCTTCCGTCTCCACACCGCCAGCTGAGAGCGGTCCCCGCGCGTGGGTGTCAGTCGAGGGCGTGGCTGCGACCGGCCCGCAGGATCTCGTCGGAGAGTTCGGGCTCGACGTGGCGTACGGCACGGGCGAGCGTCAGGGTGCCGATCATTTCGCTGAGCAGGCGCATCGCCCTGCGCCTGGCTTCGTCCGGTGTGAGTGCGCGCCCCTGTTCCTCGGCTTCGCGCAGGAACTCGGCGGCGAAGCCGGTGAGATAGCCCTCGACCCCCTCGGCGTACACGCGCTGCACGGCTTCGTGGTGCCGTCCGGCGTCGGTGGCCAAGGAGGCTGAAGGGCAGCCGCCGTCCGGGGCGTCGCGGTGTGCGGGGGACAGATATCCGTCCACGGCCCGTTTCAGCGGGGAGCCGCCCGCGTCCGGGCCCTCCTCGATCGTCTGGGACAGGCTTCCGAGAGACGCGGCGAAGGAGGCTTCGCAGGCCTCGACGACCAGGTCGTTCTTGGAAGCGAAGTGGTTGTAGAAGCCGCCGTGGGTGAGGCCCGCCTCCTTCATCAGCTCCGCGATGCCGACCCCGTCGATGCCTTGCAGACGGAACATGCGGCCCGCCGCGTCGAGGATGTTCTGCCGGTTGCGGGCCTTGTCCTCCCTGGTGATACGCGGCATCGCTGTCCTCTCACGCCGTCGCCGACTTGACTGTTTCGATGATGCTCGTCATCATACCAAGAAGTTTCGATGACACCCGTCATCAATAAATCGAACAGGAGCCTCATGCGCACCATCGCGCACGACCGCCATGGCGAGGCCGACGAGGTCCTGCACCTGAGAGAGCAGTCGCCCCCTCCCGCACCCGACGCGGCGCAGGTACGGGTGCGGGTGCTGTCCCGTCCCATCCACCCGGGCGACCTGGCGGGAGTAGAGGGCGGCCCGGACGCGCGGCGGCGGCTCGCCGGTCCGCGCGTCCCCGGCCTGGAGGGAATGGGCGTCGTCGATGCCCTCGGCGAGGGTGTGCGGCATCTGGGGCCGGGTCAGCGGGTCGCGTTCTTCCCGGTACCGGGCGCGTGGAGCGACGTACTCACGGCCCCTGCCGGTCTGGTGGTACCCGTACCGGAGCATGTCAGCGACGAGACCGCGGCCCTGATGCTGGTCAACCCGATCACCCTGCTCACTTTGCTGCGAGCGGTCGAGGAGGCCCAGCACGACCAGCCGGGGCCGGTCATCCAGACGGCCGCCGGTTCGTCCGTGGGGAAGCTGGTCGGCGCCGCGGCTGTCAAGCACGGCATCCCGCTGGTCAACCTGGTGCGCAGTGCCACCGGTGCGCGGACGCTGCGGCAGCGCTTCCCGGAACTGCCGGCCATTTCGACGGCCGACACGGATTGGCGGGCCCAAGTCCGCGAAGCGACCGGCGGCAGGCGCCCCCGGGTCGCGCTCGACGCGGTGGGCGGGTCCCTGTCCGGCGAGCTCGCCGGACTGCTCGACGACGGTGGCACGCTGATCACCTACGGCCGGCTCGGTTCCGGGAGCACGCCTCTGGAGTCGCTCCCACTGATGCGCCGGGCCCTGACCGTGCGAGGCGTGTCCATCGAACGGTGGATGACCCGCACGCCCGAGGAGCGGGCCGAGGACGTCGCCTTCGCCACCCGCCTGGCCGCGACCGCTCCGGACCTCTTCGAGGTCGCCGCGCGCTACGACCTCGCCGAGTTCCCCAAAGCCGTCGACCACGTCCGCCGTACCGGCAAGAGCGGAACGGTCCTGCTCACCAGTCCCCCCTCCTGATCCCCGCGAAAGGCACCCCCATGAGGATCGGCACGCTCGGCGCCGGAACCGTCGCCCAGGCCATCGCACGCCATGCCCTTGCCCACGGCCACGAGGTCGTCCTGAGCAACGGTCGCGGCCCCGCTTCCCTGGCCGGGCTCGTCGGCGCACTCGGACCGCTCGCCCGCGCCGGAACCCCTCGCCAGGCCGCGGCGGCGGAGCTCGTCGTCCTCGCCGTGGCCTGGCCCCAGATCCCGGAGGCGACAGCGGGCCTGCCACCCTTCGATGGCCGCGTCGTCATCGACACCACCAACCAGTTCGCCTCCCCTCCCCCGCACGCCCGGATCGCGGACCTGGGCGAGCTGACCGGCAGCGAGTACGTCGCCTCACTGCTGCCCGGGGCCCGCGTCGTCAAGGCGTTCAACACCCTGTACGGCCAGTACATCGCCGCCAACCCGCGCCACGAGGCCGGACGTCAAGTGCTGTTCCTCGCCGGGGACGACGCGGACGCCAAAGCGACCGTCGGGGATCTCACCGCGGCCTTCGGCTTCGCGCCCGTCGATCTCGGCTCCCTGCGCGAGGGCGGACGCCTTATGCAACTCGGCGGTCCGCTCTCCGGCCTCCACGCCCTCAAACAGGACTGAGGCAGAACAGGGCTGAGGCAGCGGCTCTCAGTTGTCCGTGCGCTCGTGTCCTTCATCCACCCTCCGTACAAGGAAGTCACTCATGCCCACCCAGCCCTTGCTGCAGCCCGTCCGCCTGGGAGCGCTGGAGCTGCCCAACAGCGTCGTCATGGCCCCCATGACGCGCGCCCGCGCCCACAATCCCGAGCTGGCCCCGACCGACTTGCAGGCGACCTACTACGCGCAGCGCGCCACCGCCGGGCTGATCGTCACCGAGGGGACCTGGGTCAGCCCCGACGCGATCGGGTTCATCAACGTCCCCGGCATCTACACCGACGCCCAGACCGCCGGCTGGACAAAGGTCACCGAGGCCGTCCACGAGGCGGGTGGACGGATCCTCTCCCAGCTGGGCCACGTCGGAGCGGCCTCCCACCCCGACCACTTCGGCGGACGCCTGCCGGCCGGCCCCTCGGCCATCAACCCCGGCGAGACGTCCTTCACCCCCTCCGGCCCGAAGGCCACCGTCACCCCGCGCGCGTACACCGGCGCGGAGATCGCCGCCACCATCGCCGACTACCGCCACGCGGCCGAGAACGCCCGCCGCGCCGGCTTCGACGGCGTCGAAATCCACGCCCAGGGACAGCACTTGATCCCGCAGTTCCTCAATCCCCGTCTCAACCGGCGTACCGACGACTACGGAGGCAGCAGCGAGAAGCGCGCCCGGCTCCTCAACGACATCCTCGACGCCGTCGGCGACGTGTGGGGCAGCGACCGCGTCGGCCTGAAGATGTCCCCGCTCTGGATCAGCGGAACCGCGTTCACCGCGGACGAGGAGACCCTCGCCGACTACGACCAGTTGTTCAAGAGGCTCAACGACTACAGCCTCGCCTATCTGCACCTCATGGGCGCCCCCGGCACCATCGAGGAACGCGCCGCCCTCTTCTCCCGCTACCGCGGCCACTATCACGGCAGCATCGTCGCCAACCTCGGCTTCACCCGGGCCCTTGGCAACGACATCCTCGGCCGGGGAATAGTCGACGCGGTCTCCTTCGGCGCTCCCTACATCGCCAATCCCGACCTGGTCGAGCGCTTCGCGCAGGGCCACCCGCTCGCCGACGGCGACCGGGAGACCTACTACGCCGGTCTCACCGAGGGCTACACCGACTACCCCAGGCATACGCGCGTCCTCCCCACCACGTGACCGGCCGGTCGAGACCCGGCGCGGCCGGAAAGACCGGCGGACTCGCGGAGAGCGAACACCACCCGGGCCATGGGGCGAGGCGGCGATCTCGGTGATCGGCCCCCTCCCCTCGATGACGAGTGAGGCCCCTTCAGACGGTGCCGCGAGGTAAGGCGGCGTGAGGAAGGGACTTGGGCATCTTCCGGTCCGGGGCGGCTGCCGCGGTACCGGCTGTGTCAGGCCGGGGGCCGCACGTGGAGGCGCAGGGCGTCGGCGGCGAACTGCGCGGCCTCCCGGCTGCCGAAGGCGTGGTGGAAGTCGGGGCTGGTCTGGTAGAGGTCGGCCACGCAGCGCACCATCGCGGCGGATCGCTCGGCATCGTCGGCGTGCGTGGGGGTGCCGGGGATCTCGGCGAACCAGGTCATGTGGACGGCGGCGTGCTCTTGAGCAACAGGTGATCCCGGGGTGTGTCCGGCTTCGTGAATCTCGGCCCACCGGGTGAGCAGGGCCTCGGCGTCGGCCTGCCAGTCGCGTTGCTGTCCGATGGACTTGGAATGCCACCACTGGTTCGACGCGTCGAAGGCTTCGCGGCCCCACCGTCGTACGACCTCGGCCTCGTAGCGGTCGTTGAAGCCTTCGAGCATCACGTCCATGCGGGGCTCGCGGCCTTCCGCTTCCAGACCCTCGCGCACCTGCTCCGTCGCGGAGTCCGGAGGGAAGCCGAAGTTCTGCCGGTGCACGGTGGCCATGTCCACGCCACCAGGGATGAAGTGGTACATCCCCGCCATGGGGGCCCACATGTCACGGAGGAGGTCGGCGCGATCGTCCGTATCCGCCGCCAGGACCCGGCTCATGCAGGAGGCGCTGTCGATGATGGAAATCGTCATGGCAAGCGACCGTAGACATTGCCGCTACGGCAAGGTCAACTTCTTCCGCGCCGGTCCGCGCTGTCGGGAGGGGGGTCAACGGGCAGGAGCCCCGTACGACCGCGGTCATGATGTCCGCGGCCGTCTTGGGGGTCTGGTGCGGCTTCCCCCACGTGACGGGCGCGCGGTGACCGCGAGAGGGACCGCTCGCGGATTCCCACGGTGACCGCGACGGGCCCGCTCGCGGATTCTCGCGGCCGTTCGCCGACCGGCGCGGTGCGGCCGCGACCGTCCAGCGGCAGGCGGCAGACGGCAGACGGCAGACGGCAGACGGCAGACGGCCCACCGTCCTCACCGCTCATCCACCAGAGGCCGCCGGGGCTTGATGGCCTGTGCGGTACAGGTCGATGGCGAGGGCGACGGCGGCGCGGGTGGCGGGGTGGGGGTCCTGGGGGCGCCAGATGAGGTGGACGGGGACGGGCTCCGCGTCGCGCAGAGGGCGGTAGGTGATGCCGGCGGGGCGGTACTGGGCCGCGGTGGCCTGGGGAGTGACGCCGACGCAGCGGCCGGAGGCGATGGCGGCGAGCCAGTCGTCGATGTCGTGGACGTACTCGGCGGCGGGCCGTTCCGGCTCGGGCCACAGGTTCAGGGTGGTGGTGCCCGTGCGGCGGTCGAGGGCGAGGGTGCGGGTGGCGACTTCGGCCAGGCGGATGCCGCGGCGACGGGCCCAGGGATCGTCGGAGGCGAGGGCGAGGCAGCGGTCCTCGTGGCCGACGAAGGCATGTGACCAGGGTGCGAGGTCGAGGGCGCTCCGGATGACCGCGAGGTCGCAGAGTCCCTCGGCGAGCCCCCCGGTGGAGGAGTTGTGCCGGACGAGTCTGAGCGCGACGTCGGGGTGGTCGTGCCGCCAGCGGCGCTGGAACGCGGTGGTGTGACGCCCGAAGGCCGACCAGGCGTGACCGATGTGCAGGCGGCGGTGGCCGGAGGCGGCTTCGGCGACGAGTTCCTCCGCGCCGGCCAGCAGCAGACGGGCGCGGGCGAGCACCTGCCCGCCCGCCTTGGTGGGCTCGACCGTGCGGCTGGTGCGGTGCAGCAGCCGCACCTCCAAGGTCTTCTCCAGGGCGAGCAAGGTGCGGGAGACCGCGGCCTGGGAGACGCCCAGTTCCAGGGCCGCGTCCGTGAAGCTGCCGGTGTCCACGATCGCGACCAGGCAGCGCAGATGCCTCAGCTCCAGCCCTGCGAGCCCCGTGCCGTCTCCTGGGTGTCTATCCATACGCTCAGCGTATCGCTGACAGTCAGGATGCATTTTGCGCATCCGGCGACCGGCCGCACGGTGAACGGATGCAGCCCTCACAGGATCTCGACCTCTACGCCGAGGAGTCGGGCCCCGCCGGTGCCCGGTCACGGACCGGCTCGCACGCGGTACGGCGCGGCTTCGCCTTCCTGGCCTTCGCCGGGATCGCCTGGGGAACGACGGGAGCGGCCGTGGAGGTCATCTACCGGACGAGCGACCTGGGGCCCATGGCCCTCTCGTTCTGGCGCTTCTCGGCCGGGGCGGTGCTGCTGCTGCCCGCCGTGGCGGTGGGCAGGTTCCGCAAGGCGCCGCGCGCGCCGCGGCCCGCCGGGCGGCGGATGCTGCTGCTGATCGGCACCGGAGTCGGGCTGGCTGTCTTCCAGACCGCCTACTTCGCCGCTGTGCGGCACACCGGGCTCGCGGTGGGCACCATTGTCACGCTCGGCACCGCACCCGTGTTCACGGCCGCCGGTGGGCGACTGTTCCTGGGCGAGCGCGTCGGCCGCGCCGGAGTACTGGCCGTCACGGGCGCGCTGGCCGGACTGACCGTGCTCGTGCTGGGCAACCAGCCCGGCGTCGTGCACCCCGCGGGCGTGGCGATGGCCCTGTTGTCCGCTGCCGGGTACACCGTCTCCAATCTGCTGGGCCGGTGGACCGGACGGCACGGGACCGGCGAGGACGCCTTCACGCTCACCCTCTGGTCCTTCGTGATCGGCGCGGCCGTGATGCTGCCGCCGGCCTTCCACGAGGGGCTTGTCCCGCAGGGCGGGAACCTCACCGAGGCGGCGCTGCTCATGCTGTACATCGCCGCCGTCACCACGGCACTCGCCTACCCGCTGTACTTCGCCGGGGTCGCCGTGCTCAGGGCCGCCACCGCGTCCGTCATGATGCTCCTGGAGCCGGTCAGCGCCGCCGCCCTGGCCGTGCTGTTCCTCGACGAACAGCTCACCGTGGCCACCGTCGTGGGCACGGTGATCCTGCTCGGGGCCATCGCCGCCCTCGCCCTCGCCGAGTCCCGGCCCCGGGCCGAACGCAGCGCGCCGTGAGGTGAAGGCCCCGGAGGGTCGGTCCTCGGCGGCGTCTTCATCGAGCCCTGGTGCCGTCCCGGCCGCCCGGCGTGCGGGACGCCCAGCGTCCCGGCCGCCCAGCGTGCGGGACCCGACGGCCGGGAGGCCCCGGGGGGAGAGGACGAGCCGCCCGCCGGTGCACGCGGTCCCCGTCCTGGCCCCGGGCAGGGCTTCAGGTCACGGCGCTGGAGCAGGGACGGCCGGTGACGTCCTCGTCACGGGTCTCCGCAACGCCGAGCCGCGCGGGTGGGGCGTTCCGTTCGGGACTTCTGCCCCTCGGCCCCCCGAGCTGATGCACCGGGGGCGCGCCATGTCTTCGACGGTGCGGTGGGCGCGGCCGGCAGCGTGCGGGCCGGGTCGGCGGCGGGAGTCGCGCTCGTATCCGCCCGTCGAACCGGTTCGTCAGATGACCTCCTTCTCCTCGGTGACCATCACCGCCACTGAGCCCATGTCGATGAAGCGGGCTTCGTCGGGGTTGACCAGTGTCCGGTAGTTGTCGGAGGCGAAGAAGGCGTCGTGATCCTCCCAGTCCTCGAACCAGATCTCCGTGAGGCCGTCGTAGGCCCGGGGCGGGTACTTCCCGGCGGGGACCGGATGCGACACGACGTACTTGCGCACGTAGCGCTCCGCCTCCGGGATGGAGGTGAACAGCGGCGCGTGACGATCCCGATGGTGCTCGACGAAACGCTCGTACGACATTCCCTCGGCGCGATTGATCATGAAGATGAGCTTCAGCATGGAGGTAACCTAAACGCTCACACCGATGTCAGGGGCAAGTAGGACAGACGCGGAGAAGGGGTCCACCATGCGGATCGGCGAATTGTCCGCCCGGACGGGAGCCAGCCGCCGGTCGCTGCGCTACTACGAGGAGCAGGGCCTGCTCATCAGCTCCCGCTCGCCCAGCGGCCAGCGGCTCTACGAGGAGGAGCACGTCCAGCGGGTGCGCCTGGTGCAAGCGTTCCTGGCGGCGGGCATGTCCAGCGGCACCCTCGTCGAGATGGTGCCGTGCATGACCGAGCCGAGCGAGGACAGGGCGCGGCAGGCGCTGGAGATCATGGCCCGCGAGCGGGCCCGGCTCTCCGAGGACATCGACGGCCTCACCGCCGCCAGAGACATGCTGGACCACCTCATCGAGGACAATCACACGTATCTGGCACGGTCGGCGGAGGGCGAGGTGTGAGGGGTGCCGCCGTGTGACGACATCCGAGCGGCAGCCCGCCGGTGATCGGGCCCGCGTCGCCTCCCGGCTTTTCGCCGCGTGTCCCCCGCGACGCGCTCTCGGCAGGGACGCCGCATCACACCCGCCCCTCCTCCGGCCCGAGCCCACCGCACGGCCCGACGCCCTCCGAAGAGGCCCCGGTTCCCGTTGTCCGCTCGGCTCCGGCTCCCGTTACTCGCTCGACTCCGCCGCGCAGGCGAGGTCCCGCGGCGGGCGCTGCCCCGTGGTCAGGAACGCCGTCACCGCGTCGTTCGCGCACGTGTTGGTGCCGAACGGATAGACGCCGTGCCCGCCCTGGTCGGCCGTCACCATGGTGGCCCGCTTCCCCAAGGCGTGCCGCAGCTTCCGGGCGCCGGCCAATGGTGTCCCCGGGTCGCGTTCGTTCTGCGCCATGAGCACGTTCGACGGGCCCCGGTCACCGATGCGCACCGGCGGTTCGGCCCGCTTGTGCGGCCAGAACGCGCACGGTCCGATGCTGGCCGTGGACCCGCCCAGCATCGGGTACCTCAGCCGGTCGACCGCGACGTCGCGCTGATAGTCCCGGACCTTCCTCGGCCAGCGGGTATCACCGCATATCACTGAAAAGCGGGAGGCCATGCTATTTTCCACGTTCCCCGACGAGGGCAGTTTGGGCAGAGGCTGGTCCTCCTCAAGAGCCTGCCAGGTGGCGGCGAGCAGGCGGAGGGTCGCATCGCTGTAGAGATATTCGAAGGTGAGCCCGCGGAACAGCGTCCCGTCGACGCCCTGGACCGGCTTCGCCTCCAACCGCTCGGCGAGGTCGTAGAACTTCGCGGTCACCTGCTCCGGAGTGGTGCCCAACCCGTACTCGGGATGCGCGGCAGCGAACGCCGCGAAGTCCGGGAACCGGTCCTCCATTCCCCGCGCGAACGACCGCATGGCCGTGACGTCGTAACCACCCGGCCCCAGGCTGCTGTCGAGCACGATCCGGTCGCCGCGCTCGGGGAACATCGTCGCGTACACCGCGCCGAGGTGGGTGCCGTACGAATGGCCGAGGTACGAGAGCTTCGGCTCGCCCAGCGCCACCCGGATCCGGTCCATGTCGCGCGCGGTGTTCGCGGTGGTGGTGTGCGGCAGCATCCACGCCGTCCGCGAGGTGGCGCACTGCTCGGCGACGGTCCGCGCGTAGCTCGCCTCCCGCGCGACGTCGGCCGAGGTGTGCGCGTACGGCGGAAAGTTGCCGCGTGCCTGCTGTTCCGGTGTCAGGTCGCAGGTCACCGGCGTGCTGCGGCCGACGCCGCGCGGGTCGAAGCCGATCACGTCGTAGGAGTCCAGCACCTTCTGGGGCAGCCCGGAGCCGGCGAGAAGGGCCGGGTAGTCGAGCCCCGCACCGCCCGGGCCGCCCGGGTTGGTCAGCAGCACCCCGCGACGCTGCGAGGGCTTCTCGCTCGCCAGTCGCGAGATCGCGATCTCGATTCGCCGACCGTCGGGATGCCGGTAGTCCAGGGGGACTTGGAGCGTCGAGCACTCAAGACGTGGCGAGGCGATGTCCTCCGGGCACGGGCCCCACCGCACGGTCTCCGGCGTCGTCGCCGACGACACTCCCGGGACCGCGGTCACCGCCGCCGCGGCGGCGGCAAGGGCGAGGGCGAGTGTTCTGCGCATGTGATGTCCTCCTGTAGGGGCGCGTGGGGACGCCGGGGCGACGGCTCGGTACACCGGCCGTCAGGTCCGGCCGTCCCGTGGAGGCCGGCGGACAGGGCCCGGCCGGGTGCCGGAGGGCGTCAGGTGCTTTCTCGGCAGCGGATTTCTCCGCAACCACCGGCCCGCCCGGCGTCCGGTTCCCGGTGGGTGTGTGTCCGGTGGGTGTGTGCCCGGCCGTCGAGCACCGTCGCGTCGAGGGCGGTGGACTCCGCGAGGAGTCATCCGGTCGGCAAAGCCGCCCGGGACCGAGTCGTCGATGCCCTGGGACGGCCCGAAGTCCCCGTGTCCCGTGTCCCGATGGAGGAGACCGCGGATCGCCGCTTGGGCGGTCAGGTCCATGATCACCCTCCCCACCGGTTCAAAGGCTCCGAAACCACCTCGCGCATCGCGCCTCTCCGTCCCGTGTCCGGGCGTCTCGGCACGGAAAGAGTCTGTCCGCGCGGCGCGGCCTCCGCATCGGTCCCACGGCTCGAAGGACCTTCGACCTCAGGCGAGACGGTCATCGACTTTGGTCCAAGGCGGATCGTCCTTCGGCCCTGGTCACCGGACACCCGGTCTCGCGATAATGGCCAGGTGGACACGGACGTCGCACCCTGGCGGGCATGGTGGCCGCATGCCTGGCGGCTGGCAGCAGCCGCGGCAGTGGGCATACCGGTCTGGCTCGCCACCGGTGTGCTGCTGAAGCGGCAGGCGGCCGAAACGGAGCCGTGGTTCCTGATCGGTGATCCGCTGGTGGCGCTCGGCTGCTTGACGGCGCTCGTGTGGCGACGGCGGTTCCCGCTCGCCGTCGGCATGACGGTCGCGATCGCGTCGACCGCGTCGGCACTCGCCACCGGCGCCATGCTCGTGGCGCTGGCTTCGGTCTCCACTCGTCGCCGTCCGGTGGAGATCGGGGTCGTCGGGCTGGCCTACGTGACCGCGTCACAGTGCGCCGTCGAGCTCCATCCGGTCCAGGGCGCGGGGCCGCCCAGCCCGTGGTGGGTCCAGTTCGCCCTCTCGGCGCTGACGGCGGGCATCGCGGCGGCCGTGGGCATGGCCGTGGGCGCGCGGCGTGCCGAAGTGCGGTCCCTGCGGGACCGGGCGGAGAGCGCGGAACGGGAACAGACCGCGCGAGCGGCGCAGGCCCGGGCCCTGGAGCGCAACCGGATCGCCCGCGAGATGCACGACGTGCTCGCACACCGGATCTCCCTGGTGGCCATGCAGGCCGGGGCGCTCGACCACCGCGGCGACCTCCCGGCGGAGGAGAACCGCATGCTGGTCCGCTCCATCGCCGACGGCTCCCATCAGGCCCTGGAGGAACTACGGGATGTGCTCGGTGTGCTCCGGGCCGGGCCCGCCCGCCCGGAGCCCCCTCAGCCCTCGCTCGACCGCGTTCCGGGCCTGGTGGCCGACGCCCGCGCCTCCGGGCTGGACGTCGCACTCACCACGAGCCTGACGGGGGAGCCGCCCGACGTCGTGGGGCGAACCTGCTACCGGATCGTCCAGGAAGGACTGACCAACGCCGCCAAACATGCGCCGGGCGCACACATACGCATCACCCTCGAAGGAACAGAAGGCGACAAGCTGGAGGTGGGTGTCCGCAACTCCGCTGGCCGCAGCGGAAACGTGCGCTCGCCGGTGTCGGGATTCGGCCTGCTCGGCCTCGGCGAGCGCGTCACCCTCGTGGGCGGAACGCTCGACCATCGCCCCACATCCGACGGTGGATACCTCCTCACCGCACGACTGCCCTGGCCGCACCGCACGCGCGAAAAGAGAACCTGAGTGGACGGTGAGCGGGAGCCGGTGCGCGTCGTCATCGTCGACGACGACCAGTTGGTGCGCGTGGTGCTGCGGCTGGTCGTCGATGGCGAACCGGACCTGACCGTGGTCGCGGAGGCCGCCGACGGGGACGCCGCGATCGCCGCGGTGGACGAGCACCGGCCGGACGTGGTGCTGATGGACGTGCGGATGCCCGGCCGTGACGGTCTCAGCGCGACCCGGGAGATCCTCACCCGCCGGGTGCCGCCCGGAGTGCTCATGCTGACCACGTTCGACTCCGACGCTCTGGTGCTGGGCGCGCTGGAGGCGGGAGCACTCGGGTTCGTCCTCAAAGACACCCCACCGCCGCGGATTCTCGACGCGGTGCGGACCGTCGCGGAGGGCAACCCCGTCCTGTCACCCGCTGCCACGGCACGTGTGATCGCCGCGGCCACCGGCCCACGGTCCTCCCACGCACACGACGCGACCCGCGAAGCAGCACGGAGACAACTGGCCGCGCTGACCGAACGAGAACTCGAAACCGCCCGGGCCATCGCGGACGGCCTGGGCAACCCGGAGATCGCCCGGCGGCTGCACATCAGCATCGCGACCGTCAAGGCACACACGGGCAGGCTGTTCGCCAAGCTGACGGTCGAGAACCGGGTACAGATCGCGCTCCTGGTCCGCGACGCGGAGCTGTGACGAGCCACCCAGGCCACGGAGTGAACCGTGAGCGGCGGTGCCGCGCACCCGCCGATACCTCCCGGTCCTGTGCGCCCGCCGAGTTCGAGTGACGAGGCGGCCGAGGAGCGGGATCATGACACGCGCCAACAGCCGGGCGCTTGGGTGCCTTTGAGGCGGGAGGCGTCCTCACTCCGGGCCCACGGGAAGCGATGGGCCTCTCCGGCTTCGACGCGTTCCGGGGCATCGTGGCTGTCGTCGAAAGCGAGGCGCACGAGCTGCCCCATGTCGCGGGCACGTGAACCGCCAACGCGTAGGCCGGTGCGGTCGCTCCCCGGAGGGATACCCCCATGGCGCACCACTCGCGCACCCGATCGGCCTCCTGGCCACCGGGTCCGGGGCGCCGCCGACGGCCGCTGGGCATCTGGTCCGGCTCCTCCGGGAGGTCCCGGCCGAGTGGACGCGGAACGCCGGCGAGGCCGTCGCGGCCAGCCGAGCAGCCCGGCAGACGGGCAGACGGGCAGACGGGCAGACGGCCACCGGCGGCCCGCGACGGCCCGGGCCGCCCGGGAAAGCCTCGTCAGCGCGGATCGATGGCCGTGTCGGAGGCGCGGAGCGCCTGATCGAGGAGGTTCGCGCCAGGGCCCGTCAGCCAGCGGTCGAAGCGCAGCAGGAACGGGAACTCCGCGCGCAGCGCGTCGAGGTCCGCGTGTCCCGCCAGCCTGCCGTCGTCCACGAGCGCTTCCAACCGGCCGATGACCTGGTCCTGTGCCGACGGCGTCGCCGGCAGGCGGCTGTAGCTGATCGGCCGGCCGGCGGCCTGGGTCAGATGCCCGGCCAGGTCGTCGCCGGTGAGGCTGTCACCGGCGATCTCCAGGGTGCGGCGGACGTAGCGCTCGGGTGAGCCGAAGACGGCGGCGACGACGCGACCGATATCGCGTACGGCGATGAACTGCATGGCCTGGTCGGGGCGCATCAGGAACGACAGGTGTCCCCGGTCGAGGCCCGTTCCGGGGGTCACGAGGAGTTCCATGAACGCGGCCGGCCGAATGATGGTGCTGGCGATGTCCAGGTCCCTGACACGGGCCTCGATACGGCTCTTGGTGTCGAGATGAGCGACGCCGGTTGGCGCACCCGCGGTGACGGCCGAACTGTAGACGAGGTGGGCGACCCCGCTGCGCTCGGCGATCTCCGCCACGGCCGCGCCGAAGCGGACCTCGTCCTCGTTGGTCAGGGTGGCCCCGGCCTGGCCCGCGTTGGGCTGGACACTGAAGACGCCATGGGCACCGGAGAAGGCCGCGCGGAGCGACTCCGCGTCGCCGAGGTCACCGCGCACGGTTTCCACGCCGACGGCGGAGAGGGACCGGGCCCGCTTACCGGAGGGGTCCCGCACGACCGCCCGCACTCCCCACCCTCCGGCCCGCAGCGCCGCGGCCACCGCTCCTCCCTGCTGCCCCGTAGCGCCCAGAACGACCACTGTTTTCCCGGTGAGGGTCACACCGACCACTCTGCGCTTTCGTCGATCACGACCGTGTGCCTGACGGACATTGCTGATCCTTCCCGAGGTCTTGCTGAGTCAGTTCGGAGACGTGCTGGTCACAGGCGTGCTCCGGACAATCGGACGAGAGGGTTCGTCCCGGTGTCCGTTACGCTAAAACCTGACGTCGGCGTCAGGTGCAAGCCGGAGTGGGGGCGGGTCAGGAGGTGGCGATGCGAATCGGCGAGGTCGCCGCGAAGGCGGGCGTAAGCGTCAGGGCGCTGCGCTACTACGAGCAGCAGGACCTGCTCCACTCCTCGCGGAACCCAGGGGGGCAGCGCCGGTACCCGGCCGAGGCCGTTGAACGGGTCAGGCTGCTTCAACAGCTCTACGCCATGGGCCTGGCCAGCAGCACCATTCGCAAGGTGCTGCCATTCGCTGACTCCGGTGGGGCGTCGCCGGAGCTTCTGGAACTGCTCGCGGCCGAGCGCGACCGCCTCGACCGGCGTCTGACGGACCTGCGGGATACGCGCGGGCGGCTGCACGACTGCCTCACCAAGGCGCATGATCAGGGCCGATCGGGCAGTTCATCCTGACGCGACAGACGGTGCTCGGCCAGAGTTAGCGGGCGACACGTCGGCGGTGCCAGGGCTGTCGGTGGTCCCGCCACCGGCTGCGGCCGCCGCCGCTCCGGGCAACTCCAGCCTGCGTCCCACCCGGCAGCAGGGACGATGCCGGGAGCCCGGGCGCCGAGCCGGGGCACGGCTCAGCGACGGTCCCCCGGCGTCGCAAGTCACACCACCGACGGCCGCGTTCACCCGCACCCGCACCCGCACCCGCACCCGCACCCGCACCCGCACCCGCACCCGCACCCGCACCCGGCGGGATCTTGGCCGAATGCCGATGTTCAAACGTCTGACGTTTGTCTATGCTGCTGTCATGAAACGCATCAGCGCACCGCGACGAACGGCCAGCCTGTCCGCGCAGCTCGTGGACAGCCTCCGCTCGCACATCGAGGCAGGGGGCTGGCCGGTGGGGACGCGGATCCCTCCGGAGCAAGTCCTCATCGAGGAGCTGGGGGTCGGGCGCAGCACGCTGCGGGAGGCGATCGGCGCACTGGTGCATCTGGGGCTGCTGGAGCCCCGCGCCGGGGACGGCACCTACGTCCGCTCCTCCAGTGAGCTCCAGTCGGTCATGGTGCGGCGGGCGAGCGCCGCGCAGCGGGACAACGTGCTGGAACTGCGGACCGTCCTGGAGGAGTACGCCTCCGGGGCCGCGGCCCTGCGCCGCAGCGAGGAGGAGCTGCGGCGGATGCGGGAGCTGCTGGCGGACGCCGACGCGGCCTGCGCCGGTGCCGACGCGTCCGCGGCCACGAGTGTGGACGCGCTGTTCCACCGTGCCGTGGTCCGCGCGAGCGGGAACGACCTGCTGGTCGAGGTGTACGACTACCTCGGCACGGCACTCACCTCGTCCCTGGGCGGCCTGTCCTGGAACGCCGTCCAGGCGGAGGAGCACGCCAGGCTGCACCGGCGGCTCGTCGACGCCATCGAGGCCCGGGACGCGGACAACGCCCGCGACGCGGCGGCCGCGATCGTCCGGCTCACCCGCGACCACGACCCCGACGCGCCGGGAGCGGCGGAGGAACGGTGACACCCGCGGCGGGCTTCGACGCCCTCTGCCCAGCCATCAGCCGCGCCACGCGACACCCCTTCCCGAACGGCAGCTCCCGGAACCGAACCACTCCCCCGGACGCCAAGGAGACCACCCATGGCCCACAGCTCCCTCCGCACCGACGAGCTCGACGCACTGTCCGACCGGCGCGGCGCCCACTTGTACGCGACCGACGCGCAGTTCCGTGACACCGCGCCGCTGGACGACGTCACCAAGGAGTTACGACGACCGGGACTGCCGCTCGCAGCCCTGATGGCCACGGTTCTGGAGGGGTATGCGGACCGCCCCGCCCTGGGCGAGCGCGCCACGGAGCCGGTCACCGACCCGGAGACGGGCCGCACCGCGCTGCGTCTCCTGGAGCGGTTCGACACTCTCACCTACGGCGAACTCCGGAAACGCGTGGACGCCGTGGCCTCCGAGTGGCGGCACCACCCCGAACACGCCGTGGAAGAGGGCGGCTTCGTCGCCGTCCTGGGCCGCCCGAGCGCCGAGTACACCGTGGTGGACCTGGCCTGTGTCCGCTCCGGCGCGGTGTCCGTCCCCCTTCAGGCGGGTGCCTCGGCGGACTATCTGGCCCCCATCGTCGAGCAGAGCGCACCGGGCCTGCTCGCGGTGGACGTGGACCACCTGGAGGTCGCGGTCGAGGTCGCGGCGAACGCTGCCTCGCTGGGCAGGATCATCGTCCTCGGCCACCACCCCGAGGCCACCGCCCATCAGGAGGCGCTGGACTCGGCGCGCGCCCGGCTCGCGGCCCAGGGCCGTGGCGCGACGCTGGACACGCTGGCGTCGGTCGTCGAGCGGGGCGCGGCGCTGCCGCCGCTGCCCCGGGTGCCCGAGGGGTCGGCGCCCGATACGCTCAGCGCGCTGATCTACACCTCCGGCACCACCGGCAGCCCCAAGGGCGCCATGTACACCGAACGCCTGGTCCGGCAGTTCTGGATCGACTTCGTACCCGGCCAGGGAGTCCGGCCCTCGATCGTCCTGAACTACCTGCCGCAGAGCCATGTGATGGGCCGGGGCGTGCTGTTCGGCACGCTCGCCAGGGGCGGCCTCGCCTGCTTCGCGGCCTCCAGGGACCTGTCGACGCTCCTTGAGGACCTCTCCCTGGTCCGCCCCACCGAGCTCGTCATGGTCCCCCGCATCTCCGACATGCTCTTCCACCACTACCGGGCGGAGCTGACCCGCCGGACCGGGACGGGCGGCGACGCGGCCGAGCCGGCGGAGCGGGTCAAGGAGGAGTTGCGGGAGAACGTCATGGGCGGTCGCCTCCTGTGGGCCCTCAGCGGCTCGGCCCCGCCCAGCGCCGAGACGGCCGCGTTCATCCAGGACTGTTTCCAGGTCAGGCTGCTCGACGGCTACGGCTCGACGGAAGGCGGCATCATCACCCTCGACGGCCGGCTGCTCTGCCCGCCGGTGACCGGCCACAAGCTGGCCGACGTCCCCGAACTGGGGTACTTCGCCACCGACTCGCCACACCCCAGGGGCGAGTTGCTGATCAGGTCCGAGAGGCTCGTGCCCGGGTACTTCCGGCGCCCGGACGCCACCTACGAGGTCTTCGACGAGGACGGCTTCTACCGCACGGGCGACATCATGGCCCGCGTCGGCCCCGACCGGCTGCGTCACATCGACCGCCGATCCCACGTCCTCAAGCTGTCGCAGGGCGAGTTCGTCACCGTCTCCCGCCTGGAGGCGCTCTTCGGCGACAGCCCGGCCGTCCGGCAGATCTTCCTGTACGGCAACAGCGCCCGCGCCTACCTGCTCGCTGTCGTCGTGCCGACGCGGGACGCCCTGGACCGCGCCGGCGGGGACACCGAACGCCTCAGGTCGATCCTTCGGAATTCCCTGCGGGAGATCGCCACCGAGGCGGGGCTGAACTCCTACGAGGTGCCGCGGGACCTCCTCGTCGAGACCGAGCCGTTCACGCAGGAGAACGGCTTGCTCTCCGGGGTGCGCAAGCCGCTGCGGAAGGCCCTCACGCAGCGATACGGCGACCGCCTCGAAGCGCTGTACACCGCGTTGTCCGAACGTGAGGCCGACGAACTGCGGGCACTGCGCCAGTCCGACGCCGACCGGCCGGTGACGGAGACCGTTCTCCGTGCCGCGCGGGCGCTCCTCGGACAGCAGGACGGTGCCGTGGAGCCCGGCACCCGGTTCCTCGAACTCGGCGGCGACAGTCTCACGGCATTGTCGTTCTCCCAGTTGCTCAAGGAGATCTTCCACGTCGACATCCCCGTCGACGTGGTCATCAACCCGGTCAACACGCTCGGGCACGTGGCCGGTCACATCGAGCGGGCGCTCGCCTCGGAGCACCGCCGCCCCACCGCCGCCGCCGTCCACGGCCCCGGCGCGACGCGACTGCACGCGGCCCACCTGAAACTGGACGCCTTCCTCGGCACGCGGACCGCCGGGCAGGCCGAGAGGCCGACAGGTCCGCTGCCCGAGGCCCGGACGGTGCTGCTGACCGGCGCCAACGGCTACCTGGGCCGTTTCCTGTGCCTCGAATGGCTGGAGCGCCTGGCGGAGCGGGACGGCACGCTGGTGTGCGTGGTCCGCGGTTCCTCCGCCGAGGCGGCGCGGGCACGGCTCGACGCGGCCTTCGACAGCGGCGATCCGGCGCTCGTGGAGCGCTACCGCAAGGCCGCGGCCCGGCATCTCCAGGTGCTCGCAGGCGACATGGGGGAACCGCGCCTCGGGCTGGACGAGGAGACGTGGCAGCGGCTCGCCCGCACCGTGGACCTGATCGTCCACCCGGCCGCGCTGGTCAACCACGTCCTCCCCTACGAGCAGCTCTTCGGCCCCAACGTGCTGGGAACCGCCGAGCTGATCAGGCTCGCGGTCACCTCCCGCGTCAAGCAGTTCACCTACCTGTCGACGGTCGCCGTGGTCTTCGGGAACGACGCGACGGCAGAGGAGTCGGCGGACATCCGCACCGCCTGCGCGACACGCGACCTCGACGGTGACTACGCCGACGGCTACGCGGCCAGCAAATGGGCCGGTGAGGTGCTGCTGCGCGAGGCGCACGAGGCGTTCGGCCTGCCGGTAGCCGTCTTCCGCTCGAACCTGATCCTCGCCCACCCCGACTACCGGGGCCAGCTCAACGTCCCGGACGTCTTCACCCGCCTCCTGCTGAGCCTGCTGGCGACGGGTATCGCACCCGGCAGCTTCTACGCCGGGGGCTCCGGCGGCGGGCACTACGACGCGCTCCCCGTGGACTTCACCGCGCGGGCCGTCACCGCGCTCGGAGACCAAGCGCGAGAGGGCCACCGGACCTACAACGTGGTCAACCCGAACGAGGACTCCATCTCCCTCGACACCTTCGTCGACTGGCTGACGGCGGCCGGACACCCCTTGTCCCGCGTCCAGGACTACGCCGAGTGGCTCGACCGCTTCGAGACCGCCCTGCGGGGCCTCCCCGACCGCCAGCGGCAGCACTCGCTGCTCCCCCTGCTGCACGCCTTCGCCGAACCGGCACGGCCGCTCCCCGGCTCCGCCCTGCCCGCGGACCGCTTCCGCGCGGCGGTACGGGCCGCAGCCCTCGACGAGGAGAAGGACATTCCCAGCCTGCCACCGGAGCTGATCACCAAGTACGTGGCCGATCTCCGGGCGCACGGCTTGCTGTGACCCACCGGGGAACGCCGCGGGGCTCGTCGCCACAGACGGCCCCGCGGCGACCCGCCGGAGCAGCCGCGTGGGCGCGGCCGAGGAGCACGGGCCGAGGCGCGGAGCACGGGCCGGGGCGGGCCCCTCCCCCACCACGTGGCCGGGCCTGCGGGCCGGGGGGGGTGCGAACGTGGGGCAGCCGCCTGTCGACGACCGGACGCATAGCGGTGGCGTCCCTGCCGTTCCCCGGCCAGCAAGTTTCCACGGACGAGCACGGACAAGTGCTCAGTCACCATCGAGGGCGCCACCACCGTATGACGTGCCCATTCCGTGGCCGTCCCCGCACGATCGTCGAGACGGGCCAGGCAAACACCCACGCGCATACGGCCGCTCAGAAGCTCCGCCACGGTGGCCAGGTCAGGACCGGCGACATGCGCACTCCGCATGTCCATGTCGTCCGTCGCGCACGACACTTCGGCCCCGGACGAAACAACCGGACCCTAGCCTGCTCACCATGAACACGGCACCTCCCAGCCCCCTGCCCGCACCGACAGTCGCCACGCACGTGGAGATCGAGCCGAGCATCCTGTACTTCGGGACGCCGGTGGTCCTCCTGTCGACGGAGAATCAGGACGGCTCGTTCAACGTCGCCCCGATATCCTCCGCTTGGGCCCTCGGGTGGACGGTTGTGCTGGGACTGGGCCGTGACGGGCAGACCGCGAACAACCTCGGCAGTCGGCCCGACCTGGTCATCAGCCTGCCGGCCCCCGCCCAGTGGTCGGCCGTGGAACGGTTGGCCCCGCTGACCGGCCGGAATCCAGTGCCCTCCAGCAAGCCCGAGGGCTGCCGCTTCGAGCCGGACAAGTTCGCGGCGGCCGGCCTGACCAGCGAGCCGTCCCACCTGGTCCGGCCGCCCCGCGTCGCCGGATGCCCGATCCAGCTGGAGGCCCGCGCCGAGCGGGTGCGGCCGGATGCCTCCGGGGACTTCGTCATCGTCGAGGCCGTCGTGTGCAAGGTGCACGCCGACTCTCGCATCGTCGTTCCGGGCACCGACCACATCGACCCCGCCGCCTGGAGCCCCCTCATTTACAACTTCCGCCACTACTTCGGACTCGGCCCGGAACTCGGCCACTCCCACCGCACCCAGACACCCCGCCCCTTCGAGGGGCCGCGTGGCGTCTCTTCACCTTCCATTAGCGGCTGAATGCACCGGCTGCCGTGCCTGGTTCCGGAGCTGTGCCGGTGATGAGCCGACGACGCGAACGCGGTGCTGAACGCGCTCTCGGACTGGTAGCCCGTGGCCCGTGCGAGTTCGGAGATCGGCAGGGAGTCGCGGGTGAGGGCGTCGCGCGCCAGGCTCATGCGCCATTGGATCAGGTATTCCAACGGGTGGACCCCGACGTGGCTCTTGAAGGCGGGGCGAACGCGGAACGCGACATGTGGCGGATCTCGGCGCGCTCCTTGAGGCTTCAGGAGTGGGCCACGTCCGCGTGCATGGCACGCAGGGCGGCACCGATGCCGTCCTCGTCGAGGGCGCCGAGCCGGCCGGTGGGCCGGTCCGTCTGCGCGGCGTGGGGCGGCGCACTTCGGCGGCGTCGCGGTCCGGGGCGAGCTGGTACACAATGCCGGACAACTGATCCGGCCAGGCCGTTTCTTTCGGGGCATCTGTCCGCCCAGACGAAGAGGGCGGCGCCGTGGATGTCCGGCGCGGTAGGTGGTGGCGTTCTTGTCGTACTGGATGACCAGGCCACGTCCTGCTCACGCTCGTCGACGCGCCGCAAGACGGTGTCGCGCTGCTTGCGGGCGCCCGGTCGATGGCTGGGAGGCAGTCACCGTCTCGTCCTCGCTCGACACCGAACCGAGAGTCCGCGCCTTGCTTCCTCACTCCTCGTCGAAGACGTCGAGCATGCGCTCGTACGCCGGCTTCGGCCGCAGGGCCGCGTCCCACGGCAGGGAATCGGCCGTGCGCGGAGGATAGATCTTGGTGTCGGCGGTGGAACCGTACCGGTCGGTGAACCCCCATGTGGAGAACGAGGTGCAGTTCGGCTCCTCCAAGCAGACCCGCAGCTTGCCCGCCATCTCATCAGCCTGTGTCTGCCGCCCGTCCTCCTCGTCCTCACCTATGGGGACGTCCATCTCCGACACTCGCGCCTGAATCCCGAGTTCCGCCAGATCCCGCACATGGCCGCGGAAGGTCTCCGGGTCGGTGCGGTCGCCGGGTGCGTACTCATGGTTCTGGAAACCCACGCCGTCGATCGGTACGCCGCGTTCCTTGAGCCGTTCGACCAGAGCGTAAAGGGCGTCCCACCGCTCGCCTTCCTCCTCGACCCCGTACTCGTTGAGGAACAGCCGTGCCTTCGGATCGGCCCGGTGGGCGGCCCTGAACGCCTCGTCGATGTACTCCTCGCCCATGGCCTCGAACCACGGGCTCTGCTCGGAGCGCAGACCGAGATCCCCATTGGTGTAGCTGTCCTCGTCGTCGGACATGGGCTCGTTGACCACATCCCATTCCGCGACCCTTCCCTTGAAGTGCCCGGCCACCGTCGCGATGTGCCGGAGCATGGTCCGGCGCACCTCCTCGGGGTCGTCGTCCTCCCGCATCCAGACGGGCAGCGCCTCGTGCCAGACAAGGGTGTGCGCGTGCACCTTCATGTCGTTCGCGCGGGCGAAACGTACGAGGAGATCCGCGTCGTGGAAGTCGTAGACACCCCGGCGTGGGTGCAGGAACTGGGGCTTGAACGCGTTCTCCGGAGTGAGCATGGAGAACTGGCTTCCCGCGAGCGCCCGGTAGCGTGAGTCGGTGAGCAGCGGGTTCTCGGCCAGGGCGGCGCCGACGTCGAACGGCCGCCTCACGTGTGCGGCCCGCGCACGCAGCGAGTCGTCGGACTGCTCCTGGCGTAGCTGCGGCGCCTTGATCACGCGGAGCGAGTCACCGCTCTCCGCCCGCGCGGTCAGCCGCGTCAGACGCCATCCCTCGCGGCGCTCGTCTTCGCCCGCGTCCGCCTCCAGACCGAACCAGACAGTGCCCTCGGCGAACACCCCCGGGTCCCGGACGGTTCCCAGCCGCCGCCCGTCGGCTTTCACGCGGAAGGTGTCACCGATGCTCGACACGGCGAGCGTCACCGTCCCGGAGCAGCCGCAGTCGAAATCCTTGGTGGTGGCGGGCTCATCGCCCTCGCCGTCCCACACCTCTGCCTTCACGTGCCCTTCAGCGGTCACGCCGACGCGGAGTGACGGCCGCTCCTGCCGCCACTCGTCGTAGATGACCGGTACACGTCCGTACAGCCGCAGCCATGAGTCGCCGTCGTCGTCGCCCACACCGGACATGCGCGCGGTGACGGTGAAGTCGCCATCGGACCTCAGATGCGGGCCGGCCAGGTTCAGTGGGGGGTTGGGCCGGCCGCCGGAGGAGTCCTGCTCCACGATGCGCCGGTCCAATGCGCTGACCCGCAGGATGTCGTTCCGCTCGGTGGTGCCAGGCATCTGCGTCCAGTCCTGGTTCCGCAGCAGGTCTTCGTCGTTTCCGCCGCCCGCGCCTTCGCCCTGCCCCGTACACCCGGCCGCGACCGCCATGACGAGCACCACTGCCGCCAGTCGCCGCCACGACCCCCCACCACGGCCCATGACCCCTCCCGCTTCCCTGTCCGAGACGAGATCAACGTCCCGAAACCGGGCCACAGTTCATCACACGTGGGCACGGCAGCCTCGTGTGGCAGGTCCCAGCTCGTGTGGCGGAGCGGGCCCGGATCGTTGCGGCCCGCGCGGAAGGCGCATCAAACGCGCACGTGCCTACGGACTTCGGGATGCCCCCGGAGACGGTACGCACGTACGCTCACCGTTCGTTGACGGGCGGATGGTGGTGAGGGAGGCAGCCAGCACCTCGTCCCACCGACGCTGAAGTAGGTCACGTCCTCGCCGACCTGGTCGACCACGTCCGCCACGTCGGAGCCGAGACCGGCCGGGAAGCCGACAGGCGTCACCTGGCGCATGGAGCCGTTCAGGATTGTCCAGTCGAGCGGGTTGACGCTCGCGGAGCGGACCGCGAGCCGCACCCGCCCGGGGCCCGCCGCGAGCGGCGGAACATCGACGACACGCAGCACATCGGGGGTGCCCTACTCGGAGAACCGCACCGTGAGGGACATCCGCTCAACTCCAGCGTCGTAGGTGTCTCACCTGGGGGGAAGCGGGGGCGCCCGCCCCGTCATCGGCCGCAGGGCCCCGCATGGTCGCAGTACGGCTGGAGGCGGCTCTCTCCGCAGCCGCACAGGACTGCCCTGGTCTCGGCGCGCGCGCCTTCCGGTGTCTCCACACTCAGCTCACCGCGTACGGTCAACTGCCCGGTGGCGCCGCGGGTGATCGTGGTGGGCCGCGCGGGGACTTCCGTCCCGCCCTCCACCAGTTCGTACTGGAGCGCACCCGAGGGGCAGAGCCGCACCACCTCCGCCAGGCGCTCGGCCGTAGCCTTCTCCGGCTGGATCCACGGTCGCTTCGCCACGTCGAAGACCTCTGGCAGGCCACGGACGCACTCGGCGGCGTGCAGACAGCGCCTGGCCTCGAAGGTCACCGTGATCGAGTCCGTCCGGTATGCCTTCCGCCCGGATTCGTCGCTCATGCCCGCCTCCCTCACTGCCGTGCTCGGCATTCAGTCGCTGACCTTGCTGCGGGACTGGTACAGCAGGTCCTGGTACTCGGGGTGCCGGCTGATCCAGCCCGCGAAGAAGGGGCAGGTGGCCAGTACCCGCAGCTTCGAGGCGCGTGCCTCGTCGAGGGCGGTGCGGGCCAGCGCGGACCCCACTCCCCTGCCCTCGTACTCCGGCCCCACCTCGGTGTGCACGAACGCGACGAGTTCCGCGGTGCGGATGTACTCCGCGACGCCCGCCACCTCGGACTCTCCGTCGACACGGGCCTCGTAGCGCTTCGCCCCGGGCACGTCGCTCACTTCGACCGCCATGTGTCCTCCTCTGAGAAGCCTGATCCCGCCTGGTGTCCGATCCCGCTCGACGCGGCGGAATCCCGTCACTCGGACCTCACCCTAGCCGCACAGAGTTGACGCATCAACTTAACCCGTCACGAAGCTCCCCATCCGCCCGACGAGCGCCGGATCGGCACGCCCCGGCCCGCACATCGGCACCGGGGGCCGCCGAAGCGCCACGGCCGCGTCACGGCCACGACAGAAACCCCTCCACTGACGGACGCCCCGCCACCGCCACCGCCACCATGAGTAGATGAACTGTCAACCATTTCGCTAGACTGACCCCATGGACGCACCACCACCACGCTGGCTCGACTCGGAGCAGAAAGCCGCCTGGGACAGCTTCATCCGTATGCAGGAGACACTCATCGGACGACTGTCCCGGCACATCCAGGCCGACTCCGGCATGTCAGCCTCCGACTACATCGTGCTCGTCAGCCTCACGGAAGCGAGCGACGGACGGCTGCGCTTCTCGGACCTGGTCGCACGCGTGGAGTGGGAGAAGAGCCGCGTGTCCCACCAGGTCACGCGAATGGCGAAACGCGGGCTCGTGGCCAAGGAGGAATGCCCCGACGACGGACGCGGAGCGTTCATCGTCGCCACCCCGGCCGGCCACAAGGCGATCGAAGAGGCCGCACCCCAGCACGTCGAGCACGTCCGCCGCCTCTTCATCGACGCCCTGACCCCCCACCAGCTCAAGACGCTCGGCCGTCTCTCCCAGCGCGTCCTCGACCACGTGGAGAAACAGCCGGACTGACCCGGGGGGGGCCGGCCGCCTCCGCCGCTCCGGAGAGAGCCTCGGATCAACAAACGTCGCGGCGGACACAGGCTGGAGCGACAGGCGCGGCGCGACACCGGCGCCCCGCAAGCCGCCTCACCATCCTCGGGTTGCTCGCCGGTGTGGACCAGTTCCTTGAAGTCTGGCCCGCCCCGTTCGCGCGCGGCTCCGAAGGGCAAGGCCGGTGGGCGCACTACCGGCAGAGCCTTGCCGCGGTTGGTTCTCCCCGGCAAGGCGATCGGTGGCCGTTCGTCGCCCACCTCGCTCACGCACCGCTCCCGGCCCTTCGGGCTCCGCACAGCACGTGACATCGAGGGCAAGCCCCGGTCACGCGCTGCTCCACCGTCAGCAGGTTGGCGCGGCGAGGAGACACATGTCGCTCTACAGGGTGCGCAGGCAGAACGGGTGTCCGGCCGGGCTGGCATAGACGCGGCTGCCGGTCTTGTCGGTGGCGTCGGTGGTGGGCCGCAGGCGGACGGCACCGGCGCTGGTGGCGGCGCGATCCGCGTCCGCGAGGTCTGCTACGGCGAAGTCCAGGTGTATCTGCTGGGACCCGCCGTCCGGCCAGTCCGGGGCGGCCTGGCCGGGCGCTGACTGAACGACGAGGACGGGCAACCCCGGGGCCTGGACGAAATGGTGGGTCGGCGAACGGTGAATCGTGCCGCCGAGCAACTGGTGCCAGAAGGCGCTCTCGGGCTCGATGTCGGCGGCGTCGATGATCACTGAACTCAGCGTGAAGGGCATCGCGATGGTCCTGTTCGTCGTACAGGTGGTGGTCAGACGGTCGGGATGATGCCTCCGTCGACGCGGAACTGCGATCCCGTGAGCCACTTGGCGCGGCCGGAGGCGAGGAACGCGATCAGTTCGGCAACGTCCTCGGGGGCGCCGGGGCGGCCCATGGGCGGCTTCAAGTGGTCCACAAGCTGCTGTGTGGCCTGCCGCACGCTCACACCTTGCTGGTCGGCCATGTGTCGCAGGTGGGCGGCGGAGCCCTCCGTGAGGACGAATCCGGGAAGGACACAGACGACGCGCACCCCCTGCGGGCCGACTTCGGTGGCCAGTTCGCGACTGTAGGTGTTGAGCGCGGCCTTGGCCGCGGCGTAGGACACCTCGGAGCGCTGGGGCAATTGGCTGGCGATCGAGGAGACGTGTACGACGACGCCGGAGCCCCTCTCGACCATCCCGGGGACCAGGGCCCGGTCCAGCCGTACGGCGCTGAGGAGGTTCATCTCCAGGTCCGCCATCCAGGAGGCGTCCGACCGGCTCAGGGTCGGCGCCGGGGCGGTCGCGGCGCCGGCGTTGTTCACGAGCACGTCCACTCCGCCGACCGCGTCGACAACACGGCGGCCGAGTTCGGCCACCCCGTCGAGCGAGGACAGATCCGCGGCGATGAACGTAGCTCCGCTGCCCTCCTCGGGCTGGCTGCGGGACGCGGACAGCACGGTCGCCCCCGCGGCGACGAAACGCCGTACGGTCGCCTCACCCAGCCCCCGGCTACCGCCTGTGACCAGCACGCGCAAGCCCTGAAGACCCTCGTCGATGTTCGGCATGGAAGACTCCCTCTTAAGATGAACCAGACTCCGGAAACCGTAGCACTTAAACGGAGCCCGACTCACCTTACGGAGGTATCCCTTGCCGACAGCACGGCCGATGCGGGCCGACGCCCGTCGCAACCGCGAGACACTGCTGTCCGTGGCCAGGCAGGCCTTCCTCGACGGCGACACCGACGCGCACGTGGAGGACATCGCCCGCCGCGCGGGTGTGGCCGTGGGCACGCTCTACCGACATTTCGAGACCCGCGAAGCACTGATCGAAGAGGTGTGGCGCTCCGAGGTCGACGACCTGTGCGCTTCAGCCGACACCCTGCTCGACCAGCACGCCCCGCACGAAGCACTGCGCGCGTTCCTGCTGCTGCTCGTGGACCACGCGGCCGTGGGAAAGGGCATGTCCGTTGCGCTGGAAAGCATCATGGCCACCGACTCACCAGTCTTCGACGACGCCCGCACCCGCATGGCCGACGCCCTCACGCGCCTCCTCGCTGCCGGCCACGCGGCGGGCACGGTGCGCGGCGACATCTCCGGAGTCACCCTGCTGCGGGCCCTGGGAGGCGTGTGCGCCCTGCGTGCGGCGGACGGATGGATCGACGAAGCCCGCCAGATCGCCGGGCTCCTGTTCGACGGCCTGCGCCGGAACGCCACGAACCCGGACTGAGACCGGTCGTGCGGTGTCCCGCGCCGTCGGAGGGTGAGGCGCGCGGGCCACTTCGGCCGAGGCGACCTGGTATGGCGATTTGAGAGGAGTCTGCGAAGTCGGAGCAGAGCGTGGTGACGGTCGTCGGTTGCTGTGAGGCAGCGGTCGCGACCGTGGAGGGGAGATCACCACGACCGCGCCACGGCAGCCGTCTCCCGCCCCAGACGGCATGCGGAGGGGCTGCGCGAGAAGAGCTGCTCACGAGGACCTGAGCGGGCTCGGCGGCAGACGATCCTCCGGGGTGAGCCCTGCCCGCGCGTACGCGGCGTCAGGACTGGGCCAAAGCTACGCGATCACGCGGCCGACTCCAGGCGGAAGACGGACGACCCCGCTTCGTGCGGAAGTCCGAGGTGAGTCGCGGGGCCGAGCTTTGTCATCGAGGGGCACGACGTCACCCTGACAGGGATGCCAGGCCGTTCCGCCCGAGGCTCCTCAACACGCTCGCTTGAGCGACAAGTCGTCCCTGACCGCCTCGCGCGACGCGTCAGGGAACAGGACGGACCTGCCGGGCCGGCCAGGTGCGTACGCTCGTCGACTCCCCGGCGCCGGACGGCCCGATGAGAGTCCCCATGTTGCGCTCGGCCTCCGCGGGTAGACCAACGCTCGGTCGTGCAAGGTCACCCCGGGGATACAGGGCGCGCGCAACCCAGAGCACGCGCTGTCCGGCGTTGTCGGTCGTCAGGGCGGCAGTCCCGTGCATCGGCCGGAGGTGTCACCGTCTCGGTCCGGCTCGACTTGCTCGGGGCGACCCGCGACGACGGGCCGGGGGCGGGCCGGGAGCCTCGAAGGGCCGTCCGAGTCGGCTGGTACGCGGGGTTCCGCGTTCGGTGACCGGAGGGTACGTTCGGCGGTCGTTCGGGTGTTGTTGGTGGGGTGGCCACCGGGGAGGGCGATGTTCGATGTTCCCACGTCCGAGAGGCTCAGGTAGCGACCCGATGGCTCACACTCCCTCACGCAGAACGTTCCTCGTCTCGGCGACGGCCGTCGCGGCCTCCGCGATGACCGGTGGCGTCGCGCGCGGCTCCGGGCCGGAGAGCGCCGCCGCGCCGGTGGCGGTCGCGCGCGACCCGCGGCTGGCGCCGGTGCGGCACGTCGTGATCCTGATGCAGGAGAACCGCAGCTTCGACCACTACTTCGGGATGCTGAAGGGGGTACGGGGCTTCGGCGACCACACCGCGATCGATCTGCCCGGTTCCGCCTCGGGTCCTTCGGGGCGCTCCGTCTTCCAGCAGCCTCGCGGCAGCGGTTCGCTCTTCCCGTGGCAGCTCAGCGCCGGCGGCGGGGGCTGGCAGAGCGCGCAGTGCAAGGTGGACGGCGGCGGGCACAGCTGGAGCGACCAGCACAGCGCCTGGAGCGGCGGCCGGATGAACAACTGGTACGCGGCGAAGAGCGGGACGGGGATGACGATGGGCTACCACACCCGCGCCGACCTCCCGTACACATACGCGCTCGCCGACGCGTACACCATCTGCGACGCCTACCACTGTTCCTCGCTGACCGGTACCGGCCCCAACCGCAACTACCTGTGGTCGGGTTCGACCGGTGTCGGGCTCGCGGGCGCGAACCAGGCCAACACCAACGGCGGCGACTTCCGGCGCAAGGAGCAGAACTGGCAGACGTACGCGGAGGCGCTCCAGGGCGCCGGGGTGAGCTGGAAGGTGTACCAGGTCTACGACCGGGACGCGTCCCTCAACTACGGTGACAACGCTCTGGAGTACTTCAAGCCGTTCCTGACGAAGGACGCCGCGCAGGACGGCAAGGGTGACGCGAGTCTGTGGCAGCGCGGGGTGGCCGGGGTCCCGTACGACGGCGGGGACGTGGCGGACGCGCTCGTGGCCGCGCTCCGTGCCGACGTGCGCGCCGGGACGCTGCCGCAGGTCTCGTGGATCGTGACCGACTACGCCAACTCCGAGCATCCGAACGCGAGTCCGGGCAAGGGCGCGACCGTCACCAAGCGCGTGCTCGAAGCGCTGGCGACGGACCAGGAGACGCTGGACTCGACGGTCTTCATCCTCACGTACGACGAGAACGACGGCTTCTTCGACCACGTGCCGCCGCCCGTGCCCGCCGACACCGGCGACGCGACGGAGTACTCCGGTGGGGCACCGGTCGGGCTCGGCTTCCGCGTGCCGATGATCATCGCCTCGCCGTGGACGCGCGGCGGGCGGGTCAACTCGCAGGTATGCGACCACACGTCGGTGCTGCGCTTCCTGGAGAAGTGGACCGGCGTCGGCTGCCCGAACATCAGCCCCTGGCGGCGCGCGGTGTGCGGCGACCTCACGTCGGCCTTCGACTTCGACCACCCCGTCTTCGGGCCGCTCCCCGCGCTGCCCGGGGTGACTCCGGCGGGTCAGCCGGTCATGGACACGAACGCGTGCTCCGTGACGAGCGCGCCCAGCGCCCCCTCCGGCACGGGCACCCTGCCGGCGCAGGAGAGCGGCAACAAGCCCGCGTGCGCGCTGCCCTACCAGGTCAACGCCTACCTCGACCGGTACGAGGGCGGCAGCCCCTCCGGTACGCAGAAGATATGGGTGAACCTGGAGAACAAGGGCGCCCAGGCCACCTCGGCCGCGCACTTCGCCGCGTACGCCAACGGCTACCGGGGCGGCGGCCCCTGGCAGTACACGGTGGGCCCCGACGCGGCCACCAGCGACTTCTTCAACATCGGTGCCGCGTACGGCGGTGGGCGCTACGACCTGTCGGTGACCGGCCCGAACCGCTTCCTGCGCCGCTTCCGGGGGGATACGGGGTCGGGCGCGGGGCGGTTCGCGCGCGTACGCAGCAGCTTCGGCACGTACGACGGGAAGCTCGCTCTGTGGTTCACATTCGCCAACGACGACCCGGGGCGCACCCTCACCTTCACCGCCACCTCGACGCACTACCGCAGTGGCGCGTGGACGTACGAGGTGGCGCCGGGGAAGAGCGTCTCGGACTACTTCCAGCAGGTCGTGTACGCGGACGGCTGGTACGACTTCACAGTGACGGTGGCGGGTGACACCGCCTTCTCGCAGCGTTTCGCCGGTCACATCGAGACAGGCGCCGCGAGCCGTACGGGCTCGGTGGTCTGAGGCGGCGTCCCCGCGGGCCTCCCGCCGGCAGGCGGTCTCCCGCCGCTCCGGCGGGCCCGCTCGCCCTCTCACCCCGGACTCTCGGCGGTGGTCCATGCCGACCAGCGGCAGGACAGGACGACGAGGAGGGGCCACAGGGCCTGGGCGAAGGTCAGGGCGCGTTCCGTGACGCCGGGAGCCCAGCCCCCGAGCAGGGAGCCGAGGAGGAGGACGGCGCCCGCCGCCATCGCGGCGGTCGCGCCCGCGCAGACCCGTGGGCGCAGGCCCCAGGGGACTCGCACACCCGAGCGGTCGGCCGCAAGGACCGGCCAGAGGGCCAGCAGGACGAAGCCGGTCGTGGCGACGGTGCCGTGCCCGAGGTCCCCGCCCTTGAGCGGCGCGGGCACGAGCGTGAGCCCCATCGCGGACGCTCCCCCGCCCGCGAGCGCGGCGCGACCGGCGCCCGCGGCCGGACGCAGCCCGGCGGCGATCGCCATGTAGCAGGTGCCGAGGGCGAGCAGAGCGACGGTCATGAGCCAGTACCCCGGGGCGCCGTGGGCGGCGAGCACACTGATGGTCGTGGTGGCGGGGTCGTAGCCGGGGCCCTGGAGCACCCCGGCGACCGACCAGGCGCCGACCAGCAGAACAGGGGCGCACACGGCGGCGAGCAGAGCCCAGGCGGGAACGCGTCGCATGAGAGCACCCTAGGTTTCGGCCGCCCGGCGGGAAGCGCACCACGCGGGCGGACGGGGCGGCGCGGCCCGGGGGGCTCCGGGCGCGCGCGGCCTGGGGGCGCGGGAAGAGGGCACTGGGCAGAGCGCGCAGCCGGGAGGGCACCCCTGAGGCACCGGCGGCACCGGCGAGGCACCGGCGGCGTCCCGGCTCGTACGAGGGCGGGGCCCCCTTACGAGCCGGACACCCGGCGTCACTCGCGCACCGCCGTCAGAGGACGCGCGCCGGGTCGGCCGCTCCCGGCAGCGTGCCGCGCGGCGCGGTGGGCGGTACGGCAGGCGGTGCGGAGGGCGGGAAGTCCTCGCCCCCGGCCCTCCCGGCCCCGACGCTCTCGCCACCCTGGCTCCCGGTGTCGCGGACCCCGCTGTCCTCGCTCTCGGCGAGGAAGCCGCCCGACTGGTGCTGCCACAGCCTCGCGTAGGTGCCGCCCGTGGTGAGGAGTTCCTCGTGGCTGCCCTGTTCGACGACCTTGCCCCGGTCGAGGACGACGAGGCGGTCCATGTCCGCCACGGTGCTCAGGCGGTGGGCGACGACCAGGGCCGTACGCCCTTCCATGAGCCGCCACAGCGCGTCCTGGACGAGGATCTCGCTCTCGGAGTCCAGCGCGCTCGTCGCCTCGTCGAGCAGCAGGACGGGGGCGTCGCGCAGGATGGCCCGCGCGAGAGCGACGCGCTGGCGCTGACCGCCCGAGAGCTTGACACCCCGCTCCCCCACCAGCGTCTCGAAGCCCTCGGGGAGCTGGTCGGCGAACTCCGTGACGTGCGCGGCCTCCGCCGCCGCGCGGACCTCCGCGTCGGTGGCGCCCGGGCGGGCGAAGGCGATGTTGTCGCGCAGGCTGCGGTGGAACATCGCGGGCTCCTGCGGGACGTAGGCGATGAGCGCCCGCAGGTCGCGCTGGCGCAGTCGGCTGATGTCCTGCCCGCCGATGAGGATGCGTCCGCCGTCGATGTCCGACATTCGCAGCAGGAGCCGGGTCAGCGTGGTCTTGCCGCCGCCCGACCGGCCGACGAGCCCGATCCGGGCACCCGCGGGGACGTCCAGGTCCAGGCCCCGGAAGAGCGGCCTCGTGGCGGAGTGGGCGAAGTCCACGGCTTCGAAGCGGACGGACGCGTCCTGCGGGGCGAGTGGTTCGGGGTCCGGCGGGTCGAGGACCGTGGCCGGTTCCAGAAGCAGCTCGGTGAACTGGGCGGCCTCGGTCACCGAGCTTTCGAGACGCCGGTAGATCTGGTTGAAGTCGAACATGATCGCGCTGGCGTTGGAGAAGTACGTGAAGGCCACGAAGATCTCCTCGACGCCCGCGTCCCCGCCGGCGAGGGCGATGGCCATCACCAGGCCGAGGACATTGGTCAGCACGGACATGGGCGCGATGAGCGTGTCCACGCGCAGGTTGCCGTAGTCCCACGAACGGAGGGTCAGGCGGCGGGACTCGGCGACCCGCTTCCGGTGCTCCCCCGCCTCCCTGTCCTCGGCGGCGAAGGCGCGGATGGTCTCCATGTTGGTGAGGCTGTCGGCGACGTGCCCGGAGACGCGCGCGAGGGCCGCCTCGCGGTCGTTGACGATGCGTTGCCTGCGCCGGATCAGCGGCGTCGCCGCCGCGGCCGTGAGCGCGATCACCAGCACGAGGCCGATGACGAGGACGGGCTCGTAGAGCCACAGCACCACGGCGCCGAAGAGCAGCGGGACGACGTTGCCGATGACGTTGAACATCAGCGTGTCGACCATGTCCTCGAAGCGCTTGCCGTAGCTGAGGACGCGCTTGGTCAGGGAGCCCGCGAAGTTGTCGTGGAAGAAAGCCGGGTCCTTGGCGAGGAGTTCGTCCATGCCCCGGACGTAGAGGTGTTCCATGCCGCGCGCCTCGACCCGGTTGAGGCAGTGCACCCCAATGCGCCACAGCGCCTCGGCGAGCAGCAGTGTCACGCCGAAGCCGATGATGTAGGGCGTCGCCCGGCCGAGGGCGAGTCCGCCCTCGTCGGCGGCCTGCCCCGCGAGCTTGGCGATCAGCAGCGGGCCGAGGTAGCGGATGCCGATGTTGCCGACCGCGGGCAGCAGGAGCGCGGGCAGCGCGAGGGCGCGCTGCCGTCGCAGTTCCAGGCCGTAGTGACGCAGCGCCAGCATGACGGCGCTCCTGCCCGGCGGCTTCGTCTCCGGTGTGTCCGTTGTACCCATCACGCTCCCCGTCGTTCGGAAAGCGGCAGTCTCGCCTCGCGCGAGGTGCGCGGTCCAGGCATTTAACGCGGACCGGCGAGAATCAGACATCCGGGGACACGCCCCGGCACCTCTCGCCTCGCGGGGTGGCGGGCGCTCACGAGGCCCTGCGCCCCACCTCGTGCACGGTCGGCACCGCCACGACACCAGGCCCCTTGGGGCGCCGGACGGGAGCGGCCCCCAACGGACGGCCCGTCAGGCGTACGGGTCCGCCCAGTCGTCCTCCTCCTCGTCCTCCCCGGGCCTCGCGCTCTCCAGGGCCACCACCGGGTCCTTCGCCGCCGTACCGCGCGGCCACCAGTCCTCCGCGCCGGGGTCGGACTCGTACGCGTACCACGTGCCCTCGCGGTCCATACGGAGCTGACGTGTGCCGTCCGGGCTCGTGAGCCTGTTGCCGTGCGGGCGGTACGGGGGGTGGCCCGCCGCGAGGAGGAGGGAGCGGGCGCGGTCGAAGGGCCCGGCCGGGGGGTTCCACGGCGGTTCCTCCAGGGCGCGCAGCCCTGCCGCGCCCGCGCCCCGCCAGGCCGCGACGGCCCGGTGCAGCGCGCCCGGCTCGGCTCCGGCGGCGCGCGCGAGCCGCGTGTACAGGGCGCGGCCGGTGCCCGTGAGACCCGTGCCGGGGTGTTCGGCGGCGAGCCGTACCGCGTCCTCCCACACGCCGCAGCCCGCGAGCGGGTCGACGCCGGTGCGCAGGAGCGTGAGGGCGCGCGTGCCCGCGTCGCTCGCGAGGCGGTCCAGGGTGAGCGGGTCGGGGGCGGAAGCGCCCGCCGGGTACGCCGGGGGTGGCTCCGTCGCCTGGGGCACGGGGAGGGGCGGCGGGAGCGGTCCGGGCTCGCGCCCGTACAGGTCCGCCGCCTTCACGCCGGGAAGCGCGGTCGCGCCCGCGTCGCCCTTGGCCGCGAGGCGCGCGTGACGGCGGCTCAGCTCGGCGGTGAAGGTCCCCGGGTCGCGTCCGCGCAGCAGGAGCAGGGCCTGCGGCTCGTCGGCGAGCAGCCCGGTGAGGCGCAGGGCGAGCGCGAGTCCGTGCTTGCAGGGCCGTACGGGATCGGGGCAGGCGCAGTCGAGCACGGGCTCCCCCGGCCCGGGGAGGAGCGCCGCACCCTCGGACCCGGCGAGTGCGCCGGGCAGCCCGCCGTCGAGGAGGACCGCGAGCCGGTCGGCGCGCGCGGCGCAGGCGTCGGTGAGGCGCTCCCAGGCCCGCTCGGGCAGGTGGTGCGCGCGCAGGCTCACGCGGTACGGGCGGGCCCGGCCGCCCTGGACGTAGGCGAGTGCCGTGCCGGGGGTGAGCGTGACGGTGCCGACCCTGCCCTGGCGCAGGTACTCCCGAGCTCGCGCGAACCGTCCCGGTTCGGCGGCGAGCGCGGCCACGGCCTGCTCCCAGCCCTCCGACCAGGGCGTCGCGGGCGTACCGGCACCGGTCGCCGCGCCCGGACGGTACGTGCGGCGGGCCCCGGCGGGGACCGCGGCCGAGGCGGCGGAGCGCGGCGGCCTGGGCGCCGCTTCCGCCGACGCCGGGAGCGGGGTCGGCCCCGGGGCGGCCGGGGGACTCGGCGTTCCTGGCGCGGGTGCGGGCTTCGGGGGCTCCGGTGCGGGCTGCGGCGAACGGGCGCGCGCCGAGCGGAGAGCGGCGCGGGCGAGGTCTGCGGGACGCGCGGCCGAGGCGGGCTCGTCGGCGCGGGGCCGGGGAGGCACCGGCGCGGCGGACGCGGACTCGTCGGTGACGGTTCGACCGGCGGCGGGCACCACGCCCTCGGGCGCGGGCGTCTCGTCCGTGGGTGCGGGCGCCTCGCTCGTGGTCCCAGGGGTCTCCGCCCTGCGTCCAGGCGTCGTGGCCGTCGACGCGGGCGCCTCGTCCCCGGGCGCGGGCGTTTCGCTGCCGGGCTCGGGCGCCTCCTCGCCTGCCGCGGCGGTCCCGCGCCTGCTGTCGCGCAGGGCCGCGCGGGCGGCGTCGGCCGGGCGGGGGCGGTCGACGGCGGTCGGCAGGGGGTCCGGGGCCGCCTCCTCCCCGTACCCGTCCGGCTCTCCCGCCCGCCGCAGCCCCGCGCGCACGCGGCCCGCCGGGCTGTCGCCCTCCTCCGCCGCTTCCCTGCGCCTGGCCGCCGCCGCGCTTGCCGCGCGCCTGGCGCGGGCGCGGGCCGCCGGTCCCTGCGGGGCGGGGCGCGGTGCCTGCCGGATGGCGGCGCGGGCGAGCGAGGCGGCGGAGGACTCGGCAGCGGCGTGCTCCTCCGCCGTCCCGGCCGGCAGCGAGTCCTCCGCCTCGTTCGCCTCGTCCCCGTTCACGCGTCCCTCCGCAGGGAGACGAGCGAGGCGAGGTCGCGGTCGGTGAGTTCGGTGAAGGCGGGGTCGCCGCCGGTGCCGAGCACGGCGTCGGCGAGGGCCTGCTTGCCTGCGACGAGGTCGGCGATGCGGTCCTCGACGGTGCCCTCGGTGAGGAGCCGGTGGACCTGCACGTGCCGGGTCTGGCCGATGCGGTGGGCGCGGTCCGTTGCCTGGTCCTCGACGGCCGGGTTCCACCAGCGGTCGTAGTGCACGACGTGCCCGGCGCGGGTGAGGTTGAGGCCCGTCCCCGCGGCCTTGAGGGAGAGGACGAGGACGGGGAGGGCGCCGCTCTGGAAGCGGTCCACGAGCTGGTCGCGCGCGTCGACGGGCGTGCCGCCGTGGAGGAGCCCGGCGGGGACCGCCTGCGCGGCGAGGTGCGCGGTGAGGAGGCGCGCCATGCGCACGTACTGCGTGAAGACGAGGACGGAGCCGTCCTCGGCGAGGATCGTGCCGAGGAGTTCGTCGAGCGCGTCGAGTTTCCCCGAACGGCCGGGCAGGCGGGCCGTGTCGGGGTGTTCCTTGAGGTACTGCGCCGGGTGGTTGCAGATCTGCTTGAGCGAGGTGATCAGGCGCAGCACGAGGCCGCGCCTGCTCATGCCCTCGGCGGCCTCGATCGCGGCGAGGGACTCGCGGACGACGGCCTCGTAGAGCCCGGCCTGCTCGGCGCCGAGGGCGACGGGGTGGTCCGTGACGGTCTTCGGGGGCAGCTCGGGGAGGATGCCGGGGTCCGCCTTGCGGCGGCGCAGCAGGAAGGGCTTGAGGAGGCGGGCGAGGCGCTCGGCGGCCTCCGGGTTCTCCAGGTGCTCGCCGTTCTCGACGGCGCGGGCGTGCCGGGCGCGGAAGGCGGTGAGCGGGCCGAGGAGGCCGGGGGTGGTCCAGTCGAGGAGGGCCCACAGCTCGGAGAGGTTGTTCTCGACGGGGGTCCCGGTGACGGCGACGCGGGCGCGGGCGGGGACGGTGCGCAGGGCGCGCGCGGTCGCCGAGTGCGGGTTCTTGACCTGCTGGGCCTCGTCGGCGATGACGAGGCCGAAGTCCTGCCCGGCGAGCTGGGGGGCGGAGGAGCGGAGCGTCCCGTACGTCGTGAGGAGGAAGCCGCCGGGCGGGGGCACGGGGTCGCGGCCCGTGCCGTGGAAGCGGCGTACGGGGGTGCCGGGGGCGAAGCGGTGGATCTCGCGCTCCCAGTTGCCGAGGAGGGAGGCGGGGCACACGACGAGGGTCGCCGCCTTCGGGGTCTCCTGGGCGCGGGTGAGGTGGAGGGCGATGACGGTGACGGTCTTGCCGAGGCCCATGTCGTCGGCGAGGACGCCGCCGAGGCCGAGGGAGGTCATGAGGCCGAGCCAGCCGAGGCCCTGCTTCTGGTAGTCGCGGAGCGTGGCACGCAGTCCGGGCGGCTCGGGGGCGGGCCTGACGCCTTCGAGGAGCCGGTCGCGGAGGGCCGCGAGAGCGCCGGTGGGGACGGCGTCGACGGTCTCGCCGTCGATCTCGGCGGTCCCTGTGAGCGCGAGGGACAGGGCGTCGAGCGGGTCGAGGAGTCCGAGCTGGCGCTTGCGGGCGCGGCGGGCCAGCTCGGGATCGATGCGGACCCACTGGTCGCGCAGGCGCACGACGGCGCGGTGCGATTCCGCGATGCGGTCCATCTCCGCGTCGGTCAGCTCCTCGTCGCCGAGCGCGAGCCGCCACTCGAAGCGGAGCAGTCCCTCGCCGTCGAGCAGTCCGGTGCCGTTGGCGGCGGAGCCGGGCGCGGAGTGCACGACGGCCTGGGCGGTGAGGTCGCGGGTCAGCTCGCGCGGCCAGTGCACGGCGACGCCCGCCGCGTCGAGGCGTGTCGCGGCGCGGCCGAGGAGGTCCTCGGTCTCGCGCTCGTCGAGGGCCAGGACGCCGGGGACGTCCATCTCGGCGAGGCGCGCGAGCGGGGGCCAGACGTGCGCGGCGCGGCGCAGCGCGAGCGCGGCCTCGACCTGCGCGGCGGGCCCGAAGGCGGGGTCGGCGTCGCCCTGCCACAGGGTGTTCGCGTCGGTCACGAGGGTCGGGTCGGCGAGGCTGTGGACCTGGACGAGGACGGTCGAGCCGAGGCTGTGCGACCCGCCGGGGCCCGCGTCGAAGACGGTACGGGCGGACAGGTCCAGGCGCAGCGAGACCCGCACGCCCGCGCCGGGCGCCGCGGCCGCCTCGGCGGCCCAGTCCCTGGCACCAGGGAGCGCGGTGGCCTTCGCCGCGGCGAAGGGGACGCCGTGCGCGTACGGGGCGGCGGGGGTGCGGGGCAGGGTGTCGGCGACCGCGTCGAGCAGCGCCCGCACCAGGGCCGCGGGCTCGGGCAGGCGCAGCGGCCCGGCTCCCGGCAGGGGCGCGGCGCAGCCCTCGGCGGGGAGGGCGGCGGCGAGCGCGCGGGCCTGGGCGGTCTCGGCGGCGTCGAGCGGCCCCGCGCGCCACGTGTCGAGGTCGCCGGGGGCGAGCGCGGGCCGCAGTCTGCCGCGCGCCACGAGCCGCAGCGCGAGCCGCGCCGCGCCCGCCCAGCACGCGGCGGCCGGGTGCGCGCCCGCCTCGGGCGCCGCGAGGAGCACGGGGAGCGCTTCGGCGAGCGGGAGGCGCAGGGCCGGGACCTCGACGCGGCGCGGGCGTCCGTCGGCGCGCAAGCGGACGACGGTGAGGGTGTCGCGCGCGTCCGGGACGGGGGCCCCGGCCGGGTCCCACCAGGCGAAGGCGCCCGCGCGGGGCAGTTCGGCGGGCAGGAAGACCGGGGCGAGGTGGTGGAGGCGGGGCGGGGCGTGCGTGGTCATCGCGGGCGCCTCACGACCGTACGGGGCTCCGGGAGCGCGGCGGGACGGCGGGAGACGGCGCGCGGCCCCGCACGGAGGGGCGAGGGCCGGGTCGGCTCCGGGGCGGCGTCGCGGTGGGCGAGGCGCCGGTACGTACCGCTGCCGCGCATGTCGGCTCCTCCTTCCCCCGCGTGTCCCGCGGTCTCGCCCCGGTGGCGGGTGCGTGTGCGGCCCCGTCTGCGAGGCCGTGTCCGACTGTACGGGGCGGGACCGACAATCCGGGCCGTGCGCGGGATCGACGCCGGTCAGGGCGTGGTCGCGGAGACGACGTAGACGATGGGGTGCCGGGGGTCGGTGCGGTCGACCGTGACGTCCTGGCTCGGGCGGGGGTCGTCCTGCTTGTGGCGCAGGCCCGTCCAGTGCACGGCGGGGTCGAAGCTCCAGCGGGTGATGTCGCGGTCGCGCTTCTTGATCGTGACCCCGTCGTTGAGGTCGGCGCGGGTCTTGCCGAGCGAGTGGAGGAACTTCGTCAGTCCCTTGTCGGTCGTGCGGAACTGGGTGTAGAGGCGGCTGGCCTTCCAGTTGTTCGTCTCGTAGTACGCGACGAAGGAGGACTTCGGCGGGATGTCCACCTCGTAGATGCGCCGCTGCACCTTCGAGGGCCAGCCCGCGCTCAGGCCCGTCGCCGAGTACCTGTTCTCTTTGTCGCGCCCCGACTCGCGGCTCTGGGAGGCGGAGACGAGGAGGTATCCGGCGGGCACGCCGATGAGCAGCACGATGATCAGGAGCGTCAGCGAGCGGCGGCGGATCATGTGGCCGCGGGATTCCGCGCGGGGGGCCCGGAGTGGCCCCGGCTGCTGGGGGAGGCTGGCCCGGCCGAGGCTCACGCGCCGTCCTCCCCGCCCGGGACGCCCGAGGTCTGGGCGTACCGCTCGTACCGCTCGACGCGGCGGCGGTTGGCGCGGCGGAAGCGGCGGGCGACGAGCCTGGCCAGGTCGGCGGCGCCGACCATCCCGGCCTCGGGCCCGAGCTGGGCCTTGGCGATGCGGGCCTGGGGGCGGTAGCCGCGCCCGGTGAGGTGGCGGCGGAAGGCGTCCGTCGCCGGGTCGATGAGGAGATCGTCCGCGGCGCTGACGCCGCCGCCGATGACGAAGCAGGAGGGGTCGAGCGCGGCGGCGAGGTTCGCGATGCCGACGCCGAGCCACTGGCCGATGTCCTGGAGCAGTTCGACGCACATGGCGTCGCCCGAGCGGGCCAGCTCGGTGATGAGCGGCCCGGTGATGTCGTTGATGTTGCCGCCGACGCGGTCGATGATGCCGTGCGCGACCGGCGAGTCGGCGGCGGCCAGCTCGCGCGCCTCGCGCACGAGCGCGTTGCCCGAGCTGTACTGCTCCCAGCAGCCCCGGTTCCCGCAGGGGCAGCGGTGGCCGCCGGGCACGACCTGCATGTGCCCGAACTCGCCCGCGACGCCGAACTGGCCGCGCTTGACCCTGCCGTCCTCCAGGATCGCGCCGCCGATGCCGGTGCCGAGTGTGATCATCACGAGGTGGTCCTCGCCGCGCCCCGCGCCGAAGCGCCACTCCGCCCACGCGGCGGCGTTCGCGTCGTTGTCGACCATGACGGGCACCGCGAGGCGGCCCGAGAGGCGGTCGCGCAGCGGTTCGTCGCGCCAGGCGAGGTGCGGGGCGAACAGGACCCGGTTGCGCTCCGCGTCGACCCAGCCCGCCGCGCCGATGCCGACCGCGTGCACGTCGTGCCGGTCGGAGAGGTCGAGGACCAGCTCGACGATCGTGTCCTCGACGACCTTCGGGCTCTTCGACTTGTCGGGGGTCTCGGCGCGGAGCGTCTCCAGGATGTGGCCGTCCGCGTCCACGACGCCGGCCATGACCTTGGTGCCGCCGATGTCGATGCCGACCGTGGGGACCCGCGGAGCGCTGAGGTGGGAACGCCGTTCACGGGTGCCCACGGTGCGCGTACGCAGGACGGTGGCGCGGGCGGCGCCGCGGTACGTGCTCATCGGGTCCCTGCTCGGTCGGGGGCGCGGCACTCGGCCGGGGTGGGCGGGGTGCCCACCGGGGCCGATTGTGCCATTGCCGGGGGTCGGGGTGGGGTCCCGGCATGGGGACGGCCGGTGCCGGGCCCCCGCTGTGCCCGTCCTCCGCCGGCCTTCGGGCGGGGCATCCCCGTCCGGTGGGAGGCGCGGGCACGGCGGAGGGGGAGGAACGCTCAGTCCGCGTCCTTGGCCGGGTGCCCGCCCAGGTGGTCGGGAACCGGGGCGCGCTGGAGTTCGTGGCTCAGTTCGTCCAGTTCGGAGCCGCCCGCCATCTGCCGGGTCAGTTCGTCCAGGCTGATCCCCGACTTGGGGTGGCTGCCGGCCATCGTGCCGCGCTTGAGGAGCACGAAGTGGTCGCCGACGAGGTAGGCGTGGTGCGGGTTGTGCGTGATGAGGACCACGCCGAGCCCGGCGTCGCGCGCGGCGGCGACGTACTTGAGGACGACGCCCGACTGCTTGACGCCGAGCGCGGCCGTCGGCTCGTCGAGGACGAGGACCTTGGCACCGAGGTAGACGGCGCGCGCGATCGCGACGCACTGCCGCTCACCGCCGGAGAGCGTCCCGATCGGCTGGTCCACGTCGCGCAGGTCGATGCCCATCCGGGCCAGTTCGGAGCGGGTCGTCTCGCGCATGAAGTTCACGTCCATGCGCGTGAAGGGCCAGGGGCCCTTGACCGGCTCGGAGCCGAGGAAGAAGTTCCGCCACACGGGCATGAGCGGGACGACGGAGAGGTCCTGGTAGACAGTCGCGATACCGAGATCGAGCGCCTCGCGGGGCGAGGACAGCCTCGTCTCCTCGCCGTCGAAGCGGAAGGCACCGGCGTCGTGCTGGTGCAGACCGGCGATGATCTTGATGAGGGTGGACTTGCCCGCGCCGTTGTCGCCGAGCACGCAGGTGATCTCACCGGGGTGGACGCTGAGCGAGACGCCTTCGAGGGCGCGGACGTTCCCGTAGTACTTGCTGACGTCGTCGAGCTCGACGAGCGGGACGCGCTCCCCGGAGCCGGCCGCTGTGGGGGTGGTCATGAGGTGGCCTCCGCACGCTTGCGCACCCACGCGTTGAGGAGCGTGGCGAGGAGGAGCATCGCTCCGAGGAAGAACTTGAACCAGTCCGCGTTCCACTCGGCGTAGACGATGCCCTTGCTCGTCATGCCGAAGATGAGCGCGCCGACGGCGGCGCCGATCGCCGAGCCGTAGCCGCCGGTGATGAGGCAGCCGCCGATGACGGCCGCGACGATGTAGATGAACTCGTTGCCGACGCCTTCTCCGGACTGCACCTGGTCGAAGGAGAAGAGCAGGTGCTGCCCGGAGATCCAGGCGCCGAAGGCGACGCCGAGGTAGAGCCCGATGCGGGTCTTCGTGACGGGGACGCCGACCGCGCGGGCCGCGTTGTCGTCGCCGCCGACGGCGAAGATCCAGTTGCCCGCGCGGGTGCGCAGCAGGATCCACGTGCCGAGGGCGATGAGCGCGAACCACCACAGGATCGTGACCTTGAAGTCGACGCCTCCGAGGGTGAGCGTGGACGCGAAGAGCGCGTGCGCGGAGGAGAAGCCCTCCATGTCGGAGATGCTCTTCGTCGAGACGCCGCCGCTGATGGCCTTCGTGAGGCCCAGGTTGAGACCCGTGAGCATGAGGAAGGTGCCGAGCGTGATGATGAAGCTCGGCAGTTTCGTGCGCTGGCGCAGGTAGCCGTTGAAGAAGCCGATCGCGAGGGTGACGACGAGCGAGACGCCGACGCCGACCCACGTGTTCGCGGTCATCTGGAAGCTGAACATCGTGGAGACGAGCGCGGAGGTCGTCACCATGACACCGGCGGAGAGGTCGAAGTCGCCGCCGATCATCAGGAGTGCGACGGGGACCGCCATGATGCCGATCGTGGAGGCCGCGTAGAGCATCGTGGCGAGGCTCGCGGGCTTCAGGAAGCTGTCGGCGACGAGGGCGAAGAAGACGAAGACGGCGATCGCGCCGACGATCGAGCCGAGTTCCGGGCGGCGCAGGAGCTTGCGCCAGGCCGGGGTGCGCAGGAGCCGTTCGTCACCGCCTGCCGCGGCGCTCATCGGGTCTCCCGCTTCGTGTACTCGGCGAGGGCGTCGGCGTCGGCGCGCGTGACGATCTGCGGACCCGTGAGGACGGGCTGCCCGCCGCCGAGCATGTCGGCGTTGTAGCGGTAGAGCCACAGCAGGTCGACGGCCTCGTAGCCCTGGAGGTAGGGCTGCTGGTCGACGGCGAAGCCGAGGGTCTTGTCCTTGAGCCCGTCGACCACCTCGGAGTTGAGGTCGAAGGTGTCGACCTCGGCCTTGCTGCCCGCCTCGTTCTTCGCCTTGACGGCGGCGTCGGCGAAGGGTGCGCCGAGGGTGACGACGGTGTCGATCTTCTTGTCCGTCTGGAGCTTGGCCTGGAGGGCGGACTGCACGTCGGGCATGTTGGTGCCGGTGACGTAGATGTTCTCCATGGTGCCGTCGAAGGTCTTCTTCGCCCCGGCGCAGCGGTCCTCGTGACCGACGTTGCCCTGCTCGTGCAGGACGCACAGGGCCTTCTTCCTGCCGCGCTTGTTGAGTTCCTCGCCGACGGCCTCGCCCGCGACGCTCTCGTCCTGTCCGATGTGGGCGAGCGCGCCGAACTTCTTGGAGGCGTCGGCGCCCGAGTTCACGGTGACGACGGGGATGCCGGCCTTCTTGGCGCGGGCGAGCGCGGACTTCATCGCGCCGGGCTTGGCGAGCGTGACGATGATGCCGTCGACCTTCTTGTCGATGGCGGCGTCGACGTACTGCGCCTGGGTCTGCCCCTGGTCGCTGTGCGAGTAGAGGAACTTGATGTTGTCCTTGACGGCGGCCTGCTTGGCGCCGTTCTGCACGATGTCCCAGAAGGAGTCGCCGTCGCCGGAGTGGGTGACCATGGCGATCGTCCAGCGCGGGGTGTTCACCGCGGCCTTGCCACCGGCCGCCGCGGCCTTGCGGGCGTCCTCGGCGCGCTTGCCGCCGGTGCTGCTGCACCCCGCGAGGGAGAGGCCGAGCGCCGCGGCCACCGCGACACTCACCCAGGTACGAAAGCGTGCCACCAGGACCAGCCCTTCTCGTCTTGCCGTACGTGCGTCGAATCCGCCGCGCCCGGTGGGCGCACGGTCCACGGGGCGGTGGGCCCCGGCCGGAGGCTGGGGGAGGTCGCCCGTGAGGGGCGCCGTCAGCCGCCCCGACCGACCAAGTATCGTGCACCGGTCCCTCGCCGCACGGCGGTGGGTGGGGTGGGCGGGCGGCTCGCAGAGTTGTAACGGAGAGTGGCGGTGCGCGTCAATGGCCCGTGCGGGCTTCGCGGCGGGCGACGCGGGCGCGGGTGGTCAACTTCACCGGGAAGCAAGGCGGGTGTGGGGCCGGGCCCTCGTGCCGCGCGGCTACGACTTGCGGGCCGTCGGTAACACTACGTAGTCATCCCGTGACGGTGTGGATGCCTCATGTGGGGGTGGCGGCCGGGCGTCCGTGACCAACGCCGCACGCGGCGGGGGTCAGGTCTGCTCGTCCCACGTGGTCGCGGCGGGGTCCGCGTCGTAGGTGAGGAGGGCGATCTGGACCCGGTTGTTGAGCTGGAGCTTCGCGAGGACGCGCGAGACGTGGGCCTTGACCGTGGGCACGCTCAGGTACAGCTCGGCGGCGATCTCCGCGTTGGAGGCGCCCCTGCCGACCGCGAGGGCGACCGCTCGTTCGCGCTCCGCGAGGCTCGCGAGGCGGGCGCGGGCCCGCTCGCGCCGCGCGGAGAGGGAGTCCCCGCCCGCGACCTGCGCGATGAGGCGGCGGGTGACGAGCGGCGACAGGACGGGACGGCCCTGGGCGACCTCCCGCACGGCGGCGGCGATCTCGGCGGGCGGGGTGTCCTTGAGGAGGAAGCCCGCCGCGCCCGCGCGCAGCGCGCGCAGCACCTGTTCGTCGGCGTGGAAGGTCGTGAGAGCGAGGACCTCGGGGGCCTCCGGCCGCTCCCTGAGGCGTGCGGTCGCCGCGAGCCCGTCCGTGCCGGGCATGCGCAGGTCCATGAGGACGACGGCCGGGCGCAGCTCCTCGGCGAGCCGTACCGCCTCCTCGCCGTCGGCGGCCTCGCCGACGATCTCCAGTTCGGGATCGCCGCCGAGCATGAGGCGGAGTCCGGCGCGTACGAGGGCGTCGTCGTCGGCGAGGAGCACGGTCACGGTCATGGGGGCCACGGTAGCCAGGCGGCGAGGCGGAAGCCGCCGTCGGCCGTGGACCCGTGCTCCAGGCGGCCCCCGGCGAGCACGGCGCGCTCGCGCAATCCGATGAGCCCCTGCCCCGAGCCTGGCACGGGCGCGGGGGCACCGGGCGGCGCGGTGTTGGCGACCTCGACGGTGAGCCCTTCCCCCGGGCGGCCGTGGACGCGGCAGGCGACCGGGGCGCCGGGGGCGTGCTTGCGCGCGTTGGTCATGCCCTCCTGGACGACGCGGTAGGCGGTGCGGCCGCTCGCGGCGGGCACGGCCTCGGGCGGCTGCCCGGCGAGGTCCACGCCGAGGTCCACGTCGGCGCCCGCCTCCCTGCTCTCCTCGGCGAGGCGGGCGAGCGCGGCGAGCGTGGGCTGGGGGCGTGCGGGGTCCTCGCCCTCGTCGCCCGCGCGGAGCACGCCGATGATCTGCCGCAGGTCCTGGAGCGCCTCGTGGGCGCTGTCGCGGATGACGCCCGCCGCACGCCTGACCTCGGGCCGCGGGGCGTCCGGGCGGAATTCGAGGGCGCCCGCGTGGACGCTGAGCAGGGAGAGGCGGTGGGCGAGCACGTCGTGCATCTCGCGGGCGATCTCCTCCCGGGCGAGGCGCTGCGCGTGCGCCGCCCGCAGTGTCGCCTCGGCCTCGGCGCGCGCCGGGCGGTCGCGCAGCGAGAGCACGAGCTGGCGGCGGGCGCGGACGAACATGCCCCAGCCGATCACGGTGCCGACCACGGCGACGACGAAGGCGCTGGCCTCGGCCACGGACATCTCGGGGTCCGGCCGTAGGAGGAAGTAGGGCGGGACGAGCAGCAGGGTGAGACCGCCGACCCAGGCCACGTACCGGAAGGGGCGGTGCACGGTCAGTGTGAAGAGGCTCACGAGGATCGCACCGCCGGAGGTCTCCGAGAAGAGCCCCACGACCATGAGGACGAGCGCGAGCCCGAGCGGCACGCGGCGCCGCACCCACAGGGCGCAGCAGGCGAGGAGACCGAGGACGACGTCGACGAAGACCTGTGCTCCGGAGGCGTGGCGGCTGAGGGCGTCGAGGCCGAGGACGCCGACGAGGAGCGCCGCGAGGAAGCAGAGACTGTCGACGATCCAGTCCCGCACGGTGCGCCGCGCGCGGCGCGGCGGCGCCAGGTCGGCGACGGCGGAGGGGAGCAGCCACGGGTACTCGGGCCGGACGGGGCCGCGGGGCCCGCCGTCCGCCGCGCTCGCGGGCAGCGCGGCGCGCAGGCGGGCGACGGCGGCCCCGGCCCGCGTCCGTGCACCGGTTCCACGGGCCGCCGCGGTCTCCTGCCCCGGCCTCGGCCCGGGTGCCACCTGTGTCGTCATAATCATCAAAGCTACGTGGCCGGGGCGGCGCGGCGGGCGGCCGGAACGAAGGATCATCCGAAAGTCCACGGGGCGGTACGAAAGTCAGCGGGCCGCGCGCCGAGCCCGGCGCCCGGGGAGCGGCGACGCGGCCGGCCCCCGGCAGGAAGCGCCGACGCCCGGCAGGGGCGCAGCACGTCACCGGTCCGCCCGGCGAGCGCTCGCCGCGCCACGGCGGCACGTGCTGCGGCATCGGTCCTGGACCAGGTCCCGCGTTCCGCCCCGCCGGGCGCACTGCGGCACCCCGATCGAGCCGACCCTCCGCGCGGTCCGTCGAAGGCCGCGTGGGGGCGCGGCACGGCGAACCGGGTCGCGTACGTCGCCGGTCAGCGACCGTGCCCGCTGCGAGTCGCGGCGCCGGAGGTGAGCGGGACGAGGAGCGGTTCGTCGCGTTCGCGCGGTTCCGCGCGCTGGTGGTGACCGGAGGGGGACGCCGCCGCCGGGGTCGGGCGAGCACCGGCGTCCCCACGTGTCCTCGCGGCTTCCCGCCACCGTCAGGCCGCCCCACCGCGCGCCGTCGAACCGTGGGGGGACGCGCGGTGGGGCGGGGGCGCCTGGGCCGGTGGGTGCGGCTACCGGCGGGGCGCCGGGGGGGAAAGAGTCAACTCGTGCGGGGAGCGGGGCGGTCGAGCCGGTCGACGCCGGTTCAGCGGGCGCGACGCCGGTTCAGCAGGTGAAGTCGATCAGGTCGAAGCTCGCGTAGTGGTCGGAGGTGTAGTAGTCCTCGTCGGTCTTCTCGCCGGTCACGATGCGGCGCGCGCCGCGGTCCGGGGAGCCGGGGGTCTTCACGGTGTACTCGTGGTAGTAGCCGGTGGACTGGTCGGGGAGGACGCCCTCGCGGTTCTGGAAGACGATGCCGTCCTGCGGGTAGGGGAACGGGCCGCCCTTGTCGATGAGTTCGAGCGTGTCGTGGGCCTGGCTCGGCAGGGCGGAGGAGCAGATGTCCCCGACCGCGGCCGCGCCGGCCGGGGTGAGGACGGTGGCGGAGACGGGGGACGGGGCCGGGGCCTGCGCCTGCGCGGTGGCGGCCGGGCCACCGATCAGGAGGGCGGCGCCGAGCGCGGTGAGGGCGGCGAGTCGGGCGGTGCGGGACAGGGTGTGGGGGTGTCGTCGCATGACGTCCACGATGACGCGCGTAGATGCCTGTGTCCATGTCAACCCGGGTGAAAGTTCCGTGCGTTGGTGAACGGCTGGTGCACGCGGTGTGTGCCGGTGCGGGCCGCGCGCCCCCGGGCGTACGCGGCCGACGGCCGGTACTCCCCCGGCGCGCCCCCGCACCGCGACACCTCGCCCCGCCCTCAGTCCTCCCCCAACTCCCGGACTCGGCGCTCCAGTTCGCTTCTCCCGCGTGCGCTCAGACTCCCGTGCAGCCGCAGCCGCGAGACGCCGCCGTCGGGGTGGATGTCGAGACGCGCGTGGGTCGCGGGGACGGGGTGGTCGAGGAGGAAGCGGTGCGGGGTGTCGGGCTGGAGGCGGGTGGGCGGCAGGAGGACGGTCCACGGCCCCTCGTCCTCGCGCACGGAGAGCGCCGCCCAGCCCGCCGCGTTGCCGAGGTAGCACGCGGTGTCGATCTCGACGGCGCGGATCTCGCCGTGCCCGGCGAGCGCGTACCGCACCCAGTCGTGGCCGTCGTCGCGCCGCCGCCGCGTCTCCCAGCCCTCGTGCATGGACCGCGAACGGCCGGGGCGCAGCGTGTTGGCGGGCGGCGAGAAGAAGCGGTCGGACGTGTCCTCGGCGCGCCCCCCGTACTCCTGCGCGGCGAGGTCGAAGGTGCCGAGCGCGGCGAGCCAGCGCGGGTCGGGCACGACGTCCCCGTACACGCGCAGCCGGGCGATCCCGCCGTCCGGGTACTGCCGCAGCCGTACGTGCGTGAAGCGGCGTGCGACCGTGACGGGGAAGCCGTTCGCGGCGTGCCCGCCGATCTCCGTACGGGGCAGCAGGGTCGTCCAGCGCACGCCGGGGGCGAGCAGGTCATCGGGGCTCGGGTGGCCCGGCAGCGCGGTTGCCTCGACGCTCACGGCGCGGGGGTGGTTGCCGCGGAAGTGCGCGGTGTCGACGAGGAGTCCGCGCACGACGCCGGGGGTCGCGAGGCGGATGAGCGCCCAGTCGTGGTCGTCGGCCTCCGGCCAGGGGTGCGCGGGGCCCGTGCCGCGACGGCGGCGGGTCTCCCAGCCGTCCATGATCTTGCCCTTGTGGCCGTACGCGGTGGGGTCGAAGCGGGGGCGGTCGGGGACGAGCAGGTTCTCGCGGTCGGCGAAGAACTCGTCGTTGGCGGCGACGACGCAGCCGCCGAGGCCGCGGTCCGCGAGGTCGGGGAGGTGGGTGAAGGGGTATGCGGTGGCGCGGTAGTCGGCGTAGGGGTCGCCGCCGGCGTAGGGCTGGGCGGGGCCGGTGAAGGAAGAGGGCGTCGCGGTCACGGTGGGCGTGGTTCCTTTCGTCGCTTCGGGCGCGCCCGGGTCACGTCTCCCGGCGCAGCAGCTTCCCGTACGGTGCGGTGAACTCCCCGGCCTCGTAGGCGCGTCGGCCGCGCAGCCAGGTGGAGCGGACGACGCCGCGCAGGGTGCGGCCCGCGTAGGCGGTGACGGCGTTGCGGTGGTGGAGGCGGGCGGGCTCCACGGTGAAGGCGGCCTCGGGGGCGAAGACGGTGAAGTCGGCGTCCCTGCCCGGGGCGAGAGCGCCCTTGGTGGTGAGTCCCGCGAGGGCCGCGGGCGCGGTGGACATGCGGCGGACGACGTCCGCGAGCCCCGTGCCGCGCGCCTCGGCGGCGGTCCAGACGGCGGGCAGGCCGAGCTGGAGCGAGGAGATGCCGCCCCAGGCGCCCGCGAAATCGGGGGTTTTGAGGTCGGAGGTCGACGGTGAGTGGTCGGAGACGACGCAGTCGAGCGTGCCGTCGGCGAGCGCCTGCCACAGCGCCTCCTGGTTGGCGGCCTCCCTGATGGGCGGGCAGCACTTGAACTCCGTGGCACCGTCCGGGACTTCCTCGGCGGTGAGGGCGAGGAAGTGCGGGCAGGTCTCGGCGGTGACGCGCGCCCCGGCCGCTTTCGCCTCGGCGATCAGCGGCAGCACATCGGCGCTGGAGACGTGCAGGACGTGGACGCGGGCGCCGGGGTGGCGCGCGGCCGCCTCCAACAGGAGGCGGACGGCCTCGCGTTCGGCGGCGTGGGGGCGCGAGGCGAGGAAGTCGCGGTAGCGGGGGCCGCCCCGCTGGGGTGCGGCGGCGAGGTGGTGGGGGTCCTCGGCGTGCACGAGGAGAAGGCCGTCGAACGCGGCGAGGGCGGCGAGGGCCGCGTCGAGCCCCTCCGCGTCCAGCGGCGGGAACTCGTCGACGCCGGAAGGGGAGAGGAAGCACTTGAAGCCGAGGACCCCGGCCTCGTGGAGGGGGCGGAGGTGGGCCGCGTTGCCGGGGATCGCTCCGCCCCAGAAGCCGACGTCGATGTGCGCGCGGGGGGCCGCGACCTCCTGCTTGCGGCGCAGGTGCTCGACGGTGGTGGTGGGCGGCAGGGAGTTGAGCGGCATGTCGACGAGGGTCGTGATGCCCCCCGCGGCGGCGGCGCGGGTCGCGGTCGTGAAGCCCTCCCAGTGGGCGCGCCCCGGGTCGTTGACGTGGACGTGGGTGTCGACGAGGCCGGGCAGGAGGGCGTCGTCGCCGAGGTCGAGAACACGACAGCCTTCGGGCGCCGCGCTCCCGTACGGGAGGACCGCGCTGATCACCGGGCCCGTGACGGCGATGGCGGCCGGACGCGGCGGGCCCTCGGGGAGCACGGCGCGGGTGGAGCGGAGGAGGAGGTCGGGCGGTGCGGCGGCGGTCAAGGCGGGGCCCCCTGGTCAACACCTGCGGAAGCGTTCAACGTTCTGTTGAACCTTTGCCGCGAGTCTCTGCCGCCCCAGGGACCCCGTCAAGGGCGCCGGGCGGCGGGACCCACCCTGCTCCTTTCCGGTAACCGGAAATATACTTTCATGTAACACCGTCCTCCGTGCGGCCGGAAAGATCCCGCCCGGTAGGCTGCTGCTTCGCCCGTCCGTCCCCTGAAAGGACCGTGCCGTGCCGACCCCGCGCACCAGCGATGCCGCCGCTCCCCCGAAGTCCGCGGCCGCCGGGGGCGTGCAGTCCCTGGAGCGCGCCTTCGACCTCCTTGAGCGGATGGCGGACGCGGGCGGCGAGGTCGGCCTGAGCGAACTCGCCGCGAGCAGCGGCCTCCCGCTCCCCACGATCCACCGCCTCATGCGCACGCTCGTCGCGACGGGCTACGTGCGCCAGCAGGAGAACCGCAGGTACGCGCTGGGCCCCCGCCTGATCCGGCTCGGCGAGTCCGCCTCGCGGCTGCTCGGCACGTGGGCGCGCCCGTATCTCGCGCGGCTCGTCGACGAGACGGGCGAGACGGCGAACATGGCGCTGCTCGACGGCGACGAGGTGGTGTACGTGGCGCAGGTGCCCTCGAAGCACTCGATGCGCATGTTCACCGAGGTCGGCCGCCGGGTCCTGCCGCACTCGACGGGCGTGGGCAAGGCCCTCCTCGCCGACAGCACCCCGGGCGAGGTGCGCGCGCTGCTCGCCCGTACGGGTATGCCCGCGGCGACCGACCGCACCCTGACGACGCCCGAGTCCTTCCTCGCGGCGCTCGACGAGGTACGGGCACGGGGCTTCGCGGTCGACGACAACGAGCAGGAGATCGGCGTGCGCTGCCTCGCGGTGCCGGTCCCCCACTCCCCCACGACGGCGGCGCTCTCGGTCTCGGGCCCGGCGGGCCGCCTCACCGACGAGGCGATGGAGCGCCACGTACCCGTGCTGCGGCAGGTCGCGGCCGAGCTGTCCGAGGCGCTCGCGCGCCGCGAGGAGCAGGCGTAGCGGAACCCTCCGGGGGCCACGGAGCCGAGCAGGCCGCCCGCGGGGGCCTGCGGACGGCACGTCACCCCCAGCCCCGGGCCCGCGCGCCTCCGCGCCTGACGCCCTCTCAGCGGCCGCCCGCGCCCCCGAACAGCTCGACCGCCGCGCGGAGCCGGGCGAGGGCGGGGGCCAGCGCGCTCACCGAGCCGGTCGTGGCGGCGAGGCGCAGGAGCGGGCCGCTGAGGGCGGCCGGGCTCGGGGCCGGGCCGGACAGGAGGACTGCGAGGGCGGCGAGTTCCCCCTCGGCGAGGCCCCTGTCGGTGAGGTCGGCGGGCAGCGCGGCCAGCGCACACCGCAGCACCGTCACAGCCGCGCGCAACTCCGCGATGCGCGGGTCATCCGGCTCCCCGGCGGGCCGCTGATCGCCCGCCGGCCGCCCCGTGTTGACGACGGGCACACCCGTCCGGTCAGTACCGGTCACAAGCGGCACTCCTCCCCCTTCGCACGCTCCCGTGCGCCTACCCCGATGTGTTCGCGGGCCACGGCTGGTCAGGCGCGCGGCGGAGCGAACCGGGCCCAGTATTCGCAACCGTGCGCCGACACGCCAGCCGGTATGCGCCCCGACCGCCCCCGCGGGCGCCCCACCCGTAGGGTCGCCGCACACGCGCCGGTCCGGACCGGCGGGAGGGAGGCAGGGGTGACGAGGGACACGGAGGGCGCCACGGCCGGGATCGTGCTCGCCGCCGGGGGCGGGCGGCGACTCGGAGGCAGACCCAAAGCCCTTCTGGAACACGAGGGTTCACCGCTCGTCGCGCACGCGGTCGCCCTCGCGCGGGCGGCCGGCTGCGCGCGCGTGCACGTCGTGACGGGCGCCGGGGCGGAGAGGGTGCGCGCGGCCGGCGAACGCGCCGGGACGGCGCCGGAGGCGTGGGTCCACAACCCGGCGTGGGAGGCGGGCATGGGTTCCTCGCTGCGGGCCGGGCTCGCCTCGCTCGCCGGGACGGGGGCCCGCGCGGCGGTCGTGCTGCTCGTGGACCAGCCGGGGATCACTCCGGGGGCGGTGGCGCGGGTCCTCGCCGCGTACGAGAGCCCCGCGACGCTCGCGGCGGCGGCGTACGGCGGCGAGCGCGGGCACCCGGTCCTGCTCGGCGCCGCGCACTGGCCCGGGGTCGCGGCGGGGGCCTCGGGCGACCAGGGGGCGCGGACCTACCTGCGGGAGCACGCGGGCGAGATCCGGCTCGTCGAGTGCGGCGATCTCTGCGACCCGTACGACATCGACACCCCCGAGGACCTGTGGCGCCTGCGCGGGACGCCCTGAGCCGCGCGCCAAGGAGGTGGCACCGAGGGACAGCGGCCCGCTCACCCTCAGCCATTGACTTCCGCGATGGGAAAACTACTATCCATTAGTGAACGGCGAGCCCTTCTCACGTCGTCCGCATACCCCTTTCTCCTCCCCACCCGCCCCCGACCCGCCATGGCACGCAGTGCCACACGGTGCGCCCTTCGCGGTGTGCCATCCCCGTCGAAGCCGAAGGAGTGCCCCTCATGTCCGCACCCGCTCCCGCCGTCGTCGCCGCAGGCGCCCCGCACGTGAGCCGGCAGGAGGAGATCCTCACTCCGGCCGCCCTCGCCTTCCTCGCCGAGCTGCACCGCGCCTTCGCGCCGCGCCGCGCCGAACTGCTCGCGCGCCGTGCCGAGCGCCGCGCGGAGATCGCCCGGACCGCCTCGCTCGACTTCCTGCCCGGGACGCGCGCGATCCGCGAGGACGACTCCTGGCGCGTCGCGCCCGCCCCCGAGGCGCTCCAGGACCGCCGCGTCGAGATCACGGGCCCGACCGACCGCAAGATGACGATCAACGCGCTCAACTCCGGTGCCAAGGTGTGGCTCGCCGACTTCGAGGACGCCTCCGCCCCCACCTGGGAGAACGTCATCGGCGGCCAGGCCAACCTGATCGACGCCTTCGAGCGGAGGATCGACTTCACCGACGCCCGCAGCGGCAAGAGCTACGCCCTGCGTCCCGACGAGGAGCTGGCCACCGTCGTCGTGCGCCCGCGCGGCTGGCACCTCGACGAGCGGCACCTGGAGGTCGACGGCGAGGCGGTCCCCGGCGGGCTCGTCGACTTCGGGCTCTTCTTCTTCCACAACGCCGAGCGGCTCGCCGCCCGCGGCCTCGGCCCGTTCTTCTACCTGCCGAAGACGGAGTCGCACCTCGAAGCCCGCTTGTGGAACGACGTGTTCACGCTCGCGCAGGAGAAGCTGGGCATCCCGCACGGCACGGTCCGCGCGACCGTCCTCATCGAGACGATCACCGCCGCGTACGAGATGGAGGAGATCCTGTACGAGCTGCGCGAACACGCGGCCGGGCTCAACGCGGGCCGCTGGGACTACCTCTTCTCCATCGTGAAGAACTTCCGTGACGCCGGTGCCAAGTTCGTCCTCCCGGACCGCAACGCCGTGACGATGACGGCCCCGTTCATGCGCGCGTACACCGAACTCCTCGTCCGCACCTGCCACAAGCGCGGCGCGCACGCGATCGGCGGCATGGCCGCGTTCATCCCCTCGCGCAAGGACCCCGAGGTCAACAAGACGGCCTTCGCCAAGGTCCGCGCCGACAAGGACCGCGAGGCGGCGGACGGCTTCGACGGCTCGTGGGTCGCGCATCCCGACCTCGTCCCCGTCGCCCTGGAGTCCTTCGACGCGGTGCTCGGCACGCGCGCGCACCAGAAGGAGCGGCTGCGCGAGGACGTCGACGTGGCCGCGAGCGACCTCATCGCGATCGACTCGCTCGACGCGCGGCCGACGTACGAGGGCGTGGTCAACGCCGTGCAGGTCGGCATCCGTTACATCGAGGCGTGGCTGCGCGGCTCGGGCGCGGTCGCGATCTTCAACCTGATGGAGGACGCGGCCACCGCCGAGATCTCCCGCTCGCAGCTGTGGCAGTGGATCAACGCGGGCGTCGAGGTCGAACTCGAGGGCGCGTCCGTCCTCGTCACGCGCGACCTGGTCCGCGAGGTCGCCGACGAGGACCTGGCCGCGCTGCGCGCCGAGCTCGGTGAGGAGACGTACGCGGCGGGCCGCTGGGACGAGGCGTACACGCTGCTCCTGGAGGTCGCGCTCGCCGAGACGTACGCGGACTTCCTGACGGTCCCGGCGTACGCGCGCCTGCGCGGCTGAGCCCCGGCACGGTCGCCCCTGAGCACGGTCTCAGCGGCGGCCGTGCAGGTCGGGTACGTGCTGGAGCCACGCCGGGCGGCCCGCGCGGCCGGCGTCGCGGCGGCGGCGGTCCGCCTCGGACAGCTCGGCCGCGCTCGGGAAGCCGGTCGGCAGCCAGCGCGCGGAGAGCGCGGCGCGCTCGGCGAGGTGCCGCACGTACGCGTCCCTGACCTCGCCGGGCGCCGCGAAGCCCTCCTCGCCTTCGAGCCAGGCGTCCGGTACGAGGCCGACGACCTCACGCAGCAACTCCTCGTCGACCCGGGGGGCCAGTTCGGCGTCGGCGGCGCGCATGTCGGGCGCGTAGCCGCCGAGGGCGTGCGCCCGGAAGTCGTACGCCTTGCCGCGCGCGTCCTCCGCCCCCGCCCAGCGGTGGTGGAAGACGAGCGCGGCACCGTGGTCGATGAGCCACAGGCGCGGGGGCGCGAGGCCGCGCGTGGGCCACACGAGCAGGTTGGTGCTGTGCACGGTGCGGTCGACGTTCGCGGTGAGCGCGTCGAGCCACACGATCCGCCCGGCCTCGACGGGATCGACGGGATCGACGGGAAACTCCCCCGCGGCGAAGTCGGCGGCCCCGGACAGGTAGTCCATCCCGAGGTTGATCCCGCCGCTCGCGTCGAGCAGCTCCCTCACCTCCTGCTGCGGCTCCCCCGCCCCGAGCGCGGGGTCGAAGTCCACCAGCACCAGCTCGGGCACCCGGAGCCCGAGGCGCCGCCCCAGCTCCCCCACGATCACCTCGGCGACGAGCGCCTTGCGCCCCTGCGCGGCGCCGGTGAACTTCACGACGTACGTCCCGAGGTCATCGGCCTCGACGACGGCGGGGACGGAGCCGCCGGAGCACAGAGGTTCGATATAGCGGCTCGCAGTGACCTCTCTCAGCACTTCCCAAGGCCCCTCGGCTTGTTTGCCTTACTTTCCACGACACGCTCCCACGAGATGCGATCCGAAGAAACCCCCCGATCAGCCCTGGGGAGAATCTGGGGAGTTTCGATCGGCATCCTCGTCCCCGTGTCTTCCCAGCAGTCCGTCAATGGCGGTGCCGCCCTTGCTCCCGGCCTCTGGCATGAAGTGAGCATAGTAACCAAGCGTGACAGCCGGGGACGAGTGGCCGAGCCATCGCGCCGGCGTCACCACGGACTCCCCGGCTTCCAGCATGATCGAGGCGTCGGTGTGGCACAGCACGTGAAAGCCGTCCTTCGGCGCCGCCTCCCCCTGCCAGTCCTTCGCCCCGCCCTCGTGGGTGTCGAGGTCAGGGGTGCGTGGTGTCGGCCGGTGCGGTGGGGTCGGCGCAGGTGCTGCCAGGGCTCTTGTCCTTGGCGAGGAAGATGGTCTGGGCCATCATCCGGTAGCCCGACATTCCCTCGCGCAGCGTCTCGATGGATTCCTCCGGGTGCACCGAGTCGATCACCGCGTTCGGACCGACCGCGTTGAACTGGTGCGACACTCCTCGCGGGATCTGCATGTCCACCCAGGAGTTGGGCGGCACGATGACGTTGTGCCGCTCCCGGTGCACCCCGGCAGGCGTACCGGGCAGCGCGTCGGTGAACGCGCTCATCGGGCCCGCCCAGCCCCCCGTCGCGGGGCGTACGGATATCGGGGACAGGCTGGAGACCCGGATCGTGGTCTCGGGACCCGTCATCATCCGCACGAACCGCAACCCGGTGTGCAGGTGCATGCGCGAGCATATGTCGCGCTCGGCGGTGTCGTAGAAGTCCATCAGGTAGCGGTCGGCGAAGTAGCCCTCGAAGGGCGGCTCCAGCATGAAGACGTCTCCCTCCTCGAACTCCTGCGCCTGCTTGAGCACACCGGCGGGGGTGGGCCGCTCCCGCTCCGTGCGGTGTGCCGACCGGACCAGGCCGGCGAGCGCTTCCACCACGCTCAGGGCGACGTCCGGCGGCAGTTGCACCACGGGGGTCAGCCGGTTCCGGGAGGGGTCCTGGTGCCGCTCGACGTCGAGGACCTCGTCCTCGTGGTCGGGCGACTCCTTCATCCGGTTCATCCGGCCGGGCGTTTCGGTGCTGTGCGTCATCCAGTCGCTCCAGTGTGCTCGTCGGTCGGTCCGGGGGCCGGCTGCTGTGCCCACAGCACGCCGCCCAGGTCGTGCCGCCCGGCGCGCAGCACCGAGCAGCCCGTTGTCGGGAATCCTCGGTCGCGCAGCCGGGTCAGCCGCGTCCAGCGGTCCGGCTCGCCGTCCTCCTCCGTGGCGCCCTCCGTGGCGCCGTTCAGGAAGGCCAGCAGCGGGCCCAGCGGCCAGGCGGGGCCGTCGGCAGCGGGTCCGTGCGGGAGCACGAGCAGCGTGCCGCCGCCGAGCCGCGCCTCGCTTCCGAAAGGCACCGGCGGTGTCTCGTGGCCGTGGCGGGCGGCCACTGCAGCGGCGAGTTCCGCGTGCTCCGCCAGGGGCCACCCGGTGAGCAGCGCCGTGTGCCAGTGGGCCTTGGCCCGGGACAGTTCCGCGCCGTCCTCGTCGTGCCAGTGCTTCCGCATGAAGTCGAGGGCGCCGAAAACGGCGTCCTCTTCCCCTCTCGACTCCGCTTCCGGGCGGCCGTCGGCCTCTGCGGCCAGTGCGCGCAGACCGTGGTGGCGGGCTCCCGAGCGCAACAGGTCGCGGGCGGTGGAAGCGGCGTGGCGCAGCAGTCGTTCGTACCGTGCGGAGGCCAGCCGACGGGCGGTGAGGGCCCGGCCCATGGCCTTGCGCTGGGGCTTGCCGGTGGACGTCGCCAGGAACCCGCCGAACTGGACCGCCGAGGGGCGCAGCGGTGCCCGCTCGTACAGTTCGCGTACGGCGACGACGGGCTGGTCCGTGGCGATCAGCCCGATGTCCTGGCCGAGCGAGGGTTCGTCCACCGGGACTGCCGCGAACCTGCCGGACAGTCCCGCGCGGCGCCAGCCTTGCTCGATGTCGAGCGGGTAGTGCTTCTCCCCGCCCCGGTTGACGCGCTCACCGGCGCGTCCGCGCAGCACGAGCAGGCCGTCGCGCAGTTCGCCGAGATCGCCGGTGCGCAGCCAGCCGTCCTCGGTGACCGTGGCCGCGGTGGTCCGGCTGTCCTGCCAGTAACCGGTCATCAGGTCAGGGGTCCTGATCCAGACTTCGCCGGACTCCAGTCGCAGTTCGGTGTCCGGCAGCGGTGCGCCGACCGGGGGCACGTGTTCCAGGTACTGTTCGCGGAACCCGGCGTCGTCGAGCCGGGGCATGGTGAAGCTGAAGTTGACCGCCTCGGTCAGGCCGTAGCCCTGCCGCAGGCGCGGCCCGTAGCGGCGGTGGAAGCGGCGGGCGAGGTCGCTGGTCAGCGGCGCGGCCGCGGTGATCAGGTACTCCAGGCTCTCCGGCCAGTCGGGGCCGTCCTCCAGCAGGTCCGACAGCAGCGCCGGCACGATGGAGGCGGTCCTGGCCCCCGCGGCGTCCAGCGCCGCGAAGTAGCCCTCGGGGTCGAAGGCGGCCTGCTGGGTGAGTGGTGTGCCGGTGATGTGCGTGCCGAGCAGCGACATCACCAGCGCGTTGCAGTGGTAGAGCGGAAGGCAGGTGCCGTGGGGGCGGTCGGGTGCCAGCCCGTGCAGCGCCGCGGTCCTGGTGGCGTTGCCCAGTACCGCGTGCCGGCTGAGCATGACCCCCTTCTGCGGGCCTGTGGAGCCGGAGGTGAACATGATGAAGGCGAGGTCGTCCGGGGCCTCGTGCACGTCGGGCAGACCGGTGCGGTGCAGGCCGTCGACGTCCACCAGCGCCGCGGCGGAGACGCGTTCGGCGATGTCCGCGACCGCTCGGCCGGTGGTGCGCGGGTGCAGGGGTACGGCGACGAGGCGCAGGTCGAAGCAGGCGAGCAGCGTGTCCGCCAGCCCGCGGCCGTTGGGCATCCTGATCACCACCCGGGTGCCTGCGGGCAGCTCGGCCAGCGCGCCGGGCACGGTGCTGGTCTTGGCGCTGGTCAACTCAGCCTCCTCAGCAGCTCGCGGAGGTGGGCTCCGACTTCGTCCACGTGCTGCGGCTGCATCACGCGGTGGTGCGACGCGGTGACGTGACGGGCGGTCAGGTCTCCGCCCACGTGGGGCCGCCACAGTTCGTGGTGCGGGACCCGGCGCGGCCCGTCCGGTGCCGCTTCGACGTAGGTGGTGTCCCCGGGGCAGCGCGGTGGCCGGTAGGCCCGGGTGAGCCTGTCGTTGTGCCGCGACACCTCGATGACGCGGCTGATGTCGTCCTCGGTGAACCGGGCGAACACACTGCCCTCCCTGTGCAGAAGTGCCGAGACCGTGTCGAAGTCCAGGTCCGTCGAGGCCAGGCGTTCGTCGTCGAACCCCGCCGCCGTCAGCAGCACCCGCAGGACGCGCCGGTCGTCGATGGGATGCTCCGGTCCGGCTGCGTCACCGGCTGCGTCACCGGCGACCGTGTCCACCAGGAACAGCGACCCGGGCGGCTCGCCGATCTCGTGCAGCCGTACCGCCATCGCGTGTGCCACGAGCCCGCCGAAGGACCAGCCGACCAGGTGGCAGGGGCCGCCGGGGCGAACCGAACGCACCAGGTCCACATAGCGCTCGGCCATCGCTTCGACGGTGTCCGGCAGGTCCGCCACTCCCCCGGGGCCCTCGGCCTGGATGCCGTACACCGGATGGTCGCGGCCGATGTGCCGCAGCAGCCCCGAGTACAGCCAGCTCATCCCGCTGAGCGGGTGGACGCAGAAGACCGGCGCCGCCGTCCCTTCGGACCGGAACGGCACGAGGTGGGCGGGTGCGGGGGTGGCCGGTGTGCGGTCCAGCAGGTCGCTCAGCGCGGCGGGGGTGGCCGCCTCGAAGACGTTCCTGAGTGTCGGCTCCAGCCCGAGCACGGTCCGCACCCGGTCGGTCAGCCGTGCCGCCAGGAGCGAGTGCCCGCCCAGTTCGAAGAAGCTGTCCCCGGGGCCGACCCTGGGCAGGTCCAGCACCTCGGCGAAGAGTTCGCACATCAGGTGCTCGCGGAGGCTCGAAGGCGGCGGGGAGTCCCGCACGGATGCCCAGTCCGGTTCGGGCAGCCGGTCGCGCAGCAGCTTTCCGTTGGTGCTGAGGGGGAGCCGGTCCAGCGCGAGCAGGCGGGTGGGCACCATGTAGTCGGGGAGGTGCCGGGCCAGGTGTGCGCTCACCGAGTCCAGGTCGACGGTGGCCTCGCCGGGCTCGGCGGCGCCGGCGGGGACGACGTAGCCGACCAGGCGGCGGTCGTCGGCCCCGCGGTCGTGCACGGCCACCGCGGCGGCTTCGACGTCCTCATGGCGGGCCAGCACCGCCTCGACCTCTCCCAGCTCGACGCGGTGACCGCGTATCTTCACCTGGTCGTCGGTCCGCCCGTGGAAGCGCAGCACCCCGTCGGCGGTCCACGACGCGAGATCGCCGGTGCGGTACATCCGGTCTCCCGGCGGGCCGAACGGGTCGGGGACGAACCGGGTCGCCGTGAGGCCGGGGCGGTGCAGATAACCCGTGGCCACGCCCGCACCGGCCACGTACAGTTCGCCGGTCACGCCCGGTGGCACCGGCCGCAGCCTGGCGTCGAGCACATGGCACCGGGTGTTGCGCAGGGGACGCCCGAGGGGCACGGCGGCGGTCGTCACGCGGCCCACCGTGTGGGTGGCGGACCAGACCGTGGTCTCGGTCGGGCCGTAACAGGCCAGCAGGGACGCCGTGCGGCCGGTCAGCCTCTCGGCCAGCTCCGGCGGTACGGGTTCGCCGCCGACGACCGCGCGTATGCGGCGCAGTTGGTCGGGGCGTCGCGTCACGAGGGCCTGCCACAGCGACGGGGTCGCCTGCATCACGGTGACCCGGTGGCGGTCGAGCAGCGCCGACAGCTCGTCCGGGTCCCGCAGCGCGCCCTCACCGGCGAGCACCATCGTGGCGCCGGTGACCAGGGGGAGATACAGCTCGGGCTTGGACATGTCGAAGCTCGCGGGCGCCGCGGCCAGTACGCGGTCCTCCGGGCCGACCGCGAGTTGCTCGCCCAGGGCGAGCACCACGTTCGTCAGCGCGCTGTGGGGCGCGACGACCCCCTTCGGCCGTCCGGTGGAGCCCGAGGTGTACGTGACGTACGCGGTGTTCTCCGGCACGGACGCCGGGTCCTGTGACCCGGCGGTGACGGTGAGCCCGTCGGCGCTGGGACCGTCGGGTGTGAGCCCGTCGGCGCTGGGACCGTCGTCGTTGCGCACCACCAGCAGGGGGCGGGCGTCCGCCAGCAGCGCCGCGGTCCGCTCCGGCGGCAGCGAGGGGTCGACGGGCAGATAGGCGGCACCGGCCGACTGGACCGCGAGCAGGGCGGCGGGCAGACAGGCGTCGCGCCGCAGCTCCAGCGCGATCAGGCTGCCAGGACCGGCGCCACGGGCGCGGAGCCGCGCCGCCGTGCGGGCCGCCCGCTCCGACAGCTCCCGGTAGGTGAGCACGGTGTCCCCGTGCCGTACGGCCGGTGCGTGGGGGGTGTGGAGCACCTGCGCCGCGAACAGGTCGGCCACGGTGGCCCCGGGCACCTCGTGCGCTGTGGCGTTCCAGTGGCCGGTCAGCCGCTCGTACTCACCCCCGACGAGGACCGGGAGGTCGGCGATGCGGCGGTGCGGGTCCGCCACCGCAGCGCGCAGGATTCCTTCCAGGCGCGCGAGCAGCAGCCGCGCCGAGGCGGGGGTGAACAGCTCGGTGTCGTACTCCAGCTCGCCTTCGACACCGGCTGCCGCGCCGTCGTCGCCGTGATGCCCGCGCAGGCTCCACAACAGGTCCATGCGGGAGGCGCCGCCGTGCGCGGCGACCGGCTCGGCCCGCAGGCCCGGCAGGTCGAACACCGCGGGCGGCGTGTCCTGGAAGGCCAGCATCACCTGGAAGACCGGGTGGCTGGACAGTGAGCGCGGCGGGTTGAGCGCCTCGACCACCTGCTCGAACGGCGTTTCCTGGTGGGCGAACGCGTCGAGGTCGGTGGCGCGCACCCGCTCCAGCAGTTCGGCGAACGTCGGTGTGCCGCTGAGGTCGGTGCGCAGCACCACCGTGTTGACGAAGCAGCCGACGGTGTCGTGCAGTGCCTCGTCGTGCCGCCCGGCCACCGGTGTGCCGATGGGGATGTCCTCACCGGCGCCGAGCCGCGACAGCAGCACCGCGATCGCGGCGTGCGTCACCATGAACAGGCTGGTGCCGGTGGACCGTGCGAGCCGCTCCAGCCGTGCGTGCAGACCGGCGTCCAGAGCGAAGGCGACGGTCTCCCCCCGGTGCGCGGACACCGGTGGCCTGGGGTGGTCGAACGGCAGCGGCAGTACCTCCGGGGCACCGCGCAGGGTCTCGGTCCAGTAGGAGATCCCGGCGTCGAGGCCGAGCCCCCGCTGCCAGAGTGCGTAGTCCGCGTACTGCACGGGCTCGCTCGCCCATCGCGGGGCCTCGCCGGCGAGGCGGGCCCGGTAGGCGGTGGACAGGTCGCGGGCGAGGGGGCCCAGTGACCAGCCGTCGGCGGCGATGTGGTGCAGCAGGATCAGCAGCACGTACCGCTCGGGTGCGGTCTCGTAGAGCAGGACGCGGACGGGGATTTCGACGGTGAGGTCGAAGACGTGGGCGGCCGCGTCGGCGAGCAGTCCTGGCAGTTCGGCCTCCGACGTGGTCACCACCTCGAACGGCGGCTTCTCCACCATGCCGATGTGCTGGCAGGGCTCGCCGTCGGTCTCGGTGACGGTGATGGTGGTGCGCAGGCTCTCGTGCCGGACGAGCACGTCGCCGAGGGCCGCGTGCAGGTGTTCCACCTCCAGGGGGCCGCTCAGCCGGACCGCGAAGGACATGTTGTAGACCGGGTTGGGCCCGGCGAACTCGCTGAAGAACCACAGCCGGCGCTGCGCGGGCGAGAGCGGTATCCGCTCCGGGCGCGCGGTCGCGGCGAGCCGCGCCCGTGGTGCGCCTTCCGGCTGCTCCGGCAGGCACCGCGCGAGGTCGGCGACGACGGGGGCGTCGAAGAGGGCGCGGATGCTCAGCTCGTGGCCCGTCTCGGCCCGCACCCGGTTGATGAGGCGAGTGGCCAGCAGTGAATGCCCGCCCAGGTCGAAGAAGCTGTCCTCCGCGCCGACTTCGGGAACCCCCAGCGTCTCGGCGAACAGCGTGCACAGGAGCCGTTCGCGGGCGGTCGCGGGCGGACGGCTCACCGGCAGCGCGGACTCGGGCCGGGGCAGGGCCCGGCGGTCCAGCTTGCCGTTGCCGGTCAGCGGGATCCCGTCGACGGGCAGGACGAACGCGGGCACCATGTGCGCGGGCAGGACCCTCCGCGCGTACTCGCGCAGTCCGGTGGGGGTCGCGGCGGGGGTCGTCTCCCCCTTCGTCACGACGTAGCAGAGCAGTCTGCCGCCGTCGGGGTCCGCCTCGGCGAGGACCACAGCGCGCTCCACGCCAGGATGCTGTTCAAGGACCCGCTCGATCTCCCCGGGCTCGATCCGGTAGCCACGGATCTTCACCTGCTGGTCAGCGCGGCCCAGGTACTCCAGCGTGCCGTCGGCCCGTCGCAGTGCGAGATCCCCGGACCGGTACATCCGGGTTCCGGGTGCGCCGAAGGGGTCGGTGACGTAACGGCTCGCGGTGAGACCGGGCCGCCCCAGATATCCGCGCGTCACCCCTGGACCGGCCACGTAGATCTCGCCCGTGTAGCCCGGCGGGACCGGCCGCAGCGCGTGGTCCAGCAGGTGCAGCCGCAGATCGGGCAGCACGGTGCCGATGACACCGGCGGTCTCGTCGGGATCGGTCAGCTCGGCGTAGGTCGAGTGCACGGTGGTCTCGGTGATCCCGTACATGTTCACGAGCTTCGGCCGCCCGGGGCCGTGCCAGGAGCGGATGCGGGAGAGTTCCAGCGCCTCGCCCGCGAACACGACGGCCCGCAGCGCGGGCAGCCCGCCCGGCGCGGCCTCCGCTGCGGCCCGCATCAACTGGTAGAAGGCCGAGGGGGTCTGGCTCAGCGCGGTCACCTGCTCCCGGGCGAGCAGCCCCACGAGTTCCCGGGGTGATTTCGCGACGTCGTCCGGCACGATCACCAGGCGACCGCCGCGGCCCAGCGCCGTCCACAGCTCCCACACCGAGACGTCGAAGGCGTAGGAGTGGAACAGCGTGTGCACGTCCTCGTCGCCGAATCCGAACCGGTCGTCGGACGCGGAGAGCAGCCGCACGACGTTGTGGTGCGACACCACGACGCCCTTGGGGGCTCCGGTGGAGCCCGACGTGTAGATCACGTAGGCGACGCTGTCGGGGTGCGGGGACAGACCGAGGTCGTCCCCGGAGAAGGCGGCGCACCGCTCGGTTCCGTCGAGCACGAGCTGCGGATGCGGGACCGCGAGCGGCTCGCCGGTGACGACGAGCACGGGTGCGGCGTCGGTCAGCACCTGCCGCACCCGCTCCTCGGGGTGTGCCGGGTCCAGCGGCAGGTACCCGGCGCCCGACTTCAGCACGGCCAGCACCGCGACCACGAGGTCCGTCGAACGGCCGAGCACCAGGGCCACCAGGCGTTCAGGCCCGGCCCCGCGCTCGACGAGGAGCCGCGCGAGACGGTTGGCGCGCGCGTTCAGCTCCCCGTACGACAGGGTGGTCTCCCCGCAGGTGAGGGCCGGGGCCGCCGGCCGTCGGCGCACCTGCTCCTCGAACAGCGCGGGCAGTGTGCCGTGGACGGGTTCCGCTTCGCGGTCCGCGGCCACTTCCTGTTCGTCCGGAAGCAGCAGACCGAGCTGGCCCAGCCGTGCCTCCGGACGGGCGGTGATCCGGTCGAGGAGTGCGCCGAGGCGGTCGAGGAGACGGCGGGCCCCCTCCTCGTCGAACAGGTCGGTGCTGTGGTCGAGACGGAGCCGCAGGCGGCCGTCGCCCGGCATGGCGATCAGCGTCAGCGGGTAGTGCGTGCCGTCCCGGCCCTGGACGTCCCTGAGTTCCAGCCCTGGCACGAGATCGCGCAGCCTGTCCTCGTCGACCGGATAGTTCTCGAAGACCACGACCGTGTCGAAGAGTTCGGCGTGCCCGGCGATCGACTGGAGCCGTGTCAGGTCGGCATGCTGGTGGTCCAGCATGGACAGTTGCTGGGCGCGCAGCTCCGCGAGGGACTCGGCGACCGACAGGCGGGGGTCGAGGCGGACCCGTACGGGAATGGTGTTGATCAGCAGGCCGACGATCCGCTCCGAGCCGGGCAGCTCCGCGGGGCGGCCGGAGACCGTCGCGCCGAACACCACGTCGTCGCGGCCGGTCAGGGCACCGAGCAGCACCGCCCATGCCAGTTGCACGATCACGTTGGCGGTCAGCCCGTGCTGCCGCGCCACGGCGTCGACGCGCGCGCTGATGGCCTCGTCCAGCTCGGCCGTCAGCCGGTGCCGGGCCGCGGCAGAACCACGCCGGTCCGCGCCCCCGACGAGCGTCGGACCGTCAACGGAGGAGAGCAGCGCGCGCCAGGCGGCCTCGCTCGCGCGGGAGTCCCTCTTGGACAGCCAGTCGAGGAAGTCGCGGTACGGCGTCGCGGGCGGCAGCGCGCGGCCCGCGTAGAGCGCGAACAGCTCCTCGATCAGGACGGGCATGGACCAGCCGTCCAGCAGCAGGTGGTGCGTGGTCAGGACGAAGGTGTGCCGTTCGCCGTCACGGTGCCGCAGTGCCGCGCGGACCAGCGGGGGGCTCGCCAGGTCGAACCGCCGCCTGCGGTCGGCGTCGAGGAAACGCTCCAGGTCCTCGTGCGCGGGTATCTCCCGCCACTCCACGGCGAAGTCCGGGACGACCACCTGGACGGGACGTCCCGACGGGCTGTTCCGGACGCCCGCGGAGAGCTGGGGATGGCGCAGCAGCAGGCGGTGGAGTGCGTCGCGCAGCGCGGCGGGGTCCAGCGGTCCGCCGATGTCGAAGACGAACTGGACGAGGTAGGGGTCGGCGCCGTCGTGGTCGTAGAGCGAGTGGAACAGCAGCCCCTGTGCCAGCGGCGGCAGTGGCAGTTCGCCCTGCGCCCGGGTGCGGGCCCGCCGCGTCAGCGCCGTCAGCACGTCGAACCACCGGTCCGCGAGTTCGCGGATCCGCGCTTCGGTGAGCAGCCCGCCGGGCCACGACCAGTTCGCCACCAGCCGGGGTCCGTCCGGGTGGTCGGCGAGCACCGTGTCCAGTTCGACGATGTGACCCATCGCCAGCCCGCCGCCGGTGTCAGGACCGAGCACGGTGGCGTCGGCCACCACGGCCCAGTCCCCCGCACCGCCGACGTCGAACCTGCCCAGGTAGTTGAACGCGAACTGCGGCGCCGCGCGTGCGGCCAGCGCCGGGGCGGTCTGCGGGTTGAGGTGGCGCAGCAGTCCGTGGCTGAGTCCGGCGCGCGCGGCGTCCCGTACGCAGGCCCGTACCTTGGCCACCGCGCCGTCCAGCGCGGCCGGATCGGTGCGCGCTTCGGCCCAGGAGCATCCGGGGTCGAGCACCACGGGGAGCAGGGTGGTGAACCAGCCGACCGTACGGGACAGATCCAGGTTGGCGGCGAACTCCTCGCGCCCGTGGCCTTCGAGATCCACCAGCAGTGTGTCGGGGCCCTCCCGCCAGTCGGCGGCTGCCAGGGCGAACGCGGTGAGCAGCAGCTCGTGCACCGAGCAGTCGAAGGCGGCGGTGGCCTCGGTCACCAGGTGTGCGGTGAGTGTGCCGGGGAGGGTGGCGGAGTGGCGGAGCCGGGTGTCCTCGGTGTCCACGGTGCGGTCCAGGGCACGGGCTGCGACAGGGGGGTCCTCGGGGACCGGCTGGACCGGTGCTTCCGGCAGGTCGGGCTGGTCCTGCCGGTCCGGTTGCCACCGGGGGTATTCCTCCAGCACGGACGGGTGGTGTGCGTACTGGACCAGTGCCTTCGCCCACTGGGGGAAGGAGGTGCCCGTCGGCTGCAACCGTGGTGTGCGCCCGTCTCGTACGGCCTCCCAGGCGGCCCGGAGGTCTTCCTGGATGATGCGCCAGGAGACACCGTCGACGCTGAGGTGGTGCACGGTGAGGGTCAGTTCGCCCGCCTTTGCCGGGCCGCGGTCCTGCCAGCGCGCGTCGACCATCCGCCCGTGCCCGGGGTCGAGCACGGTGTCCCGCCGGTTCAGCTCGACGGTGGCGCGCGGCCGCACTTCCAGGGCCCACAGGCCGCCCGCGGCGGTGGTGAGCGAGAGCCGCAGCATGTCGTGGTGGTCGACCAGCGCCTGTACCACCGCGCGCACCTGTTCCCCGGTCATGCCCGCCGGGGTGCGTACGGTCAGGGACTGCGTGAAGCCCTCGATCGGGCCGCCGCGTTCACGCAGCCAGTGCATGATGGGCGTCAGCGGGACCGTGGGATCGTCCGCGTCGCCCAGCGCGACCCGCTGCCCCGTCTCCGGCTGCTCCGCTCCGACGCCACTGGCCAGGCCGGAGACGGTGGGGGTGCGGAACACGTCGGGGGTGCCGACGGCGAGACCGGCCCGCTGGGCCGCTCCGGCGAGCTGGATCGCCTTGATGCTGTCGCCGCCGAGCTGGAAGAAGTCTTGGTCGACCGGTACTTCGGACAGGCCGAGGACCTCCCCGAACAGCTCGGCCAGCCGCTGCTCGACGGCGGTGCGAGGAGCCCTGCCGTTACCGGTGCCGGTGCTCGTGTCCGTTCCCGCGCTCGTGCCCGTGCTCGTGCTCGCGGTCTCCGGCGCCGACAGCGCGGACCGGTCGAGCTTGCCGTTGCGGGTCAGCGGCAGCCGGTCCAGCCCGACCACGGCCGACGGCACCATGTACGGCGGGAGCCGGTCCGCCACACCGTCGCGCAGCGCACCGGCCTCGCCCGCGGTGACCACGTAGGAGACCAGCCGCCGCACCCCCGGCCGGTCCTCGCGCAGGATCGTCGCGGCCTGGCGTACGCCGGGCTCGGCCAGCAGCGCGGCGTCGATCTCTCCCGGTTCGATCCGGTAGCCGCGGAGCTTGATCTGTCCGTCGGTGCGTCCGGCGAACTCCAACCGCCCGTCGTGGTTCCAGCGGGCCAGGTCGCCCGTGCGGTAGACACGGGCGCCGGGCGGCCCGTAGGGGTCGGGCACGAAGCGCTCGGCGGTGAGGGCCGCCCGGCCCAGGTAGCCGCGCGCCACCCCGGCGCCCCCGAGGTACAGCTCGCCCACCGCGCCGGGTGGCACCGGGCGCAGTGCGTCGTCGAGCAGCAGCACCCGCTTGCCGTCCAGCGGCGTCCCGATGGGGACCGGCCCCGCGTCTTCGGGCGCCTGCTCACCGACGGCACCCCTGGTCGCGAACACCGTGGTCTCGGTGGGGCCGTACCCGTTGACGACGGTGAGTTCCGGCAGCGCGGAGCGCACGGCGCGCACCGCCGCGGGAGACACCACGTCACCGCCGGTCCACACCTGGCGCACTCCGGCCAGGCACGCGGGGTCCTCCGTGGCGATGGCGTGGAACAGCCCGGCCGTCAGCCACAGCCCGGTGATCCCGGTCCCGGCCGCGAGCCGGGACAGTTCGGCCGGGCCCAGCCGTCCCGGTGCGGCGACGACCACCTCGCCACCGGTCAGCAACGGCACCCACAGTTCCAGGTTGAACGCGTCGAAGGCGTGCGGCGAATGCAGCAGCACCCGGTCGGCGCCGCCTTCGGACCACCACTGGTCGGCGGCGAGCCCGGCCAGGTTGCCCTGGGTGATCGCGACGCCCTTGGGCCGTCCCGTCGAGCCGGAGGTGAACATCACGCACGCCAGCGCTTCCGGTACAGCCCGCGGCTCCATGGCCCCGGACCCCCTCGACGTCCCGGCTTCCCCTGTCCGTACGTCCAGATGCCGCACCCCACGGTCGCGGGCCAGCGGCACGACGGGGTCCCCCGCGGTGTGCCGGTCGGTGAGCAGCACCCGCGCTCCCGCGTCGGAGAGCACCGCTTCCTGCCGGGAGAGCGCGTCGTCCCGCTGCAACGGGACGTAGGCGGCGCCCGTCCGCACCACCGCGAGTGCCGCGACGACGAGGTCGGCCGACCGTTCGAGGAGCAGGGCGACGGTCCGCTCCGGGCCCGCACCGGCCGCGGTGAGTCCGGCGGCCAGCGCGGAACTCCGCGCGTCCAGTTCGCGGTAGGTCAGCCGTTCACCGGTCTCCGCCGAGCGCACCGCGAACGCGTCCGGCGTGCGGCGTACTTGTTCCGCGAACCGGCCGACGGCCGTCCCGCCGGGCGCCGCCGTCGTGCGGTCGCCCGTGCCCAGCGCGGCGCTGTGCCTGCGCTCCCGCGCGGTGGTCGGCGCGATCCGGGCCAGTGGTGTGTCCGGGTCGGCGTCCGCCACCTGCCACAGCACGTGCAGGAAGCGGTCGGCGATGTCGTGCAGCAGGTCTTCGCCGTAGTTGTAGGGGTTGGCGTCGAAGTCGAGGCGCAGCACGCCGTCGCCACGGTCGTAGGCGACGATCGAGAGGTCCTCCGACGGTGGCGCCTGGAGGTTGTGGACGGTGGCGGTCACCGGGCCGAACCGCAGTGGCCGGTCAAAACGCTGGATGTTGAGCACCGGCCCGAAGAACCTCCTGCCGTCCTCGGGGTAGCCCAGCTCGCGTCGCAGGTGCTCGCCCCGGTAACGCTGGTGACGGCGCACCAGCCGCAGTTCCCCGGCGACCTGGTCGAGCAGGGTACCGACGCTGGCCGCCGGATCGACGTGCAACCGCAGCGGCAGGACGTTGGCCGACATCGCGGGGACGGTCCGGGTGAGTTCGGGCGGACGGCCGGCGACGGGCAGGCTCAGGACGACGTCACGGTTGCCGGTCACCGCGTGCAGGTAGCCGGCGGTCGCCGCGGTGAGCAGCCGGGTCCAGCGGTGTCCGAGCCGTCGCGCGGCACCCCGCAGCCTGGCGAACTCCTCCGTCGGCAGAACCCTGGTCAGCCGGAGCGAGTGGGTGGTGGCCGGTGCCGGATGGGTGCCGAGGCTCAAGAAGTCCGGCCCCCCGGCCAGCCGTTCCCGCCACCAGTCCCGGTCCTCGGTGTGTTCCGCCGCCTCCCGGTAGGCGGCCTCGGCGTGCACCAGGGAACGGAGTCCACCCCAGTCGCACTCCGGGACGGCGCGCCCGTCGTACAGGCAGCGGTAGACCTCGGCGACACGTTCGGCGAACAGGGCCATGCCCGCGCCGTCGAGGGCGATGTGGTGGACCCGGTGGAACACCACCGTGCGGTCGTCGGTGACGCGCAGCACGGCCCCCAGGAACAGCGGCCCGGCGTCGCTGCCTCCGGCCTCGGCCAGAGCGGCCCGCATCCACTCCCGCGCGGCGGCTTCCGGGTCGGACGCTTCCCGGATGTCGACCACCTCGATGGTGTGTTCCGGGGCCCGGAGAAGCCGTTGCGCAGGCGAAGAATCCGTTCCCTCGACGATGCGGACGTTGACCGCCTCGCAGTCGGTCGCCGCTCTGGTCACCGAGGTGGCGAGGAGGCCGGTGTCGACGTCTCCGTCCAGGACGAGGTATTCGGCCCACTGATAGGCGCCGGGGCGGCTGAAGCCAGCACGCTCCGCGAGCCAGACCCCGAGTTGAGCATCGGAGAGCCGCAGGTCAGGTCGGTTTTCGGGCATGAGAATGAGCATCCCCATCGGTCCTGCCGGTGCCGTGCCGGCGACGCCGTCGGATGTGGTCGGAGCGATCAAGAAGCGGACCGACTCATCGAAACACGGCAGGCAATGGATGAGTAAAGACCGTGCAATATGCCGTATCTCACGTTTGCTTGCGACGATCCAAAGAAGCAGGTGGGAGAGGTTTGGAAGCGTGCGCAACGTAAAGTCTTCACCTAGGTCGTCCTGCCGGATCCGGTGCGCGGACCGACGGCAGGCGGCCGGCACGGACACCGGGACCAGGAGGCCGAGCACGCACGGGCGCCGGGGGGCGCCGGCTTGCGCCGCCCCTCCCCCGGTGAGCTGTTTGCGAATGTCACGCCACACCGGTGAAGAAGAATCCGCTGAGAAGGAGTGACCGGATGAGCACCAATCCCTTCGACGACCCGGACGGCACCTACCTGGTCCTGGTCAACGACGAGGGGCAGCACTCGCTGTGGCCCTCGTTCGCCGACGTCCCCGAGGGCTGGCGGACCGCCCTCGGTGAGACCGGCCGCGATGAGGCACTCGAGTACATCGACACCCACTGGACCGACCTGCGCCCCACGTCCCTCGCCCAGGCCATGGAGGACTCCGGCCCGGCCTGAGCGACGTCCTGGCCACACCGGTGGTTCCGCACGGCAGACAATCCCCACACCGGGGTCACCAACCGCAAGAGGAAGGCCCGTAGTCACGCCAGACCTGCGGACGCGGATCTGCGGACGCGCGGCTACGAACGGGCGGCGTTTTTGCTGGCACCCGGCGGGTGGCCGGTGACGCGTTTGAAGGCGCGGCTGAAGGCGGCCTGCGAGGTGTAGCCGAGGCGGCTGGCCACGGACTGGATCGGCAGCGTGCCTTGGGCCAGCCACTGCCCGGCGAGGAGCATCCGCAGTTCCGTGGCGTAACGGAGGGGCGGCATGCCGATCGTGGCCTGGAACCGGTCGGCGAACACGGACCGGGAGACATGGCACTCCGCCGCCAACTCGGCCACCGTCCACGGGTGTTCCGGCTTCCGGTGCAGGGCCAGGATCGCGCGGGCCAGGCGCGGGTCGCGCAGCGCGGCCACGAGACCGGCAGAGTTGTCGCAGCCGCATTCGACCCAGCCCCGCACGATCATGGCCGCCGCCACCTCGGCCAGCCGGGCGAGCACTCCGGCGAAGCCCACACGACCGGAGCAGACCTCCCGCTTCATGGAGGCGAGGATCGGCATGAGCCCGGGATACCGCGCCCCCGTGGCGTCGACCAGCATGACCTCGGGCATCAACGCGCTCAGGCCCTGCATTCCGCCGAGGTCGAAGTCCATATAGCCGGTGAAGAAGATCGCGCCGGGGTCCGGATGGGTGCTCGGGCAGGTGTCCACGCCGCTCACCGCGTCACCGAGGTGGACCGCGTCGAAACTGTCGATGCCCCGGGCCGGGATGTCCGGACCGGAGAGCAGCTGGTGGGACGCGCCGTGCGGCATGAACACGGCATTGCCGGCGACGAGTTCGTGGAGCGTCCCGTCCTCGGTGCGCAGGACGGCGGAGCCGACGGCGAGGAAGTGGAAACAGGCACGCCCCGGCTTGGCGTCGAAACGGAACCCGAATCGTGCGCCGACCTGTACGCGGCGGTACCGGACCCCACGCAGCCGCATGCTCGTCAGTAGCTCGCTGATGAGGTCCGACGACAGGGTGGAGTGCTCTCCGGTTTCCGCGGCGGGGGCGCTGTCCGGGGCTCCGTCCCGTGATCCGTCTGAGGAGCCCCCGGTGTGCCCGCCCGGGGTTTCGGTCAAATATCGCGGACTTACTGTCATAGCTCATCCTGAATTTCGCGTGCAGGCTTGACTCGAACCTTTCACGCGAGTCAAGGGAAGTAAAGAAGTTGAGCAGTGATGTGTGCGGCACGGTGACCGATGCCGGCCCTGGGGGATCCTCCGGTGCGGTAGCGGCGCCGCCCGAACCGGTCTCGTCCTCCTGGGCGGCGGTACTCTCGCTGGCGGTAGGCGTCTTCGGGCTGCTGACGGCGGAGTACCTGCCGGCCAGCCTGCTGACCCCGATCGCCTCCGACCTGGGAGTCTCGCAAGCTCTGGCCGGGCAGGCGGTGACCGTCACGGCGGTGGCGGCGATGCTGTCCGGACTGCTGACCGCGAGCCTGACGAGGAAGATCGACCGGCGGCTCGTGCTGCTCGGCTTCACCGTCCTGCTGATCGTCTCCAACCTGTTGGTGGCCACGGCCACCAACATGACCATGCTGATGCTGATGCGCATACTCCTGGGCATCGCGCTCGGCGGCTTTTGGAGCATGGCGGCGGCCGTAGCGATGCGGCTGGTGCCCGCCCCGCTGGTGCCGCGTGCGGTGTCGGTCATCTTCAGCGGTATCGCGGTGGCGACCATCGTGGCCGTGCCGCTCGGCAGTTACCTCGGCGACCTGGCCGGCTGGCGCAGCACCTTCTGGGCGGCGGCCGGGCTCGGCGTGCTGACGCTGGTCTTCCAGATGTTCGCGCTGCCCCCGTTGAAGCCCCAGGGCACGGCACGGCTGGGCACGCTGTGGGAGGTGCTGCGGCGCCCCGGCTTCGGGCTGGGCATCGTGGGAATGCTGCTGGTCCACATCGGGCACTACGCGCTGTTCACCTACATCCGGCCGGCGCTGGAAAGCGTGGTGAAGGTCGATAGCGGCAAGCTGACCCTGGTGCTGTTCGTCTTCGGCGTGGCCAACTTCGTCGGCACGCTGGCGGCCGGCCGCCTCCTGGAATTCAGCCTCCGCCTGACGCTGGCACTGACGCCTGCCCTGATGGCCCTCGCGGCCCTCGGCCTGGCCCTGCTGCCCGTCGGGCAGACCGGGTACGTGGCGCTGGTCATCCTCTGGGGCCTCGCCTTCGGCGGCGTATCGGTGGCCTGGTCCAACTGGGCCACGCGCATGGTGCCCGACCAGGCGGAGAGCGCGGGCGGCCTCGTCGTGGTGGGCGTCCAGTCCGCGATCGCGGGCGGGGCCGCGGCGGGCGGTGTGCTCTTCGGTTTCGGCGGCGTCCTGACCGTATTCACCGTCTCCGGCGCCGTATTGCTCGCCTCCGCACTGCTGATCGCCCTGCGGGTGGCTGCGCCTCGCCGGGCTGTGGCCGGCTGACCGCCACCCGCGACCAGAAGTTGCCCCGAGCAGCGACAGCGCTCTCTCCGCTTCCGGTCCGCGGCGGATCCGCTGCGGACCGCCCGTCCTGGACGGCGTCCAGGACGGGCGGTCGGATGTCACTTGTGTCGCACGCCGTGTCCTCCTCCGTCCAGGGGCGCCGGCATCGACGCCCTCGACGCAGGAGCACTGCGCCGCGAGATCAGCCGCCGCACCCGGCCGCTGCGGCACCTGCTCGGCCGCCCCTACTCGCGCATCGATGTCGAGGTGGCCGTCAACCGCGTGTGCGGCGCAGGACTCCGTGCTGACGCCCCCGCCGATCAGCGGTGTGCTCAGTGCCGGCCGTGCCTTCCATGCTGCCCTGCGGCAGGTGCCCCGGCCGAACTTCCTTGATCGGCGTGCCCATCCGTGGGCTGTGGGCGATCGGGTCGCGTGGGACGAGCAGGACGTCGATGTGATCGACGACCTCTCCGTGCCGTTCTCGGCTCTGCTGGAGCTGAGGCGCCCGGTGAAGCAGGACGCTGCTCAGCTCGTTCACGCCGATCTCACCGGCAATGTGCCGGCGGGCCGGTCTCCCCGCTCCCCCAGCAGCCCGTCGAGGGCGCCCCGCCCTCCGGCTTCCGGCTTCCGGCTTTTGGCATGAAGGGAGCATAGTAACCAAGGGTGATTGCCGTGCGGGGAGTTCGCGCGGCAGCGGGCCAGGATCGCGACGGACTCCCCGGTTCCCCAAGGCTCTTACCGGGCCGACGCTCTTCGCAGCGTGTCGCACCACCCCTGGACGAACGCCTGTTCCGGGAGATTCCCCGGCCCGCGCGGCGGTAGCGAGAACGGCCGTCCCGCGAGACCGCGCCGCCCGCACGGAGTGGTTTGCATCCTTCGGATGCACTGCCTCGATGCAACCATCGGACCGTAGAGCCCGTCGGCGGGGAAACCTAGCGTTGCCGCCATGACACAGAACCGAACCGCTCTCTCCGGCGCCCCGGTCCCCGACCGCCTCCCGGCAAGGCTCCGCGCGATCGCGCGAGCGCGTCCGCTGACCTACTTCTTCCTCCTCGCGAACGGGCTGAGCTGGGTGGCGTGGGTGCCGTACATCCTGTCGCAGAACGGCCTCGGCGTCTGGGACTACCGGTTCCCCGCGATCCTGGGGACCACCCAGGTCCTGGGGGTCCTGCCCGGCGCCTACCTGGGCCCGATCGGCGCGGCTTTCGCGATGACCGCGCTGGTGGACGGCCGGACCGGTCTGCGCGCCTGGACGCGCCGGCTCTGGCGGTGGCGGGTCGGCGGACGCTGGTACGCGGTCACGTTGCTCAGCGTTCCCGCCGGGATGCTCCTGACCGGCCTGGCGTTCTCCGGCGGGCAGATCGCCACCCCCTCGGCCGCCGCGCTCAGTGCCTTCGTGCCGATGCTGGTGTTCCAGATGATCACGACCGGCCTGGCCGAGGAGCCCGGGTGGCGCGACTTCGCCCTTCCCCGTCTGCAGAGCCGGTTCTCGCCGCTGCGCTCCGCGTTCGTCCTGGGCCCGCTGTGGGGTGTGTGGCACTTCCCGCTGTTCCTCACGGAGTGGGGCGGCTACCCCGAGGCGTCCTGGTTCCGGCCGCTGGTGTTCCTCGGGTTCTGCGTCGCGTTCAACATCGTGATGTCGTGGGTGTTCAACCGCACGGGGCAGAGTGTGCCGTTCTCCATGCTCATGCACGTGGGCGTCAACACCTTCGCGTCCGTGATGTGGACCGAGATGTTCCCCGCCCTGGACGGGGAACTCGCCCTCATCGCGATGGGCTCGGGTGCCGCCGTCGCCGCGACGGTGATCGTGATCGCCACCCGCGGCCGTCTCGGCTACGACCCGCTGCCCTCCCCGGACCGCGGCGAGACGGCGTCCGCCCGCCACGCGGGGGGCGCTACGGCCCCGTCCGCCCACCACGCCGGGTACGCCCGGGACCGAACTATGATCGACTCGTGACAACCGCCCAGCGACCTGGCACGTCCCGGTCCACAGCTATCGCTGCGGCGACCGCGCTGAGCGCGCTGGCTCTCCTGTCGATCATCGCCCTGCTGTCGCCTGACGACCCGTCCCTCGCCGGAGCGGCACCCGGTACGGGCGCCTGGTGGGGGACGGCTGCGACGCTCCTCCTGCAATCGGCGACTCTCCTGTGGGGCCGCCGTCGGGCGACCGTTCCGCTGGGCTGTGTGGCCGGGCTCTCCCTCGTCCTGGCGCTCGTGTTTCCCAGCGGACTGTTCACCGTCACCGCGTTGCCGGTGCTGGTGGCCTCGTTCTTGGCCGGGCTGACCGGGGCCTGGCGCGAGGTTCGCCGGTGGGCTCTGGGTGCGGGCGTACTGGTGGCGGCCGCACACCTGGTCAACGGCAGCGCCGACGGTCGCACCGAGGGGTGGACCCTGGTCTTCGAGGCGGTGCTCCAGGCGGCCGTGGTGGTCGGCCTGCCGCTGCTGCCGGCCTCCGTGATCGCCGCGCAGCGCGCGACGAACGCGGCGCGGCGGGAGACGCTGGAGGCGGTGAGCCGTGAGCGCGACGCCAAGATCAGTGAGGCGATCGCCCTGGAACGGGCCGCGATGGCTCGCGAACTGCACGACATCGCCGCCCACCACCTGTCCGGCATCTCGCTGATGGCCTCGGCCGTCGCGCGGCAGACGGCCTCGGCACCGGACGAAGCCCGCTCCGGGGCGTTGGAGATCCGCAAGCAGAGCAACGCGATCCTGGAGGACCTGCGCCGTCTGGTGGGGCTGCTCCGCGACGCCGCCTCCGAGGACGAGGGCGTCAAGACCCTCGCCACCCTTCCCGGCCTGATCGGGACGGCCCGTGCGACCGGAGCCCGTGTCGACTTCGACCTGCGGAGCGATGAACGGCGGGAGCCGGGCGCCGGAGTCAGCCCGCTGGGTCAGCTCGCCGCCTACCGCATGGTGCAGGAATCCCTCACGAACGCCGCACAGCACGCGCCCGGCGCGCACTGCGTCGTCACCGTGGACGACCGCGAGCCGCACCGGCTGCGGCTCACCGTCCGCAACGCACCGCCCGGCCCCCGGGCCCGTCCCGCTACCGGAGGTACTGGCTTCGGCATCGTCGGTATGAGGGAGCGCGCCGCCCTCATCGGCGGGTCCTTCGACGCGGGCCCGGCCGACGACGGCGGCTGGGAAACCCGTATGAGCATCCCCCGCGAAAGCGGCCACGACCTCCCGGAGCGGTCCGCATGATCCGAGTACTCCTCGCCGACGACCAGCCCCTCGTCCGCGCCGGCCTGAGTGCGCTGCTGAACGCCGAGGAGGACATCGACGTCGTCGGTGTCGCCGCGGACGGCCTGGAGGCCCTCGACCTGGCGGCCGAGCTGGTGCCGGACGTGGCGTGTCTGGACATCCGGATGCCGAAGATGGACGGTATCGACGTCGCGGCCCGCATCTGCGGCCCCGGCGCGTCTCCGGCCATCCCGGTGCTGATCCTCACGACCTTCGACATCGACGACTACGTCTTCCGGGCGCTGGAAGCGGGGGTCGCCGGGTTCTTGCTCAAGGACTCCGACCCGGAGGAGATCCTGCGGGCGGTCCGGCACATCGCCGCGGGTCACGGCACTCTCGACCGTACTCTCACGCGCCGCATCGTCGCCGAGTACGTGGAGCGCCGGCGGCTGCGCCCCGTGACGGCGGCGCGGGGGATCGACATGCTCACCGCCCGCGAGCGGGACATTCTGCTGTTGCTGGCGCAGGGCATGTCGAACGAGCAGATCGCCGGAGCGCTCGTCGTCGAGGTCCCCACCGTCAAGTCGCACCTCGCCCGGCTGCTGCCCAAACTCGGCGTGCAGTCCCGTCTGCAAGCGGCGGTATGGGCCTACCAGAACCGCGTCGTCACCGTGGACGACACCTCGCGCTGAACTCCCTCCGGGGATGCCTCGCTCGGAAGGTGGGACGCCTCGCACGGAAGGTACGCGGCGGCGAGGTGAGACGCGGGACGTCTGCGCACCACCGACGCCCTGCCGGACAGCGGCGCCCTTCGACTCGGGGGGCGCACCACAGGACGCCTTTCGGGACCGTGTCCTCCGCGGGCCGAAAGGCGGGAGGCGCTCGCTCGGCCGGTCAACGCGCTGCCGTTCGCCCGGTCGTGGCCGCGAGCTGTCAGGGACTCGATGCCGCGATGAAGGCTTGTACGAGGAGACGGGTGTCTCCTCGGCGGGTCGCCGTGACGATCCGGCTCATTGCGGTATCCGTCGAGTGAAAGACGTCGGGTGCCTGCGGGAAGCGGCGTCCTGACGCTGTAGGGCGAGGGCCACGCCAATGCCGGCGGCGACGAAGGGAAGAAGCGTGTGCCGGTCGAGGTCGCCCGGCCGGAACCATGGCCGAAACACGGGAGGCGGTCGTCGAGTTCACGACCCCGCACGGGGCGAGGCGGGCGCGTCGGATCGGGGTGCCGAGAGTCGCGCGAAGGCGCTGGTGGGCGCGGGTGTGCGTACGGGAGGCCGGTCGTCGGCCGGAGGGGTGTGGCGTGGGTCACTGTTGACCAGGTGATCGACTCGCAATTAATATCAGCGGAAATAAATCGCCGCCGCGATGGGCGGAAAAAGCGGACACTTCCCTGATTATTCCTCTGAATTGCATCCCGGATACCTTTGGCGCGCTCGTGCGGAGCTGTGGAAGGAAATGGCTGCGCGGGGGCGGATATTCACGCCGAAAGTGCCGACGCATGTTTCCGTCTCTTTTATTTCGTGTGAAGGGTGGTCCGTGTCTCTTCCCCGCATCGCTGTTCCCCGACCTTCCGGCGAAAGGACGTCTCCCGCGCCGCTGTCCCTGGCGCAGGAGCGGCTGTGGGTCATGGCACGCATGGGTGGGGACGCCAGCGCCGCCTACAACGAGCCGATGCCCTTCGACATCCGCGGGCCACTCGACCGGGATCTGCTCGTGCGGGCGCTGCACCTGCTCGCGGCCCGGCACGAGGCGCTGCGCACCCGGCTGGTGCCCTCCGGCGGCTCGGCGCTCCAGGTCGTCGACCCGCCCGGGACCGGGTTCCCGGTGACGGTCGAGGACCTGACGGGGCTGCCCGACGCGGCCGAGCGGTTCACCCGCATCCGGCACGCGGTGGAAGGCGCCCCGTTCCGGCTGGGCGAGGAATCCATGGTGCGCGGCTGCCTGGTGGCGCTCCGGCCGGATCACCACGTACTGCTCCTGACGGCCCACCACATCGTCTTCGACGGCTGGTCCCGTTCCCTGCTCCTGCGGGAACTGGGCCAGGTGTACACCGCGCTCCAGGAGGGACGGGACGCCGCCCTGCCGGAACTGACCTGGCAGTACAGCGACTACACCCGCTGGCAGTGGGAGTGGATGTCGGGGGCGGACCCCGCCGCGCACGCGGAGTACTGGGCCGACGCGCTGGCCGGCGCTCCGGCCGTGCTCTCCGTGCCCACCGACCGGCCCCGCCCGCCCGAGCAGGTCTTCCGCGGCGACCGGGTCACCGTGACCGTCGACGAGGACCTGACGAGGGCTTTGCGCGCTCTCGCCGCCGAGCACGGTGTTTCCCTGTACGCCACCGTCCTGACCGGCTGGTCCGTACTCCTCTCGCTGCTGTCGGGGCAAGATGACATCGTTGTCGGGGCCCCCACGTCGAACCGGCGCCGCGGTGACGTGGAGGGCCTGATCGGCCTCTTCGTCAACACCCTCGCCCTGCGCGCCGACCTGTCCGGCTCGCCTCGTGTCGCCGACGCCCTCGCACGGGTCAACCAGCGGGTCCGGGACGGTCTCCGCCATGTCGACCTGCCGTTCGAGCGGGTCGTGGAAGTGGTCAACCCGCCGCGCAGCCCCGCCCACACGGCGCTGTTCCAGACCATGTTCGCCTGGGTCCCCTCCATGAAGAAGGAGCTGGAGATCCCCGGCCTGGACGTGGAGTTGCGGCAGGACGCCGCCCACGTTCCGGCGAAGTTCGACATGGTCCTGGCGCTGGCCGACGAGGGATCACGGCTCACCGGCGAGATCGACTACGCGGTGTCGCTCTTCGACCGGACGACCGTCGAACGGTACGTGCGCCAGTTCCTCCGCGTGCTGCGCCTGATGACCCGGCAGCCCGAGGCGCGGATCGCCGACCTGAGCCTGTTGCGCGAAGACGAACAGCGCGAGCTCCTCGCCGCCTTCAGCACGGGACCCTCCGCCGGTGAGCCGGGCTCACCGGCACCGGCGGGCCTGCTGGAGCGGTTCGCCGAACAGGTGCGGACCCGGCCGGGGCAGCCCGCCGTGGTGGCCGGGGACACGGTGCTGGACTACCGGACGCTGGACCGCCGGGCCAAGCGGCTCGCGCACGCGCTGACCGCGCGCGGCGCCGGTCCCGATCGCGTGGTCGGCCTGCACGCGGGCCGCACGGCGGACCTCGTCGTGGGCGTGCTCGGCATCCTCAAGTCCGGTGCCGCCTACCTTCCCCTGGACCCCGGCCAGCCCCCGGAGCGCCTCACCGCCATGGTGGACGACGCCGCGCCGGTCCTGGTCCTGACCGACGGGGAGGACACGCCGGGCGACGACCGGCGTCCGTGGGAGAACCTGGCGAAGGTCGAGGCGGAGGGAGCGCACGAGCAGGCCCCGGAGGTGGGCGCGGACCCCGCCCGGCTCGCCTACGTCATCTACACCTCGGGATCGACCGGCCGTCCCAAGGGCGTGGCGGTCACGCACGGCAGTGTGGTCAATCTCTTCGACCACTGGCGCGACCTCATGGGCGACGCGCCCGGCGAGGCCGCCTCGGCGTGGTCCAGCATCGGTTTCGACGCGTCAGTGCACGAATTGCTCGTACCGCTGACCACCGGGGCCGTGCTCCATCTCGTCCCCGACGAGCTTCGCGGCGACCCCGCGGCCCTCATGGCGTGGTTGCGCGAGCACCGGGTCACCCAGGCGTTCCTGCCGCCCTCCTACGTCCTGTGGGCCGACGAGGACCCGGCCGCTCGCCTGGCCGGGCTGAGCCTGCGCCAGCTCCTCACCGGGGTGGAGTCCCTGCCCGAGCGGGCTCTGCACCGCATGCGTGAGTGCCTTCCCGGCCTGCGCGTCTGCTTCGGCTACGGCCCGACCGAGGCGACGCTCTACTCCACCGCCTACACCGATCCCGGGCCCCATGAGCGGCCGTGCCCCATCGGACGGCCGCTGCGCGGCACCCGCCTGTACCTGCTCGACGCGCGGATGCGCCCGGTCCCGGTGGGGGTCGTGGGCGAGGTCTACCTGGGCGGCGCGAGCCTGGCGCGCGGCTACCTGAACCGGCCGGACCTCACCGAGGAAGCGTTCCTCCCCGATCCCTTCGTCCCCGGCGAACGCGTCTACCGCACCGGCGACCTGGCGCGCTGGCTGCCGGACGGCAACGCCGAGTACGCGGGCCGTCGCGACGACCAGCTCAAGCTGCGCGGCTTCCGCATCGAACCCGGTGAGGTCGAGGCGGCCCTGCTCGCGGTTCCCGGCGTCCGCGAGGCCGTGGTGCTCGCCGACCGCGAGTCGCCCGGCGGCCCGCACCTCGTCGCCGGGGTGGGCTGCGACGAGGAGGCCGCGCGCACGGCGTACGCGTGGCGCGCGGCCCTCCGGGACCGCCTGCCCGACTACATGATCCCGGTGGTGGTGGCCGAGTTCCCGCGGCTGCCGCTGAACCGCAGCGGCAAGGTGGACCGGCCCGCGGTGCTGCGCGCCGCGGCGGGCGCCCGGACCGGACGGGTCAACACGGCCGCGCCCCGCGACCACGTCGAAATGGCGCTGCACCGGATCTGGCACCGGCTGCTGCTGCAGCCGGACATCGGCATCGGCGACGACTTCTTCGCACTCGGCGGCACGTCGATATCGGCGATCAAGATGGCCGCCGCCGTCCAGGAGGAACTCCACGTTCCCCTGCCGGTCCGGGAGGTCATGCTGCATCCCACCATCGAGGCGCTCGCCGCACGGGTGCGCGGCCACGGCGACGGCGCCGCGCCGTCCGCCGACGTCAGCAGCCTGGTGGAGTTCCGTCCGGGCGACGGGCGGGAGCGCGTGGTCTGCGTCCATCCCGCCGGCGGTACCGCCTTCTGCTACCTGCCGCTGTCCGCGGCCCTGCCCGCGAGCGTCGGCGTGGTGGGGCTCCAGGCACCCGGCATCAACCCCGGCGAGTCCGTCCTGGCCGGGGTCGAGGAGATGGCCGAGGAGTACCTGCGGCTCGTCGCGCCCCGGCCGGACGAGGCACTGGTGCTCTGCGGACTCTCCTACGGCGGCCTGATCGCGTACGAGATGGGCCGTCGGCTGGTGGGGGCCGGACGGCGAGTGAGCGTGGTCCTGCTCGACACCCACGGCATGGAGGGCGGGGAAGACGCGCGGGAGCGCGCCGCGGCCGAACCGGTCGGCATGGAGGAGTTCCGGGCGAAGCTGGTGCGCTTCAACGGCATGTACCCGGGCATCGACGACGATCAGGTGGCCCGGTACCTGAACGTCTACAACCACCACCGTGAGACGGCGGCGGCCTACGCCGTACCCGAGTCACCGGCCCGCGTGGTGCTGATGCAGGCGACGGACGTGGGGGACGAGGACGACGAGGAGGCGCCCGGCCGCCTGCGCGCGTTCTGGCGCCACCGCGTCACAGGCGACTTCACCGTCGAGCCGGTCGCCTGCGGCCACTGGGACATGCTGGAGAGCGACGAACTGCCAAAGGTCGCCTCCGTACTCGCCGCCGAGCTGGCCCGGCTGTCCCCCGGCCCGGGAGGCGCCGGGACGCCGCTCGCGACCCCCCACGGCACGTCGGAGGACTGATGGAACCGCCCCTGCCCGCACACCCCTCCGGCCCCGCCGACCCCACCGCCGATCCCGGCGAGGCGTCGGGGATCGCCCTCGCCGTCCACCGCCGGGCCCTGCGCACTCCGGACGCGGACGCGGTCGTCGACGGCGAGGTACGCCTGACCTACGCGACGCTGAACGCCGCGGCGGCTGCCGTCGCCGAGGCACTGGCCCGCGAGGGCGTGGTACCGGGGCAGTCCGTGGCCGTCGCACTGCCGCGCTCGTGGCAACTGGTCTGCGTGATGCTCGGCATCCTGCGCACCGGTGCCCGGGTGGTGCCGCTGGACGTCCAGAGCCCCCACGAACGTCTCCTCTTCATCCTCCGGGACTCCGGCGCGGACGTCCTGGTGCACGCTGCCCCCGACGACGGTGGCGCGCTCGCCCGGGGCAGGACTGCGCTCGCGGTCGACACGCTGCTCCCCACGCTCCCGGACGGCGCGGCGACCGTGCCCGAACCCCCCGCCGCCGACGGCGTGTCCTTCCTGTTCTACACCTCGGGAACGACCGGCCGGCCCAAGGGCGTCGAGGTCCGCGACGCCGGTGTCATGCGGCTGGCACGGCCCGGCTACATCCGGGTCGGAGCCGGTCTTCGCTACGCGTGCCTGGCGAACCCGGCGTTCGACGCGCTGAGCTTCGAGGTCTGGGTCCCGCTGCTGACCGGCGGAGTGTGCGTGGTCCTGCGCGACGCGGACGTCCAGGACCCCGAGAGGCTCGCCGCGGCGCTGCGGCGCGAACGGGTGGACACGGCCTTCGTCACGACGGCGCTGTTCAACGCGGTGGTCACGGCCGTCCCCGACTGCTTCGCCGCGGCCGGTCAGGTCCTGGTGGGCGGGGAACAGCTCAACTCCCGCGTCATGCGCCGCTGGTACCGGGACAACGCCGACAGCGACACGTGCCTGTACAACGCCTACGGGCCGACCGAGTCCACCACCTTCGCCCTGTGCCACCCGATCCCGCGCGACTTCGACGGCGACGTGGTGCCGATCGGGCGGCCCCTGCCGGACACCGGTTTCGTCGTCGCCGTGCCGGACGAACGGCGGGTGGCCGCGCCCGGGGAGGTCGCCGAACTCCTGCTCAGCGGCGCCGGGCTCGCGTCCGGCTACCGCAACCTCCCCGAGGAGACCGAACGGCGCTTCGTGCGGCCGGCCTGGCTCGACGGGGGCCGGGAGCGGTACTACCGCACCGGTGACCTCGTACGGACCGACGGCGAGGGGCGCCTGGAGTACATCGGACGGGCCGATCGGCAGGTCAAGGTCCGCGGCTTCCGGATCGAGCCCGGCGAGGTGGAGCGGCACGTCCTCGGCCACCCCGGTGTGCGGCAGGCCCATGTCTGCACCCGCCGCGACGGCGAGGGGGGCGGCAACGAACTGCTCGCCTACGTCGTCCTGCGCCACGAGGTCCCCTTCGAGGAGTTCGACGCCCACCTCGCGGCGCACCTGCCCGCCTACATGCGACCGCACCACATCCACCTCGTCGCCGAGCTGCCGCTCAACGCCAACGGCAAAGTCGACGAGGCCGCGCTGCTGCGGACGACCGGCCGTCCCTGGCGTCCCGGCGCGTCCGGCGCACCGGCCGCGACGGACACGGAGCGGGACGTACTCGAACTGGCCGAACGGGCCCTGGGCACCAGCGGCCTGGGACTGGGCGACCGGTGGATCGCCGCAGGTGGCGACTCGCTGAAGGCCCTGCGCTTCCGCTTCGCCGTCCGGCAGCGCTGGGGCCACGATCTGCCGCAGGAGACCGTCCTGCACGGCGACCTCGCCACCGTCGTCCGAGCCGTCACCGCGGCCGGTCCTCCCACGGGAGACGCGTACCCCCCTCTGACGGCCGTGGGCGCCCGCTCGGCACCCGCCACGAGTGAGCAGCAGCGGTTGTGGCTGCTGCACCGCCGTGCGCCGGACTCCCGGGCCTACTCCGTCCACCAGGCGTTCCGCGTGGACGGCCCCGTCGACACGGCCCGCCTGCGAAGGGCGCTGCGCGCCCTGGTGACCCGGCACGTCGCCCTGCGCACCGGCTTCGGCCACGGCCCCCGGGGGCTCGAACAGAGGGTCGGCGAGCCGTACGACCCCTGGCACGAGCCGGAACCACGGCAGGCGTGGGACGAGGAGGAGGCGCACGCCTTCGCCGACGCCTTCTTCGCCGAGCCCTTCGACCTCGCCGACCCCCGGATGCTCCGTAGCTGCTGGCTGCCCCGGGACGGGGGCGGCACGCTCCTGCTCCACCTGCACCACATCGCCGTCGACGGGTGGTCACTGGGCATCCTGCTGGGCGACCTGTCCGCCGCCTACGCCGAGGCGGCCGGCCCCGCGGCCGAACCGTCCCTCGCACAGGCCGCGACCCCGCTGGACTTCGCCGTCTGGCAGGACACCTGGTTCGCGACCGACGCGTACCGCGCCCGGCGCGACGAACTCCTCGCGCACTACAAGGAGTCGGAGGAGCCCCAGGAACCGCTGCCCGACCACGGCGCCACTCCGGCACCGCGAGCCCGGCTGCGGCACACCCGTCTCGACCCCGCCCGCCGGGCCGCCCTGGACCGGCTCTGCGCCGAACTCCGCCTGACCCGCTTCCAGGCGCTGCTCACCGTCTTCTCCTGGAGCTTGTACGGCGTGACCGGCGTGGTCCGTCCGCGCGTCGCCACGCCGGTCGCCAACCGCCCGGTGGCCGAGCTGGAGCACAGCGTCGGGATGCTGGCCAACACCGTGCTGCTGCCGGTGACCGTCGACCCCGGGGAGGACCTGCGCGCGCACCTCCTGCGCACGGGTGCCGGAACCGAAGAGGTGCTGCGCCACCAGGACGTGGCCCTCACGGACGTCCTGACCGGCTGGGAAGACCTCGGGGACGGCACCCCGTTCGACTTCCTGTTCGTGTCGGAGAACACCGACTTCGCGGGGTTGCGGCTGCCCGGCTGCTCCCAGCGCCCCCTGTGGTGGGCGGCGACGGAGGCCAAGTGCCCGATGACGGTCTCCGTCGTCGACCACTCCGAGGGACTCGACCTGCTGTGGGAGTACGCGGAGGACCGCTTCTCCGCCGAGGACGTCGAGGCGATGGCCGCGCTCTTCGAGAGCGGCGTGGACGCGCTCGCGGCCGACGGCCCGTCCACGGCGCGTGAACTGGTCGCGCCGTACCGGCGTTCCCTGCCGCGCTACGGGCGCGGACCCGCCCCGCGGCCGGGCTTCACCACCGTCGCCGACGGCTTCGCCCAGCAGGTCGCCCGCGCCCCCGGGGCCACCGCCCTGCTGACGGCCGACGGCCGCACCCTCACCTACGAGGCCCTCGACGCCCTCGCCGCGGGCCTCGCCGCCGAACTCGCCGACCGCTACCCCGTCCCCGCCGAGGGCGGCACCTGCCGCGTGGCGCTGTACCTGGAGCCGTCCACCGAGCACGTGGTGTCCCTGCTGGCCCTGGCGCGGCTGAACATCACCGCCGTCCCGCTGGACCCCTCCTACCCGCCCGACGTGCTGCGCCGGGTCCTGGAGCGGGTCGATCCGCTCTGCGTCCTGGTCGCACCCGACGCGGCGCCCGCGCCGGACACCCCGCTCCCCCACGGCGTGGTCCGCCACCCCGTCGTCCTGCCGGACCGCGTACCGCCGCGGCCGGCCCCCCGGGCGGCCGGTTCCCACGACGGCGCCCGGCCGCTGTACACCCTGTTCACCTCCGGCTCCAGCGGCGTCCCCAAGGGCGTGCAGATATCCGACCGCACCTTGTGCGACCTGATCCGCTGGCAGTCGGGAACCGGGGGCCCGGCCGGACCGGCGGCCACCCAGCAGTTCTCCATGCTCTCGTTCGACGTGTCGTTCCAGGAGATCTTCGGCACGCTGTGCACCGGCGGCAGCCTGCAGCTGATCCGCCCCGAATGGCGCCAGGACGTCCCCGCGCTCCTGGACCGGCTGGAATCGGCGGGCACCGAACGGATCTTCATGCCGTACGTGGCCCTGCAACTGCTCGCCGAGTACGGCGTCCGGCTCGAAAAGTTCCCCTCGCGGCTGCGCGAGGTGGTCACCGCGGGCGAGCAGCCCGTGTGCACCGACACCCTCCGCAGGTGGTTCGCCGGGCTGCCCGGCGCCCGGCTGTTCAACCACTACGGGCCGACCGAGACCCACGTGGTCAGCGCCCTGTGCCTGGAGGGCGACCCGGGCGAGTGGCCCGAGCGGCCCGCCATCGGACGCCCGGTGGCCGGGGCCGACCTGCGCGTCGTGGACGCCCACGGGGACCCGGTGCCGCCCGGGTGCACCGGGGAACTGCTGATCGGCGGCACCATGGCCACCCGCTGCTACCTCAACGCTCCCGCCTCCGGCGACCCCCGCTTCACCGAGGTGCCCGGGGCCGGGCTGTTCTACCGCAGCGGCGATCGGGCCTGGTTCGACCACGAGGGTCTGCTGCACTACGCGGGCCGCGCCGACCAGCAGATCAAATGGAGCGGCCACCGGCTGGAACTCGGCGCCGTCGAGGCGGCCCTGCTGCGCCACCCGCTGGTGGCGAACGCCGTCGTCGCGCTCGACGGAGACCGGCTGACCGCCTGCGTGCAGTTCCGGGAGGAGACCGCCACCGCCGACGAACTCGGCGCCCACCTCGCCGCCTCGCTGCCCTCCTACGTCCGCGTGGACCGCTTCCGGGCCCTGCCCGTGCTGCCCCGCACCCCCAGCGGCAAACTGGACCGGCGGGCCGCGCTGCGCGCGCCGGGCGAGGAACTGCGCCGGGCGACGGCCGCCCGCACCGGCCTGTCGGCCGACGAGGAGCGGCTCGTCACCGCCTTCCAGGAGGTCACCGGGGCGGCGATCGGCCCGGACCAGACCTTCTTCGAGGCGGGCGCCTCCAGCCTCGCCCTCATGCGCTTCCATCTGCGCTGCACCACCTCGCTGGGACTGCGCTTCGGTGTCGCGGACCTCTTCGAGCACGTCACCGTCCGCTCCCTGGCCCGCCACCTCGCCGCCACCGCCCGGCCCCTCCCGGCAGCGGCCCCCGCCGAGGAGAACGACGAGGACCTCCGGCCCGGCGAGCCCGTCGCGGTCGTCGGCATGGCGCTACGGGTTCCCGGTGCCGCGGACCTCGCCGCGTTCTGGGACCTGGTGGTCTCGGGCGGCACCGGCATCCGCCGTGTCGACGCCCCGGAAGGGATCGTCGGCGCGCACAGCACGCTGGACGCGATGCTCGGCTTCGACCCCGGCCACTTCGGCATCAGCCCGCAGGAGGCCCGCCTCATGGACCCTCAGCAGCGGCATCTGCTGATGGCCTGCGTGCAGGCACTGGCCCACGCCGGCATCGCGGACACCTCGGCCGCGCGTGTGGGCCTGGTGGCGGGCGCCGGGGAGAACACCTACTTCCAGTCCCTGCTGCGCGAAGCGGACCCCGACCGGCTGCCCGACGACTTCCAGCTCGCCCTGCACCACGAGAAGGACTTCCTGGCCACCAAGGCGGCCTACCACCTCGGGCTGACCGGCCCCACCTTCAGCGCCCAGACCGCGTGTTCGAGTTCCCTGGTCGCCGTGCACCTCGCGGCCGGGTTGCTGCGGCAGGGCGAGGCCGACGCGATGCTCGCCGCGGGCGTGCTGATCGACCCCCGCCTCACCGGCGGCTACCGGTACCGGCCCCAGCACATCTTCTCCGCGGACGGCGACTGCCGGCCCTTCAGCGACGACGCGACGGGGACGGTCGGCGCCAGCGGTGTCGGGGTCGTGGTCCTCAAGACGCTGCGCCGGGCACGGCGCGACGGCGACACCGTCTACGCGGTCCTCACCGGTTCCGCCGTCAACAACGACGGTGCGGCGAAGATGAGTTACACCGCGCCGTCCGTGGCCGGACAGCGCGAGGTCATCCGGGCCGCGCTGGCCCGCGCCGGACGCACCGGCGCCGACCTGGGCTACGTCGAGGCGCACGGGACCGGGACGCGGCTGGGCGACCCGATCGAGGTGAGCGCCCTGCGGCAGGCCTACGGCGTCGACGAGTCCGGCCGCTGCGCCCTCGGCTCCGTCAAGAGCCAGCTGGGCCACCTGGGAGCCGCCGCCGGTGTGGTGGGCCTGGTGCGCGCCGTCCTCGCCGTGCACCACGGGGCCGTTCCGCCCACCCTCAACTTCCGTGCGTTCAACCCCGAGATCGGGCCCGACCCCACCCCCTTCCACGTCCCCACCGAGGCGGCGCCCTGGCCCGGGGGGAGGGAACGGGTGGCCGCGGTGAGCAGCTTCGGGATCGGCGGCACCAACGCGCACGTCATCGTCGAACAGCCCACCGGGACCGGTGACACCGCGCCCCGCGACGTACCCGGGTGCCTGGTGCTCTCCGCGTCGGGCAGGGACGCCCTCCTCGCCGACGCCGCGAGGATCGCCGACTACCTCGGCGCACGGCCCGACCGCTTCGAGGCGGTACTGCGTCACCTGCAGGCCGGCCGCCCCGCCCGGCGCCTGCGGGCCGCGGCGGCCGTCGAGGACGTCACCGCCGCCGTGGAGTGGCTGCGCGCGGTCGCCGCCGGAGAGGTCCCGCCCGGCACCGCCGACCCGGATGCCGCCCCGGTCCCCGCCGCCGGGCGCACGGCCCGCGACCTCGCCGAGGAGTGGGCCGCCGGAGGATCCGTCGACTGGGGCCCGGGGCCCGCCCCGGCCCCCTGGGACTTCCCTCCCCCGTCGTTCGCCCTCGCGGAGTACGACTTCGACCGCGCGCCCGCGCCCATGGGCGCCGGGCCCCGGCGGCTGCCCGCGTCGGAGTGGCTGCACCAGCCGCACTGGGTCCGGTCGCGCCGCGCCGCGGCCCCGGACGGCACCGCACGGACCGGGGACGCGCCTCTCGTGGTCGTCGTGGCCGCCGACAGCACCCCCCGGGAGGCGTTCGCACCGTTCGAGGCCGTGTCCTCCCGGCTCGTCCGGGTCCACCCGTCCACCGCCTTCGCCCGCAAGGGCCCCGACAGCTTCGACGCCGACCCGGCCGACCCGGCGTCGCTGCGCCTGGTGCTCGACGCCCTGTCCGAGGACGGCACCGGGTCCGTCGAGGCCACGGTGCGCATGGAGTGGGTGCACGCGCTGCCCCTGGACGTGACGGGTCCGGTCGGCTCCGACACGCTGGTCCGCGCCCGCCACGCCTGCCTGGACACCACGGCGGCCCTGGCCCAGGCGCTGGCCGGGCGGAGCGTCCGGCCCCGCGTGTGGTGGCTGTCGTACGGCGCGCGCCCCGTGCACGGAACGGTGGACCGGCCCGAACTCGCGCTCCTGGGGGGACCGGTGGAGACCGCCGCCCAGGAAGCCGCCCTGGACGGCCACTGGCTGGACCTCCCCGACGGTGACCTGGGCCGCTGGGCCGCACCGGTGGCCGCGCTCGTCGCGGGGCCGCAACCGGCGGGGCACGCCGACGAGGGGAACCCGGCCCGGCAGCTCGCGCTGCGGCAGGGCTACTGGTGGCGGCAGGGCACCACCCCCGTGGCCGCGCCGCCGGACCCCGCGCCCCTGATACCGGCCGGACCGGAGACGGTCCACCTCGTCCTGGGCGGCACCGGTGGCATCGGCCGCGCCGTCGCCGCCTGGCTCCTGGAACACACCGAGGGGCGGGTCCTGTTGCTGTCGCGGAGCCCCCGGCTCCCCGAGGAGCTCGACCGCTGGGCCGATCGCGTCGGCCTCCTGGCGGTGGACCTGGCGACCACGCCCGCGCACGAGGTGGCGGCGGCCGTCGCCGGGCACGCCCCGCGTCTGGACGGTGTCGTCCACGCGGCCGGCCTCGGACACGGCGGACTGCTCGTGCGTCGCGACGCGGCGGCGATGCGGGACGCCGCCGCGGTCCGCGAGGGCGGCGCTCTCGTCGTGGAGCACCTGATCGCCGCTCTCCGGCCGCGGTTCGCCGTCTACTGCTCCTCGATGTCCGCCCTGCTCGGCGGCGTCGGGCAGAGCGACTACGCGGCCGGGGCGAGCCTGCTCGACGGCTTCGCCCACCACCGGGCCGACGAGACGGAGGAGACCGTCCGGATCGGCATCGACTGGGACATCTGGCGTGAGACCGGTATGGCGACCCGGGTCGCGCACCCGGACAGCCGCCACCGGGCCCACCTGGACGTCGGCCTGACGACCGAGGAGGGCAAGGAGGTCTTCGCCCACGCCCTGGCTCTGCAACTGCCCCAGCTCCTCGTCTCCACCACCGACCTCGCCGCCTCCCGCGCGTTCTACGCCCCCGCCGCCGAGGCCCTGCCGGAAGCACCCGCCCCGCGCCCCGCGCCGCAGGACGGCGCCGCGGAACGGGCCGCCGCCCTGACCCGCGTGGTCCGGGACCTGCTCGGCGTGGACGAACTGGACCCGGACGACTCCCTGTACGACCTCGGCGCCGACTCGCTGACCCTGATCAGCGTGATCTCCGCCATCGAGGACGACTACGGCGTCGAGTGCGACCTGGCCTCCTTCAGCCACCGGGTGAGCCTCGCCGAGATCCTCAAGCAACTGGAGGCGTCCCTCGCTCCCCCCGAGCCCACCGTCGCCGAGACGGGGGAAGCCCACTCGCCGGTCGTCCTCGACATCTGGCAGGAGGGAAGCGAGGACACCGTCCTGTGCCTGGTCCACCCCGTGGGCGGGGACATCCAGGCGTACCGGTCCCTGGTGGGGGAGCTGGGCCCGGCACCCACCGTGTGCCTCATCGCCGACCCGGCCCTGCGCGACACCGGAGCGCCCGCCTGGTCCCTGGCCGAACGGGCCCGCCACTACGACGCGGCGCTGAGGGCCCGCTTCGGGGGCCCCGGCCACCGCGTCCACCTGGCGGGGTGGTCCTTCGGTGCCCGGGTGGCCATGGAGATGGCGGGCCTGGCGGAGTCGGCCGGGCACCGTGTGGAGGCACTCCACCTGCTGGACCCGCCGCCGCCCCGGACGCAGACACCGGCCCTCGCCTGGGACGAGACGTACCTGGAGGCGGTGTTCGCCGCCGAACTCAGCGCCCGCGCCTCCTTGCCGTCCGGTGCCTCCGAGCCGGCGGCAGCCGCCCGGGCCTACTCCGAACGGCTGGCCCGCTGCTGCCGGGCCAACCTGCGCAGCCTGGACGAGCACCGCGTGCGGCCGCTCGCCTCCGTCCCCACCCAGCTGTGGCTGGCCGAACAGCGTACGACCGGGCTGCCCGCCACCGGCGACCCCCGGGAGGCGGAGCGGCAGTGGAGGGCGTGCCTTCCCCCCACCGCCGTACTGCGGACCCTGCCCACCGACCACTACGGCATCGTCTCTCCGCCCCACGTACACACGGTCGCCGAGGCCATCAGGGACGCGCTCGCGGGCCCCTCGGCCGCCTCCCCCGCCACGCCGTCCTGACCGCACCCCCCTCTGGAGGAGAAGCCATGGAGTCGTACGAACGCGAAGCACTGGAAGCGGTGACCACGCGTCCCACGAGGTCCTACCGCACGCTCACCGCCGAACGCATCACCCCCGTGCTCGGCGCGGAGATCTCCGGCGTCGATCTGTCGCGGGAACTCCCGGCGGACCAACTGGAAGAGATCCGCGCCGCCTTCCTCGACCACCACGTCCTCGTCTTCCGCGACCAGACGATCACCACCGAGGACCACAAGCGTTTCGCCGCCGCCTTCGGCGAACTGCGCCCCGTCAACCCGCCACCGCCCGAGGGCGATCCCTGCGTCCTGGAGATCCGCACCACGTCGGCGGCGGCGGACGTGGCGGGCAACGGCTGGCACGCCGACGGCACCGCCGACGCCGAGCCGTCGCTGGGATCGATGCTCTACCTCACCGAGATCCCCGAGCCGGGCTGCGGCGGCGACACCCTCTTCGCGAACATGCACCTCGCCTACGAGCTGCTCTCACCGGCCATGCGCTCCCTGCTGGACCCGCTCACCGCCATCCACGACGGCGCCCAGGCTCTGGCCGGCTACACCCCGCCGCCGGACTACGTCATTCCCAAGAGCGAGCACCCGCTGGTCGCCCGGCATCCCGAGACCGACCGCAAACTGCTCTACGTCAACAAGGCGTACACCAGTCGCGTGCCCCAGCTCTCGGCGCGGGAGAGCCGGACCCTGCTCGACATGCTCTTCGACGTCATCGCCGCCACTCCCGCCCTGCACTGCCGAGTCCGCTGGACGCCGGGCACGCTCGTCTTCTGGGACAACCGCTGCGTCCAGCACCACGCGACGTACGACTACTACCCCTACGCCCGCTACGGCCGGCGGGTCGCCATCAACGGCGGCCCGGTCAAGGGCTGACGGCCCGACGAGCACCGGAGCGACCCCCGATGAGGACCGCCCGCGCCGCGCTCCCGCCCACGCCTCGGCGCGGGACCGGCGCGGGCCGGTCCCGCTCACTTCCGGACGCCGTCGGTGAGCAGCCGCGCGGCCACCGCCGCCCCGTCGGTGCGGACCTGAGCGCCCACGTCCCGCGCCCGCTCCCGGGTCCGCGGTTCCAGGGCCGTCGCGACCGCCGCGTCGAGGGACTCGGCGGTCACGGCGGTGCCGTCGAGCGCCGCGCCGATACCCAGGTCCGCGACCCGGCCGGCCCAGTACGGGGTGTCCGAGAGCGGGCTGGCCACCACCACCTGGGGAACGGCCGCCCGGGCCGCCGTCGCGGTGGTTCCGGCGCCGCCGTGGTGCACCACCGCGGCCACTCTCGGGAACAGCGCCTGCTGGTTGACCTCGCCGACGGCGAAGCAGTCGCTCCGGTCGTCGAGCAGGTCAAGCTCCGCCCAGCCCCGCGCGACGAGTACGCGGCGGCCCCGGGCGCGGGCCGCCTCGATCGCCCTGCGCGCGATGTCCGGCGCCGGGCGTACGCTGCCGAATCCCACGTAGACCGGCGGCTCGCCCGCGTCGAGGAACGTTTCGAGATCCGCCGGCAACGGGCGCTCGTCCGGCAGCGTCCACGTGCCGGTCTGGGTCACGTCCAGGCCCGGGGCCGCCCGCCAGGGCCCGAGGACCGGGTCCGCCGCGAGCCACGGGCGGTCGGTGACGACGTGGTCGCGGACGTTGTCCACCGGCGGCAGGCCGAGGGAGGCCCGGTGTCTGTTGAGTGCCCTGCGGAACTGCGCGTTCACGTGCTGGGCGTCCCGCTCCCAGCGGACGCGGTGGTCGTCCGTCTCCGGCTCCGGCCAGCCCGGACGGGGCGGGGGCGCGTGATGCGGCGACGGCAACTGCACCGCCGCGTAACTCGCGTACACGTAGGGGACGCCCGCGGCCTGAGCGACCGACCGCGCGGCGATCTGGGCCAGGCCAGCGGCCACCCACACGTCACACCCGTCCGCGGCGCCGGGGAAGACGTCGAACTCGGTGTCGACCAGCTCGTCCCGGTACCGGGAGAGGTCCGCCGCCGACGGAAGCTCCGTCCCGCGCATCAGCTCCCGCACCGGCGGGCCGACCGGCACCAGCTCGACGCCGAGCCCGGCCAGCCGCGTGGCGAACTCCTCGTCCGGTGGGGCGCACACGCGGACCTCCGCGCCGAGCGCCCGTAGCCGCACCGCGAGTGCCACCAGCGGTTCGACGTCGCCCCGCGTTCCGTACGTGGACAACAGCGCCCGCATGGTTCGTCCTTCCGGTCCGGTGGATAAGCAAGTGAATGCTGCCGGAATTCAGTCCGTCAACACAACCTGAAAGCGACCCGATGCATCGTTCTTCCGCTTCCTTTCCCGACGTTTCGGTGGTATTGCCCTGCGCCGGGTTCGCGACCCGTTTCGGTGCCCCGTACTCGAAGGAACTCCATTGTCTGGCGCCCGGGGTGACCGTGCTGGACCGCAGTCTCGAACCCGTCGTCGAATTGGCCAGGAACGGCCTCAACGTACGCGTGGTCGTCGTGTTCGGAAAGCACAAGCTGGACACGGTCGGCTATCTCGCACGCTATGCCGGGATATTCCACATGGTTTTCGTCTACCAGGACGAGTCGCAGGAACCGGGCCTGGACGGCGCGATCCGCTGCGCGCTGCCGATGACGCTGGGGCCGGTGGCCCTCGTCCTGCCCGACATCGTCGTCGACGGCCCCGGCGCTCCGGGCACCCTCCTCGCCGCGCTGGACCGGACCGCCGTGACGGGCTGGAGCGTCGTGGCCACCGAGACACGGGAGCCGGAGACGCTGCGGCAGATGGGCGCGCTGGCCCTGACCCGCGAGGGCGGACGGCTGTCGGTCGAGGCGGCGGTGGACAAGCCCGCCGATCCCGCGCGCTACAACGCCTTCTGGGGGATGGTGGCGGCCTCCGAGGAGGAAGCGCACCGGCTGCCCGACGTGCTCGACGGGAGGGCCGACAGCCCACTGGTCGGTGCGGTCGCCCTCCTGGCGGAGAGCATCGTCAACTACAACACCGCCGCGGGCTGATCGCGGGGAGGGCGGGGGGCGGGAGGTCGCGCGGGAGCCGTTCGCGAGCGACGGTTCGAGGCTCCTTCGACGCGCGCGGTCGCGGCCGACGGGCAGGGAGCACGGCTCCCCGGCCGTGCGCCCTGCCCGTCCCCTCCGGCGTCTGCCCGGGGGGCTACGCCACCCCTGTCGGGCGCCGCGCGATCCGGCCCGCCTCCGCCACGTCCGTGATCAGCCGCAGCCGGTAGGTGTACGCGTAGTCCCGGTCCGCGAGCAGCTTGTACGCGTCGTGGGTGTGCGCGCCCCAGCTGTTGTCACCGCCGACGCCCATCTGCCGGTGGTTGACGCGCAGGATCACCTCGTCGCGCGGGGTGAGCTGGTAGTCGTGGCGGTCGCCGACGGAGAGGTCCTCCGGGGTGAAGTGGGAGGCGTTGACCTCGATGAGTTCCTCGCCCCACACGAGCAGGCCGCGCCCGTGCCGGTCGGTGAGGGCCGCCCAGCGCACGTCCGTCTTGTTGCCGTTCTCCTGCGGCCGGATGTACGGGGTCCACTGCTCCCGCACGGTCGAGGACCAACGGCCCACGTCGGTGCCGTCCTTGCGGTCCCAGTAGTTCTCCTCGGGCCCGCGGCCGTAGTAGTGCAGCCGGTCGAGTGCCGCGGGCAGGCGCAGGATCGTGCCGACCTCGGGGAGGTAGGGGAGGTTCGCCGCTCCGGGGTGGAGCGTGTTGTCGACCTTGACCTCACCGTTGCCGAAGACGGTGTAGACCGTGCTGTACGCCGACTTCGTGGAGGTCGGCAGGGTGCCCTCGACGGTGACGGCGACCGCGCGTCCCCCGTCGAGCGGGCGCGCCGTCACCTTCTCGACCGCGCGCCGGGCGCCCGCGTCCCGCCAGGTCTGGTTGCGGGTGTGCTGGCCGTTGCCGTGGTCGTTGTCGGTCGGGGCACGCCAGAAGTTGGGGACGGCGCCCGCGACGAGCAGTCGCGTGCCGCCCGCCTCGAACGTCGTGAGGAGCCCGGTCGACTTGTCGATGACGACCTTGAGTCCCTTGGCGCCGGTGACGGTGATCCGCGCGGAGCCGTCCTCGTACGACAGCTTCGGCACGGCGGCGAGCGGGAGGGGCCTCACCTCGGGGCCGCGCGCGTCGAGGGGCAGCTGGACGCGGGCCACCTCGAAGCCCTCCTCGGCCCACGGGGTGCGCTCCTTGGTCGTGAAGGAGAGCTGGAGGAAGTACTCGGCGCCGGGGGCCGGGTCGGGCGGGAGGTGGACGGGGACGCTGATGTCCTTGCTGCTCAGCGGGGCGATGTCGAGCTGGGCGCGGGTGAGCTTCCCGCGCCGGACCACCTCGCCGTCGCAGGCCAGCTCCCAGCTGCCGTTCCAGGCACGGAGGTTGGTGAAGAGGTTCTCGTTGGAGAGGGTGAGGTCGCCGGGTGCGCCGCCGTCCTTGGGCCGCGCGCCGATGGTCTGGTAGACCCGTTTGACCTCGGCCGCCTTTCCGGTGTGGCCGCGGTCGGGCAGGACGATGCCGTCGCCGCTGAAGGCGCCGTCGTTGGGGTTGTCGCCCCAGTCGCCGCCGTACGCGGCGAAGGTCTTGTCCCGGGGCTTCTTCGTCTCGTGGCCGACCGTGCGGGCGTCGAACCAGAAGCGCACGCCGTCGTCGTCCGGACCGCGCCTATCGTCGGCGAGTTCGGCGGCGCTCAGCGCGCGGGCGTGGACGCGGGCCCGGCGGATCGTGCCGCTGAACTCGCGGGTGGGGTTCTCGACCTCACCGGCCAGGGAGAGGGGCGCGGTGGAGCCGGACGGAGTGCGCGTCGTGGTCTTCGTCGCCCTGACCTCGCCGTTCACGTACAGGGTGAGCGTGCCCTTGTCCGCGTCGAAGACGCCCGCGATGTGGTGCTCGACGCCGGTCCAGCCGTCCTCGGGCGTGGTCCAGGAGGCGGTGATCCACTCGCCGTCCGCGTAGAGGAAGAACTCCAGAGTTCTCCCCGACTGCTTGAGCGCGTAGTGGGTGTCGCCCTTGGCGAGGATCGGCTGGTCGTAGCCGCGCACGCCGGGGGTGGCCCAGGCTTCGAGGGTCAGGGAACCGCGCAGGTCCAGACCCTCGTCGCGGGCGAAGACGGTCGCCCCCGAGACGCCCTTGTCGCGGCTGAAGGAGCCGGACGGGTTGACGATGCGGCCCGTCAGGCGCGCCGGCCCCGTCTCGGTGAACAGGACCCGCGCGGGGGTCGGCCAGTTGAGGGCCTGGTCGACGAAGTCCCAGATCCAGCCGCCCTGGAGGACGTCGTAGCGGCGCACGACGTCCCAGTACTCCTTGAAGTTGCCGGTCGAGTTCCCCATCGAGTGCGCGTACTCGACCATCACGTAGGGGCGGGTGTCACCGGTGTCCTTCGCGCGGGCCTCCACCTGGCTCGGCGACTCGTACATCTTCGAGCGGATGTCGCTGACGCCCGGCCGGTCGTCGCCCTCGTAGTGGATGACGCGGGTCGGGTCGTACTCGTGGATCCAGTCGTACATGGCCTTGAAGGCGGAGCCGCTGCCCGCCTCGTTGCCGAGCGACCAGATGACGGCGGAGGCGTGGTTCTTGTCGCGGTGGACCATGTTGCGCGCACGGTCCAGGCACGCCTGCGTCCAGTCGGGGTGGCTGGTGGGGTACTCGTCGCGGATGCCGTGGGTCTCCAGGTTGGTCTCGCCGACGAGGTAGAGGCCGTACTCGTCGGCGAGTTCGAGCCACGTGGGGTTGTTGGGGTAGTGCGAGGTGCGCACCGAGTTGATGTTCAGCCGCTTGATGATCCGGATGTCGCGCTCCATGTCGGCGCGGCTGAGGGCCGAACCGCGGTCCGGGTGCATCTCGTGGCGGTTGGTGCCGCGCAGCGAGACGGGCTGCCCGTTGATGCGCATGAGGCCGTCCTTGAGCGCGAACTCGCGCAGGCCGACGCGGTGCGAGAGTGTCTCCAGGACCTTCCCGTGCGCGTCGCGCAGCCGCAGGACGGCGGTGTAGAGGTAGGGGTCCTCGGCGGACCACAGGCGCGGCGAGGGGACGGACTTGGCGCAGGCGACGCTCACTTCGGAGGTGGTGAGGGGGGCGGAGCCGGTGAGCGGCCTGTTCCAGACGGGGTGCCCGTCGGCGTCGTAGAGCTGGGTCTCGACGGTGTGGACGGCGCCGTCGGCGTCGCCCGCGTAGTCCCGTACGTGCGCCGTGACCGCCAGTTCCGCCGTCGTGTGGCCGTCGCCGAGCGGGGTCTCGATCTTGAAGTCCCGGAGGTGGACGGTGGGCGTCGAGTACAGGTACACGGAGCGGAAGATGCCGCTCAGCCGGATCATGTCCTGGTCCTGGAGCCAGTCGCCGTCGGAGTAGCGGTAGACCTCGACGGCGACGTGGTTGGTGCCGTCGACCAGGTACGGGGTGACGTCGTACTCCGCGGGCGTGTAAGAGTCCTCGTGGTATCCGGCGAGCTGCCCGTTGACCCAGACGTAGTGCGCGGCCTTGACGCCCTCGAAGTGCAGGAAGGTGCGCCGCCCGCGCCAGCCCCTCGGCACGGTGAACGTGCGCCGGTACTGGCCCACCGGGTTGTACCGGGTGGGGGCGGCGGGCGGCTGGGCCTCCTCGCCGAGCCCGTTGGCGCCCCACCACGGGTAGGTGATGTTGACGTAGAGGGGCTTGTCGTAGCCGTGCAGCTGCCAGGCCGAGGGGACCGGGATGGTCTCCCAGCCGGAGTCGTCCAGGTCGGTGCGGTAGAAGTCGTCGAGCTTGTCGGCGGGCCGCTCCACGTAGGCGAACTTCCAGCGTCCGTCGAGGCTCTGCCGGTAGGGGGACTTCGTCCGGTCGGCGGCGAGCGCCTGTCCGAGGCTCTCGTACGGCATGAGGGTGGTGTGGGCGGGCTCGGTACCGAGGCGGAAGAGGTCGATGTGCCCGTTCCACTCGTCCCCGCCCGCGCTCACGTCACCCGCCGCGGCGAACGCCTTTCCCCCGGGCGGTACGTGGGGCAGGGCGAGCGCGCCGAGCACGACCGCCCCCGCTTCCAGGAGACGACGGCGGCTTACGTTCACGCTGGACGGGTGTGGCATGGCTGTGCCCTTCCGGCCGGGAGGTCGTGCGGAACCGCGCCCACCCTAGGAAGAGAACAGAACCGAGACAATAACGACGTCGGATTCTGTCGCTTTCTGAGCGGCACGCCTCGGCGGGGCCTGCGGACCGGCCGCCCTCACGAGGACCGGGCCCCACTCACCGGGGGCGCCTCCCCGGCCCGTCCCTCCAGCGCCCGTACCACCGCCACCATGTCCTCCCGGGCGAAGCCCCCGGCGAGCGTCTCGCCGTAGAGCGCGTGGCACGCGTCCAGGAGGGGGGAGGCCGCTCCGGAGGCGCGGGCCGCCTCGGCGATGAGGCGGTTGTTCTTCAGGACGTCCTCGATCGTGGCCTGGGGGGTGAAGTCGCGGGCGAGGAGCTTCGGGGACTTCGTGCGGGAGACGGGGCTCGCCATCGGGCCCGCTTCGAGGATCGCGAGGAACTGCGGGAGGTCGAGGGCGTGTTGGGCGGCGAAGTGGAAGGACTCGGCGAGACCGGTGACGGTGGTGATCAGGAAGAGGTTGACGGCGAGCTTCATGAGGAGGGCCTGCGATGCCGCCTCGCCGCAGACGAACGTCTCCTTGCACAGCGGGGCGAACAACGGCCGCACCCGGGCCAGGTCAGCGGTCCGGCCCGCGAGCATCGCCACGAGTTCGCCCGCCTCAGCCGGGACGCGCGAGCCGGAGACGGGGGCCTCGACGTACGCGCCGCCCGCCTCCCGCACCTCCGCCTCCAGGGCTCGCGCGAAGGCGGGCGGGTTCGTACCCGTCACGATGAGCGTGCGGCCCGCGACGCGGTGCGCGAACTCCCTTGTGCCGCGCGCCAGTACGGCGTTCGTCGCCGCTTCGTCGGCGAGCATCAGGAAGACGGCGCGGCAACGACGGAAGACCTCGGCCGGGTCGTCCGCGACCGCCGCGCCCGCCGCGCGCAGGGGCTCCGCGCGGGACGCGGTGCGGTTCCAGACCACGAGCGGGGTGCCCGCGCGGGCCAGGTTGAGCGCCATGGGCTGTCCCATGACGCCGAGTCCGACGAAGCCGGTCGGGGTGTCGTCTTCGGGCGTGGGCGGCACGGGGTCTCCTCGGCGGAACGGGATCATGACCACGGTCATAGTAGGGGCCGGATATGACGGCTGTCATGACAGGGGGCGTCGATATGCTGGCGGCCGGTGCGCGAGGGAGGTGGCGGGGTTGGCGGAGCGGAGTCCGCGGGAGCGGGTCGTGTTCAGCGCCGCCCAACTGCTGCGCAGGGGCGGTGTCGCGAGGACCGGGATGCGGGAGGCCGTGACGCGGGCGCGAGCCCCGCGCGGCTCGCTCCAGCACTACTTCCCCGGCGGCAAGGAGCAACTGGTCAACGAGGCCGTCGACTGGGCGGGCCGGTACGCGGCCCGCCGCGTGGAGCGCTTCGTCGCCGGGCTCGGCACGCCCTCGCCGAGCGGACTCTTCGCCGCGATGGTCGGGCAGTGGACCGAGGAGTTCGAAAGCGAGGCGGGTTTCGCGGGCGGCTGCCCGGTCGCCGCGGCCACGGTCGACAGCGCGGACACGGTCGCGTCCACCCGTGCCGCCGCCGCGCGCGCCTTCGACGGCTGGCGCGCCGCCGTCGCGGGGGCGCTGCACGCGATGGGCGTACCCGAGACCCGTACGGGTGCCCTCGCGACGCTCATGGTCAGCTCACTCGAAGGGGCCCTGTTGCTCGCGCGCGCCACGCACGACGTCCGCCCCCTGCACGACGTCGTGCGGGAGTTGGGGCCGCTGCTCGACGCGGCGGTGCCCGAGGGCTGAGCCGCCCGCCGCCACCCGCCCGCGCCGGTCCCGGGCGGCGGGCGGCGCACACGTCAGCGGCGGCTCCGCCCGGACGAACGGGGGCGACCCGGACCACGGGGGCGCGCCACGCCTGCGTCACACCACACGCCGCGACAGACGGGCCCGGACTCCTGGTAACTGGCAGAAGGGTCCTGTTGACACGACACGACACGGATCGCCGTTCTCCGCGTTCGTGAGGTGAATGCAGGGGGCCACGATCCGCGGTCCTGCGGAGGCCGGTTCGAGCCCGCTGCCGTCGTATCCGCTCACCCCAGGCGCCCTTGACGCGGCACGCCTTCGCGCCACGCACGGATACCGGACGCACACCCTTCGGGGCATTACTTCAACTCCCTTACATAGCAACGGGGTTGCTCTTTTCCTGTGTACGAGAAGTATTGACGCGGTTGCCGCTTGGCGCTTCACTCACTCCGCAAGGCCCCGCACGGCCTGCGCACCTCAGGGTGCGGGCACACCCCACCACACTTCCCCTGAAGGAGGAGTGCTGTGCTGCTCAGACGTTCCCCCCGCTCAGCCGGTCCCCCGCACCGGCGCAGGCGCCCGTGGCCGCCGCTCTTCGCGGCTCTCGGTCTGCTGCTCGCGATGCTGTTCACCGGCTCCACCGCGGGCGCCGAGCCCCGCTCGCCGCAGCCGGGCGCGCAGAAGGCCGACGTGGTCCGCGTCGCGGAGTTCCTCGCCGAGTGTCCCTACAGCCACCGCCTGCCCGACGACCCGATCGTCTTCCCCAACCTGCCCGGCGCCTCGCACATGCACAGCTTCTTCGGAAGCCACGCGACGAACGCGCACACCACGGTCAACGAGCTCCTCGGCGCGGCGTCCACGTGCAGCCCGAGCATCGACACGTCCTCGTACTGGGTCCCGACCCTGTACGTGAACGACCAGCCCGTCGAACCGACGGGGACCACCTTCTACTACCTCGGCGAAGGGGTGCGCGACGACATCATCCAGCAGATCAAGCCGCTCCCCCAGGGCCTGCGGATCGTCGCGGGCAACGCCAAGGCGACCGGCACGGACGACCCCACCTCGATCGCCCGCTGGTCCTGCCTGCACCACGGCGAGGTCAACCCCTCGAAGGACTTCGTGAACTGCCCGCCCGGCTCCATGCTGGAGTCCTACCTCGACTTCCCGCAGTGCTGGAACGGCAAAGACCTCGACTCCGCCGACCACAAGAGCCACATGTCCTACCCGGTGAACGGGGCCTGCCCGCCGAGCCACCCCGTCCCCGTGCCCAAGCTCCGCCAGGTGCTGCGGTACCCGGCCTCGGGCAACCCGGCGGGCTTCCGGCTGGCCTCGGGGCCCGGCTACACGATGCACGGCGACTTCTTCAACGCGTGGCCCGCCGCGGAGATGCAGCGGCGCGTCACCACCTGCATCAACGCGATCGTCAAGTGCGGGGCGGACGGCACCCCCTCCTGAACGACAGCCCGCCCGGGGGGAGTCCGCTCCCGCCGGGCGGTCCCGTCGTTCACGGCACGGCTGAGAGGACCGGGCATGGCGGGCAGGGCAGAAGACGGGACCTCGGGGCAGGGACCGGCAGTACGGGCACGAGGGGCGGCGGTACGGGTACGGGGGCGGGGAGCGGCGGTACCGGGGGCGGCGGTACGGGGCAGCCTCGCCGTCCTCCTGGGCGCGGTGCTCGCGACGGGGTGCGGCACCGGCGGGGCGGCCTCCCCGGAAGCGAGCCCACCCGTGACGACGACGAGCCCGCCCCCGCCCGTCCCCGGCACGCCCCTCCCCGGCACGCCGTCACCCGGCGGCCTCGGCGCCACCGACACCGGCTGGCTGCACCTCTCCCTCGCCATGCAGGAGCAGTCCCTCGCCCTCCTGGAGCTGGCCCCCACCCACGGAGCGGACCCCGCGCTCACCACGTGGGCGGGTGAACTCGCCCGGGGGCAGCGTGCCGACCTCAAAGCCCTGCGGGCGCTGCGCGCGGCGGCGGGCCTCGGCGACGAGAACCCGCACGAGGGCCACGACATGCCCGGCATGGTGAACGCCCTCGAACGCCGCGCCCTGGAACGGGCGCGCGGCACCCTATTCGACACACTGCTGCGCACCGCCCTGCGCGAGCACCTCGCGCAGACCCGCATGCTGGCGGACGCGCTCCACCGCACGGACGGCGATCCCCGCGTGCACCGCCTCGCGCGCCGCATGGGCGAGCGGGCCGAAAAGGCGGAGGCGGCACTGAAGGACGGCTGAGCGGTCCCCACGCCCGCGGGCCCGCGTGCGGCCGAGGCCCGCTGGGCGCGGCCCGGCGCGACCGGACGCGCGGGCGCCGTCCGCGAGCGGGGCGCGGGCGGCGGGAGCCCTCGCGTACGGGCCGGGTCCGTCGTGTGCGGCCGGTGTCGGTGGGGTGCGGCACCATCGACGGCGGGAACGGTGACGGCGGTGCGGAGAGGGGCGGCGGGATGGCGCGGGAGCTGACGGCGGCGCAGCGGCGGGTGATCGGCGCGGCGGACCCGGTGACGGGACGGTTGCGGGGGTCCGCGGCGGTGCTCGACCGGCTCGTGAGGCTGGGGCTCGCCTTCCGGCACCCTCGTCCGCCGCACGACTGCTTCCTGACCCCGGCGGGCCGGCGCGCCCGCACCGCTCCCCCGGAACCGCCCTCCTCCCCCGGGACCGAGCCCGCGCCCGCACCCCGCCCGGCGGCGGACGGCGTCTTCGCGGCACGCGGCGGCGAGGAGAGCGAGCCCCCCGCCGATCCCGCCGCGCGCGCCCGCGAGGTGCGCGCGGCCTGGGAGGGGCTCCTGGAGCTGCGCCGGATGACGCGGGCGGACGGCGACACGGGCCGCCCCTGCGCCTGGGAACGCGCGCACCTCGTCCGGGCCGCGGCTCTCGCCCTGGAGGCGGCGGGCCGGGTACCGGCGGTCGCGGGACGGGGCGGGTACGTCGTGCGGGAGTCGCCGCAGCCGGAGGCGGTGGAGGTACGGGTGGTGGGGACGGCCGGGCCGGGGGCCGGGGAGGGCCGGGAACTGGCGCGCTGCGCGGAGGCGCTGGAGGCGGCGGGGTGGCAGGTGAGTGAGCACGGGGACCGGCGCGGGGGCCGGGTGGTGATCGCCTCACCGCCCCGGAGGTAGGCGCCTCACCTGCCTGGGGGCAGGCCGTCCCGTACCGGCGGCCGTCGGGGGCCCGTGCTTTCGGGCGGCTCGGCGTGTCCGGTGGCACGAACGGCGCGGGACGGGGTCGCTCCCTACGAGAATGAGCGGCGGCGAACCGGGAGCCGAGGTCAGGAGTGGGCCATGTCCGAGCAGCAGTTCAGCGTCTCCGTGCGGGTGCGGGGCTACGAGACCGACGTGCAGGGGCACCTCAACCAGAGCGTGTACCTCCAGTACGCGGAGCACGCGCCGTGGGAGCTGTTCCTCGCGGCGGGGATCACGCAGGGGGGCCTCGCGGAGGCCGGGATCGGGCCCGTGGTCCTGGAGACGACGATCCGGTACCTGCGGGAGCTGCGGGCCGGGGACGAGGTGACGGTGGGGTGCGCGCTCCTGTGGGGCGGCGGGAAGACCTTCCGTGTCGAGCAGACGATCACCCGCGTCGACGGGGTCGTCGCCGCCGAGGTCACGGGGGTCGGCGGCATCCTGGATCTGCGGGAGCGACGCCTCGTCCCCGATCCCCGCGCGCGGGTGCACGCGCTCGCCACCGACCCGGCACCGCTCGGTTTCTGACGGTCGGCCGGGCCGGTCGGGCAAGCCGAACCGGTCGGACAAAAGGTGCTTCCGGGTCGTTCGTGGGCCCCATCCGGCCGACACGGCGGGTACCGGTGGAAGAGGGACGGGCGGACGGGGTACTGCTCGCGGGGGACCACGCCGCCGAGCCGAGGAGCCGCCGTATGCCATGGGATCGCCGCACCTTCCTGGGACTGCTCGCGGGCGCGCCCGGAATCGCCGCCGTCGCCGGGAGCGGCACGGCCGCGGCCCAGGTGAGCGCACGCCGGACGCCCCTCGCACCGCCCGCCCCGCCCGCGCCCTCCGACCCCGCCGCCGCGGCGGCCCGTCGTCTCCTCGGCTCCCACGCCGACCAGTTCCTCTTCACCTCCCTCGCCCCGGACGCCGAGGGCCGGGACCGCTTCGCCGTCAGCGGCCGGGCGGGGCGGATCACGATCGCGGGGACGACCCCGGCGACCCAGCTCGCGGGGCTGCGGCGGTACCTCAAGCAGGCGGGCCTCGCGCAGTTCACCTGGGCGGGGAGCCGGGCCGGGCTGCCCGAGCGGGTGCCCGCGCCGGAGGGCGGGCGCATCGAGGGGCGCGCCGACACGCCGCACCGCTTCGTGCTCAACGACACGAACGACGGCTACACGGGCCCGTACCACGACTGGGCCTACTGGGAGCGCGAGATCGACCTCCTCGCGCTGCACGGCTTCAACGAAGTGCTCGTCTACGCGGGCGCCGACGCCGTCTACCAGCGGCTCTTCCGGCAGTTCGGGTACAGCGACGAGGAGGTGCGTGCCTGGATTCCCGGACCCGCGCACCAGCCGTGGTGGCTGCTCCAGAACCTCTCCTCCTTCCCCGAGCCCGTCACGGCGGGGCTGGTCGAACAGCGCGCCGCGCTCGGTGCCCGGATCGTGGGGCGGCTGCGCGAACTCGGCATGTCGCCGGTGCTCCCCGGCTACTTCGGCACGGTCCCGGCCGGTTTCGCGGACCGCAATCCGGGCGCGAAGACCGTGCCGCAGGGCAAGTGGATGGGCTTCGCGCGACCCGACTGGCTCGACCCGCGCACCGACCTCTTCGCCGAGGTCGCCGCCGCGTTCTACGACATCCAGGAGGAGTTGTTCGGGCGCGGCACGCTCTACAAGATGGATCTCCTGCACGAGGGCGGCAGTGCCGGGAACGTGCCGGTGGGGGAGGCGACGCGCGGGGTGCAGCGGGCGCTGCGCGCGGCGCGGCCCGACGCGGTGTGGGTCATCCTCGGGTGGCAGAAGAACCCGCCGAAGGAGGTCATCGCCGCCGCGGACCGGGAGGCGATGCTCGTCGTGGACGGCCTCAGCGACCGCTTCCCCGAGGTGAACGACCGCGAGAGCGACTGGCAGGACACGCCGTACGCCTTCGGTTCCATCTGGAACTTCGGCGGCCACACCGCGCTCGGCGCCAACACGCGGGACTGGGTGGACCTCTACCCCCGCTGGCGCGACCGGTCGGGCAGCCGGCTCTCCGGTATCGCGCTCATGCCGGAGGCCGCCGACAACAACCCGGCCGCCTTCGAGCTGTTCGCCGAACTGCCCTGGACCGAAGGGCCCGTTGACCTGAAGAGCTGGTTCCGGGACTACGCGCGGGTGCGGTACGGGGGCAGCGACGCGCACGCCGAGGCGGCGTGGGACATCCTGCGGACGACGGTGTACGGGACGCGCCGCGACGACCGCTGGTCGGAGCCCGCCGACGGGCTCTTCGGGGCCCGGCCCGCGCTCGACGCGGTCTCGGCGGGCAAGTGGTCGCCCAAGGCACTGCGGTACGAGGCGGCGTCCTTCGAGCCCGCGCTCGACGAACTCCTCGCCGTGCGTGCCGATTTGCGTGTTTCACCGACATACCGCAGGGACCTGCTGGACGTGGCACGGCAGGCGCTCGCCAACCGGAGCCGGACCCTGCTGCCGCGCCTGGCCGCCGCCTACAAGGCGGAGAACCAGGCGGAGTTCGCCCGTCTCGGACGGCGCTGGATCGCGCTGATCGACCTCCTCGAAGAGCTTGTCGCGACGGACGAGAACCATCTGCTGGGGCGGTGGGTCGAGTCGGCGCGGGCGTGGGGCGGCAGCGCGCGGGAGAAGAGCCAGCTCCAGTACGACGCACTGTCGTTGCTCACCACGTGGGGCACGCGGCAGGGGGCGGACGCGGGCCTGCGCGACTACGCGAACCGGGAGTGGTCGGGGCTGGTGGGCGGGCTGTACCGGCTGCGCTGGAGCACGTACATCGACGAGCTGTCGGCGGCGCTCAAGGAGAGGCGGAAGCCGGTGGCGGTGGACTGGTTCGCGCTGGAGGACCGGTGGACGCGGAACCCGGGGACCCTCGCGACACAGCCTCGCGGACAGGTGCACGAGGTCGCGGAGGAGGTGGCCCGGGCACTCGCGCGGGCGGACTGACAGGGGGCGTGGGGAGGCGGGAGGGCGCGGAGGCGGGGGCAGCGGCGGCGCGGGAGTCGCGGCGTTGCGTGCGGGGGCCGGGAGTGCCGGGCCCCCGCCCGGCCCTCCCCCGACG
>NZ_JOGO01000004.1 GCF_000719475.1 Streptomyces sp. NRRL F-5630 | reverse complement strand
GCAAAACGCTCAGCTGGGAAACCCCAGCCGAGCGCCTGCATAAACTACTCGCCGTCTAACACAACCGACCACGTGTTGCGACGATCCCCAGAAACCGCCCTTTCCGCCCCGGGGCTTCGGCTGCCGCGCGCTCCTCTTCTGCCTGGATGCGCGTCCGGTCTCCCTGGGTGCGCGTCCAGTGCCGCCCACCCCTCGGCCCGAACCGACCCGCGCCCGGTCCGCCGCGTACGGCTCGCGCGGTGTCCCCGTCGACGCGGTCTCGCCCGGCCCCCTCCACGGCCCCTGCCCGAGGGAAGGGAGCCCCGGGCGACGTGACGAGGGACTGCCCCCCCGGCGGGACGCCGCGGCACTCCCGGGGGCCTCGCGGCGCCGCCGTCCCCCTCGCGCGCGACGAGACCGTCCCAGTCCCGGCCCGCCGCGCCCTGCCCGCACCCGCCGCTCTCTCAGCCCTCCCGCATGAGCGCCGCCAGACACCTGTCCAGGTCCACCGTGATGCGTTCCTCGCCCGGGGCGACGACCGCGGCTGTCCGCTCCAGGAAGCCGCGCACCTCCGCGCTCGGCAGGTGCACGACGGCCATGCCCTCGGGCGCGTGGAACTCCACGATCAGCCGCTCCCAGCCGTGCGGGCGCACCCGCACGTCACCGCTCCCGGCCGGGCCCGTGAGCCCGTCGCGCAGGAGGTCGCGCGCGAAGGTCCAGCTCACCTCCGTGCCCTCCAGCGTCGCTGAGGCGGGGAAGTCCACGCGCACCGCGAACGGGTCGCGCGCGTCGTAGTGGAACGTGGCCCGGACGGTGGGCAAGAAGGCGGCTGCGGCCACGACATGGGCCTTGACAGCTTGTTCGATGGTGAGGGTCAACGCCTGCTCCCCTTGTTGTCGACGGGCGGGACCTGCGGCCGTACACCAGCTAAAGACGCCGGAACGCCCCGTTCAGTGGCCGCCCGAGGGCAGTGAACTTCGTCACCGCGCCCCCGGGGACCACGTATCCGCAGGTGAGCGGGCCCATGATGGGCGCGTGGAGATCTTGCGCACACCCCCCGACTGGCCACGTACCGAGACGGAGGCGCGCGCCGCGCAGGAGGCGCTGCGCGCGCGACGCGTGCGCGACGAGGCGGGGCCCGCGCCCGGCACCGTTCCGCTCACCGGCGTGGACGTCGCCTACGACGACGCCCGCGACCTCGTCGCCGCCGCGGCCGTCGTCCTCGATCCCGAGGGCCGCGGCGTGCTCGGTCAGGCGACGGCCGTGGGCCGCGTCTCGTTCCCGTACGTGCCCGGGCTCCTCGCCTTCCGTGAACTCCCCACCGTCCTCGCGGCCCTGGAACGCCTCCCCGTCGCCCCCGGCGTCGTGGTCTGCGACGGCTACGGGGTCGCCCACCCGCGCCGCTTCGGGCTCGCGGCCCACCTCGGCGTCCTCACCGGGCTGCCCGCCTTCGGCGTCGCGAAGAACCCGTTCCTCTTCACGTACGAGGCGCCGGGCGAGGAGCGCGGCGCCCGCACTCCGCTCCTGGACGGGACGGAGGAGGTCGGCGCGGCGCTGCGGACCCGTACCGGCGTCAAACCGGTCTACGTCTCGGCGGGCCACCGCGTCACGCTCGACACCGCCTGTGCCCACACCCTCGCCCTGACCCCGCGCTACCGCCTGCCGGAAACGACGCGCCGCGCGGACGCGCTGTGCCGGGCGGCGCTCAGGGAGGCCTCGGGGAGCTGAGGCGGGACCCGTGCCGCCTGCCGCCCCGGAGGGCCGGGGGCTCGGGGGCCGTCCGGCAGCCCGTAGCGTAGGGGCGAACCTGCCCTCGCTGCCCGGGAGTCCGTCGTATGACCGCACCCCGTCCCCTTCCCCTGGAGGACGTCACCCTCCGCCGCGTCCCCGTCAACGGGGTCACGCTCAACGTCGCGCTCGCGGGCTCGGGTCCGGCCGTGCTCCTGCTGCACGGCTTCCCGCACACGTGGGAGCTGTGGCGCGTCGTCATGGCCGGCCTCGCCGACCGGTACACGCTCATCGCGCCCGACCTGCGCGGGCTCGGGGCGAGCGACAAGCCGGAGAGCGGGTACGACGCCGCGACGCTCGCCGAGGACGCCGAAGCGCTCCTCGGCGAGCTCGGCGTGACGTCGGCCGCCGTCGTCGGCATCGACGCGGGCACTCCGCCCGCCTTCTTCCTCGCCCTGAGCCGCCCCGCGCTCGTCCGGCGGCTCGTCGTCATGGAGTCGCTGCTCGGACGGCTGCCGGGCGCCGAGGACTTCCTCGCGGGCGGCCCGCCGTGGTGGTTCGGCTTCCACGCGGTGCCGGGGCTCGGCGAAACGGTCCTGGAGGGTCACGAGGACGCCTACGTCGACTGGTTCCTCTCGCAGGGGACCCTCGGCGAGGGCGTCCCCGACTGGGCGCGCGAGGCCTTCGTCCGCGCCTACACGGGCCGTGAGTCCCTGCGCGCCGCCTTCGCCCACTACCGCGCGCTCCCGGAGAGCGCCGCCCGCATCGCCGAGGCGGTCGCCACGACCCGCCTCACGGTCCCGGCCCTCGCCCTTGGCGCCCACCCGGTCGGCAGGGCCCTTGAGCACCAGCTGCGCGGCTGCGCGGACGACGTGAGGGGAGAACTGGTCGAGGACTCGGGCCACATCATCCCGCTGCACCAGCCGGAGGCGCTGCTCGGACGGCTGCGGACGTTCCTGGCGGAGTGAGCCGGGGCCGACGGGCCGCTCCGTCGCCCGGGAAAAGGGCGCGGTGCCCGTCGTCCTCCGGTGCGGGGCGGGCGGTGGCCCTCTCGCGGTGCGGGGCGTGGCGGTCGCTGCCGTGCCCCGGGCCGGGGGAGCGTGGCGCCGCGCGTACGCGAGCCGCGCCGCCGCTTCGCTCAGTCCTCCCGCCGCGCCGCCTCCCTGAACACCAGCCCCGAGTTCCGCAACCGCTCCGTGAGCGCCTCGCCCATCGCCACCGCCGGGGTCAACTGCCCCGACAGCGGCGGAAGGGCGTCCAGGGCGAGGCACAGGGCCGACTCGCCGAGGATGCGGGCCGTCTCGTCGTAACCCGGGTCGCCGCCCCGGATCTCCGTGTACACGCGCCGGCCACCGCCCTCGCCGATGAAGCGCAGCGAGAAGGTGCTGCGGGCGCGGCGTTCCTCGCTCGGGCCTGTGCCGGGCGCGAGGCGCGCGGAGAGGGCACGGCGCAGGGGCGGGAGCTGGGCGGCGGCGAGGAGGGCCGTCGCGCCCGCCAGGCCCGCGAGCGCGGTGGGGAGGCGGCGGGCGGTCACGTGGTGGCGGTAGCGGAAGTCCGGGCCGTAGCGGGGCAGGGCGCGGGCCGAGCGGACGACGAGCAGCGGGTCGAGTACGGGCAGCGGGAACGCCCAGGCGCCGAGTTCGCCCACGTGGCGGGGCGGTCCCGGCGGGGCCGTGACGCGGCGGCCCGGTCCGGGCGGCGCTTCGACGGCGGCGCGTTCACGGGCGGCGCGGGCCATCGCGAGCGGGCGCCCCAGCGCGCTCAGCGCCGAGTCGACCGTGCCGCCCGAGGGCGCCGCGTCGACCGCCAGGAAGCCGTCGACCCGCAACGGCACCCCTTCCGGCAGCCGCCCCACGGTGAAGAGGACGCCGAGGTCGGCGGGCACCGAGTCGAAACCGCAGCCGTGCACGAGCCGCGCCCCCGTCGCCCGTGCCCGCGCTTCGTGGCGCAGATAGCTCCGGTCGACGAACTCGGGCTCCCCGGCCAGGTCCGCGTAGTCCGTACCCGCGTCCGCGCACGCCCCGACGAGCGCGTCCCCGTGCCGCAGATAGGGACCCACCGTGGTCGCCAGGACCCGCGTCCGCGCGGCGAGTTCGCGCAGCGCGGCCGGGTCACCGGCGTCGGCGGCGAGGACGGGCACGTTCTCCAGCCCCAGCGACGCGCGCGTCCGCTCCAGCTTCTGCGCACTGCGCCCGGCGAGCGCCCAGCGCAGCGAGGGCGGCGCGTGTCCGGCGAGATACGCGGCCGTCAGCGCTCCGGCGAATCCGCTCGCCCCGTAGAGGACGAGGTCGAACTCGCGTTCCTTCCGGGCGGCTTCGGGGGAACGGGTGGGCGAGGCGTTCGGCTGCATCCCCCCACTGTCGCAGCTCGCCGCCGCGCTCACGGCAGGGCATGGCGGCGCGTTGTGGCCTGCCATGCCCCGCGCGCCGCACCCGGCGTCCGGCCCCGCGCCCCACGTCCGGCCCGCGCCCAACGCCCCGTGTCCGGCCCCGCGCCCAGCGCCCCACGTCGGCCCCGCGCCAACGCCCCCCCCGCCCGGCCCGCGCCTCGTGTCCTGCCCCGCGCCAACGCCCCGTGCCCGGCCTACGCCTTGCGGGCGAGGAGGTGCACCGTCCGGAACTGCCGCTTGTCCGCGGGCTCCGGTTCGGTCACCGTGCGGGCGGTTTGGCACAGTCCCCGCGCGCCGAGCAGCGCGGCGAGGCGGTCGGGGCACCAGCGGTAGGCCGTGGTCACCGCGTGGTCGTAGGACTGCGTCTCGTGCTCGGGCCCGTCGCTCGCCGGGAAGGAGAGCAGGAGGTGTCCGCCCGGAGCGAGTACACGGGCGAACTCGTCCAGGACGGCGGGCACTTCGGCCGGTGGGGTGTGGATGAGCGACCACCGCGAGAGGATGCCGCCGAGCGCGCCGTCCGCGAGGTCGAGGGCGGCCATCGAGCCGGCCTCGAAGCGGAGCCCCGGGTGGGCCTCGCGCGCGAGCCCGATCATCGTGGGCGAGGCGTCGACGCCGAAGGCGCGCAGGCCCAGGCCGTGCAGGTGCGCGGTCACATAGCCGGGCCCGCAGCCGAGGTCCCCGACCTCGCCGTCCCCGTCCGCCCGCACCAGCTCCGCGAAGGCACCCAACAGGGCCCGCTCCAGCGGGGCGTCACGCAGGGTGTCGCTGAACATCCCGGCGTAGACGGAGGCGACGGCGTCGTAGGCGGTGCGCGTGGCGGGCAGGCTCGTGAGTTCGGTCATCCGCCGAGAATACGAGCCGGCCCGCACGAGGATCCCGGGAAACGAGGACGAGCCCGGTCGCCCCGGCCGCTTCGCGCGGCGCCGCCTCCCCGGGCAACTCGCCCGCCACGACGCCCCGCCCGCCGGTGACCGGCACACCTCCCACGTGGCGGCGCTGGACGCCGCGCGGTCAAGCGCTCGGGGCTCGGTCCCGGTCTTCCCCGCCCGTGCCCCCGCGCCCCCGTGCCCCTCCCGAACGACACTTCTGAGCGCTTGCTTTCCCGGGGCTTGTGCCGGGACCGCGCCGTTCATAGCATCGCCGGTGTTACATCAGTTGTGTCACAGGCCGGGAGTCGTGCGGATGAGCGGAACAGCGGAGCGGGGCGGGCCCCTCGGCGGAGTGCGGGTCCTGGAACTGGCGGGGCTCGGCCCCGGGCCCTTCGCCGCGATGCTCCTCGCGGACCTCGGCGCGGACGTCGTACGGGTCGACCGGCCCGAGCGCGGCGGCATGTTCGGCATGGACCCCGCGCGCGACTACACCAACCGCGGCAAGCGCTCCGTCGCACTCGACCTCAAGACCGAGGAGGGCGCCGCCGCGGTGCTCGCGCTCGCGGCCCGTGCCGACATCCTCATCGAGGGCTTCCGGCCCGGCGTCGCCGAACGCCTCGGTGTCGGCCCCGAGCAGGCGCTCGCCGCCAACCCCCGGCTCGTCTACGGGCGCGTGACCGGCTGGGGCCAGGAAGGCCCGCTCGCCCACCGCGCCGGGCACGACCTCACCTACCTCGCCCCCACCGGGGCCCTCGCGCTCGGCGGCGACCCCGGCGCGCCCCCCACCTTCCCCGCCAACCTCCTCGGGGACTTCGCGGGCGGCTCCCTCTACCTCGTCGTCGGCCTCCTCGCCGCCCTGCGGCACGCCGAACGCACGGGCGAGGGCCAGGTCGTGGACGCCGCGATCGTCGACGGCGCCGCGCACCTCACGACCCTCCTGCACGGACTCATGGCGGCGGGCGGCTGGCAGGACAGGCGTGGCAGCAACCTCCTGGACGGCGGCAGCCCCTTCTACGGCTGCTACGAGACCGCCGACGGGAAGTACATGGCGGTCGGCGCGCTGGAGAAGCGCTTCTACGACGAGTTCGCCGAGCGCCTCGGCATCGCCGGAACAGCGCCCGCGCGCGAGGACTTCGACCGCTGGGACGAACTGCGCGCACGCATCGCGGCGGCCTTCAAGTCCCGTACGAGGGCGGAGTGGACGAAGGTCTTCGCCGACTCGGACGGCTGCGTCGCGCCCGTACTGTCCCTGCGCGAAGCCCCCCAGCACCCGCACCTCGCAGTCCGGGACACCTTCGTCCCCGGGCCCGGGGGCACCCCGCAACCCGCCCCGGCTCCCCGTTTCTCCGCCACTCCGGCCCCGGCTCCCGGCCCGCTCCTGACACCGGGCGCCGACACGGCGGCGGTGGCGGAGGAGTGGGGAGTGCCGCACCTGACCGCACCCGGGAGTCCCGGGCCCCGCGACTGAGTCCCCCCGGCGGGCAAGGAGCGGGGGCCCGGCGCAGGGCCCCGGGCCGAACCCTCGCCGGCGCCCGTCCGCCCCGCCCCTCGAAAGGCCGAGATGACCACCGAAGCGTATGTCTACGACGCCCTCCGCACCCCACGCGGCCGCGGCAAGGCCAACGGCTCCCTGCACGGCACGAAGCCCATCGACCTCGTCGTGGGACTCCTGCACGCCCTCCAGGAGCGCCTGCCGGACCTCGACCCCGCCGCGATCGACGACATCGTCCTCGGCGTCGTCTCGCCGCTCGGCGACCAGGGCTCCGACATCGCCCGGATCGCCGCGATCGCTGCCGGGCTGCCCGAGACCGTCGCCGGGGTGCAGGAGAACAGGTTCTGCGCCTCCGGCCTCGAAGCCGTCAATCTCGCGGCGGCGAAAGTCCGTTCGGGCTGGGAGGACCTCGTGATCGCGGGGGGCGTCGAGTCGATGTCGCGCGTCCCGATGGCCTCCGACGGCGGCGCCTGGGCGATGGACCCCATGACGAACCTGGAGACGGGCTTCGTCCCGCAGGGCATCGGAGCCGACCTCATCGCGACCATCGAGGGCTTCTCACGCCGCGACGTCGACGAGTACGCCGCGCTCTCGCAGGAACGCGCCGCGACCGCCTGGAAAGAGGGCCGCTTCGCGCGCTCCGTCGTACCCGTCCGCGACCGCAACGGCCTCGTCGTCCTCGACCGCGACGAACACCTGCGACCCGGCACCACGGCCGACAGCCTCGCGGCGCTCAAGCCGTCCTTCGCCGGCATCGGCGAACACGGCGGCTTCGACGCCGTCGCGCTCCAGAAGTACCACTGGGTCGAGGAGATCGACCACGTCCACCACGCGGGCAACTCCTCCGGGATCGTAGACGGTGCGGCGCTCGTCGCGATCGGCGGCGAGGAGGTCGGCCGGCGGTACGGGCTGCGCCCCCGCGCCCGTATCCTCTCGGCCGCCGTCTCAGGATCGGACCCCACGATCATGCTCACCGGGCCCGCGCCCGCCTCCCGCAAGGCGCTCGCCAAGGCCGGACTCAGCGCCGCCGACATCGACCTGTACGAGATGAACGAGGCGTTCGCCGCCGTCGTCCTCCGCTTCGCCCGCGACATGGACATCCCGCTCGCCCGCGTCAACGTCAACGGCGGCGCCATCGCCCTGGGCCACCCCCTCGGCGCCACGGGCGCGATGCTCCTCGGCACGCTCATCGACGAACTCGAACGCCGCGACCAGCGCTACGGCCTCGCCACCCTCTGCGTGGGCGGCGGCATGGGCGTCGCCACCGTGGTCGAACGCCTCTGACGGGCCCCGTCCCGCCCCTACCCGTCCGCAACGGAGCCCAGGAGCCCCCCCCATGAGCGAGCCCACTCCCATCCGCTGGGAACGCGACGACACCGGCGTCCTCACCCTCGTCCTCGACGACCCCGCCCAGTCCGCCAACACGATGAACGCCGCCTTCCGCGCCGCGCTCATCGCCACCGCCGACCGCCTCGAAGCCGAGCGCGACAGCGTCCGCGGCGTCATCCTCACCTCCGCCAAGAAGACCTTCTTCGCGGGCGGCGACCTCCGCGACCTGCGCGCGGCCCGCCCCGAGGACGCCGAGCGGGTCCTCGCCGACTCGCTCGCGCTCAAGGGCGCCCTGCGCCGTATCGAGACCCTCGGCAAACCGGTCGTCGCCGCCCTCAACGGCGCGGCCCTCGGCGGCGGTTACGAACTCGCCCTCGCGAGCCACCACCGGGTCGCCCTCGACGACCCCGGCTACCGCATCGGCCTCCCCGAGGTCACCCTCGGGCTGCTCCCCGGCGGGGGCGGCGTCACCCGCTCCGTGCGCCTCCTCGGGGTCACCGACGCCCTTCTCGCTCTCCTCCTCCAGGGCACCCAGTACACCCCGCGCCGCGCCCTGGAGAAGGGACTGATCGACGAACTCGCCACCGACCGCGACGACTTGCTCGCCAAAGCCCGCGCCTTCATCGACGCGCACCCCGAGTCCGCGCAGCCCTGGGACCGCCCCGGGTACCGCATCCCCGGCGGCACCCCCGCCCAGCCGAAGTTCGCCGCGAACCTGCCCGCCTTCCCCGCCAACCTCCGCAAGCAGACCGGCGGCGCCCCCTACCCGGCCCCGCGCGCCATCATGGCCGCCGCCGTCGAGGGCTCCCAGGTCGACTTCGAGACCGCGCAGACCATCGAGGCCCGCTACTTCACCGGGCTCGTCACCGGCCAGACCGCGAAGAACATGATCCAGGCGTTCTTCTTCGATCTCCAGAAGGTCAACTCCGGCGCCGCGCGTCCCGCAGGCGTGCCGCACCGCACGGCGGCGAAGGTCGCCGTGCTCGGCGCCGGGACGATGGGAGCGGGCATCGCCTATGCCTGCGCCCGCGCGGGCATCGAGGTCGTCCTCAAGGACGTCGACCCCGAGGCGGCGGCGCGCGGCAAGGCGTACTCCGAGAAGCTGCTCACGAAGGCCGTCGCGAAGGGCCGCGCCACGGAGGCCGAGAAGGCGGAACTCCTCGCGCGCATCACCGCGACCGCCGAGACGAAGGACCTCGCGGGCTGCGACACCGTCATCGAGGCCGTCTTCGAGGACACCGCGCTCAAGCACCAGGTCTTCCAGGAGATCCAGCACGTCGTCGCACCCGGCGCGCTCCTGTGCTCCAACACCTCCACGCTGCCCATCACGACCCTCGCCGAAGGCGTCGAGCGGCAGGCCGGCTTCATCGGGCTCCACTTCTTCTCGCCCGTGGACCGGATGCCGCTCGTCGAGATCATCAAGGGCGAACGCACCGGGGACGAGGCGCTGGCGGACGCCGTCGACCTCGTACGGCAGATCGGCAAGACGCCGATCGTCGTCGCCGACGCGCGCGGCTTCTTCACCTCGCGGGTCATCGGGCAGTTCATCCGGGAGGGCGTGGCGATGGTCGCCGAGGGCATCGAGCCCGCCTCCGTCGAACAGGCCGCCGCCCAGGCGGGCTACCCCGCGAAGGTCCTCTCACTCGTCGACGAGCTCACCCTGACCCTGCCGCGCAAGATCCGCGACGAGAGCCGCGCGGCCGTCGAGGCGGCGGGCGGCACGTGGGCGCGGCACCCGGCCGACGCCGTCATGGACCGCATGGTGGACGAGTTCCGGCGCCCCGGGCGCGCGGGCGGCGCGGGCTTCTACGACTACGAGGACGGCAGGCGCGGGCGGCTGTGGCCCGGACTGCGCGAGCACTTCACGAAGCCGGGCGCCGAGATCCCGTTCCGTGACATGCAGGAGCGGATGCTCTTCTCGGAGGCGCTCGACACGGTGCGGCTCCTGGACGACGAGCACGTGCTCGGCTCCGTCGCCGAGGCCAACATCGGCTCGCTCCTCGGCATCGGCTTCCCCGCCTGGACCGGCGGCGTCCTCCAGTACGTCAACGGGTACGAGGGCGGACTGCCCGGCTTCGTGGCCCGCGCCCGCGAACTCGCCGCCCGCTACGGCGAGCGCTTCGAGCCCCCGGCCTCGCTCGTGGCCCGCGCGGAGCGCGGCGAGCCGTACGCCGACGAGGACTGAGGCCCCACGGGGAGGGGGAGCCGGGTCAGTCCGCGTCCGGCTCCCCCTCGCGCGCGGTCCCTTCCGCCGGGAACGCCCCCCGCAGCTCCTCGGTGAGCGAGCGCTGGAACGCGGTCAGCAGCGCCTGGAGCACGAGTGGCTGCATGTGCGCCGACAGCGACCGCGCCTCGCCCGCCTCCCGCACGCCCACCTCGCCCCGGAACACCTCGCTCAGCTCGTGCGCCGTCCGCGCCGCGTTGCCCAGCAGCACCTCGCGCGCCGCGGCGATCGCCTCGCGCGACAGGGGGAGATCGAGGAGACGCACGGCGAGCCCGACGAGCACGGTGTCGAGGAGGTACCGCCCCTCGGTCCCCGGCACCGGCGTGAGCACCCCCATCGCCGCGAGCCGCTCCAGCTCGTCGGCCCCGAGGCGTCGCCCGATCCGTTCCTCCGCCTCCGCGCGCCCGCACTCCACGGCGGCGTCGGGGAGCCAGGAGGCGACCATCGCGCGGTGGATGGCCAGCTCGTACGCCGTCGTCTCCTCGGGCAGCCGCGCCACGTACCGCTCGATCGCGGCGAGCGTGAGGCCCTGCCGCCGCAGATCGTCGACGAGCGCGAGACGCGCGAGGTGCCCGGGGCCGTAGAGCCCGACACGGCGCGGCCCGATCCGGGGCGGCGGGAGCAGCCCGCGCGTCGCGTAGAAGCGCACCGTGCGCACGGTGAGGCCCGCGCGGGCCGCCAGTTCGTCGACGGTGTACGCGCGCTCCTCCTCGGGGTCGGGGGCGCCCGGCGTCGCGGGCGTGCGCGCGGTGCGGGTGACTGCCACGATCCTGCTCCCCGGGGGCTGCGGTGCGTCTTTGCGGTGGAACACTATTGCTGTCTCACCGATGTTGTGAAGATCGAGCCCGTCACCGAGGGTTGCGCACCCGCTCGTGCCGGGTAGCTCTTGGACATGCACCTGCTCCTCGCGGGATCGCTCCTGATCGCCTCGGCCTTGCTCCTCGCCCGCGCACTCTCCGCCCGCAGGCGGGGGCACTGGGGCGTACGCGAGACGGCGGCGCCCGCCGCGCCCCTCGCGGGCATCGTGGTCGCCGCACCGGGACCCCTGCCCCCGCCCGGCGGCCCACGCCACACCGACCAGGCACGCCGTGAGGCGGCCAGGGTCCGCGCCGAGGCCGAACTGCGTGACCGCGCTTCGGAACTCGCCGCACTCCTCGCGGCCCGCGCCGCCTGAGCCCCCGCCCCCGCCACCGTCCGTTCCGCCGCCCCCGCACCGTCCGTGTCCTCGCCCGCACCGCCCGTCCCCCAGGCGTCACCACCCCACCCCGCGCATACTGGAGGCACCGACCACCACCCCGAGGAGAGGTGCCCCGTGCCGCCCAGCGCTCCACCGCCCGAGCCGCCGCCGCCCGGCGGCGTGCTGTGGAGTCTCGCCGGGGACGTGCGGATGCTGCTCGTCCTTCCCTCCGCGCTGCTCCTCCAGGTCGCGCACCCGGCGGTCGGCGCGGGCGTCGACACGTACTCCGTCTTCCGCACCGACCCCTGGGGCCGCGCCGCGCGCTCCCTCGACTCGCTCCTGCTGTGGGTCTACGGCGGCGAGGCGGCCCGCGCGGAGGGCCGCAGGCTGCGCGCGATGCACCGCGACATCAGCGGCACCGACACCCGGGGCCGCGCCTACCACGCGCTGCGTCCCGAGACGTACGCCTGGGTGCACGCGACCGGCTACCCCGTCAACCGTCGCGGCCTCGCCCTCCTCGTCCGCCCCCTCACCCCGGCGCAGGACCGCGCCCTGTACGCGGAGTGGCTGCGGGTCGGCCGGCTGCTCGGGCTCCGCGAGCGGGACATGCCCGCGACGCCCGAGGAGTTCTGGCCGTACTACCGCCGGATGCTCGCCACGGAGGTCGAGACGAACGCGGTCGTGCGCGAACTCCTCGCCACGGCCACGCGTGTCCCCGCCCCGGACCGCGGCCCCCGCGCCCTGCGCCTGGTCCTGCGCGCCCTGTGGCCGCTCCTGCTGTCCCCGGCCCTGCGCGCCCGCCGCTTCCTGACGATCGGCTTCCTCCCCGCCGACGCCCGCACCGCCCTCGGCCTGGACTGGACCCCCGCCCAGGAGCGCCGTCTGCGCCGCCTCGCGACAGCCTTCCGCCTCCTGACCCCCGCTCTCCCCGAACGCCTCCGCTACCTCCCCTACGCCCGCCGCGCCCGCGCGGAGGCCCGGCGCACAGGCACCTGGCGGCGCGGGACACCGGCCCGCTGACGGCGTCCGCTCCGGCCTCGCGCACCTGGGTGACGGGCCGGGCGGCGCGCGGTGGCTGGGGGAGGAGCGGCGGACGAGGGCGGCCGGGCGGACGGCGGGTGACCTCGCCCTCAGCGCCCCAGCGCCCGCGCCACCAGTCCGGCCGCCTCCCGCGCGCAGCCCCACGCCACCGTCACCCCGGCGCCCCCGTGCCCGTAGTCGTGGACGACCGGGGTGCCGTCCGGGAGGTGCTCCGCGGTGAGGCGGACGCCTCCGGTGCGGGCGGGGCGCAGGCCGACGCGGTGGGCGAGCACGCGGGCCCCGGCTATCTCCGGGCGGAGCGCGGCGCAGTCGCGGATGATCGCCTCCGCCGTGGCCGGGTCCGGGGTCTCGCGGAAGTCGTGCTCCTCCGCCGTGCCGCCGAGGAGGAGGCCGTACGGCTGCGGGATGTAGTAGACCGAACGGCCGCCCTCGCGCGTCGTGGACGTGAACCACGTCGTCACGCCGGGGTTCTCGACGAGGACGAGCTGACCGCGCACCGGGTGCACCGCCTCGTCGGGCACGAGGGAACGCGCCCCCAGCCCCGTGCAGTTGACGACCGCGCGGGCCCCCTCGGCCGCCTCGGCGAGGGAGGCGGCGGTACGGGGCACGAGACGGCAGCCCGCCGCGCGCAGCCGTTCCTCCAGCCAGGCGAGGTGGTGCGGCATGTCGATGACCGGCAGCCGCCCGAAGAGCCCGGGGGAGTGCGGGGACTCCGCGGCCGTCGCGACGCGCAGGCCGCGCACGGATCCCGCCCACGGGCCCAGCGTCTCGAACGACGTCTCCGCGTGCACGCCCTCGACGAGCCGGACGCCGGTCCGTTCGGGCTCCGTGGCCCACTCCTCGTACACCGCGAGCGTCTCCAGCGCCCACGCGCCGACCCGCTCCTCCGGTTCGATGTGGTATGGCCACCAGAGGCCGCCCGCGACGGCGGACGTCACGTGGGCGGCGGGCCGTCGCGCCCACACCTCGACCTCGTGCCCGGCCGCGCGCAGCTCCAGTGCCGTACTGAGCCCGATCACCCCGGAGCCGAGGACGCGGACCGGGGCAGAGGGGGTGACAGAAGGTGAGGTCATGGCCCCGACCGTACCGCCGGGTGCGCGGCGCCCCCTTTCCGCCCCCGTGATTCCGGCCGAACGCCTCCATGGCGGCGCGTATTTGGCCGCATGAGAGTGACTACGGCGCCGGGGAGCGGCAACACGGGGGGACAGGGGATGGGGGCGGCTCGTACGGGAGCCGCCCCCTCTTGCCTCTGCTCATGGCCCCGACGGGGCCGCTCGCGACTCTCGCGGGCTCAGCGCCCCGAACGGCCACCACCGCGCCGCTGACCGCCCTGACCGCCGTTCTGGCCGCCGCCGGTGAGGCCCGCGCGCCGCAGCGCGTCCGCCATCGCCGAGTTGACCGGGGCGGGCCCGCCCGAACCGCCGGAACGACCCGTGCCCCCGGAACGCCCCGCGCCCGCCGCGCCGCCCGTACCAGCCCCGCCGCCGCGCTGACGCGGCGGTCGCTGACCGCCCCCGCGCCGCTCGCCGGTGCCGCCGCCGTCCTGGCCCTGCGGGGCGCGAGGCCCCCGCTCCTGGCGGCCGGCACCGCCGCGCCGCCCGCCGCGCTCCGCGCCGATCTCGTCGTCGAGCCGCAGCGTCAGCGAGATCCGCTTGCGCGGCAGGTCCACGTCGAGGACCTTGACCTTCACGATGTCGCCCGGCTTGACGACCTCGCGCGGGTCCTTCACGAACTCACGCGAGAGCGCGGAGACATGGACGAGCCCGTCCTGGTGGACACCGATGTCCACGAAGGCCCCGAAGGCCGCGACGTTCGTCACGACGCCCTCCAGGACCATGCCGGGCTCCAGGTCGGAGAGCTTCTCCACGCCCTCCTTGAAGGTCGCCGTGCGGAACGCGGGCCGCGGGTCGCGCCCCGGCTTCTCCAGCTCGCGCAGGATGTCCGTCACGGTCGGCAGTCCGAAGGTGTCGTCCACGAAGGCGTCCGGGCGCAGCGAGCGCAGCGTCGTTGTGTCGCCGATGAGCGCGGCGACGTCGCCGCCGGTCGCCTTGGCGATCCTGCGCACGACCGGGTACGCCTCGGGGTGCACGCTGGAGGCGTCGAGCGGATCGCCGCCGCGGATGCGGAGGAAGCCCGCGCACTGCTCGTACGCCTTGGGACCGAGCCGCGCGACCTTCTTCAGCTCCGCGCGGGAGGAGAAGGGGCCGTTCTCGTCGCGGTGCCGCACGATGTTCTCGGCGAGCGTGGCGCTCACCCCGGAGACCCGCGAGAGCAGCGGCGTGGAGGCGGTGTTGACGTCGACGCCGACGCCGTTCACGCAGTCCTCCACGACCGCGTCGAGCGAGCGCGAGAGCTTCACCTCGGACAGGTCGTGCTGGTACTGGCCGACACCGATCGACTTCGGGTCGATCTTGACCAGCTCGGCGAGCGGGTCCTGCAGACGGCGCGCGATCGAGACCGCGCCGCGCAGCGAGACGTCCAGCTCGGGGAGTTCCTGCGAGGCGAAGGCGGAGGCCGAGTAGACCGAGGCGCCCGCCTCCGAGACCACGACCTTGGTGAGCTTCAGCTCCGGGCGCGCGGCGATGAGTTCGCCCGCGAGCTTGTCGGTCTCGCGCGAGGCGGTGCCGTTGCCGATGGCGATGAGGTCGACCTGGTGCCGCTCGGCGAGCCGCGCGAGCGTCGCGAGGGAGTCGTCCCAGCGGTTGCGCGGGGCGTGCGGGTAGATCGTGTCGGTCGCGACGACCTTCCCCGTCGCGTCCACGACGGCGACCTTCACGCCGGTGCGCAGGCCCGGGTCGAGCCCCAGCGTGGCGCGGGTCCCGGCGGGCGCGGCGAGCAGCAGGTCGCGCAGGTTCGCCGCGAAGACCGCGACGGCCTCGTCCTCGGCCGTCGTGCGCAGCCGCAGCCGCAGGTCGATCCCGAGGTGCACGAGGACGCGCGTGCGCCAGGCCCAGCGGACCGTCTCGCGCAGCCACGCGTCCCCCGGCCGTCCCCGGTCCGCGATCCCGAAGCGGTGCGCGATGACCCCCTCGTACGAGGAGGGCGTGCCGGGCTCGGCGGGCGGCTCCTCGGGCTCCAGGGTGAGGTCGAGGACCTCTTCCTTCTCACCGCGCAGGAGTGCGAGGACGCGGTGCGAGGGGAGCTTGGTGAAGGGCTCGGCGAAGTCGAAGTAGTCGGAGAACTTCGCGCCCGCCTCCTCCTTGCCCTCGCGGACCTTCGAGGAGAGGCTGCCGCGCGTCCACATGCGCTCGCGCAGCTCACCGATGAGGTCCGCGTCCTCGGCGAAGCGCTCCGAGAGGATCGCGCGGGCCCCGTCGAGCGCGGCCTGCGCGTCCGCGACGCCCTTGTCCGCGTCGACGTAGGCGGCGGCCACCTCGGCCGGCTCCCGCGAGGGATCGGCGAGCAGCCCTTCCGCGAGCGGTTCGAGCCCGGCCTCGCGGGCGATCTGCGCCTTGGTGCGGCGCTTGGGCTTGAAGGGGAGGTAGACGTCCTCCAGACGCGCCTTCGTGTCGGCGCCGAGGATGCGGGCCTCGACCTCCTCCGTGAGCTTGCCCTGCTCCCGTACGGAATCGAGCACCGCCGTGCGCCGCTCCTCCAGCTCCCGCAGGTAGCGCAGCCGCTCTTCCAGGGTCCGCAGCTGGGCGTCGTCGAGCGTGCCCGTGACCTCTTTGCGGTAGCGCGCGATGAAGGGCACCGTCGAGCCGCCGTCGAGCAGTTCGACGGCCGACCTCACCTGCCGCTCCTGGACTCCGAGTTCCTCGGCAATGCGCCCTTCGATGGACGCTGATTCGGTGGACCCCGTGCGGGCTGTCGTCACGTTCCCGTACCGCCTTCTGACTTGCGAAGCTTGTGCCCCATTCTGGCAGGCGGTACCCGGACGGCGGGGCAGGGCCGGTGGGCTCAGGCGCGATGGGCGGTGCTGGAGGCGCCGCCGAAGAGCCGTGCGACGGCGCGGAACGGCAGCGTGACGACGGTGGCGATGGCGGAGCCGATCTGGCGCAGGACGTCGGCGATGGCGCGGAACATGGTGTTCTCCTTCCGGGGGTGTCGCCGGGGGGAGTTCCCTTTCCGGCGTACGAAGCGGGTTTCCCCGGGCCGTACCCGTAAACCCCCGGCCCGCCCGCCCCGGCGCCCGTCCGCTCCGCGCCCTCGCTCGGCCCGCCCGCTTCCTCCCGGGCCGCCGCCCGCCCGCTACTCCTTGCCGAAGATCCCCGCCGGGAAGGCTCCCGCCGCGATGCCCGCGCGCGTGAAGCCGCGCGCGAGGTCGGTGAGGCGGGCGACGTCCTCGGCGCCGAGGTGCGCGTACGGGGCCTCGTCGAGGGCGTCCGTCTCCGCCTCGACGCGGTCGCGCAGTGCCTGCCCCGCCTCGGTCAGTTCGCCCTCCCGGTCGAGCAGCCCGCGCTCCCGCAGCCGGGCGACGGCCGCGTCCCAGTCGGCGCGGTGCCAGCCGCGACTCGCGACGACGAAGCGCGGCACCATGCCGCGTCCCGTCGCGGTGTGCGTCACGAGCGCCTCGACCGGGTCGAGCCCGGCCCGCAGCAGGACGTGCACGTGGCCGTCGCCCCGGTGCTCGCGCAACAGCGTCGCCGCGTGCCAGTACGCCAGGTGCGGTTCCTCCGGGACGGGGAGGTCCGCGTGCGCCGCGTAGAGCGGGCGGCCCTCGGGGCGGCAGGCCTCGGCGGCCCGGAGCGCGAGCCGGGCCGCGTCCTTCATCTCCGCCGACTCCACGGCCTCGTCCCCGAGCAGCCGCCGCAGCACGCGGTCGGCCGTGCGCAGCCGGGCCCGGAGCACGACGCCGGGCGCGGCCGTGTCCCAGACGGCCGGCAGGTGACGGGCGACGAGTTCCGGCGAGAAGTTGTAGAAGCTCGCCGTCACGGCCCCGGCCCCCACAGGACCGAAGGCGGCGGCACGTGTGGCGAGATAGACGGCGGAGGAGTCGGTCAGCCCGAGCTCGCCCATCTCGGCGCCGAGTTCGGGCGAGAAGTAGTGGAAGGAGTGCAGCGGATTGACGGCGTTGTGACAGCGGCGCGCGGCGCGCTCGGGCAACGGGGTGCGGGTCGGTTCGCTCATGGCCCGTACGTTACCTACGAGTAGGTGCGTGGTGGCAGGGGCCGGGAACGCGGGATTCCCGCCATCGCCGCGCGGACGGCCCGCCGGACACGTACCGTCGCGCCGTACCCGTACGTCCAGAGAACCGGGAGCCCCTGTGCCGCTCTTCGCCCTCGCCCTCTTCGACGGCTTCACCGCTCTCGACGCGATCGGGCCGTACGAGATGCTGTGCCGCGTCCCCGGGGCGCGCACCGTCTTCGTCGCCGACCGTGCCCGGCCCGTCCTCGCCGACCGCGGCGAGGTGACGCTCGGCGCGACGCACGCCTACGAGGACATCGCGGCGCCCGACCTGCTGCTCGTCCCCGGTGGCCCGGGGCAGAGCGCGCACATGGCCGATCCCGCGCTCCTCGGCTGGCTGCGCGCCGCCGACGCGCACACGCGCTGGACGACCTCGGTGTGCACGGGCGCGCTGCTCCTCGCGGCGGCGGGTCTCCTGACCGGGCGGCGCGCCACGACCCACTGGCTCTTCCCCGACGCGCTCCGGGAGTACGGGGCCGAGCCCGTCGCCGAGCGCGTCGTGCGCGACGGCAAGTACGTCACCGCCGCCGGTGTCTCGGCCGGGATCGACATGGGCCTCGCGCTCGTCGGCGCACTCGCCGGGCGCTCCCGTGCCGAGGAGGTCCAGCTCGCCACCGAGTACGACCCCGAGCCGCCCTATGACGCGGGTTCCCCGGCCAAGGCTCCCGCCGCGCTCGTGGAGCGGCTGCGCGCAGGCCGCAGGCCCGTCGTCGACGACGGGACCTACAGCCCCGTGCGGGCGGCGCGGTAACCGGATGATCCGGACCGTGCAGCTTGCGGCCCGCACCGTTCAGCGCATGACCGGAGACGGTCGAAGACTGCCGATCTCCGGCCATTTGCGGTCAGTGGGGTGGGGGAGACCTGCGAGGTGCCGACACTCGGGCGCGTGGTGACTACCGAACGCGACGACGAGCCGGGCATGGACAGGGACGGGAACGCGGGGGACGCACCGAAGCCCTGGGAGGGGGTGTGGCGCTTCACCGCCCCCGCCGTCGACGTCTCCGTGCCGCAGGCCAGGCACGCCGTACGGGACCTGCTGCGCCGCCAGGGCGTCCCGCTCGCCCCCGACCTCGTCCAGGGCCTGCTGCTCATCGTCTCCGAACTCGTCACCAACGCCGTCCGGCACGCGGCCGTCGTCTCACCCGAGCTGGGCGTCGAGGTCGCCGCCGGGGCGGACTGGGTACGGGTCGCCGTCGAGGACGACCACCCCTACCGCCCCACCGCGCTGGAGGCCGACGCGGGACAGACCGGGGGGCGGGGGCTGCTCCTCGTGAGGGAGATCGTCCGCGAGGAGGGCGGCGCCTGCGACGTCGAGCACACCGCGGGAGGCGGAAAGGTCTGCTGGGCGGCCCTGCCGCTCTCCCCGCCCACGGGACGGCCACCGGTATGACGGTCCCGGAGACGGCTCCCCAGTAACGAGGCCCCCGCCCACGAGGTCCCGCCCCCGAGGCTCCGCGCGGGAGGCCCACCCGCCGAAGGCCGCCGGGCAAGCGCCCCGCCGCGCCGGGCAAGCGCCCCGCGGCGGCGGAGACCGCCGCCGCGAAGGCGGCCTCACCAGCCCGACGTACCGCCCGTCAGCTCCCGCACCGCCGGCCGCACCGCGTCCAGCACGGTCGGGAACCACGCCGAGAAGGTGTCACGTGCGTGCCGCTCGGCCAGTTCTCGCGGCGTCACGAAGGCGGTCTCGGCGATCTCCTCGGGGTCGGGCGACAGCTCGCTCGGCGAGAGTCCGACGAAGAGGTGGTTGTACTCCTGCTCCACGAGGCCGGAGAGCGGGTCCGGGTGGTTGTAGCGGACCGTGCCGGCCTCGGCGAGCAGCGTGGGAGCGATGCCCAGCTCCTCGAAGGTGCGCCGCGCGGCGGCGGCGAAGGGGGCCTCGCCCGGGTAGGGGTGGCCGCAGCACGTGTTCGACCAGACACCGGGGGAGTGGTACTTGGCGAGCGCGCGGCGCTGGAGCAGCAGCCGTCCCTCGTGGTCGAAGAGGAACACGGAGAAGGCGCGGTGCAACTGGCCCGGAGGCTGGTGAGCGGCGAGCTTCTCCGCCGTACCGATGGTGGTCCCGCTCTCGTCCACCAGCTCCAGGAGGATCTCCTCGGTGCTGGCGGAAGGGGAGGAACTGTCGGCCGCGGTGGCTGATGAGATCGGCATGCGCATCCTTCGCTTCTGGCTTGCCCCCAAGTCTGCCGTACACCGCACGCGCGTCCCGCGACCGCCTGCCCCCGCGTCGTGGCCGCCTCTGCCCGAGCCCGCGCGGGCGGGCCCCGCCTACAGGCAGCTTCCCGCCTCGTGCTCCGCGTGCCCGGCGGGCTCCAGCTGGAAGGTGCAGTGCTCCACGTCGAAGTGGTGCCCGAGGCAGCCCTGGAGCTCGTGGAGCATCTTCTCGTGGCCGACCGAGTCGAGCACGGCGGAGTCGACGACGACGTGCGCCGAGAGCACCGGCATGCCCGAGGTGATCGTCCACGCGTGCAGGTCGTGCACCGCCCGCACCCCCGGCGTACCGAGGATGTGCGCCCGTACCTCCGCGAGATCGACCCCGCGCGGCGCCGCCTCCAGGAGCACGTTGAGCGTGTCCCGCAGCAGCCGCCACGTGCGCGGCACGATCATCAGCCCGATGAGCAGCGAGGCGATCGTGTCCGCGTACGGCCAGCCGGTCAGCCACACGAGGAGCGCCGAGACGATCACGGCGAGCGAGCCGAGCGCGTCGGCCACGACCTCCAGGAAGGCGCCGCGCACATTGAGGCTCTCCTCCTGGCCGCGCAGCAGCAGCCCGAGCGAGACGCAGTTCGCGACGAGCCCCACGACACCCACGACGAGGGCGAGCGGGCCGTCGGTCTGCGCGGGCTCCATGAAGCGCCGCACCGCCTCGTAGACGACGTAACCGCCGACCCCGAAGAGCAGCAGGCAGTTGGCGAGCGCCGCCAGGATCTCGGCCCGCGCGTACCCGAACGTCGCCGTGTCGCTCGGTGGGCGCGCGGCGACGTGCACCGCGAGGAGCGCCATGCCGAGGCCGAGCGCGTCCGTCGCCATGTGCGCCGCGTCGGCGACGAGCGCGAGCGAGTGCGAGAGGAGGCCGCCCGCGATCTCGACGACCATCACGGTGAGGGTCAGTGCGAGGGCGAGGCGGAGCGGGCCCCGGTGAGCGTGCGTCGCGGTGCCGTGCGCATGGTCGTGGCCCATGGATGCCTCCCCTTCTCGCGGTCAGTGAACCCTCAGCGGCCGGGCTGAGGCAACACGAGGGTGAACACCGTTGTCATTGCGCTGAGCAGCGGCTTTCGCGCGGCACCGCCCGAAGCTCCCGTTCCTCCCCTCGCCGCAGGGGCCGGATTTCGGGCGCGCTCGACGCGTGTGGGGCCTTCCGGCGGGCTCGTCCCGTTACGCCCGCCGCGTTTGGGAACCCGCGCCCCGATCGCGCATGATGATCACGCGCTTCGGCGGTCCTCGGGCCATGAACGGGTGGTGAACCCCCGGTACACGGCATCGGATAACCTCAGCCGACGCCCGCCCATCACGCTCCCCCCGGTGTGGTCCGCGGTGCTGGTCACCCCCTTCGCTGCCCGGCCCGTCGCCGGGCCGGCCCCCAAGGAGTGAGTTCCTCTGTCGACCGCCATCCTCACCGGTCCGCCGGTGCCCGGCTCCGCCCTGGAGGGTGAGCTGCGGGCGCTCGGCTTCGGGGTGCGGGTCGTCACCGAACCGTCGCAGACCCCGAGCGTCCTCGCGAGTGTCCCCGCCGGGGAACGCGTCGCGCTCGTCGACTCCCGGTTCGTGGGCCACACGCATTCCCTGCGGCTCGGACTCACCGACCCCCGGTTCCCCGCCGCCGCCGTTCCCGGAGCCGTCACCGCGCAGCCCGAGGCCCGCCCCGCCCTCGCCCACGCGCTCGACACCGCCCTCCGCGGAGCGGCCCCGGCCGGCCACGAGGCCGCGCTCGCGCCGGCGCACCCCCTGCGCCGGCCGATGCCCGCCGAGGGCGGCGCCCCGCGCACGGAGGTGCTGCCCGAGACGGACACCGGCGGCCCGCTGCCCGACCGGCTCGCGGGACTCCTGGACGCGGACGGCACCGCCGTGCACCGCCCCGACCTCGGCACGCTCGTCGCCGCCGTGCCCGAGAGCACCCAGGAGCGCAACGAGGTACGGCAGTCCGTCGAGTCCGTCGACGAGGAGGCGGTCCGGCTCCGCTCCGCAGTCAAGGCCCGCGACGGCTTCTTCACCACGTACTTCATCAGTCCGTACTCGCGCTACATCGCCCGCTGGTGCGCACGCCGCGGCCTCACCCCGAACCAGGTCACGACCGCCTCGCTGGTCACCGCGCTGATCGCCGCGGCCTGCGCCGCCACGGGGACGCGGCCCGGCTACGTCGCCGCCGGCGTGCTGCTCCTCGCCTCGTTCGTCCTGGACTGCACGGACGGCCAGCTCGCCCGCTACTCGCTCCAGTACTCGACGCTCGGCGCCTGGCTCGACGCGACCTTCGACCGCGCCAAGGAGTACGCGTACTACGCGGGGCTCGCCCTCGGCGCGGCGCGCGGCGGGGACGACGTGTGGGCGCTCGCGCTCGGCGCGATGGTCCTCCAGACCTGCCGCCACGTCATCGACTTCTCCTTCAACGAGGCCAACCACGACGCCGCCGCCAACACGAGCCCGACCGCCGCGCTCTCCGGCAAGCTCGACGCGGTCGGCTGGACCGTGTGGCTGCGCCGCATGATCGTGCTGCCCATCGGCGAGCGCTGGGCGATGATCGCCGTGCTCACCGCGTGCACCACGCCCCGCGTCACCTTCGTCGTCCTGCTCGTCGGCTGCGGCCTCGCCGCCTGCTACACCACCGCCGGCCGCCTCCTGCGCTCGGTGACCCGCAGGGCCACCCGTACCGACCGCGCCGCCCAGGCCCTCGCCGACCTCGCCGACTCCGGCCCCCTCGCGCGCCTCTTCGCCCGCGTGCTGCGCCCCCTCGGCCGCGCCCTGCCGCGGATCGGCGTACCGCTGCTCGCCCTGCTCGGCGCCGCCGCCGTCACCGCGAGCGCCGCCTTCACCGCCTACGGCTCCGCCTGGCCGGTCCTCGGCGCCGGGGTCTACGTGCTGTTCTCCGCGCTCGCCGTCTCGCGCCCGCTCAAGGGCGCGCTCGACTGGCTCGTACCGCCCTTCCTGCGGGCCGCCGAGTACGGCACGATCCTGCTGCTCGCGGCGCGCAGTGACACGCACGGCGCGCTTCCCGCGGCCTTCGGGCTCGTGGCGGCGGTCGCCTACCATCACTACGACACGGTGTACCGCATCCGCGGTGGCACCGGCGCTCCGCCCCGCTGGCTCACTCAGGCCATCGCCGGACACGAGGGCAGGACCCTGCTGGTCGCCCTCCTCGCGGCGGTCCTCGGCGGGAGCGGTTTCGCCACCGCGCTCACGGTCCTGGCCGTGCTCGTGGCCCTCGTGGTGCTCTTCGAGAGCATCCGTTTCTGGGTGTCCGCAGGGGCACCCGCCGTACACGACGAAGGAGAACCCGCATGATCGGCCTCGTGCTCGCGGCCGGCGCCGGAAGGCGTCTGCGCCCGTACACCGACACCCTGCCCAAGGCACTGGTGCCGGTCGGGCCCGAAGGCCAGGAGGAGAGCCTCACGGTCCTCGACCTGACCCTCGGCAACTTCGCCGAGATCGGCCTGACCGAGGTCGCGGTCATCGTCGGCTACCGCAAGGAGGCCGTCTACGCCCGCCGCGAGGCCCTGGAGGCCAAGTACGGGCTGAAGATCACGCTGATCGACAACGACAAGGCCGAGGAGTGGAACAACGCCTACTCCCTGTGGTGCGGCCGGGACGCGATCAAGCACTCGGTGATCCTCGCCAACGGTGACACCGTCCACCCCGTCTCCGTCGAGAAGACGCTGCTCGCCGCGCGCGGCGAGGGCAAGAAGATCATCCTCGCCCTCGACACGGTGAAGAAGCTCGCCGACGAGGAGATGAAGGTCGTCGTGGAGCCCGGCAAGGGCGTCCGCAAGATCACCAAGCTCATGGACCCGGCCGAGGCGACCGGCGAGTACATCGGCGTGACCCTCATCGAGGGCGACGCCGCCGAGCAGCTCGCCGACGCGCTGAAGACCACGTACGAGCGCGACCCGCAGCTCTACTACGAGGACGGCTACCAGGAGCTGGTCAACCGCGGCTTCACCATCGACGTCGCCCCCATCGGCGAGGTCAGCTGGGTCGAGATCGACAACCACGAGGACCTGGCCAAGGGGCGGGAGATCGCGTGCCGGTACTGACGCGGCTCATTCCCTCACCGCTCGCCGTCGACATCCGCCCCGGCGCCCTGGACGATCTCGCGACCGTCCTGTGCGACCAGCGGATCTCCTCGTCGGGCAAGCTCGCCATCGCGATCAGCGGCGGTTCCGGGGCCAGGCTGCGCGAGCGGCTGGCCCCGGCCCTGCCGGGCGCGAGCTGGTACGAGGTGGGCGGCGGCACCCTCGACGACGCGATCCGGCTCGCCGACGCGATGAAGTCCGGGCACTACGACGCGGTCGTGGGCCTCGGCGGCGGCAAGATCATCGACTGCGCCAAGTACGCCGCCGCGCGCATCGGGCTGCCGCTCGTCGCCGTCGCCACGAACCTCTCGCACGACGGGCTCTGCTCCCCGGTCGCGACCCTCGACAACGACGCGGGCCGCGGCTCCTACGGGGTGCCGAACCCGATCGCCGTCGTCATCGACCTCGACGTCATCCGCGAGGCCCCGGCGCGCTACGTGCGCTCCGGCATCGGCGACGTGATCTCCAACATCTCCGCGGTCGCCGACTGGGAGCTGTCGCACCGTGTCACCGGGGAGTCGATCGACGGGCTCGCCGCCGCGATGGCCCGGCAGGCGGGCGAGGCGATCCTGCGCCACCCGGGCGACGTGAGCCAGGACGACTTCCTCCAGACGCTCGCCGAGGGCCTGGTCATGACCGGCATCTCGATGTCGGTCGCCGGGGACTCGCGCCCCGCGTCCGGCGCCTGCCACGAGATCAACCACGCCTTCGACCTGCTCTTCCCCAAGCGCGCCGCGAGCCACGGCGAGCAGTGCGGCATGGGCGCGGTCTTCGCGATGCACCTGCGCGGCGCGGGCGAGCAGGCCGGCCACATGGCCGAGGTCCTGCGCCGCCACCACCAGCCCGTACTGCCCGGGGACATCGGCTTCTCCGTGGACGAGTTCGTCCAGGCCGTCGAGTTCGCCCCGCAGACCCGACCGGGCCGCTACACGATCCTCGAACACCTCAACCTGTCGACAGACCAGATCAAGGACGCGTACGCCGACTATGCCAAGGCCATCGGTAGCTGAACTCCGCCCCGTCGTCCACCCCGCCGGGGTCAAGGACCGACGCAGCGGCGAGCACTGGGCCGGCCGGATCTACATGCGCGAGATCTCGCTGCGCATAGACCGGTACCTGGTGAACACCAAGGTCACGCCCAATCAGCTGACCTACCTGATGACGTTCTTCGGTGTCCTCGCCTGCCCGGCGCTCCTGTGGCCGGGCATACCGGGGGCCGTGCTCGGGGCCGTCATGGCCCAGCTCTACCTGCTCCTCGACTGTGTGGACGGCGAGGTGGCCCGCTGGAAGAAGCAGTTCTCGCTCAGCGGGGTCTGGCTCGACCGGGTCGGCGCCTACCTCACCGACGCCGCCGTCCTCGTCGGCTTCGGTCTGCGCGGCGCCGACCTCTTCGGCACCGGCCGCATCGACTGGCTGTGGGCCTTCCTCGGCACGCTCGCCGCGCTCGGCGCGATCCTCATCAAGGCCGAGACCGACCTCGTCGGCGTCGCCCGCCACCAGGGCGGACTGCCCGTCGTCAAGGAGGCGGCGGCCGAGCCGCGCTCCTCCGGGATGGCGCTCACCCGCCGGGCCGCCGCCGCCCTCCAGTTCCACCGGCTGATCCTCGGCATCGAGGCCTCGCTGCTCATCATCGTGCTCGCGGTGATCGACCAGATCCGCGGCGACCTCTTCTTCACCCGCCTCGGGATCGCCGTTCTCGCCGCCATCGCGCTCGTGCAGACCCTGCTGCACCTCGTGTCGATCCTCGCCTCCAGCCGGCTGAAGTGAGACCGGCCCGTGACGGGCGCACACGTGCGACGAGCGAGTTGAGCGCCGCGTTCCCGGCACCGGGTCGTCCCGGGCCCCGGGGCGCGAGAAGGAAGAGGAAGCAGGCATGAGTCAGTCCGCGCCGACGGTGGGCGCCGTCATCATCACCATGGGCAACAGGCCCGAGGAGCTGCGACTGCTCCTCGACTCGGTCGCCAAGCAGGAGGGCGAGCCCGTCCAGGTCGTCGTCGTCGGCAACGGCTCCCCGGTGCCCGAGGTGCCCGAGGGCGTCCGCACCGTCGAGCTGCCCGAGAACCTCGGCATCCCCGGGGGCCGCAACGTCGGCATCGAGGCCTTCGGCCCGGCCGGGCGCGAGGTCGACATCCTTCTCTTCCTCGACGACGACGGGCTCCTGGAGCGGACCGACACCGCCGAGCTGTGCCGCGAGGCGTTCCTCGCCGACGAGAAGCTCGGCATCATCAGCTTCCGCATCGCCGACCCCGAGACCGGCGTCACGCAGCGCCGCCACGTCCCCCGCCTGCGGGCCTCGGACCCGATGCGCTCCTCCGAGGTCACGACGTTCCTCGGCGGCGCCAACGCGGTCCGCACCCGGGTCTTCGCCGACGCCGGGCTGCTGCCGGGGGACTTCTTCTACGCGCACGAGGAGACCGACCTCGCCTGGCGGGCGCTGGACGCCGGCTGGTCGATCGACTACCGCGCCGACATGGTGCTCCTGCACCCCACGACGGCCCCCTCGCGGCACGCGGTCTACCACCGCATGGTGGCCCGCAACCGGGTCTGGCTCGCGCGCCGCAACCTGCCGCTGCCGCTCGTCCCGGTCTACCTGGGCGTGTGGCTCCTGCTCACCCTCGCGCGGCGGCCGAACGCCGCCGCGCTGCGGGCCTGGTTCGGCGGTTTCCGCGAGGGCTGGTCGAAGCCCTGCGGTCCGCGCCGTCCGATGCGCTGGCGCACGGTGTGGCGGCTCACCCGGCTGGGCCGTCCGCCGATCATCTGACACGCTGTCCCGCACACGCCGTACCGCGGCGGCTGCCGGTGCCCCGGGCGCGCCCGCGCCCGGGGCACCGGCAGCCGCAGTCCCCGCAGTAGTCCCCGCAGACGAAGGTTCCCCCGTGAGTGACACAACGCAGGAGAAGGGCGCCCCGGTGAGTACACCCACGCCCCCGCCCTCGCCCGACGAAGGGCTCAGCCGCTCCGAGCTGGCGGCGAAGTACGGGCTGACGGTGAGCGGCGCCCGGCCAGGACTGCCGGCGTACCTCCGTGCGCTGTGGGGCCGCCGCCACTTCATCCTGGCCTTCTCGCGGGCCAAGCTCACCGCCCAGTACAGCCAGGCGAAGCTCGGCCAGCTGTGGCAGGTCGCCACGCCTCTGCTCAACGCACTGGTCTACTTCTTCATCTTCGGGGTGCTGCTGGGGGCGCGGAAGGGCATCGACAAGGACATCTACGTCCCCTTCCTCGTCACCGGCGTCTTCATCTTCTCCTTCACGCAGTCCTCGGTGCAGGCGGGCGTACGGGCCATCTCGGGCAACCTGGGACTGGTCCGCGCCCTGCACTTCCCGCGCGCCTCGCTGCCCATCTCCTTCTCGCTCCAGCAGCTCCAGCAGCTCCTCTACTCGATGATCGTGCTGGTCGTGATCCTCTTCGCGACCGGCTGCTGGCCGAACCTGCGCTGGCCGCTCGTCATCCCCGCCCTGGTGCTCCAGTTCGTGTTCAACACCGGGCTCGCGATGATCTTCGCCCGCGCCGGGGCCAAGACGCCCGACCTCGCGCAGCTCATGCCCTTCGTGATGCGCACCTGGATGTACGCCTCGGGCGTCATGTTCAGCCTCTCGGTGAAGCTGGAGGACATCAACGCGCCGGGCTGGGTGGCCGACGTGCTCCAGTGGAACCCGGCAGCCGTCTACATGGACCTCGTGCGCTACTCGCTCATCGAGGGCTACGGCAGCGGCTACCTGCCGCCGCACGTGTGGGCCTTCGCGCTGGGCTGGGCCGTGGTCATCGGGGTCTTCGGGTTCGTGTACTTCTGGAAGGCGGAAGAGCGGTATGGCCGTGGCTGAGGGACGCAACGCGGGCCGGGAGCACATGCCCACGGTGATCGCGGACGAACTGCACATCGTCTACCGGGTGCACGGGGCCAAGGGCGGCAAGGGCAGCGCCACCGCGGCGCTCAACCGCATCGTCAAGCGCGGCGACTCGCCCGGGGTGCGCAAGGTGCACGCCGTGCGCGGGGTCTCCTTCACCGCCTACCGGGGCCAGGCCATCGGCCTCATCGGCTCCAACGGCTCGGGCAAGTCGACGCTCCTGCGCGCGATCGCCGGGCTGCTGCCCGCCGAGAGCGGCAAGGTCTACACGGACGGGCAGCCCTCGCTGCTCGGCGTCAACGCCGCGCTCATGAACGACCTCACCGGCGAGCGCAACGTGATCCTCGGCGGGCTCGCGATGGGCATGAGCCGCGAGGAGGTCAGGGCCCGCTACCAGGAGATCGTGGACTTCTCGGGGATCAACGAGAAGGGCGACTTCATCTCGCTGCCGATGCGGACCTACTCCTCCGGCATGGCGGCCCGGCTCCGCTTCTCCATCGCGGCGGCCAAGGACCACGACGTCCTCATGATCGACGAGGCCCTCGCCACGGGCGACCGCTCCTTCCAGAAGCGCTCCGAGGCCCGGATCAGGGAGCTGCGCAAGGAGGCGGGGACCGTCTTCCTCGTGAGCCACAACAACAAGTCGATCCGCGACACGTGCGACCGCGTGCTGTGGCTGGAGCACGGGGAGCTGCGGATGGACGGGCCCACGGCCGAGGTGATGAAGGAGTACGAGAAGTTCACCAGTAAGTAAATAGCTGAAACGCCGTAAGGGAGCTTTTCATCCCTTCTTCACGGCATCAGGAGTGAAAGCGGAACCCCTGCCGGACAAATCCGGCAGGGGTTCCGTCGTGCCGCCGGGGAGGGTGCCGTTTATTCCCCGGGCGCGGCCGTGCGGGTCAAAGATCAGTCAACTACGTCGCAGGTCGGGAAGGTTGACGGCAATCGGTGTGTTCTTGTGACGTGCTGAACACCCCGCCGCGAGCGGTTGAGTTGTACAACGTAAGCTGTGCCGGTGCCGAATCGCGACGAGTGGTGCGATACCGCACACAGGGACATGCTGCACCGAAACGCCCGGGCGGCGGCCGGGCGGCGTGTCCGAAATAGTGAGTTTTGTGTGCGCAGTGTAGAACGGGAGATGTGACGGCATTGGCTACGGACGACCTCCGCCTCCACGCTGTACCCGCCGTCCCCGCGACGGGCGGTCGCCGATGAGCGCCCCCCGCGCAGCGGCGCCCGGTACCGGGACGGCGCACGCCACCGCGACGGAGAACGCCACGCTCGGCAAGGCCGGAGCGGAGAACTTCCCGGTGGCGCCCTTCTTCGTGCCCAAATCCTGGCGCGCCGACCTCATGGCCGTCTACGGCTTCGCCCGTCTCGTCGACGACATCGGCGACGGCGACCTCGCCCCCGGCGGCGCCGACGCCCGCTACCTCGACGTCCCCGAGGAGCAGGCGGAGGACCGCCTCGTCCTCCTCGACGCGCTGGAGACCGACCTCGCCCGCGTCTTCCGCTCCACCGGCACCCCGCACCACCCCCTGCTGCGCGCCCTGCGGCCCACCGTGCGCCGCTGCGGCCTCGTCCCCGACCCCTTCGAGGCGCTCATCGGCGCCAACCGGCAGGACCAGAAGGTCGGCCGCTACGCCACCTGGGACGAACTGGCCGCCTACTGCGAGCTGTCCGCCAACCCGGTGGGCCGCCTCGTCCTCGGCCTGACGGGGACGGAGAGCGACGAGCGCCTGCGCCGCTCGGACGCCGTCTGCACCGGGCTCCAGCTCGTCGAGCACCTCCAGGACGTCGCCGAGGACCTGCGGCGCGACCGCGTCTACCTGCCCGCCGAGGACATGACGCGCTTTCACGTCACCGAGGCGGACCTCGCGGCCCCGCGCGCGAGCGCCCCGGTCCGCGCCCTCATCGCCTTCGAGGCCGACCGCGCCCGCGCCCTGCTCGACGAGGGACTGCCCCTCGTCGCGAGCGTGCGCGGTCGCCTCCGGCTCCTGCTCGCCGGTTTCGTCGCCGGGGGCCGCGCGGCCCTCGCCGCGATCGCCGAGGCGGACAACGACGTACTCGCCACCACGCCGAAGCCCACCAAGGCCCGGCTGCTGCGCGAGATGGGAGCAGTACTGCGAGGAGAGGGGTGAGTCCGACGATGAAGGAGCAGGGCGTACTGCCCGCGGCGGTGAGCGCCGCCTACGGCTACTGCGAGAGCGTCACAGGGGCCGAGGCGAAGAACTTCGCCTACGGCATCCGCCTGCTGCCCGGCGACAAGCGCCGCGCCATGTCGGCCGTCTACGCCTTCTCACGCCGCGTGGACGACATCGGCGACGGCCTGCTGTCGCCGGAGGAGAAGACCCGTCGGCTGAACGAGTGCCGCGCGCTCCTGGAGCGGGTGCGGACCAAGGACGTGGCCGAGGACGACACCGACCCGGTCGCCGTCGCCCTCGCGGACACCGCCCGGCGCTTCCCGGTGCCGCTCGGCGCCCTGGACGAGCTGATCGACGGCGTCCTGATGGACGTACAGGGCCGCGTCTACCGCACCTGGGAGGAACTCGCCGACTACTGCCGCTGCGTCGCCGGGGCGATCGGACGGCTCTCGCTCGGCATCTTCGGTGTCCGGCCCGGCGCGCGCGACCGCGTACGCGCCCCCGAGTACGCCAACACGCTCGGCCTCGCGCTCCAGCTCACCAACATCCTGCGCGACGTGCGCGAGGACGCCGAGAACGGCCGCACCTACCTGCCCGCCGAGGACCTCGACAAATTCGGTTGCTCCGCGGGCTTCGGCTCGGCGACGCTGCCCGAGGGCGCGGACTTCCCGGGCCTCGTCCACTTCGAGGTGCGCCGCGCGCGTGCGCTCTTCGACGAGGGCTACCAGCTGCTTCCCCTGCTCGACCGGCGCGGCGGCGCCTGCGTCTCGGCCATGGCCGGGATCTACCACCGCCTCCTGGACCGCATCGAGCAGGACCCCGACGCCGTCCTGCGCGGCCGGGTCTCGCTGCCGGCCCGTGAGAAGGCGTACGTCGCCGTGCGCGGCCTCGCGGGGGTCGATGCCAAGGCGGCGGCCCGTCAGAGAGACGGGGAACAAGCATGATCCGCAGGGCCCCGCGGCAGGGCCGCGCGAAAGCACCCGTATCCGGTCACGACCGGGCAACCTCCGGGCTGAGGTCCGCGTCCCTCACTGCGCACGCCACCACCCCGGGGGCAGGCAGGGAGGACGCATGACCGAACAGGCCGATTCAGCCACCACCCCCACCGGCGGCGCGGGACATGCCGTCGTCATCGGCGGCGGACTCGCCGGAGTGACCGCGGCGCTCGGGCTCGCCGACGCGGGAGTCCGCGTCAGCCTTCTGGAGGGCAGGCCCCGCCTCGGCGGGCTCGCCTTCTCCTTCCGGCGCGGCGACCTCACCGTAGACAACGGCCAGCACGTCTACCTGCGCTGCTGCACCGCCTACCAGCAGTTCCTGCACCGCATCGACGCCGCCCACCTCGCCCCCGTGCAGGACCGGCTCGATGTCCCCGTGCTCGACGCCGACACCTGGCGCCTGGGACGACTGCGGCGCACCCAGGCCCCGGTGCCCCTGCACCTCGCCGGGGGCCTCGCCACGTACCCCCACCTGAGCCTGCGGGAACGCGCGTCCGTCGCGCGCGCCGCGCTCGCGCTGCGCAAGCTCGACCCCGCCGACCCGGAGCTCGACCGGCGCGACTTCGGGAGCTGGCTGCGCGCACACGGGCAGAGCCCCCGCACCATCGCGGCCCTGTGGGACCTCGTCGGTGTCGCGACACTCAACGCCCGCGCCGACGACGCCTCACTCGCCCTCGCCGCCAAGGTCTTCAGGACCGGGCTGCTCACCGAGCCGGGCGCCGCCGACATCGGCTGGGCCCACGTCCCGCTCGGCGAACTCCACGACACCCTCGCCCGCCGCGCCCTCGACAAAGCCGGCGTCACCACCCGGCTGCGCGCCCGGGTGAGCGCCGTCGAGGCCGCCGAAGGGGGCGGCTGGCGGGTACGCACCGAGGACGGCGTGCTCGACGCCGACACCGTCGTGCTCGCCGTGGCCCAGCACGAGGCATACTCCCTGCTGCCCGCCGGGGCACTCGACCACCCCGAGCGGCTCACCGCACTCGGCACCTCACCCATCCTCAACGTCCACGTCGTCTACGACCGCAAGGTGTTGCGTCAGCCCTTCTTCGCCGCGCTCGGCAGCCCGGTGCAATGGGTCTTCGACCGCACGGCCCCTTCCGGGCTCACCGGTCCCGGCCAGTACCTCGCGGTCTCGCAGTCGGCCGCCGGCGAGGAGATCGACGCGCCCGTCAGCACGCTGCGCGCGCGCTACCTGCCCGAACTGGAGCGACTCCTGCCCGCCGCGCGCGGCGCCGGGATCCGCGACTTCTTCGTCACCAGGGAACGCACGGCGACCTTCGACCCGGCCCCCGGCGGCAAAGGGCTGCGGCCGGGCAACACCACCCGAGCCCCCGGCCTCTACCTCGCCGGGGCGTGGACCGACACCGGCTGGCCCGCCACGATGGAGGGCGCCGTGCGCAGCGGCAGCGACGCCGCCCGCGCGGCGCTCACCGGCCTGGGCCGCACCGGCGCGCACCTCTTCCACTTCCAGGAGGCGGCATGAGCACCGAGGCCCCGGCCGACCGGGTGCTGCTCAGCACCCCCCAGACCAGCACCGCGAACAGAGGAGAGAAGAACGTGCCGACTGTGCCCTCGGCCGAAGCCGCCGCCGACGCCCCGGACGTGACCGCGCTCGTCGAGCGCAGCCGTGCCCTCGTCACGCCGGTGCTGCGGTCCGCCGTGGACCGGCTCGCGCCGCCCATGGACTCGGTGTCCGCCTACCACTTCGGCTGGACCGACGCGGAGGGCAGGCCCGTCGCGGGCGACGGCGGCAAGGCCGTGCGCCCCGCCCTGGCGCTCATCTCCGCCGAGGCCACCGGGGCGAGCGCCGAGACCGGCGTGCCCGGCGCCGTCGCCGTGGAACTCGTGCACAACTTCTCGCTGCTGCACGACGACCTCATGGACGGCGACGAGCAGCGCCGCCACCGCGACACCGTCTGGAAGGTGCACGGTCCCGCGCAGGCGATCCTCGTCGGCGACGCGCTCTTCGCCCTCGCCAACGAGATCCTCCTCGAACTCGGCACCCCCGAGGCGGGCCGCGCGACCCGCCGACTCACGCGCGCCACGCGCGCGCTGATCGACGGTCAGGCCCAGGACATCTCCTACGAGCACCGCGACCGGGTCACGGTCGAGGAGTGCCTGGAGATGGAGGGCAACAAGACCGGTGCCCTCCTCGCCTGCGCCGCCTCCGTCGGTGCCGTGCTCGGCGGTGCCGACGAGGCCACCGCCGACACCCTGGAGCGCTACGGCTACCACCTCGGGCTCGCCTTCCAGGCCGTGGACGACCTCCTCGGCATCTGGGGCGACCCCGAGTCCACCGGCAAGCAGACCTGGAGCGACCTGCGCCAGCGCAAGAAGTCGCTGCCCGTCGTCGCCGCGCTCGCCGCGGGCGGCCCGGCCTCCGACAAGCTCGCCCGGCTCCTCGCCGCCGACGCCGCCGCCACCGGGCCCGACTCCGTGCCCCAGGAGGAGTTCTCCGAGGAGGAGTTCGCCGCCCGCGCCGCCCTCATCGAGGAGGCCGGGGGCCGCGAGTGGACCTCGCAGGAGGCACGCCGGCAGTTCGACATCGCCATCGGGGCCCTCGACAGCGTCCCGATGCCCCCCCACGTGCGGGCGTCCTTCGTGGCGCTCGCGGACTTCGTCGTCGTACGAAAGAGATGATCACCATCAGACGGACATGCCAGCGATGACGCGCAGTCGCCGACCGGTGCGGCCCGCCCGGTGTCCCCGCCTCCTGCCGGCGGACACCGGGCGGGCCGCGGCCCCGGCCGACGGCGGACCCACAGCAGATGATCGAGACTGCACGAAGGGGAAGCCATGACAGCGACGACCGATGGAAGCACCGGAGCGGCGACGCCCCCGGCTACCACGGCCAGTGCTCCTTTGCACCTCAGCCCCGAGGCGAGTGAAGCCGTCGAGGCCACCGCCCGCGCCACCCGGCGAGCCGTGGACTTCCTCCTCGACCGGCAGAGTGACGAGGGCTGGTGGAAAGGCGATCTCGCCACCAACGTCACCATGGACGCCGAGGACCTCCTGCTGCGGCAGTTCCTCGGCATCAGGGACGAGGCCACGACCCAGGCCGCCGCGCTCTTCATCCGCGGGGAGCAGCAGGAGGACGGCACCTGGAACACCTTCTACGGCGGGCCCGGGGACCTGTCGGCCACCATCGAGGGATACGTCGCGCTGCGCCTCGCCGGGGACAGCCCCGAAGCGCCGCACATGCGCAAGGCGTCCGCCTTCGTCCGCGCCCAGGGCGGCGTCGCCCGCTCCCGGGTCTTCACGCGGATCTGGCTCGCCCTCTTCGGCTGGTGGAAGTGGGAGGACCTGCCGGAGATGCCTCCGGAGCTGATGTTCTTCCCCAAGTGGGCTCCGCTCAACATCTACGACTTCGGCTGCTGGGCCCGCCAGACGATCGTGCCGCTCACCGTCGTGTGCGCCCAGCGTCCGGTGCGGCCCGCGCCCTTCGCGCTCGAAGAGCTGCACACCGACCCGGCCGACCCCAACCCGGCCCAGCCGGCGCCCCCGGTGGCCAGCTGGGACAACGTTTTCCACAAGCTCGACAAGATGCTCCACGGCTACCGCAAGGTGGCCCCCCGCCGCCTGCGCGAGGCCGCGATGCGCGCCGCCGCCACGTGGATCGTCGAGCGCCAGGAGAACGACGGCTGCTGGGGCGGCATCCAGCCCCCCGCGGTGTACTCGATCATCGCCCTGCACCTGCTCGGCTACGACCTCGACCACCCCGTGCTGCGGGCCGGGCTCGAATCGCTCGACCGCTTCGCGGTCTGGCGCGAGGACGGCGCGCGCATGATCGAGGCGTGCCAGTCCCCGGTCTGGGACACCTGCCTGGCCACCGTCGCGCTCGCCGACGCCGGCGTCCCCGCCGACCACCCGCAGATGATCAAGGCCGCCGACTGGATGCTCGCCGAGCAGATCGTGCGCCCGGGCGACTGGGTCGTGCGCCGCCCCGACCTGCCGCCGGGCGGCTGGGCCTTCGAGTTCCACAACGACAACTACCCCGACATCGACGACACCGCCGAGGTGGTCCTCGCGCTGCGCCGCGTCGCCCACCCCGACGCGACGCGGGTCGACAAGGCCGTGCGCCGCGCGGTCGACTGGAACGCGGGGATGCAGTCGAAGAATGGAGCCTGGGGCGCCTTCGACGCCGACAACACCAGCCCCTTCCCCAACCGGCTGCCGTTCAGCGACTTCGGCGAGGTCATCGACCCGCCGTCGGCCGACGTCACCGCGCACGTCGTCGAGATGCTCGCCGAGGAGGGCCTCGCCCACCACCCGCGCACCCGGCGCGGCGTGGAGTGGCTCCTGAAGAACCAGGAGACGAACGGTTCCTGGTTCGGCCGCTGGGGCGTCAACTACGTGTACGGGACCGGGGCCGTCGTCCCCGCGCTCGTCGCGGCCGGGGTCCCCGCCTCGCACCCGGCGATCCGCCGCTCCGTCGCCTGGCTCGGCCAGGTGCAGAACGAGGACGGCGGCTGGGGCGAGGACCTGCGCTCGTACCAGGACACCGCCTGGCACGGCCGCGGCCACTCCACCGCCTCGCAGACCGCCTGGGCGCTGCTCGCGCTGCTCGCGGCCGGTGAGCGGGACTCGGAACAGGTGCGCCGCGGTGTCGCGTACCTCGTCGAGACCCAGACCGAGAACGGCACCTGGGACGAACCCTGGTTCACCGGGACCGGCTTCCCCTGGGACTTCTCCATCAACTACCACCTGTACCGGCAGGTGTTCCCCGTGACGGCGCTCGGCCGCTACCTCAACGGCACCGGCCCGGGGGAGAACTGATGGCACAGGCCCCCGGAACCGGGACCGATCCCGGCTCAGTACCGCTGCTCGTCGCCTGCGCGCTCGGCATCGAGCACGTCGCGCTGCGCAGCGGAGGGGGCCGCCGCACCCTGCGGCAGGCCGGCGGCGCGGTGTCCGTGCTGCGCACGGGCATGGGGCCCAAAGCCGCGGAGCGCGCCGTCGCGCGCGCGCTCCGGGCCGCGTCCCCCGCGACCGCCGTCCTCGCCACCGGGTTCTGCGCCGGACTCGTCCCCGGGATGCACCCCGGCGACCTCGTGGTCGCCGAACGCACCGAGGACGCGGCCGGCTCGACCTCGTGTTTCGCCACCGCCGCGCTCGCCGCCGCGCTCGCCCGTACGATCCCCGGCCGCACCGTGCACACCGGGGTGCTCGCCGGATCGGACCACGTGGTGCGCGGCCCCGAGCGGGCGACGCTGCGCGAGACGGGCGCCGTCGCGGTGGACATGGAGTCCGCCGCCACGCTCCGCACGGCCCGTGCGGAGTCAGCCGCCGCCACCCGTCCGGTGGCCGCCGTCCGGGTGGTGGTGGACGCACCGGAACACGAACTCGTCCGTATCGGCACGGTCAGCGGGGGAATATCTGCCTTCCGCGTACTCCGTGCCGTCCTGCCTGCTTTCTCTGAATGGCACCGTACTTTTCTGCTCCCCAGGAGGTGAGCCAGATGGCCATGCCGCTTCGCCAGACCATCAGGATCGGGACGTATCTGATGGAACAGAAGCTCCGCAAGCGGGAGAAGTTCCCGCTCATCGTCGAGCTCGAACCGCTCTTCGCGTGCAACCTGAAGTGCGAGGGCTGCGGCAAGATCCAGCACCCCGCGGGAGTCCTCAAGCAGCGCATGCCGGTCGCCCAGGCCGTCGGCGCTGTCCTGGAGTCCGGCGCCCCGATGGTCTCCATCGCGGGCGGTGAGCCCCTCATGCACCCCCAGATTGACGAGATCGTGCGCCAGTTGGTGGCCAAGCGGAAGTACGTCTTCCTCTGCACCAACGCCATGCTGCTCCGTAAGAAGATCGAGAAGTTCACCCCTTCCCCGTACTTCGCCTTCGCCGTGCACATCGACGGCCTCAAGGAGCGGCACGACGAGTCGGTGGCCAAGGAGGGCGTCTTCGACGAGGCCGTCGCGGCGATCAAGGAGGCCAAGCGCCGCGGCTTCCGCGTCACCACCAACTCGACCTTCTTCAACACCGACACCCCCCAGACCGTCATCGAGGTGCTCGACTTCCTCAACGACGAACTCCAGGTCGACGAGATGATGATCTCGCCCGCCTACGCCTACGAGAAGGCCCCTGACCAGGAGCACTTCCTCGGCGTCACGCAGACCCGCGAGCTCTTCAAGAAGGCGTTCGCGGGCGGCAACAGGCAGCGGTGGCGCCTCAACCACTCGCCGCTCTTCCTGGACTTCCTGGAGGGCAAGCAGGACTTCGACTGCACCGCCTGGGCCATTCCCAACTACTCCCTCTTCGGCTGGCAGCGCCCCTGCTACCTCATGAGCGACGGTTACGTGCCCACCTACCGGCAGCTCATCGAGGAGACCGACTGGGACAAGTACGGGCGCGGCAAGGACGAGCGCTGCGACAATTGCATGGCGCACTGCGGCTACGAGCCGACGGCCGTCATGGCGACCATGGGCTCCTTGCAGGCCTCGCTGCGCGCCGCCCGCGAGACGATCGCGGGCAACCGCTCCTGACCGTGACGGGCCGCGCCCGTCCTGACCGGCCCCCACGCGGCCCCGGACTCGCACCCCTGCGAGGCCGGGGCCCCGTGCCTGCCGCTCCGCTGCGCCGCGCGGCCCCGCTCACGCATCCCGCCGACCCGACCGGGCCGGACGTCCGAAGAGAGAGGGCCCGAACGTGACACTGCTCGAAAGCATCCGGGGGCCGCGCGACCTCAAGGCCCTGGGCAGCGACCGGCTGCCCGAACTGGCCTCGGAGATCCGGGAGTTCCTGATCCAGGCGGTCTCCAGGACCGGCGGCCACCTGGGCCCCAACCTCGGGGTCGTCGAGCTGACCATCGCCCTGCACCGGGTCTTCGACTCGCCGCACGACCGCGTCCTGTGGGACACGGGGCACCAGGCGTACGTGCACAAACTCCTCACCGGCCGGCAGGACTTCTCCAAGCTGCGCTCCAAGGGCGGTCTCTCCGGCTACCCCTCGCGCGCCGAATCCCCGCACGACGTCATCGAGAACAGCCACGCCTCGACCGTGCTCGGCTGGGCCGACGGCCTCGCCAAGGCGCGCGACCTGCGCGGGGAGGACACCCACGTCGTCGCCGTCACCGGCGACGGGGCGCTCACCGGCGGCATGGCCTGGGAGGCGCTCAACAACATCGCCGCCGCCAAGGACCGCCCCCTCGTCCTCGTCGTGAACGACAACGAGCGTTCGTACGCCCCGACGATCGGCGGCCTCGCCCACCACCTCGCGGCGCTGCGCACGACCGACGGCTACGAGAAGGTCCTCGCGTGGGGCAAGGAAGTGCTCGACCGCACCCCCGTCGTCGGCAAGCCGCTCTACGAGTCGCTGCACGGCGCGAAGAAGGGCTTCAAGGACGCCTTCGCCCCGCAGGGCATGTTCGAGGACCTCGGCCTGAAGTACGTCGGCCCCGTCGACGGCCACGACATCGCGGCCCTGGAGTCGGCCCTCGCCAGCGCCAAGCGCTTCGGCGGGCCCGTCATCGTGCACGTCATCACCGAGAAGGGCCGCGGCTACGAGCCCGCCCTCGCCCACGAGGCGGACCGTTTCCACACGGTGGGCGCGATCGACCCGCTCACCGCGGAGGCGCTCACGCCCTCCGCCGGGCCCTCCTGGACGGCGGTCTTCGGCGAGGAGCTGGTACGGATCGCCGAGGAGCGGCACGACGTCGTCGCGCTCACCGCCGCGATGCTCGACCCCGTGGGCCTCACCCCCTTCGCTGCGCGCTTCCCCGAGCGCGTCTGGGACGTCGGGATCGCCGAGCAGCACGCGACCGTCTCGGCCGCCGGACTCGCGACCGGCGGACTGCACCCCGTCGTCGCCGTCTACGCGACCTTCCTCAACCGCGCCTTCGACCAGCTCCTCATGGACGTCGCCCTGCACCAGTGCGGGGTCACCTTCGTCCTGGACCGGGCCGGCGTCACGGGGACCGACGGCGCCTCGCACAACGGCATGTGGGACATGTCCGTGCTCCAGGTGGTGCCCGGACTGCGCATCGCGGCGCCCCGCGACGCGGGCGAGCTGCGCGCGCAGCTGCGCGAGGCGGTCGCCGTGGACGACGCGCCGACCCTCGTGCGCTTCCCCAAGGAGACGGTGGGCGCGGACCTGCCCGCGCTGCGCCGCGAGGGCGGCCTCGACGTGCTCGCCGAGGACGCCGGGGAGGAGGCCGACGTCCTCTTCGTCTCGGTCGGTGTCATGGCCTCCACGTGCCTCGCCGCCGCCGGCCTCCTGCGCGAGCGCGGCATCCGCTCGACCGTCGTGGACCCGCGCTGGGTCAAGCCCCTCGACCCCGCCCTCGCCCCCCTCGCCGCGCGGCACCGGGTGGTCGCGGTCGTCGAGGACAACAGCCGTACCGCCGGGGTCGGCGCCGCCGTCTCGGTGGCCCTCGCCGACGCCGATGTGGACGTCCCCGTACGCCACTTCGGCATCCCCGAGCAGTTCCTGCCGCACGCCAAGCGCGGGGAACTGCTCGCCGACCTCGGCCTCACCCCGGTGGAGATCGCCGGACGCATCGGGGCCCACCTGGCCCGTAAGGAGAAGACGCAAGGATGACCACCGGCACGACGGACGCAGCGGCTCCCGGGGGCGAGGGCACGCGGGGCAAGGGGTTCGATCTCAACGGCCTGCTCGCGGCGCGCGGCCGCGAGCGCTACGCACTGCACACCAAGCACCTCAACCACCAGTTGCCGCGCATGCTCCACACGATCGGTTTCGACAAGTACTACGAGCGCGGCCAGGGCGCTCACTTCTGGGACGACCAGGGGCAGGACTACCTCGACATGCTCGCCGGCTTCGGCGTCATGGGGCTCGGCCGCCACCACCCGGTCGTCCGCCAGGCGCTGCACGACGTGCTCGACGCCCAGCTCGCCGACCTCACGCGCTTCGACTGCCAGCCGCTGCCCGGTCTCCTCGCCGAGAAGCTGCTGTCCCACAGTCCGCACCTCGACCGCGTCTTCTTCGGCAACAGCGGCACCGAGGCCGTCGAGACGGCCCTCAAGTTCGCGCGCTTCGCGACCGGGCGCGAGCGCGTCCTCTACTACGACCACGCCTTCCACGGCCTCACCACGGGCTCCCTCTCCGTGAACGGCGAGAAGGGCTTCCGCGACGGCTTCGCGCCGCTGCTGCCCGACACCGCCCTGCCTGTGGGGGACCTCTCCGCGCTGGAGCGGGAGCTGCGCAAGGGCGACGTGGCCGGGCTCATCGTCGAGCCGATCCAGGGCAAGGGCGTCACCGAGACCCCGCCCGGCTACCTCAAGGCGGCGCAGGACCTGCTGCGCAAGCACAAGGCCCTGCTCATCGCCGACGAGGTGCAGACCGGCCTCGGGCGCACCGGCGACTTCTACGCCTACCAGCACGAGGAGGGCGTAGAGCCGGACCTCGTGTGCGTCGCGAAGTCGCTCTCGGGCGGCTACGTCCCCGTGAGCGCGACGCTCGGCAAGGAGTGGATCTTCAAGAAGGTCTACTCCTCGATGGACCGCGTCCTCGTCCACTCGGCGAGCTTCGGCGCCAACGCGCAGGCGATGGCCGCGGGGCTCGCCGTGCTGCACGTCATGGAGGACGAGAACATCGTCGCCCACGCGCGCCGCACGGGGGACTACCTCAAGGGACGCCTGAGCGAGCTGATCCCCGCGTACGAGATGCTCGCCGACATCCGCGGGCGCGGCCTCATGATCGGCATCGAGTTCGGCCGCCCCGACTCGCTCAAGCTGCGCAGCCGCTGGGCCATGCTCCAGGCCGCGCGCAAGGGGCTCTTCGCGCAGATGGTCGTGGTGCCGCTGCTCCAGAAGCACCGCATCCTCACGCAGGTCTCCGGGGACCACCTCGAAGTCATCAAGCTCATCCCGCCGCTCGTGATCGACGAGAAGGACGCGGACCGCTTCGTGGACGCCTTCACCGCCGTCATGGACGACGCGCACAACGGCGGCCTCATGGGCGACTTCGCGAAGAACATCGTGAAGCAGGCGGTCGCCCACCGCTGAATCCCTGCTTTTTGCCTCTCGGGTAAGAAATTTGCCCGAGAGGCACGGCGGTGGCTGAATAGGGGCATGAGCACCGAGCCCGAGGGCCCGTCCGGAGAACTCGCCGTCACCGTCGCCCCGCACCTGCGCGAACTGCGCCGCCGCGCGGGGCTCACGCTGGAGGCCGCCGCGCGCGCCGCGAGTCTCTCCCCGGCCCACCTCTCCCGGCTGGAGACGGGCCGCAGGCAGCCGAGCCTGCCGATGCTGCTCGCCCTGGCCCGTACCTACGGTACGACGGTCTCCGAACTCCTCGGCGAGACCCCCGCGGGACCGGGCGCGGTCGTCCGCGCCGGCGCCATGGAACCCACCGAGGCGGGCGGCTGGACGTACTGGCAGGCGGGAGGCTCGGGGCGCGCGATGCAGGCGCTGCGCGTACGGGTCCCCTACGGCAGCCAGGGCGACATCGTGCGCGTGCACCCGGGCGAGGAATGGCTGCACGTCCTGACCGGACGCCTGCGGCTGCGCCTGGGCGACAGCGCGCACCTGCTCGCACCCGGCGACAGCGCCCATTTCGACTCGCTCACCCCGCACCGCATCGCCGCCGCGGACCCGGACGGCGCGGTGCTGCTCTTCGTCCACACGCTCTTGCAGAGCCCGCTCGGCGCGCTCTGCCTCGGCGACGTCCACCCAGGAGGCGCGTAATGCCCGAGCCCGAGTACCCGTCCGAGCCCGCCGGACGAGCCGCGACGGAGGAGCCGAGGGCCGCGGAACCGCTGTCCTCGCACGCCCAGCGGTCCTCGCAGGACCCGCAGTCCTCGCCGGAGGACGGCTCGCTCCGCCGCTTCGTCGAGGACAAGATCCCGACCGGCCTGTGGGTCCGCGTCTTCGTCTACGTCGTCGCCGCGCACGGCGTCGCGGCCTTCCTCTACCTGCTCTTCGTGCTGGGCGCCAAGAACCAGTGACGGTCAGGGGCGGTACCTCCCCCGGGCGGAGCCGCCCCCGTCCCGCGCCCCCTCCCGCGGCCGCCTATTCCACGAGCCGCTCCCGCAACCGCTCGCGCAGCGCGTCGTCGAGTCCCAGGACCTCGCCGAAGTAGCGGTCCCTGCCGCCCCAGTGCGAGTCGATCGTCTCCAGCGCGGCGTGCAGATAACTCGCCCGCGCGGCGAAGAGCGGGTCGAGGAGTCCGGCGATCTCGGGGTCCGTCGGCGGCGCCGCGTCCCCGCCGCGTGAGACGCGGTAGCGGCGGTGGCGCGCGTTCGACTTGAGGTAGTCCTCCTCGATCGCCGCTTCCTCCACGCCCACGGCGAGCAGGACGAGCGCGACCGAGATGCCCGCCCGGTCCTTGCCCGCCGCGCAGTGCAGCAGCGCGGGCACACTGTCCTCGGCGAGCGCCCGCAGCAGCCGCCCGTGTTCGGCGGTGCGCTCCTTGATCAGCCGCCGGTAACTGGCCTCCATGCGGGCCGCGCCGCGCCCCTCGCCGAGCGCGGCCCGCAACTGCTCCACCTCCCCGTCCCGCACGATCCGCCAGAACTCCGCGCCCTCCGCAGGGTCGTTGAGCGGCAGGTGCACATTGCGCACGCCGGGCAGTTCGACGTCGGGGCCTTCGAGGGCGCGGTCGGCGGCGTTGCGGAAGTCGAAGACCGAGTGGAGGCCGAGGCCGGCGAGGTAGGCGGCGTCGGCCGCGGTCGCGTGCGCGAGGTGGCCGCTGCGGAAGAGGACGCCGGTCCGGGTGCGGCGGCCGTCGCGCGTGGGCAGCCCGCCCACGTCGCGGAAGTTGCGGATGGCGCTCAGCGCGGGCTCATCCGGTCCTGCCGGGGGGACGACGACGGGCTCGGGCGCGGTCCCCGGGGGCGGCTGCGTCACGGGACTCCTTCCGGTGGGCCGCCGGCGCGGCTCGCCGGCGTGGGCGCGAGGCCGAGACTGGCACGGACGGCGGGGCCGGGCAAGGTACCGGAGCACGGGAGAACCCCGAGGTGAGCAGCGTCATAGCGGTGACGGACGGTGCCGGAAGGGCGGCCGGGGCGGCGTGGCCCGTTTTCGCTGCAAAAGCCGTACGTCCGGTTCTGTCCGGATCGGATGGTTTCCACGGAGAGTGACGGAAATCTGCGGAATGGATCACCAAATGTGATTCGCAACGCAAAAGGGCTGCTTGTCCGGCGTGTCGCGTTGCCTTTACGGTCACCAGCAGTCCGGCCGGAACGCCGAATCCTGCCGCCGCCCCGGACTCTCACGCTCACTCACACCCGTACCGGCAGGAGCGGGGGACCCACACGCTTCACGCCGTTCCCGGTCCCTCCGGGACGGCTCGGGGTGAAGTCGCCGCGCGCACCGCGCCGGTGGCCGGGCAGCTCCAGCCCGAACCCGACAGCTCACCCCGCAGGCGACGGAGAAGGAATCCGCATGTCCGCCACGGCCAACCGCCGCTCGTTCACCCGTCGCCTCGCGCTGCTCGGCACCACCGGTGCCGCAGCCGTGGCACTCCCGCTCACCGCCCTCGGCGGCGCCCACGCCGCGAGCCCCGCGAAGGACGCGACGTACACCGTCAAGACCGGTGACACGCTCATCAAGATCGCCAAGAAGGAGAAGGTCTCCGGCGGCTGGAAGAGGCTCTACGAGCAGAACAAGGGCACCATCGGCGCCAACCCGGGCATCATCAAGCCCGGTGCGAAGCTCGTCGTGAAGAAGGCCGCGGCCCCGGCGCCCACCGCCAAGAAGGCCCCCACGGGCACCGGCTGGACCGCGCCCGTCGACGGCGTCAAGGGCAGCGGCTACGGCCGCAGCGGCAACCTGTGGTCGCACGGCCACACCGGTGCCGACTTCCCGGTCGGCACCGGCACCCCCGTCAAGTCCATCGCCGCCGGCACGGTCGTCGCCGCGGGCTGGGGCGGCGCCTACGGCAACCAGGTCGTCATCAAGCACGCGGACGGCCACTACAGCCAGTACGCCCACCTCTCCGCGTTCAAGGTCTCGGCCGGCCAGTCCGTCGCCGAGGGCCAGCAGATCGCCCTCTCCGGCGCGACCGGCAACGTGACCGGCCCGCACCTGCACTTCGAGGTCCGCACGGGCCCCGACTACGGGAGCGACGTCAACCCGATCACCTTCCTCGCCCAGCACGGCGTCACCGCCTGAGCGCCGTACCTCCGCGCGTCGTGACGGCCCGCCCCCTCCACGGGGCGGGCCGTCCCGGCCGTTGGGGGACAGGACCGCCAAGGGGTCCCGTTTATTCCGTGGTTGGGGCTTTCTTGACCGGTGGCCTTTCTCACTTCGCGTCACCCCCTCCCTACGGTGGCGTAAGTCTGGCGTAAGGGTGAAGGATGCCGAGGTGGCACGAGAAGCGAGGATTCCCAGCAGCAAGGCCCTCCGCCCCGAGGGCACCGTGACGTCGTACGTGGCCGTGGGCGACAGCTTCACCGAAGGCGTCGGTGACCCCGGTCCCGGCGGGCTCTTCACCGGCTGGGCCGACCGCCTCGCCGTCCAGCTCGCCGACCGCCTCCCCGAGCGCTCCGCCTTCCGCTACGCCAACCTCGCCGTACGCGGCAAGCTCCTCGACCAGATCGCCGAGGAGCAGGTCCCCCGCGCGGCGGCGCTCGCCCCCGACCTCGTCTCCTTCGTCGCCGGCGGCAACGACGTGCTGCGCCCCGGCACCGACCCGGACGACCTCGCCGAACGCTTCGAGAAGGCCGTCGAGACGCTCTCGGCCGCCGCCGGCACCGTCATGATCGCGACCGGCTTCGACACGCGGGACACGCCGGTCCTGCGCCACCTGCGCGGCAAGATCGCCACGTACAACGCACACGTACGCGCCGTCGCCGACCGCCACGGCTGCCTCGTCCTGGACCTGTGGGCCCTGCGCTCGGTCCGCGACCGCCGCGCCTGGGACAGCGACCGTCTCCACCTCGGCCCCGAGGGCCACACCCGCGTCGCCCTGCGCGCCGCCCAGCTCCTCGGCCTCGACGTCCCCGCCGACCCCGAGCAGCCCTGGCCTCCGCTGCGCCCGCGCGGCACCTTCGTGGAGCGCCGCGACGACATCGCCTGGGCCCGTGCGTACCTCGTCCCCTGGATCGGCCGCCGCCTGCGCGGCGAGTCCTCGGGCGACCACGTCCACGCGAAGCGCCCCGACCTCATGCCCCTGTAGAGGGAACCAATTCCGGGCGCCGTGGCGTTTGAGGGGCGGGGGCCTGGGGGCGGAGCCCCCGCAAGGCCCACCCCGGCGGGCGCCGAGCCGACGGACCGGCCGAATATTGACACGTACCGCCCCGGAACTTCCGTACCCGAGGAGACACCGTGCCCCCCACCCGCCGCCGCCTTCCCTCTCCGCCGGCCTTCGGGGCCGACCCGAGCGGCGCCCGCATGGCCCGCATCCGCCGCTCCCCGCACTTCGACCCGGCCAAGGGCGTCTTCACCAACCCCGAGGGCCCCACGGGCGAGACGACGGGCGGCGCCCCCACGCCGGACCGCAAGGAACTCCTGCGCACCTACTTCCGCTCCGAGGACCGCGCCCGGCGCGCCCCCTCCGGAGTCCTCCCCGTGCACCCCACGACCCTCGCCGACCTCGCGCGCCCCCCGCGCGACGGCCTGCGCGTCACCTGGACCGGGCACTCCTCGGTGCTCACCGAGATCGACGGCGCCCGCATCCTCTTCGACCCGGTGTGGGGCGAGCGCTGCTCCCCCTTCTCCTTCGCCGGGCCCAAGCGCCTGCACCCCGTCCCGTTCCCGCTCACCGCGCTCGACCGCGTCGACGCCGTGGTCATCTCGCACGACCACTACGACCACCTCGACATGCCCTCGATCCGCGCGCTCGCGGCCAGCGGCACCACCTTCGTCGTCCCGCTCGGCATCGGCGCCCACCTGGAGCGCTGGGGAGTGCCCGACGCGCTCGTCCGGGAGCTGGACTGGCACGAGTCGACGGAGCTGGCGGGGGTGCGGCTGACCGCGACGCCCGCCCGTCACTTCTGCGGGCGCGGCCTGCGCAACACGCAGCACACGCTGTGGGCCTCCTGGGTCGTGGCGGGGCCCGAGCACCGCGTCTTCCACAGCGGGGACACCGGGTACTTCCCCGGCTTCGCCGAGATCGGCCGCGAGCACGGCCCCTTCGACGTCACCATGATCCAGCTCGGCGCCTACAGCGAGTACTGGCCCGACATCCACATGACCCCCGCCGAGGCGCTGCGCGCCCACGGGGACCTCGGTGGCGGCGTCCTCCTGCCGATCCACTGGGGCACCTTCAACCTCGCCCCGCACCCGTGGGCCGAGCCCGCCGAGTGGACGAAGGACCTCGGCGACGCCTCCGGCTCCCGCATCGCCTTCCCACGCCCGGGCCAGCCCTTCGAGCCCACCGGCGAGCTGCCGGAGGAGCCGTGGTGGCGCGCGGTCTCGCTGCCGCTGGAGCGGCACTGGGAGCCCGGCACGGCCGCCGGTCCCGCCCCCGACCCGGGTGGCGAGCCGACCCCGGACCCGGCCCTCGGTCTCGCCGCCGACCGGTGAACGCGCGCCACTCCCGCACCGTCGCCTAGTCCCTCGCCCGCACGCGGCACCGGACCGCCCGGTAGCGGACGGGGTGTCCGGCAGGGCGGGGAGCGGGTGTGCCCGGCTCTGTCCGCAGCGGGGGAGGGCCCGCCCGTACCCGTACGCCCGAAGGGGCCGCCGGTGGAAGATCCCACCGACGGCCCCTTCGGACGGACGCTCAGCCGAGCGGTGCCGGGAAGGTCGGGTACTCGACGCCCGAGACGTGCTGGACGACGCGTACCACCTGGCACGAGTAGCCGAACTCGTTGTCGTACCAGAGGTAGAGGATCGCGTTGTCGCCGTCGACCTTGGTCGCCCCGGCGTCGACGATCGAGGCGTGGCGCGAGCCGACGAAGTCGCTGGAGACGGCGTCGGCGGAGGTGGTGAAGTCGATCTGGCGGCGCAGCGGCGAGGTGAGGGAGACCTCGCGCAGGTGGGCGAGGACCTCTTCGCGGTTCGTCCCGCGGCTCAGCTGGAGGTTCAGGATCGCGATCGACACGTCGGGGACGGGGACGCGGATCGAGCTGCCGCTGATCTTCGCCTTGAGGTCGGGCAGGGCCTTCGCGACGGCCGAGGCGGCGCCCGTCTCCGTGAGGACCATGTTGAGCGGCGCGGAGCGCCCCCGGCGGTCCGACTTGTGGTAATTGTCCAGCAGATTCTGGTCGTTGGTGAAGGAGTGCACCGTCTCGACGTGTCCGCGCTCGACGCCGAACTCGTCCGCCATCGCCTTGAGCGGCGGCACGATCGCGTTCGTCGTGCAGGAGGCGCAGGAGATGATCCGCTCGTCCGGCTTGATCGTCTCGTGGTTCACGCCGTGCACGATGTTCGGCACGTCGCCCTTCCCGGGCGCGGTGAGGACGACCTTCGCGATACCCGGGCGCAGGTGCTGCGAGAGGCCCGCGCGGTCGCGCCAGCGGCCCGTGTTGTCGACGAGGATCGCGTCGTTGATGCCGTACGCGGTGTAGTCGACGGTCGCCGGGTCGTCGGAGTAGATGAACCGGATCGCGTTGCCGTTGGCGACGAGGGTGTCGTTCTCCTCGTCGACGATGATGGTGCCCTGGAACTGGCCGTGCACCGAGTCGCGGCGCAGGAGCGAGGCGCGCTTGACGAGATCCTGGCCCGCGGCCTTGCGGACCACGACGGCCCGCAGCCGCAGGCCGTTGCCCGAGCCGGCCTTCTCGATGAGCAGCCGGGCCAGGAGCCGCCCGATCCGCCCGAAGCCGTAGAGGACGACATCGCGCGGGGCGCCGCGCTCGATCTTCCGCTCGCCGGTCGCGCCCTCGACGGCCCGGGCGGTGAACTCGGCGACGCTCAGGCCCTGCTCGTCGCTCTTGTACGTCGCGGCGAGCATGCCGATGTCGATCTGCGAGGGACCGAGGTCGAGCGTCGTGAGCGCCTGGAGGAACGGCATCGTCTCGGTGACCGACAGCTCCTCGCCCGCGATCTGCCGGGCGAAACGGTGGGTCTTGAGAATCCCGACCACCGACTTGTTCACCAGCGAGCGGCTGTGCAGCAGCACGGTGACGTCCCGTTGCCGCTGAAGCCTGCCGATGACGGGGATCATCGATTCCGCGATCTCCTCGCGGGTCTTCCAATTGGTGAACGAGTCCTCGTTGACAGTCACAGATCCATCTTTCGAGCTAGGTGGCGCTCATATGTTAACCCGATGGGTGTAGCCCTCTGTCGGGCGCGGGTGTGATGTACGACCAGTTCGGGACGGTGCGGGGGCGCGGGAAGTGCGGCCGGAACGGTAGGCGGGTAAGGGGTGTGCGGCCGGGGCGAGTAGGGGAGTTGCGGCGCGGCGGGTGCGGGGCGGGGGTGGCTCGCTGAGGGCGGACGCCGTGTTCGGGCCGAGGTGCGGCTCGGCGTTCCGCGTCCTCGCGGAGACGAGAGCGCCGCCGACCGCACGTCGCCGTCGTCGTCCGGTCGCGCGTCATCGCCGCCGTCCGACCGTGCGCCCGCCCGGTGCGCGGCGATCTCCCCGTGTGCCGGACGGACCGCGCGACTCGGCGCGGTACGGGGTCCGCTTTCCCGCCTGTCGTCGGCGGCCCGAGGTTACGGGGCGGCGTGGGGGCTTCCGGTGTGCGAGGGCGCACGTGTGTTCCCGTACGCGCGTGCGAAGGGAGAGTCGCGCGGGTACGGGTGTTCGCGAGGCTGCCCGTACGCCTGTTCGTCACCTCCCGCTGAAGCGGGACCTCGGCCGTACTGGTTTGTCAACGGGCCCCATCCGTTGTTCAGTTGGTCACTACCGTGGGCTGCCGTCGCCCCCCGCCGCACCAGCGCCGGGAGTGGCGCGAGATCCGTGCCCGCAGCACGTAATCCCCCGTACCGAGGACGTCGATGACACACCTCCGCGCCTCCGCCGGGCGAGCGGACCGCCGAGACGGCGGGGCCCGTCACGGCAGACCGGGCGGCCTGCTGCCCGAGTCGCACATACGGACACTGCTGCTGCGCACCGCGGTCCTGCCCGCGCTCGCCGTCGCGCTCAGCGGCCTCGCCGCGGTACTGCTGCTCCTCGGCGCCGAGGACGATCTCGGGGCCGCCGTGCAACTCGGCGTCGGACTGTCGGCGGGCGTCGCGTTCGCCGCGCTGTGCGGCGCCGTGCTCGCCGCGCGCCGCGCGAGCCGCACCGTGCTCGACCGGGTCGGCGCGCTGCGCACCACGAGCGCCCGCAGGCAGACCGAACTGCGCGGTCTCGTCGACCGCTTGCGGCGCGGCGAAGTGCCCCCGGTGCGCGAGGTGCCGTCGCGCCCCGACCGCGGCGGCGACGGACTCGACCTGCTCGCCGACGAACTCCACCGCTTCCACGACGTCGCCATGGCCTCCGTCGTGCGCGCCTCGCAGCTCTCCAGCCACGCGGGCCACGAACAGAAGGTCGAGGTCTTCGTCAACCTCTCGCGGCGCCTCCAGTCCCTCGTGCACCGGCAGATCCAGGTGCTCGACGAACTGGAGAGCTGCACCGAGGACCCCGCGCTGCTCAAGGGCCTCTTCCACATCGACCACCTCGCGACCCGCACCCGCAGGCACGCCGAGAACCTCGCCGTGCTCGGCGGCTCCGTCTCGCGCCGCCAGTGGAGCACGCCCATCCCGCTCCAGCAGGTACTGCGCTCGGCGGTGGCCGAGGTCGAGCAGTACCCGCGTGTCCGCCTGGTCCCGCCCGTGGACGGCGCGGTGCATGGCCAGAACGTCGCCGACATCGTCCACCTCATCGCCGAACTCGTCGAGAACGCGACGCTCTTCTCCGCGCCGCACACCCCCGTCCTGCTCCGCGCGGGCCGGGTCGCCGCCGGGCTCGCCGTCGAGATCGAGGACCGCGGCCTCGGCCTCGACCCGGCCGAGCGCCACCGGATGAACACCGTCCTCGCCGACCCCGACCAGGTGAACCTTGCCGGACTCCTCCAGGACGGCCGCATCGGCCTCTACGTCGTCGCCACGCTCGCCCGACGCCACGGCATCGTCGTCCGCCTCCAGAGCAACATCTACGGGGGAGTCCAGGCCGTCGTCGTCCTGCCCGCCGCCCTCCTGGGCGAGGAACCCGCCACCCCGGCGGCGGTCGTCGCGAGCGGCAGGACGGCGGAGGCGGAACCCGTCGCGGCGGGAGCCCCCGGGGCAGAACTCCTCGGGGCAGAGCCCGTCGAGGCGGAAGTCGTCGACGAGGAAGCCGCCGACGAGGGGGAGGACGACGCGACGGTGAGGCGGGCGGCCCCGGACGGAGAGGGTGCACCGCCCCCGGCGGAGACCGGTTCGGTTCCGGCGGAGGCCGCCCCGGTCACGGAGGAGGACCCGTCCCGTACGGGCGAGACGCCGCTGCCGACGGCTGGGGATCCGACGCCTCCGCCGGGCGCCACGGACCCGGCGCCCCCACCGGGCGAGCCGGAGTCCGCGCCGGGCGGGACACCGGACGCGCCCGCCTCGCGCGAGACACCCGCCGCACCCTCCGCCCCCGACGCTCCGGCAACCGGGTCTCGTACCCCTGACGCCCCCGCCGCGGCGGGGCCGCCTCCGCTCCCCGTCCGGGGCGCGCTCGACGCGCTCCCCTCGCGTCGCACCCCGCACCCACGCGTCCCCGGGAACTCCCCGAGCGCGCCCACCCCCGAGCCGCCCGCACCAGCCACCTCCGCCGAGGAGCCCCCTGCCCCGAAGGCCCCCCGCCCCACCGCCCCGCTCCCCAGGCGCGGCGCGAGCGGCGGGCCCCGTGCCACCCCGGCAGAGGCCCGTCCCGGCACCCAGCCGGGCGCGCCCCGCGTCTCGTTCGCGGACGCGGGCGCGATCCTCGCGCTCACCCGCCGCGACGGCAGCCCGGTCAACGACCCCCAGGGCCCCGCGCCCGGACTGCCCAAGCGCGAGGCGCAGACCCACATGGTCCCGCAACTGCGCAGAGGGAACACGGAGTTCGCGGAGGAACGCGCGGAAACGACGGGCGGGGACGACACCTTGCACACGCCCGATCTCATGGCCGCCTTCCGGCAGGGGTACGACCGCGCGCTCTCGACGGCCGAAGGGGCCCCTCCGTACGAGGACGGCGAGGAGTTCGCCGAACCCGCCCCCGCCGAGCCCCCCGCGCGGGCCGACTGAGCCGCCCCCGCCGGAAGGCGCCCCCAGGGCCGCACGGCCCCACCGCCCGTACCCGTACGCAAGGAGCGACACCCCCATGGCGAGCGAAGCCCCCGGAGCGGGCAGCGTGTCCGACCTCGACTGGCTGCTCAGCGGCCTCGTGCAGCGCGTCGCGCACAGCCGCAGCGCCGTACTCCTCTCCGCGGACGGACTCGTCAAGTCCGTGCACGGGCTCGACAAGGACAGCGCCGACCACCTCGCGGCGCTCGCCTCCGGCATCCACTCCCTCGCGCGCGGCGCGGGCGTCCGCTTCGCGGACGGCGGCGAGGTCCGCCAGGTCGTCATCGAGCTGTCCACCGCGCTGCTCTTCGTCTCCGCCGCCGGCTCCGGCACTTGCCTCGCCGTCCTCGCCGGGCCCGAGGCGGACCCGGGCGTCCTCGGCTACGAGATGGCCATGCTGGTGAAGAGCGTGCGTCCCTTCCTCGTCACCCCCGCCCGGCGCCCCGCGCGCGTGGCCAGGACGAGCTGAGCCGCCCCGTGACACTTCAGCCAGCGGGCGGCCGACGCCGCCGCAAGGAGGGCAGGGCCTGGTACGACAGCGAGGCCGGGCGCCTCGTCCGTCCCTACACCGTCAGCGGAGGGCGCACCACGCCCCGTACCGCCTTCGGCCTGCTCTCGCAGGTGCGCGCGACCGGCACCCCGGCCCCCGCGCACCTCGGGCCCGAGCACAGCGAGGTGCTCGGCCTGTGCTCCGTACCGGCCTCCGTCGCCGAACTCGCCGGGCGGCTGCGGCTGCCCGTCGTCGTCACCAAGGTGCTGCTCTCCGACCTCGTGGACTGCGGCTCCCTCGTCAGCAAACAGCCGGACACTTCCCCCCACCCCACGGACCGGTCCCTACTGGAGGCATTGCTCGATGGACTACGACGACGGCTCTGAGACCTTCCCCACCGCCTTGAAGATCCTGGTCGCCGGTGGTTTCGGAGTGGGCAAGACGACCTTCGTCGGCGCGGTGAGCGAGATCGCCCCGCTGAGCACCGAGGAACTGCTCACCAGCGCCAGCGCCGGGACCGACAGCCTCGAAGGAGTCGAACGCAAGACGACCACCACGGTCGCGATGGACTTCGGCCGCATCACCCTCGACCGCGACCACGTCCTCTACCTCTTCGGCACGCCGGGCCAGGAACGCTTCTGGTTCATGTGGGACGAACTCTCCGAGGGCGCGCTCGGCGCGGTGATCCTCGCCGACACGCGCCGCCTCGCCGACTGCTTCGCGGCTGTCGACTTCTTCGAGGAGCGCGGACTCGGCTTCGTCGTCGCGATCAACGAGTTCGACGGCGCGCACCGCTACGAGGCCGAGGAGGTGCGCGCCGCGCTGTGCCTGCCGCCGAAGGTCCCCGTCGTGCACTGCGACGCCCGCATCTCCAGCTCGGGCATCCAGACCCTGCTGACCCTCGTCAAGCACCTGCTGACGGCGGCACGCCCCGCCCCGGCACCCGCCTCCGCTCCGGGCGACCGGGCCAGCGCATGAACACAGGCCGCCTCCTGTTGCTCCCCGACGACCCCGAAGCCCCCGAACGCGAGCGCCGCCTCGCCGCCCTCGGTCTCGGCGCCGCACCCGTGCCCGCCCTCGACGCCCACGCGGCCCGCCTCGCCGCGGGCGCGGGAGCCCCCTTCGCCGGGGTCAACTTCGTGCACACCGACCATCAGTACCTCGCCGGACTCCACCCCCGGGGCGTCCCCGCCGCCGCCCGCCGCGTCGAACGCGCCCACGGCTTCTCCCCGTACGTCGTCGTCCGCCGCCGGGCCCTCGTCCTCGACGACGTACGCGACTACCCGCGCTTCTCGCCCAACGAGGCCGTCGACCTCTCCGGCGTCCGCGCCTACCTCGGCGCGCCGCTCACCGACCACGACGGCTTCGTCCTCGGCACGCTGTGGGCCGCCGCGCGCGAACCGCGCGACTGGGGCCGCGAGGCGCTCGCCCTCGTGAAGACCCTCGCCGCCGAGGTCGCTCCGCTCGTGCGCGGCCCCGCCGGGGCATGAGCGGCCCGCCGCGGGGGAGGGGACCTGCCAGGAAGCCCCCACGCGAAGGAGCAGCACCACCATGACCGCACCCACGCCCGGCGTGCTCCAGAGCGGCGACGGCGCGGCCGTCGCCACGTACACCTGGCTGCCGCCGGAGGGCCGCAGGCCCCGCGCCTTCCTCCAGCTCGTCCACGGCGCCGCCGAACACGCCCGCCGCTACGAGCGCTTCGCCGCCCACCTCACCGCGCGCGGCTACGGCGTCCTCGCCTCCGACCACCGGGGCCACGGCGCCACCGCCCCCTCGACCGGCGGCTTCGGCGTCACCGGCACGGACGAGGGCCCCGACGCGGACGGCTGGCTCGCGATCCTCGCCGACCTCAAGGCCGTCGGCGACCAGGCCCGCGCCCTCTACCCCGAGGTGCCCGTCCTGATGCTGGGCCACAGCCTCGGCTCGATGCTCGCCCGCGAGTACGCCCAGGAGTACCCCGACGACCTCGCGGGCCTCATCCTCACGGGCGTCTTCCGCTCCCTACCCGGCGCCGAGTACGAGGCGAGCACCGCCCGCCTGGAGGAGGAGATCACCGCGCACGGGCGCGCATTCGTCAGCGACTTCGTGCCCCGCCTCTTCGCCTCCTTCAACAACGGCTTCGCGCACCGGACCGGCTTCGAGTGGCTCTCGCGCGATGAGGCCGAGGTCGACGCCTACGTCGCCGACGAGCGCTGCGGCTTCCCCTTCTCGGCGGGGCTCGCGTACGACTGGGTGCGCGCCGCCTACCGCGTCAACGACCCATCCCGCCTGGCCCGGATGCCCCGCGACCTGCCCGTCCACCTCGCCGCGGGCACCCTCGACCCCTGCAACCAGCGGATGACCCTCGTCAACGAACTCCTCGACGACTACCGCTACCACGGCGTCAGCGACCTCACCTGGACGGGCTACGAGGGAGCGCGGCACGAGATCCTCAACGAGACGGAACCCGACCGGCGCAAGGTGTACGAGGACCTGACGGCCTGGCTGGACGCGCACACGCTCTGAGGCGGCCCCCCCGGCCCTCCGCCACCCCGTCGGCACCCGCGCCGTGAACGCGCCGACGCCTCCGCCCGCACGGTGGCATGATCCCGGGCGGCGGCATCCCGGCCGCGCGCGGGTACGGAGGGGCGAGCGGTCATGGCGGCTGGAGGGAAGCGGCGGAGGAGCGGACCGGAAGACGCGGTGGCGGCCGGGCCGGGAAGGGCCCGCGGACGGGTGAGTCCGGACGCGGGCCCGTGGACCCGCGACTTCTAGCGGCGGCGCGCTGCCCACGCGGGACGAGCTGCGGAGGCGGGCGACGGCCTGAGCGGGAGCGGGAGTGGGCCGGGACGAACGCGGGGACCGGCGTCCGTACGGGCGGGCGGGGTGGTACGGGGCGGTACGAGCCTCAGCCGCCCGTTCCGAGGAAGCCCCCGATCCGCTCGCGCAGCCCCGCCGCGTCGAGGCCGTGCGCGGCGACGTGCTCCGCCGGAGAGCCGTAGCGGCGCAGCTCGGCGCGGCCGACGCCGAGGCCCAGGACGCGGTGCGGCCTGTCGACGAGCGCTTCGGCGACGGCCGCCGTCGAGGTCCCCGCGAGGTACGGCTCGACGAGGACGACGTCCGCCGTACCGGCGGCGTCCACGGCGGCGCGCAGTGCCGCGCCGCCGAAGGGCCGCACCGTCGTCGCGTAGAGGACGGTGACGTCGAGGCCCTCGGTCGCGGCGAGCACCGCGTCGAGCAGCGGCCCCACCGCGAGGACGACGCCCGCGCGCCCCTCCCGCAGTACGAGCGGGGTGCTCCCGTCGATGGGCCGCGCCGCCTTGTTCGTCTGCTCCGAGAGCCGTACGTAGACCCGGTCCTCGCCCCTCACGGCGTGGCGCAGCAGCGTCTCGGCCTCGTCGGGGTGACCGGGCACGTGCACGGTCCACCCGTCGAGCGTGTCGATGAGCGCCACGTCCCCCGGCGACATGTGCGTGAAGCCGCCCGAGGAGATGTCGTAGGAGGCTCCTGAGCTGACCAGGACGCCACCGACGCCCTGGTGCCCGAAGTCGAGCTTGACCTGCTCGAAGGGCCGCTCGACGAGGAAGCTCGCGAAGGTGTGCAGGACGGGCCGCATCCCGGCGAGCGCGAGCCCGCCCCCCGCGCTCACGAGCAGCTGTTCGCGGATGCCGAGGTCGATGACCCGGTCCGGGTGGCGCTCCGCCGCGTCGGTGAAGCGGTCGCCGCTGATCACGGCGAGGACGACGGCGAGGCGTTCGTCCTCGTCGAGCAGAGTGGTCATGGTGCTGCCGAAACGGTCGCGCATGGATTCCACGGTGGTGCTCCTCGTTCAGTTCTTGGCTTCGACGTGGGCGACGACGGCGAGCGGGCGGCCCGCGTGCGGGGCCGTGAAAGCTTCGTACAGCGCCTCGTGATCACGGCCGTCGACGTCCTCGACCGCCCAGCCGCCGACCGCGAACCGCGCGGAGAGGGCCCCGTCCCGGCCCCAGCGGGCAGACGCGTTGTCGATCACGACGGTGTGCAGCCGGTCGAGCCCCGCCGCCCCCGCGAAGGCGATGGCCTCCTCGTTCGAGCCCTCGTCGAGTTCGGCGTCCCCGACGAGCACCCACACGGCGGCGTCGCCCAGCCCGCGCGCCTTGAGGCCGAGCGTGACACCGACCCCGAGCGGCAGCCCGTGCCCGAGCGAACCGCTGCCGATCTCGGCCCCGGGCACGAGCGTGCGGTCCGGGTGGAAACCGAGCGGCGAGTCGAAGCCACCGAAGTCGTCGAGCCACTCGACCGGCACGAAGCCCTTCGCGGCGAGCACCGCGTAGTACGCCATGGGCCCGTGCCCCTTCGACAGCAGGAACCGGTCCCGCCCCGGTTCGTCGGCCGTCTCCGGCGTCACGCGCAGCACCCGGTCGTAGAGCACCCACAGCACGTCCAGCGTCGAGGTCGCCGCGGGCCCGTGCTTCTCGTCCCCGGTCAGCCGTGACATGAGCCCCGGCAGCTCCGCGTACCCCTGGGAACCGGCCTGCGCCGGCGTGAAGATCGTCATGCGGACGACGATAAAACCTCAACCAGACTTGAGGTCAACGCTCGCCCGCCCCGGAAACCTGGCACGACCACGGCCCGGAATGCGGTACGCTTTCTGTGCGCGTCCGGCCCGGGCCTTCCACCCGAAAGCCCAGGTCACTCGCGCATCGGGACGTGGCGCAGCTTGGTAGCGCACTTGACTGGGGGTCAAGGGGTCGCAGGTTCAAATCCTGTCGTCCCGACTGGAGGCAGTCGGCTTTTTTCAGGGCCGGTACCGGAGAGATCCGGTACCGGCCCTGAGGCGTTTCCGCTGGACCGGTGGGGCCAGGCTCCTGTGGCCGGTGCTTCGGCGGGGTGGTGGCGGGGCGTACGGCGGTGCGGCGGGCGCAGTGTGCGGCTCCGGTGCCGGTGCTTTCGTGAGTACCGGGGTGCGGGGAGCGCTGAGTGGTGTGTGCGGCGTGGCCGGGCTGCGGCGCAGGATGTGGGTGGATGGGGTTCCGATCTCGCGGAACCCGGGGAGTCCGGTGTGCCGGAGGCCGTGGTGGCGCAGGTGCTCGTGGCCGAGTGTGATGGCGACCGGGACCGAGTGGATGGCGTCGTGCAGGACGCCGGTGAAGAGGCGGGTGCCGGGGTCGGATCTCGCGCCACTCCCGGCGCTGGGTGACGAAGAGGCGGATCTCCTCGGCGATGGGTACAGCACGACCAGCGTGGCGCCTCCTCGCCTGCCCCTCTTTGAAGGGGCTTCCGCGTGCCCCGGCCCGGAGATTCCCAAAGGCGGATGCCTTACAGGCTGTTGGCGTAGAAGCTGGCGAGTCGTTCGACGGCGGCGTCGACGTACTTGGGTTCGTCGTACATCTCGTAGTGGCCGGCGCCGTCGATCACCATGAGGTCGACGGGGTTGGGGGCCAGCTTCCACAACCGCATGCCGGTCTCGTAGGAGCCGGTGTTACCGATACGTCCGGCGAGGATGACCTGCAGTGGCTGGGTCATGAGCCGATCGGCCAGGTGGAACGCGTCGTAGCCCAGCAGGAGGGAGTCGCTGCGCGAGAGGCGCCGGTTCGTGGAGTGTTCGTGTCCGCCGCGCTCGGTGCGGTAGTAGGTGATGGCCTGAGTGGTGTCGATGTCGGTCAGGCCCGCTGCCGAGGCTTCCTCAAGGCTGTCGGGCAGCCACTTCACGCGGGTCAGCTCACCGGAGCGGACCTCTTCGGTCCGTGCGTCCGCGAGGGCGTCGAGTGCCGCGACCGGACCGTCGGGGGTGAAGCCGCGGAAGGCGGCGCCGATGTCGCCGGGGACGACCGTGCCGACCGCTTTGATGCGATGGTCGGTGCGGGCGGTGTGCACGGCGTAGCCCCCACCGGCGCAGATGCCGAGGACGCCGATGCGTTCCGGGTCGATGCCGGGGGACGTGGTGAGCGCGTCGATGGCGTAGGAGATGTCCTCACCTCGGCGGTAGGGGTCTTCGAGATCACGGGGCTCGCCTTCGCTCTGGCCCTGATGGGCGGGGTCGGGGACGAGCGCGGCGATGCCGTGGGCGGCTAGGCGGGAGGCGTAATTGGCGCCGATCTGCTCCTTCACGCTGCTGCCCGGGGTGGAGACCACCACGGCGGGCAGCGGTGCACCGCTGTCGGCGTTGTCGGGCAGGTGAAGGTCTGTGGCGAGGGTGAGGGGACCGCGCGGGATCGAGAGGTGCTGAAGCATGCGCTTCCTTCGTGAGAGAGTCGTTCCGTAGAAGCTAAGTACAAAGAAGTAACTTGTACATTCTAGAACTAATACGAAACTGTACCACCTGGAGGTGGGCTCGCATGTCGGTCGACGGGGCGCAGCTGTGGACGCTCAACCAGCGGCTGCTGGGCGTCGTGATGGATGCCTGCACGGGGGAGCTGACGAAGCTGGGGTTGGAGACGAAGGAGTTCTTCGTCCTGGCCCAGGTCGAGGCATCGCCGTATCCGGCCGAGATCGCCACCGCGCTGCTGCTGCCCAAGGCGAGCGTCACGGTCTACGTGCGCAACCTCGTCGCCAAGGGCTTTGTCCGCCGCGAGATCGACGAGAAGGACTTGCGGCGTCACCGGCTCGTGCTGACCCCCGAGGGCACGAAAGCCCGCGATCGAGCACTTGCGGCCCTCGCGGAGGAGTACGACCGCAGGCTGGCGAGGGTCACCCCCCAGGATCGCGTGGAACTGCAACGCATCCTCGAAACCATGCTCGCCTCGTCGGCGGCGTGAGCCCTTATACGCGAGTGACGCGTCCTCCAAGGCCCGGTACGCCATCGAGGACGGCCTCGCGGCACGCACCGCTGCCCGGCCGCACCATCGGGGTGCGACCGCGTGGATGCCTCAGGCCGTTCAGCTCGCGGCGGTGTCTGCCCGGGATGAGGGTGCTTCTTCGCGCGCGGACCGTTCGCCCAGCCACGTCAGATGTTCGGCGATCTGGAAGGCCGCGCCGCCTTCGTGGCCGTTGAAGCGCCAGACACGGATGTCCGCTCCCGGCCGGACACCGCCGGGTAGACGACCTTCCGGACCGTGCCCTCCGGCTCGCCGATCGACGCCTCGGCGAGCTTGAAGAGGATGTTCTCCTTGCCCGACACCTTCTCGAACGCGTTGACCAACTGCTCGGTGACCTTCTTCTCCGCCCGCGCCCCGATCCGGTGCACCGTGGAGATCAGCAGCTCCGCCAGCGTGTCCGTGCTCTCCCGCTCCCACTCGTGCAGCAGCGCGGCCAGCAGCGTCACCCGCAACGGCAGCGGGTGCGTGCGCAGGTGGGAGGGCGACTCCACCGCGGCCCGTGCCCGCCACCCGGCCACCACCTTCGGCGCGACGCCCGCGAACAGGTCCGCAGGCAGCCCGATCACGCGGACCGCCAGCAGCCTGTCGATCTCGGTGAGCATCGTCTCCAGGCTGACGTTCCCGGACGCTTCCTTGATCTTCCTCAGGACCGGCGGCCCGGCGTGGCACCGGCGGACCCGGTCGTTGAGCATCCGGTCGCACCGCAGGCCTTGCGGTGGGCCGACCACTACAGCAACGCGAACGAGGGCCGATGCCGAAGCCCGCCCACGACCGACGTACGGCTACGACCCGGAGACACGAACGGTCCGGGTCGACCAGCACGACCCGGCGGGGTCGCTGCTGATGGTCCGCTCGCCGATGGGCAGGGGGCTTTTCAGGGGAGTGTGCCGGTGCCGACCGGTTGTGGGGCCGGGGTTGTCGCGGTGCGCCGATAGGTACTGGGGCTGGTGCCGCGGGTCCGTTTGAACGCCGCGCTGAAGGCGAACGCGTCGGAGTAGCCCACTGTGCGGGCGATCTCCGCGACGGTCATCGTCTCGCGCTCGGTCAGCAGGTCGGCCGCGAGTGTCATGCGCCAGTGGGTGAGGTAGGTCAGGGGCGGTTCGCCGACCAGTTCGGTGAACCGCTTGGCCAGGGTGGCGCGCGACACCCCGGTCCGGCAGGCCAGTGAGGCGACCGTCCACGGCGCCGCCGGTTCCGCGTGCAGCAGGCGCAGCGCGCCGCCCACCACGGGGTCGCGCCCGGCGGAGTACCAGCCGGGCGGAGTGCCACCGGGCCGGTCGAAGTACTCGCGCAGCGCGCACACCAGCATCCAGTCCAGCAGCCGGTCGAGGACCACCTGCTGGCCCGGCGTGTCGGCGGCCACCTCGGCGGCGAGGTGCTCCCACACCGGATCGGGCTCGCCGCTGGAGCCCACCCGCAGCACGACGGGCAGCGCGTCGAGCAGCCTGCGGCTGATCTCGCCGCGCACCGGATAGGCACCGACGACCAGGGTCGTCGCGTCCTCCCCGCCGTTGCCGGCGTCGTGCCAGCCGAGCCGGTGGCGTGTCCCGCCCTGCTCGGGCGTCGAGCAGAACGCGCCGCACGCGACGGGTTCGGCTCCCGTGCCCACCTCGTCGACGAAGAGGAAGGGTGCGGGGCCTCGCACGATCACTGTCTCGCCGATGTCCAGACGTTCGGGAGGGCGGCGCTCGGGCACGATCCAGCCGCCTCCGCGCAGGACGGTGCACAAGGTCAGCGGCGCGCCGTCCACGAAGTGGAGCGACCAGGGCGGGGTCAGGGTCGAACTGCCGAACAACGAGCCCTGGGCCCGCACGCCGCGCAGGAGATCGCCGAAAGCATCCACTCGCCCAGCCTAAACGATCCAGACGATCACCCAGGTGGTCTGGCTTATCACCCATGGAATCGTCCGGCCGTGTGCCGTTGACTCGCTGACATGAACGACGACATCACTCTTGTCCTTGGCGCGACGGGCAACACCGGCCGACGGGTGGCCGCCCGGTTGCGGCTGCGCGAGACGCCCGTACGCACCGCCTCCCGTACCAGCCCGACCCCGTTCGACTGGTTCCACCCCGCCGGCTGGGACCAGGTCCTGCGGGAAGTCACCACCGCCTACGTCGTGCCCCCGTCCGTGCCCGGCCCGGTGCACGACTTCGTGACGCGGGCCGAGGCCGCTGGGGTGCGGCGCCTGGTCCTGCTCTCCGCTCACGGAGCCGACGACTGGGGCGACTCCGCGTTCGGGCGGGACATGCGCTCGGCCGAGGACGCCGTACGCGGCTCGACGCTGGAGTGGACCATCCTGCGCCCCTCCAACTTCGACCAGAACTTCGACGGCCACCCCTTCCGCGCGCCGCTGGCCGCGGGCGAGCTGGCGCTTCCGGCAGGTGCCGTCCCGGAGCCGTTCATCGACCTGGAGGACGTCGCCGACGTGGCGGCCACGGTGCTGTCCGAGCCCGGCCGGCACGCGGGCCGGGTCTACGAGCTGACCGGGCCACGCGCGCTGACCTGGGCGGAAGCGGTCGAGCTGATCTCCCGGGCGTCCGGCCTGCCCATCGCCTACCGGCGCGTCTCCCCGGCCGAGCACACCGCGACGCTGGTCCAGGAGGGCTGGAGCCAGGACGAGGCCCAGGACCTCACCGAGATGTTCCTCCTCCTCGAACGAGGAGTGACCGCCTGGACGACGAACGACGTCGCCACCGTGCTCGGACGCGCCCCACGGACCTTCGAGGACTTCGTCCTGCGGGCCACGGCGGCGAAAGCCTGGCAGCGCTGAGGCCCGTGTGGACCGGGGTGGCGTGCCGGGCCCCGGAGACCGAGCACCGCACGCCGCCCCGCAGACCCCCACCACCTGTTGACGTCCATCCCTCACATGACTGGAGCCATCGATGCACACCCTGCTCGTCGCCGCCAACCCCGAACCCCGGTCCCTGACGCACTACGTGCTGGGAAGACTTGAGGCAGCGCTCCCACCCGGTTCTGTCGAGATCGCCGACTTGGCCGCGGAGGGGTTCGACCCCCGGTTCACCCCGGCCGATCGTCGGGCGTACCACGACGGCGGCAACTACCCGGCTGACGTGGCGGCTGAGCACCGCCGTCTCGAGCGCGCCACCGATCTCGTGCTGGTCTTCCCCGTGTACTGGTGGTCGATGCCCGCCCTCCTGAAGGGGTGGATCGACCGTGTCTTCGCCAACGGCTGGGCCTTCACGGACTCCCCGGCTTCAGGTTGGCAACCGAAACTGCAGGCCCTCACCATCCACCTCCTCCCCATCGCAGGCGTCGACGCCCGTGCGTGCGAACGCCACGGATACGAGAACGCGCTGCGCACGCAGATCGAGCACGGCATCATCGACTACTGCGGCAGCCGACGCGGCTCCACAGCGTTCCTCTACGAGTCCGAACAACTCACCCCCGAGACCACGGTGCGAGAAGTCGACCGCGCGGTGCGGATCATCACCGAAGCCATCCATGCCCGCCCCACAGCGGGAACCGCCGGCCCCGCTTCGGCCGGCTTGCCGCCAGTGGGAAGCCAGTGACCCGCGGCAGGCCCGTGGGCAGGAGGTGGTGACTTCGTCGAGCACGTCGTCGCGGGCGATGTTCTTCCGTGGGACACCGGGCGCGGCTCGCCGTACAAGTCCTGTGGGCCGCCAAGTTCTACGGGCCGCCACGTTCTATGGGCCGCGTTCGACGCACCGGTGCCGCCAGGCGCGGATCGTGTCCGGAGCGATCCGCGCGACCGGCGGGATACCTCCATGAGCGGGCGGCCTTCGGCGCGCTTCGGCACGATCCGCGATCTCTGGGGCGGGACCTGGGCCGTCGTCCGGCGAGGTGACCAGCCCCCAGCACCGCCCGCCGGGCATCGGTGACCGACAACGGCGGAAGCCTCGGACCCGGAGGGCTCGTGCCCGGCGAAAGACGAATGTCCGGCAGTCCCCTGGCGGAGTCCTGTCAGGGCTGCGCCAGGAAAGCGTCGATGGCCGCCCAGGTCGCGTTCGGGGCCTCAAGGTGGGGGAGGTGCCCGGCTTCCGGGATTTCGACGAACCGCGCGCCGGGCACCGCGTGCGCGACGGCCCGCCCGTATGCCGGTGTGACGATCCGGTCGCTCTCGCCCCACAGCACCAGCGTGGGGACGTTCACCGTACCGAGCCGACCGAGCAGCGTCGGGTCGCTCATGCCCGGACCGGCGATGGCGGCCATCGTGCGTCCGTTGGCCTGCTGGATCGCGCGCTGCTCATCGGTGAGGCCGGCCGGGTCGACGTATCCGCGCTCCGGGTCGTGCCAGGCGGCCTCGGCGAGCCCGCGGGCGTCGAGGGCGAAGAAGTCCGCGACGGGCTCGCCCTCCACTTCCGCTCCGACGCCGTCGATGTCGACCACGGCCCCGATCACTCCCGTGCAGCGCTCGTCGTGGGCGGCCTGCGCCGCCATTTCGAGCGCGATCCACCCGCCGATCGAGGACCCGATCAGGACGACGTCCCGCTCTTCGTGCTCCAGCAGGCGCGTGAGGTAGGCGGTCGCGAGTTGGGCGAGCGAGGTGAGGGAGCCGGGACGCGTGGTGCCCTCCCAGCCGGGATGTGTCGGCGCGAAGGCGTGCAAGGTGGCGGCGAGATGCCCCACGACGGGCGCGACGGTCCTGGGCCCGCCACCGCCGTGCAGCACGAGCGCGGTGCGTGCGCCGGGCGGGCCGGCCTGGAGGACGGGAAGGTCTTCGGACAGGGCGATGCGCATGATGCTCCCTGTGAGTAAGCATGTTGATATAAGGCTGTTGATAAAGTAGCAGCATGACGACCGACCTGGAAGCCCTCGGATTGGCGATCAAGCGGGCGCAGCACCGCAACCACCGCACGATGGATGCCGCGCTGCGCGAGATCGGGGTGAGCCTCGTCCAGTGGGATGCCCTGCGCGCCATCGAGCGGATGCCAGGGGCCTCCGGGCATGAACTCGCCGTCGCGACGTTCCAGAGCGATCAGGCCTTCGGCACCCTGGCGAGCCGACTGGTGGACCGAGGATTGATCGTGCGCTCCGCGGGCCACGGGCGACGCGTCGCGCACACTCTCACCGAGGCGGGGCGCACCGCACTCGTCGAAGGGCGGCAATTGGCGATCGGTGTACTGCGGGACCTCTTCGCACCCCTCGATGACGGGCAACGCACCGAATTGCTCCGATCGCTGCGGAAACTCACCGAGGGCATGTGAGCAGGCATCACGCCGCCTGAAAGCCGCTCACTGCCTTCCGGGTCGTGTGGGAGCGCCGCCATCAGCCTGGGGGCACCCCGAACCGGACCGCGGGCCGGCGAGCGACGCACTCGAATACGTCGAGGCCGACCCGTGCCGGAAAGCCGGGCACGTACCTGTGAAGGCGTGACCGGGCCGCATCAAGTGGCGGGTCGTAGCCGGTCGTTGAGGGCAGCGCCGACTTCGGGGCAGGTCCTGCGGATGGTGTCGAGGAAGGCGCGCAGCACCGGGGAGTGATCGCGGGCCGCGAAGGACAGGACGAGATCGGGCAGGGGAGTGCTCGGGGTCACTTCGCAGAACCGCACGCCGGGACGCGGAACCGCCCTCATGCGCGACGGCCCCAGGCCGACGCCCACGCCGGAGGCGGCGAGGCCGATGATCGTGTGCACGTCCCTCGCGACGGTCGCGCCGCCGAGTGCCGAGGAGTCCGTGCCCAGCAGGGTGCGCAGTCCGGCGACTACAGCGGGCTCGTCCTCGCCGGCCGACACGATCAGCGGCTGTCGCCGCAACTGCTCGACGCTCACGGAGAACTGACCCGCGTACGGGTGCGCCGTGCTCACCACAGCGATCACGTGGTCGCGTCCGATCGGGACGGACACGAGATGCTCGGCTCCGGCACCCCGGGGCGGGCCGAGGGTGACGGCCACGTCCAGCTCCCCGGCGACGAGAGCCGGGCCGCTGCGGCTGGTCGCCATCTCGTGCAGTTCCAGTCTCACGTCGGGCCGTTCCCGGCCGAACCGGCTCAGGACGCCCGGCAGCGGGTCGAGCAGTGCCGAGGCGATGAAGCCGAGACGCAGCCGTCCCGTCTCGCCGCGCGCGGCCCGGCCCGCGTCCACCGCGGCCGCCGCGATCTCGTCGAGCGCCCGGCGCGCCCGCGCGAGGAACGCCTCGCCGGCGGCGGTCGGGAAGACCCCCTGACGTGTGCGGTCGAACAGCCGGGCCCCGACCTCGCGCTCCAGGTCGGCGATCTGTTTGGACAACGGCGGCTGCGCGATGCCCAGTTCACCGGCGGCGCGGCCGAAGTGCCCGTGCTCGGCGAGAGCGACCGCATACCGCAGGTGTCGCGCTTCCATGACTCGCTCCGCCTCACCTCGGCTGGTGGCAATACCTCAAAGATATCGCCATGCCGCTTACCAGATCTATTCATGGATGGCGCTGGGGTTCCTGTCTGCAATGGAGCCATGAGGAACGTATTCCTGACCGACACCGTCTTCGTTTTCGTGCACGGCGCCTGGCACGGCTCCGGGCAGTGGGCGGCGACGCAGCGCGCGCTGGCCGGACTGGGCGCGGCGAGCGTGGCCGTCGACATGCCGGGCCACGGCTTCGACGCGCCCCTGCCCACCGGATACCTGCTGCCCGGCCAGCCGGGCCTGCGGACCGAGAAGTCACGGCTCGCCCTCCTGACGATGGACGACTGCGCCGACGCGGTGCTGAGCGTCCTGCGCCAGGTGCGTCGCCACCGCACTGTCGTGCTCGTCGCGCACAGCGCGGGCGGCGGCCCGGCGTCTCTGGCCGCCGAGCGCGCGCCCGAGCTGGTGGACCGGATCGTCTACCTGTCCGCGTTCGTCCCGGGCGGGCGGCCGCGGTTCTCCGACTATCTGGGCTCACCCGAGAACGCCACCGCGCTCGGCCGGAACTTGAACCTCGGCGACCCCGAGTCCCTGGGCGCCGTACGGATCAACCCGCTCTCACCCGACCCCGCCTACCTCGACGAACTGCGGGAAACCCACTACCACGACACCCCCCTGGACCGCTTCGACCGGTGGCGGACCGCGCTGAGCCCCGATCTGCCCCTGGCGATCCCGACGACTCCGGTCACGCTGAGCGCGGCACGGTGGGGACGGATTCCACGGACTTTCCTGCGCTGCGCCGAGGACCGGGCGCTGGCACCGGCCGCGCAGGACCTGATGATCGCGGAAGCCGACCGGGCCTTCCCCGGTAACCCGTTCACTGTGCACACCCTGCCCGGCAGCCACAGCCCGTTCGCGGCCCGGCCGGGCCAGCTCGCCGCGGTCCTCGCCGCGTGAGCCGGCGCCGGCCCGTGGGGGATGCCCCGTGCCCGGGCACGGGACGGGTCGCGGGCGGTGGTGGCGGGCGGCTCGTACTGCCGGTCGTACTGAGCGCGACCTTCGTGCAGTTGCTCAACGTCACCGTCGCGCAGATCGCCGCCCCGGCGATCCGGGCCGACCTGGGTGCCGGCTCCGGTGCCCTGCAACTGATCCTGGCCGGGTACACCCTGACCTACGCCTGCTTGCTCATCACGGCCGCGCGCCTCGGCGACCGGTACGGCTACCACCGGCTGTTCGTGCTGGGCACCGTCGTCTTCGTGGCCGGTTCAGTAGCGGCCGCGTGTGCCCCGGATGCCACATTCCTCATCACGGCCCGGCTGGTACAAGGCGCGGGCAGCGGCCTGGTCGCCCCGCAGGTCCTGTCGATCATCCAGGTCGCCGTCCCCGCCGCCCGGCGCCCCCGGGCTCTCGGCCTGTTCGGTGCCACGATGGGAGCGGCGTCGCTGGCCGGGCCACTGATCGGCGGACTTCTCGTCGGCGCCGACGCCTTCGGTCTCGGCTGGCGCTCGGTGTTCCTGGTCACGGTGCCGGTGGCACTCGTCTCGCTCGCGGGCGCCACCGTACTGCCTCGTGCACGAGGCGCGGCCGGACAGCGCGTGGACGGGGTGGGGGTGGTGCTGACCACCGTGGGCTTCGGCGCGCTGGTGCTGCCGCTCGCGCTGGGAGGGGAGGCCGGCTGGCCCTGGTGGACCTGGGCCGGCCTGGCCGCGTCCGTGGCCCTTCTCGGCTGCTTCGCCCTGACTCTCCCGCACCGCCCGGATCCTCTGGTGCATCCGTCGCTGTTCCGCGAGCGGAGGGCGCGTGCGGGGGTCCTGCTGGTGTTCGTGTTCAACTCCGGGGTGCCGTCCTTCACCTACCTGCTGTTCCTGCATCTCCAGTCGGCCCTCGGGTATCCCGCCCTCGCGGCCGCGCTGACGTCCGCTCCCTTCGCGGCCGCGGCCGTGCTGGGCAGCCGTGGCGCACCCGCGCTGGCCCGCCGGCACGGGTCGGCCGTGCTCACGGTCTCGGCGCTGGTACTGGCGGGGACGGCCCTGGCTCTCGCGCCGCTCATCGGCACGGCGGCCGGACGCTGGGCGGCGTTGCCCGTCCTGGCTCTCGGCGGCGCCGCGTTCGGCTCGTTCACCGCCTCGGTGTTCGCTCTGGTGCTGGCGGGGGTGGAGGGTTCCGCGGCCGGTTCCGTGTCCGGGCTGCTGCCCACGGCCCAGCAACTTGGCGGGTCGATCGGCGTGGCCGCGGCGGGGCTCGTCTACTTCGCACCCGCCTCCGGGCCGGGCGCCGCATTCCGGCACGCCATGCTCTACGAGGCCGCCGTCTTCGCCGTCACCGCGCTGATCAGCCTCCGGATGCGCGAGCGCAACGGGTCAGCCGCGCCACGGGCAGATGCGGCACGTGCCGCGGGCGGGGGAGACGCGACGCGTGGTGCGGGGACTTCCGGATCACCGAGATCGTGAGCCCGGCGAAGCGCCCGGATACGAGGCGGCGGGTTCGTGAGCCCCGACGCCGAGCCGGTCCGCGGCCTCCTCCGCCTCCGCCGTCCGCGCGTCCCATGCTGAGAGGATCAGTTGAACGAGGCGGCCGGTGGTGGCGGACGGCGAGACCCCGGCCCGCCCGAAGACGGCCGTGGAGCAGAACCCGCGTCACGCGTGTCCGGACACCGGTTCTGGCTCTCCTGGCGGCCAGGGCCCGTGCACCGGTGGATGAGCACACGTGTGCGCGGGGGCCGGATACCGGTTGGAACGCGCACACGTACCGCTCTTCCGCTCGGGCCCTGCGAGGCAGGGGACGCCGCCAGGTTCACGCCCCTGGCGCTCGGGGGCGGCACGAGGTGCGCGGCGTCGCCGAGCAGGTACCGGCGGCCGTCGCTCACCGGGTCGTGGACCACGCCGCGCACCGGCACCGGCGTCTTGCCGGCGAGGGGTCCCTCGGGCGCGGCGTGGTTCAGGCCCCCTCCTCAGCGGACGGCCCTGCCCCTACCCGCGGTCATGCGGGGAGGTGGCGCTCTCGCTGCCCGTCGGGTGGGCGGAGCGGAGGTCGCGGAAGAACGTGGTGATGTCCTCCGCGAGCAGGGTGGGCTCTTCGTGGGCGGCGAAGTGCCCGCCGCGCGGCATGTGCGTGTAGCGGGTGAGGTGGTAGGTGCGTTCGGCCCAGCTGCGCGGGGGCGAGCAGGTGGATGCCGAGGACGGAGCCGGGATGGGCCTCGGCGAGCCGGGAGGTGACGCCGGCGCCGAGATCTCCGCCGTGGGCCGCGTACCGCTGGAAGCCGAGGTGGTCGTGCACCCATCCGCCCGCGGCCATCCGGGTGGCGGCCGGGGAGAGGAGAGGCGGGACGGGAAGAGCTGGGAGCAGGGCCTGCGGCTCGCCGCCGCTCCGCCTGGGGGTGGCTCGGCGACGCAGGGAACGGAGGAGCGGGCAGGTGGTGCGAGCAGAGGTGAGACCGCCGGACTGGCGGGCCGTGGACGCCGAGCCGTCCGCCGCCGTCGCCGAGGTCCTGGAGAGGGTGCTGGCCCCCCGCGTGGCGGAGGCCGCCCGCCTCGACGCCTCCTTCGGCAGCCAGATCGCGCGATGGCTCGCGACGACCACGCGCGGCGGCGGACGGCGGCTGCGCTCGGCGTTCGTGTGGTGGGGCCTGCGCGTGTCCTGCCCCGCACCGGCACCCGAGACCGTCGCCGTCGCGCTCATCGCGGGCGCCGCCGTCGAACTCCTCCAGTCCTGCGCGCTCGTGCAGGACGACGTCATGGACAACTCGCCCGTCCGGCGCGGGCAGCCCGCGCTGCACGTCCTCCTCGACTCGGCGCGCCCGGCCGAGACCGCGCCGGGAGGGCTCGGCTTCGGCCGGTCGGCGGCCGTCCTCGCGGGCGACCTCGCCCTGGTCTGGGCCGAGGACGTGTTCGCCACGGCCCACCCGCCACCCGAGGTCGCCGCGTCGGCGCGCCGCCTGTGGAGCGTGCTGCGGGCCGAGATGATCGCCGGTCAGTACCTCGATCTGGCGGGCCAGGCGGATGCCTCCCACTCCGCCACGCACGCCCTGCGCACCGCCGTGCTCAAGAGCGGGCGCTACTCGGTCGCGCGCCCCCTGGAACTGGGCGCCGTCCTCGCCGCCGCCCCGCCCGAGGTGTGCCGCGGGCTGCGCGCCGCCGGCGCCGCGGCCGGGCTCGCCTTCCAGCTCCGCGACGACCTCCTCGCCGTGTGGGGCGACGCCGCCCGCACCGGTAAGCCCACCGGCGAGGACATCCGGGAGGGCAAGCCCACCCTCCTCGCCGCGCTCGGCTTCTCGCGCGCCGCCGCACGCCCTCGGGGAGCCGCCCTCGCCGTCCTGCGGCGCGGCTACGGCAACCCGGCGGCCGGTCCTGCCGAACTCGCCGCCGTCCGCGAAGTCCTGGAGGAGACCGGCGCACGCCGCGATGTCGAGGCGTACATCGCCCGGCTGGTGCGGCGGGCGAGCGCGCGCGTGGCGGCGCTGCCCGGGGCACCCGAGGCGCGGGCCCGGCTGCTCGCCCTCGTCCGGCTCGCCGCGGGAACCGCCGACCCGGCCGGTTGCCCGCCCTCCCCGGCCCACCCGCCACCCGTCCGGGGCGAGAGCGGTCCCGGCCGTGCGCAACACCCGCCGTCCCCGGCTCCCGTCCGCCCGGCGGGCCCCCCGTGCCCCGCCACCGACGACCGGACCCCGCACGCCCGGCCGGTCACCCCTGCCCACCCGGCTCCGCACGGGCACCACCCGCCGGGGCCCGCCGCCTCTCCGCGCCCGGGCACGCCTCCGTGTCCCTTCCCAGCCGAGGAGCCCTCCTGAAGACCGTCGCCGGCCCCACCTCCCACGTCGTCGTCGTCGGCGCGGGACTCGCCGGGCTCTCCGCCGCCCTCCACCTGCTCGGCTCCGGCCGCCGCGTCACCGTGCTCGAACGCGACCCGCTGCCCGGTGGACGCGCGGGCCTGCTCCGCCACGGGGACTACCACCACGACACCGGGCCCACCGTGCTCACCATGCCCGAGCTGCTGGAAGAGGGCTTCGCGGCGGTGGGCGAGCGGCTGTCCGACCACCTCGACCTGGTTCCCCTGCACCCCGCCTACCAGGCCCGGTTCGCCGACGGCAGCACCCTGCCGGTGCACACCGACGCCGCGACGATGGAGGAAGCGGTCCGCGACTTCGCGGGCCCCGCCGAAGCGCTCGGCTACCGTCGCCTGCGCACCTGGCTCAGCCACCTGTACCGCGCCCAGATGCGCCGCTTCATCGACAGCAACTTCGACTCGCCGCTCGGGCTGCTCACCCCCGACCTCGCCCGGCTCGCCGCCCTCGGCGGCTTCGGGCGCCTCGACACCAGGATCGGCCACTTCCTGCGCGACGAGCGCCTGCGCCGCGTCTTCACCTTCCAGTCCCTCTACGCGGGGGTCGCGCCCGCCCGCGCCCTCGCCGCCTACGCCGTGATCGCCTACATGGACACCGTCGCCGGGGTGTGGTTCCCGCGCGGAGGCATGCACGCCGTGCCCCGGGCGATGGCGGCCGCGGCCGCCGCCGCCGGAGCCGAACTGCGCTTCTCCACACCCGTGCTGAGCCTGGAGCGCGGCGCGGGCCGCGTCACCGCCGTCCACGTCCCCGAGGAACGGATCGCCTGCGACGCCGTCGTCCTCACCCCCGACCTGCCGGTCACCTACGAGCTGCTCGGCGCGCGCCCCCGCCGGGCGGTCCCGCTGCGCTTCGCGCCCTCCGCCGTCGTCCTGCACGCCGGGACCGACCGCACCTGGGACCACCTCGGACACCACACCCTCGACTTCGGGCACTCCTGGGCCACCACCTTCGAGGAACTCACGCGCCACGGGCGTGTGATGAGCGACCCCTCCCTGCTCATCACCCGGCCCACCGCCACTGATCCCGCCCTCGCGCCCCCGGGCAAGCACCTCCACTACATCCTCGCGCCCTGCCCCAACACCGCCCTCGGCCCCGGCCCCGCCGCGTGGCACGACCTCGCACCCCGCTACCGCGACAGCCTCCTCACCGTCCTGGAACAGCGCGGTATGACCGGCATCGCGGACTCCATCGAGCACGAGACCCTCGTCACCCCCGCCACCTGGCACGACCGGGGCCACGCCGCGGGCACCCCCTTCTCCGCCGCGCACACCTTCGCCCAGACCGGCCCCTTCCGCCCCCGCAACCTCGTCCGCGGCACCACCAACGCCGTCCTCGCCGGGTGCGGCACCACCCCCGGCGTCGGTGTCCCCACCGTCCTGCTCTCCGGCAAACTCGCCGCCGCCCGCATCACCGGAGGCCCCCGTTGACCCCCCACGCACCCGCCTCGCGGGCCGCCGGAGGCAAGCGATGACCGCCCGCGAACTCGACGCCGCCCGGATCACCGACCCCGCCCTCCGCGCCGCCTACACCATCTGCCGCACCCTCAACGCGACGCACGGCCGCACCTACTTCCTCGCCACCCGCCTCCTGCCCCCCGACCGCCGTCCCGCCGTGCACGCCCTCTACGGCTTCGCCCGCTGGGCCGACGACATCGTCGACGACCTCGGCGACGACGCGCCGCCCGCCGCCCGCGCCGCGGCCCTCGACCGCTGGCGCGCCCAGCTCCTCGCCGGACTCCGCGACCGCACCGCGACCGAACCCGTCGTCCGCGCCCTCGCCGACACCGCCGAGCGCTACGCCATCGACCACCAGCACTTCGCCGACTTCATGACCGCGATGCGCGCCGACCTCGCCGTCACCGACTACGCCACCTACGAGGACCTGTGCGGCTACATGCACGGCTCCGCCGCCGTCATCGGCCTCCAGATGCTCCCCGTCCTCGGCACCGTCGTCCCCCGCGCCGAGGCGGCCCCCCACGCCGCCGCCCTCGGCCGCGCCTTCCAGCTCACCAACTTCCTGCGCGACGTCGGCGAGGACCTCGACCGGGGCCGCGTCTACCTGCCCGCCGACCTCCTCGCCGCCCACGGCGTGGACCGCCCGCTCCTCGAATGGAGCCGTGCGAGCGGCATCCGCGACGCCCGCATCACCGCCGCCCTGCGCGCCGCCGCCGCGCTGACCCGTGGCGTCTACCGCGAGGCCGCTCCCGGCCTCGCGATGCTCGACCCCGTCGCCCGCCCCTGCATCCGCACCGCCTTCGTCCTCTACGGCGGCATCCTCGACGCCGTCGCGGCGGACGGCTACGCGGCCGTCCACCGCCGTGCCGCCGTCCCCCCGCTCCGCCGCGCCGTCGTCGCCGCCGACGGCCTCGCCCGCCTCGCCGCCGCCCGCCGCCGCGCCCGCGCCACGCCCCGGCGCGCCGCCCCCGGCCCGGCCGCCCGCACCGAGAGGACCGCCCCGTGCCGGGAACAGACCGCCGCGTCCCGCTGAGGCTGCGCAAGCACCCCGTCCCCTGGGACCGCATGCGCCCCACGTGGCGCGACGCCAGACCCGCCCTCATCCGCGAGGCCCTCGCCCGCGCCCAGCGGCGGCCCTCCGGCAACTGGTACGTCCTCGGCCCCTCCACCGCCGTGCGCCCCGGCGCGTCCCGCCCCCTCGCCGCCACCGTCGCCGGCACCGAGGTCGTCGCCTGGCGCACCTCGGGGGGAGAGCTCGCGGCGGGCTCCGGGAGCTGCCCCCACCTCGGCGCCCCGCTGTGCGAGAGCCCCCTGCGCGCCGGCACGCTCGTCTGCCGCTGGCACGGCCTCGCCCTCGACGGCACCCCCACCGCCGGCTGGCAGCCCTACCCCGTCCATGACGACGGCGTCCTCACCTGGGTACGCCTCGACGCCGTCGGCGGCGAGGAACCCCTGCCCGCCCCCGTCCTGCCCGTACGCCCCGAGCCCGCCGGAGCCCTCGCCGCCGTCTACCGCACCGAAGGCACCTGCGAGCCCGAGGACGTCGTCGCCAACCGCCTCGACCCCTGGCACGGGGCCTGGTTCCACCCCTACTCCTTCGTGGACCTCCGCGTCACCGGCACCGACGACGACGTCCTCACCGTGAGCGTCTCCTTCAAGCTCGCCGGGCGGGCCGTCATCCCCGTCACCGCCGTCTTCACCGCGCCCGAACCCCGTACCGTCGTCATGCACATCACCGAGGGCGAAGGCACCGGTTCCGTCGTCGAGACCCATGCCACCCCGCTCGCCCCCGACCCCGGGGGGCGGCCCCGCACCGCCGTCACCGAAGCCGTCATCGCCACCTCGCCCCGCCCCGGCTTCGCCCTCGCCCGCCGCTCCGCCCCCGCGCTGCGCCCCCTCGTGCGCGCCGCCGCCGCCCGCCTGTGGCGCGACGACCTCGCCTACGCCGAGCGCCGCTGGCTGCTGCGGTCCACCGGCCGCTTCCCCGGCTGACCGGCAGCCGCCCGCTCAGCGCCCCGCCGCCCGCACCAGCCCCCGCAGCACCGCCGAGCGCCCCCGCGTCGGCACCGTCCACAGCGTCTGCCCCCGCAGCCCCCACCCGGAGAGCAGGGCGTTGGAGGCGAGGAAGCCCGAGGTCGCCGCCCGCTCCATGAGCGCCACCGGCAGCCCCGTGCGCACCAGGTCCCCCGCGACGACCACGGCCGGGTCCGGGGTGCGTACCGCCGGCCGGTCCACGTACGAGCCGACCGGGAAGTGCGGGCAGTCCGCGCGCCATTCGTGCCGCTCGTCCACGCTCGCCACGCCCGCCGTCTCCGGGTACACCCGCGCGAGCTGCTCCCGCAGCCGGGCCGCGACGGCGCTCCGGTCGGCGGCCGGGTCCACCGCGTACGCGTGCAGTTCGACCACCGAACCGCCGGTGCGCGCCGCCCACCGCGCCGCCTCCCCCTCCCACCGCTCCAGGACGCTCACGTTGTCCAGCCCGCCGAAGCCGCTCGTGCCGAGGAACCCGGGCCGCTCCGCCGCGACCGGCTCCCGCAGCCACAGCCTGCTCACGAGGAACGGCGGCGCCGTCCGCAGGCGGCCGATCCCGGCCCGCCACCGCGCGTCCCCGAGACCGGGCGACGCCGCCACGAGCCGCCGCAGCCCGCCCGTGTCCAGCGCCAGGACCACGGCGTCCGCCTCGATCGCGCCGTCACCGGTCACCACCCGCTTGCGCCCCTCGGGCGCCGGCTCCACCGCCTCGGCGCCCGTCCCCGTACGCACCAGCGCGCCCAGCTTCTCCAGGTAGCCGGCGAGCGGTTCCCACAGCGCTCGCGGATACGGCTCGGTGGGCACGTCGAAGAGCAGCCCCTCCGAGGAGCCGAGGAAGTAGATGTGGAACATCAGCACCAGCTCGGCCGCCGACAGCTCCGCCGGATCGGCGAAGAAGCTCCGTGAGAACACCTCGAACGCCAGGTGCCGGGCGTCCTCGGGGAAACGCACCCGGGCGAGGAAGTCCGCCGCGCTGACCCCGTCCAGCCGCGCGTAGACCTCCGGCACCCGCACGTCCAGCAGCGGCAGGGCCTCGCGCGGTGCCATCCCGAACAGGTCGCGCGCACCGAACGACGGGCTCAGCGCCACGAAACCCAGCGCGCTCCACGGCGGCGTGCGCGGGACCCGGCGGAAACCGTCCGTCAGCCCCCGCGCGTGCAGGAGCGGATAGTCCGGCAGCCCCCGAAGGCCCCGCAGCCCGGGATCGGTCCGCCGCAGCAGGCCCCGCAGGTTGTAGTACTGCCGGAAGAACGCGTGGAACCCACGGCTCATCGTCGCCTCCGAGCCGTCCGCGAGCCGCGTCGGCCACCCGGCGAGCCGCCCGCCGAGCACCGGCTCCCGCTCCAGGACCGTCACGCGTACGCCGCGCTCCGCGAGCCCCGTCGCCGCCGCGAGCCCCGCGATCCCCCCGCCCACCACGACCACCGAGGGCTGCCGCGCGCCCGCCCGCGCCCGCCCCTGCGGTCCCGGCAGCACCACGGCCCGCCGGTCGCGTCCGCGTCGCACCCCTGAAACCGTCATGCCCGCGCTCCTGTCCGTACTCGTCACCCGGCGCAGCGCCGCCGCACGAACGGCAGCTCCAGCGCCGTCGCCGTCATCGCGCCGACCGGCACCCGCAGCCCGATCCCCAGATCCTCCGCCCATGTCGTGCGCCCGTCGAGGAAGCGCAGCACCCGTTCCACCGGAACCCCGCCGAACAGCCCCATGAAGAACTCCGGCCCCCGCACCCGCCCCCGGTCCAGCGCCCGCAGCAGCACCGCGTCCATCGTCCGCGCCCGACGCCCGTACGGCGCCGGCGGCACCGGCTCGCGCCCGTCCGCCAGCCGTCCCGCCACCGCCCGCGCCTGCCGCTGCACGGCCGCGAAGGTGTACCCGGTCGCGGGGCGCGTCGCCCCGCCCGCCGTCCCGATCCGGAACACCCCGGGACCCGCCCGCCGCCCGAACAGCGCGTCCGTCATGGGGATCGCGCCCTGCTCACTTCCCGTCACCTCGTACGCGTCCACGCCGAGCACCGCGCGCACGTACCGCCGCAGCTCCCGCTCGTAGGCGGCGCGCGTGAGCCGCCGCCGCGAGAACTCGGTGTACTCGACGAGCGCCTCGCGGGGCCCGAGCGGCAGCACGTAGCAGAAGGAGAGCCCCTGGGCGGGCTGCGGGGTGCGGAAGTCCATCAGATCGACCACGCCCGGGGTGAAGACCGGCGTGGCGGTGCACAGGAACCACCCCCGGAAGTGCTGCCACAGCAGCGTGCGCGCGGCGGGCAGGGGCGAGACGGGGCGCGAGTCGAAGACCCACCGCGCGCCGACGGTGAACTCACGGCCCCGCGCGTCCCGCGCCCGGACGAGCGAGCCACCCGCCCGCGGCGTGATGCCGAGGACGGTGCCCCGGACGAAACGCGTGCCCTCCGTACCGGCCAGCCGCTCCCGTACGCCCGCCTCGAACACCGGCGAGCGCAGCATCTTGTACCGCGTCCCCGGGAGCCGGCGCGGGACGGTCTCGCCGCCCGGCCCCACGATCCGCAGCCGGTCCCAGGAGGCGGTGAGCATGTCGTCGTAGGGGCCGTGCGCCGCCTCCCACCAGCACCACGTCCGCGTGACGGGGCGCAGCCGCGGCTCGGCCGCGTCGAGCACCACCACCGGAGCGGCACCGGGGGCGTCCTGCGCCAGGGCGAGGGCGAGACTGAGACCCGAGGCTCCCGCGCCGACGATCACCACCTCGGCCCGCTCCATCGCACCTCCGACCCGACACCGTGCGCCCAGCATCACGCACGGGTGCCCGGACGGGGGCAGGGCTCGCCGGGGCCTGGGGCTCCTGCCTCCGTGACCGACGCCACTCTGCGTACCCCATGGACTTCCCGGCCTCCCCGGCACTACCTTCTAGACATGCCTGGACAAGTTCAGAAACATCACCGCATCGCCGAGGTGCTCGCCGCCGAGATCCGTTCCGGGGTGCACGACCGGGGCAGCCGCCTGCCGGGGGAGCACGCGCTCACCAAGCGCTTCGGCGTCAGCCGGACCACGCTGCGGCAGGCGCTGCGCACGCTCGGCGAGGAGGGACTCATCGAGACCCACGCGGGCATCGGCTCGATCGTCACCTTCGACGGTACTCCGCTCGACCACCGGCTCGGCTGGGCGCACGCCCTCGCCGGGCAGGCCCGCGCCCTGCGCACCGAGGTGCTGCGCCTGGAGACGGCGAGCGAGCCGTCGCTGGCCGCCGCGCTGGCCTGCGCCACGGACCGTTTCCTCGCCCTGGACCGCGTACGGCGCTTCGCCGAGGACGGCACCGCCGTCTCCCTCGAACGCAGCCGGGTCCCGGCCGTCGGCGCCGTCGCGGACATCCCCCGCACGGGGCTGCGCGAGAACTCGCTCAACCGCACGCTGATCGCCCTCGGCCGCGTCCCGCACTCCAGCGAGGGCACGGTCTCGGTGCGCGGCCTCGTCGCCGAGGACGCCACGCTCCTCGGGCGCACCCCCGGCGAGCCCTTCCTCCACCTGTCCCAGGTCTACCGGGCCGCCGACGGCTCGCTCGTCGAGCGTGTCGAGAGCCTCCTCGACCCGGCCCACTTCGAACTGCACGTCCGCTCCACCTCCGGAGGCACCCCGTGACCCCGCCCCCCACCACCCCCGTCCTCGACCGCGCGCTCGGCGCCTACTACGGGCTCGCGCTCGGAGACGCCCTCGGGATGCCGACGCAGGTCATGTCCCGCGCCGACGTCGCCCGCGTCTACGGGCGCGTCACCGGCTTCGAGCCCGCCCGCCCGGACAACCCGGTGAGCGCCGGGATGCCCGCCGGGGCGGTGACGGACGACACCGACCAGGCGGTCATCGTCGGCCGCCTCATCGACGAGGGCGAGGGCCACATCGACCCGCTCCGGCTCGCGCGCGCACTCGTGGAGTGGGAGGACGGGATGCGGGCCAAGGGCTCGCTCGACCTCCTCGGCCCCTCCACCAAGGCCGCCCTGGAGGCCGTGCAGCGCGGCGTCTCGCCCGCCGAGGCCGGGCGCAACGGCTCGACCAACGGCGCCGCCATGCGCGTCACCCCGGTCGGCATCGCCTTCCGCGCCGAGCCGCTCGACACCTTCCTCGACCACGTCGTGGAGTCCTGCCAGGTCACCCACGACACGACCGTGGGCATCGCGGGTGCCGCCGCCGTCGCCGCCGCTGTCAGCCGGGGCGTCGACGGTGGCACCCTGGAGGACGCGGTCGAGGCCGCCGTCACCGCCGCGCGGGCCGGGGCCCGGCGGGGCCACTGGATAGCCGGGGCCGACATCGCCACCCGGATCACCTGGGCGTACGACCTCGCGCGGGACCTCGACGAGGCGACGGCGCTCGACCGCGTCACCGACCTGGTCGGGACGAGCGTGGCGAGCCAGGAGTCCGTCCCGGCCGCCTTCGCCGTCCTCGCCCTCACCGGCGGCGACCCCTGGCGCACCGCGCTGACCGCCGCCAACCTCGGCGGCGACAGCGACACGATCGCCGCCATCGCGGGAGCGATCGCGGGCTCGGTGCACGGCCTCGGGGCCCTCCCGGCCGAAGCGGTCCGCACGCTGCGCGAGGTCAACTCCCTCGACCTCGAAGCCCTCACGACCCGCCTCCTCCGCTTCCGCTGACGCCCTCCGGGCGGCCCGCGAGGCGGGCGACGGGCACCGGCCGCTTCCCCTCCACGGGGGCGCACCCGTACCCCGCCACTCCCGGCCCCGCACCCGTTCCACCCCTCTCCACCCCCTCCCCACCGCACCACCACACCGCAAGGAGGTCCGTCATGAACGACTCGAAGGCGAGCGCTCAGGTCGGTACCGTCGAGACGCGCGGCATCGAGCCCGTGCCGGACAACGAGCGGCACGGCCACGCGAGCCAGATGTTCTGGACGTGGTTCGCCGCCAACATCTCCCTCCTCGGGCTCCCGCTCGGCGCGACGCTCGTCGCCTTCCGGGGCCTCAACATCTGGCAGGCGATGCTTGTCGCGCTCATCGGCTCCTTCGGCTCCTTCGCCCTCGTCGGCGTCCTGAGCCTGGCCGGCAAGCGCGGCGGTGCCCCCGCCCTCACCCTCTCGCGCGCCGTCTTCGGCCAGCGCGGCAACACCGGCCCCACGCTCATCAGCTGGCTCAGCCGCATCGGCTGGGAGACGATCAGCACGACGACCGCCGCCTTCGCGCTGCTCGCCCTGCTCAAGCAGGTCTTCGGCGTCGAGCGCAACGACGTCCTCGTCGTGGTCTGCCTCCTCGTCTTCATCGCCTGCACGCTGCTCATCAGCGGCCTCGGGCACGCCACGATCATGTGGATCAACAAGTGGGCGACGGTCGCCTTCGGGCTCCTCAACCTCGTCGTGATCGGCTTCCTCGTGGACAGCGTGGACTGGCACAAGGTGACGAGCGCCCCGGCCGGTCCGCTCTCCGCCGTCATCGGCGGCATCGGGTTCATCGCGGCCGGCACCGGCATCGGCTGGGCCAACGCGGGCGCCGACTACGCCCGCTACCTGCCCCGGTCCGTCCCCGGCTCCCGCCTCGTGACCGCCTCCGCCTTCGGCGCGGGCATCCCGCTGCTGGTCCTCGTCTCGCTCGGCTCGCTGCTCTCGGCCGGAGACTCGACACTCGCGACCGCCTCCGACCCCGTCGCGGCGATCAACGGCATGCTGCCGTCCTGGATGGCCGTCCCGTACCTCATCGCGGCCTTCGGTGGCCTGCTCATGTCGAACCACCTCTCGACGTACTCGGCCGGGCTCACGATGATCACCCTCGGCGTGCGCGTGCCGCGTCCGCTCGCGGTCGGCATCGACGTCCTGCTGATGTTCCTCGGCGGCATCTACTTCATGCTCATCGCCGATGACTTCTACGGGCCGTTCTCGACCTTCCTCACCCTGCTCGCCGTGCCGATCTCGGCCTGGGTCGGCATCGTTCTCGTCGACTCCGGGCGGGGGCGCCGCTACGACCCCGAGGCGCTCATGGACCGGGGCAGGGGCAGCCGGTACTGGTACACGGCCGGGTTCCGCCTGCCCGCCGTCGCCGCCTGGGTCCTCGCCATCGTGGTCGGCCTGCTCTTCACCGAGGCATCCACGAGCGCCGACGACGTCTGGTTCGCCGGTCCCTTCGCCCACACCTGGCTCGGCACCAACGGCCTCGGCTGGGCGCTCGCCATCGCCACCGGCGCCCTCGCCTACGCGCTCGGCGCCCCGAAGGGCCCGCGCACGCAGGAGACCCCGGCGGCCGACGACGAGGCGGGCGACCGGCCCGCGAGCCCGCGCGAGGCGCTGCGATGAGCCGACGCCTCGTCCTGCTCGGCAACGTCATCGCCGACCTGGTCCTCGACGTGCCCCGCCTCCCCGAGCGCGGCGGCGACGTCCTCGCCACCGGAGGCGCCCTCACCGCGGGCGGCGGCTTCAACACCCTCGTCGCCGCCCGCCGCCTCGGCACCCCCGCCCTCTACGCGGGCCCGCACGGCACGGGGCCCTACGGCGACCTGGTCCGTGCCGCGCTCGCCCGCGAGGACATCGCGACCGTCCTGCCCGCGCGCCCCGGCACGGACACCGGCTTCACCGTCGCCCTCGTGGAGCCCGGCGAGCGCAGCTTCGTGACGCGCTTCGGCGTCGAGGATCTGCTCGACGCCGGGGACACCGCCCGGATCGCCGCCGCCCTGCGCCCGGACGACCTCGTGATCCTCTCCGGCTACGCGCTCGCGCTCCCGGCTGCCGGGCCGCACCTCGCCGCGCTCGCGGCCGGGCTCCCCGCGGGGACGCTCCTCGCGCTCGACCCGGGGCCCCTCGTGGACACGATCCCGGACGCCGTGCTCGCGCCGGTCCTCGCCCGTACGGACTGGCTGAGCTGCAACGCCCGCGAGGCCGCGCTGCTCACGGGCGCGCACGGCGAGGCGGCGCTCCCCGCGCTGCGGGACCGGCTGCGCCCCGAGGCCGGTGTCCTCGTCCGCGCGGACAAGGACGGCTGCCTCCTCGCCGCCCCCGGCGAGGCACCCCGCCACCTGCCCGGCTTCCGCGTGGACGCCGTGGACAGCAACGGGGCCGGTGACGCCCACGTCGGCGCCTTCCTCGCCCTCCTCGGCCGCGGCCTCCCCGCCCCCGAGGCGGCGCGTGCCGCCAACGCCGCCGCCGCGTACGCCGTCGCCCGGCGCGGCCCCGCCACCGCCCCCACGACGGCCGAACTCCTCGCCTTCCTCGGCGAGGACCCCCTCGCGCAGCGCCTGACCGCCACCGCCTGACACCGCCCCCGCCGCGCTCCGGTACCCGTACGGGAAGCGCGGCGGGGTGGGCGGTGCCGTGCGACGGGGCCCGTCCCGTGGGCGGTTGGCCCGCGCGGCGTGTGAGCCTCCCGCAGGGCGGGGGAGGGCGGTCAGTCCGCACCTCCGGGCACGACGCGCATTCCCAGGCCGCTGACGCGGTAGATGCAGGTGTCGTCGCCCCACAGGGTCGCCTCGGCGAGCGCGTGGGCACCCTCGGGGGTTCCTTCCGCCTCCAGGATCTCCATCTCGATCAGGACCCGGCGGCTCGCCGGTGTGATCTGGCCCCGGTAGGTCCAGGTCAGCTCGCTGCCCGGGAGCGCCGCCATGAACCTGGGGGCGGCGACAGCGGCCGCCAGCCCGCTTTCCCGCAGGTGGTACCCGAGCAACTGGTACATCGCCTCGATGCCCAACGAGCCGGGCTGCACCGGGTCCTGGAAGAAGTGGGACCGGAAGAACCACGCGCCCGGGTCCACCTCCTTCTCCGCGCGGAGACGCCCGAGCCCCGCCCGGCCGCCCTGGGGCCAGTAGCCCGTGACACGGTCCAGCATCCGGAGCATGGGGCCGGGTGCCGGCGGGTCCTGGGGCGCGGCACCCTCCGCGAGGTCGGCCTCGTGGGCGCACGGCTCGTCGAGGCGGGCCCGGTCCGAGGCGGAGACCGGGAGACCGGGCTGGTCCGCGAAGGACGCGGAGGGGAACCAGCCGAACACCGTGGACACGGCGAGGAGCGGCGCGCCCTCGGCCGTGCGGCACTCGACGTCGAAGACCTCGATGATCATGTCCCCGCTGCGGGAGACGCGCGTCAGGCGGGCCCGCGTGCGTACCGTTCCCGTCCCGGGCGTGACCTCGCCCGTGACGGTTCCGGAGCCGTCGAGATTGCGGAACCGCAGGCTGGTCGCGGTGGTCAGGGCGCTGCCCACGTAGGAGGCCAGCCACCCGCAGGGTTGGAGCGCCACCTCCAGGAGCACGGCGAAGGGCATCGTGCGCCCGTCGCCCTCCCGGAAGTACCAGGCGTCGGCGGGCACGTCGTACTCCGCGACGACCGCGCTGCCCTCCCGCATCCCGCCCTGCGGGCCCTCCACGGAGGTCACCCGGCTCATGAAGTGGTACGGCGGGCCGGGCAGCCGCGCGACCCGGCGGGGGCCGTCGAACACCGCGTACGGGGCACCGAACGCCTCGCTCGGCCTGCCCCAGGCGCACGCCAGCAGGGAGTCGTGGCCGAAGCGGAAACCGTCCACCTCGGCCACCGGGCGCCGCTCGTCGCCGCCCACCGCCGGGACGGCGGTCCCGCCGCCCTCCAGCGCGGGCCCGCCCGTGTGCCGCCACTGCGAGAGCGGCCAGTCCGGCACCAGCCGCAACGCCACGTTCCGGCCGTGGAACGCCTTCACCCCGTCGACCGAGCCGAGGACCTCGGCGTACAGGGCCGGCACCGGACCCGACGAGACCCCGCGCACGAACACCTCGTACACGATCCGTCCGCTCTCCGGCGTCGCCTGCCCCCGGCAGTCCGCGGTGAAGGGCGCGTCGCCGACGGGCTCGAACCGCCAGCCGTCCCGGTCCACGGTGAAGCCCAGGGCCGTCAGGTAGAAGGCCATCGCCTGGAGACCGCCCTGCAGCATCAGGGTCCCCGGCATGCACGGGTCGTTCTTGAAGTGCCCCGCGAAGAACCAGTCGTCGGGCGACACGGGAGTCTCGGCGCGCAGATAGCCGCGCCCCCAGGGCCCGCCGTCCGGCTCGAAGGCGGTGACCTCGTGGAGCAGCAGCAGACGGCCCTCGTCGATCCTGGGGGTACGGACGTGGGCGGCCGTCGCCTCCCAGCCGCGCCCGAAGCACTCGTCGGGCCGTCCTCGCGCGAGCGAGCGCACCTGCGCCGCCGTGAAGGACGCCGCCGCGCAGCGCACTTCCGGCGGGTCCTGCGGCAGGTCGTCGCCGGGCGGACTGTCGGCGGGGGACCACCGGACACCGCCGCTCGCGGCGAGCTCGGCCGGGGTGAAGAAGCCCGCCCGCCCGTTTCTGACGCTGAGCCGCGGCTCGCCGTCGACGGTGCAGTCGTAGTGGAAGAAGAAGAGCAGCACGCCGTCGTGCTCGGCGTGGCCGTCGACGTGGATCTCGTAGCGCGCCGTGTCGCCCGGTCCCGGCGGCGGACCGTGGAACGTGACCTCGCAGCCGAGCAGCCGGTAGGCGCGCTCGCCCCGGTGGAGGAGATCCACACCGAGCAGGCTCAGCAGCAGCAGATCCGCCTGGCCCGCCTCGATCATGAGCCCGGCGGGCATCCGCCCGGTGGCGTCCAGGTACCAGCTGTCCGCACGTACGTCGGTCTCGGTCCAGATCGTGCCGCCCACGCGCGCCCCGGGGCCCGCGACGAGCGCGGCGGGCTCCGCGTCGATCCCGGTGACGCGGTCGGCGAGGAGCATGGGCGGTTCGGGCATCCGGGTCTGCACCACGTACGCGTCCTGGGCGGCGAACCGCGGCCCGAAGAGGGCGGAGATCCTGCCGGAGGCGAGGTACTCCAGCTGCGCCCGGTCGAACTTCGGCCCCGGGAGGCCCGGAGGAGGGGACGGCGGGGCGGGGCGCGGCACCCTCGGGGGAGCGAGGGGGGCGAGGGGCCGGACAGCGGCGGCGGGTGGGAGGGCGAGGCGGGGGCGTGAGGTGTCCGCTCGCGGGAGGGGAGGCGGCGCGGGGGCACGTGGGGGGAGCGTGGGCGCGCCCGCCCCCGGCGGTGCCAGGGCGGCGATCACCCGGGCCGACAGGTCCAGGAACGCCTGGTGCGCGGCGACGTGGCGGGCGGTCAGTTCCTGGTGGAGCGCGCCGACCCGGCCGCTCTGCCGGGCGGCCAGGTCACGAAGGCTGGCCGGGGCCGGGGCCGGGGCCGGGGCCGAGGCCGGGGCCGGGGCGGTGACGGGGGGCGCCGCATGGGAGACGGGCTCCCGGACGGGGGCGCGGGGCTCGGGCACCGGGACCAGAGCGGGCGCCCTCGGCAACGGCGGCGGGGGCGCGTCCACGGCCGCCGGACGAGGGGCCGCGTCCCCGGCCGGGGGCGGCGGGGGCGCCTCGCCCGCCGGAGGAGAAGGCACCTCGCCCGCCGGGCGCGGGGGCACGTCGGCCGCCGGGCGCGAGGGCGCGGCGGGTGTCGCGCGGGACAGCGCCTCCGCGACGGCCGGGGAGGGCGGTCCTGGGACGGCGACGGTATGGACGGGGCCCGGCGGGGCGACCTCCGTGACCGCCTCCGCGAGCCGGTCGAAGAGCTCTTCGGCCCGTACCGGCACCCCGGCGGCCACGAGTTCGGCCACCGCGAGGCACACCTGGCGCGGTCCCTGGTCGCCCTGCGCGTCGAGCGCGACGGCCACATGCTCCCTGTCCCCGAGCACCCGTCCGATCCAGCCGGTGCACAGCCCCTGCGGGCCGTGCTCGACGAAGACCCGCACGCCGTCGGCCCACGCCTGTTCCACCGTGCCCGCGAAGTCGATCGTGCCGAGCCCTTGCGCGGTCAGCGCGTCGGCGACCCGTTCGCTGGTCGGCTCGTACGCCCGCCCGCTCGCCCCGCTGTAGAAACGCACCCCGGGCACCGCGACGGTGGGCCGGCGGTGGACCTCGCGCCAGGAGTCCCGTACCGCGCTCAACTCCGGGGCGTGGGCGGCGATGTCGTAGTCGATCGCGAAGGCGTGGTCCGCGCCGAGGTCCTCCACGACGGCCTGGCACGCCCGTTCCTCGCCGCCGATGACGCAGACGCCGGGCGCGTTGACCGCCATCAGGTGGACCGCGGCCTCCTCGGCGAGTCGCGCGCGGACCGCGTCGAGAGGCGCGACCACCAGGTAGCTCGCCCAGCGCTCGCCCCGGACGCCCGCGCGCTCCCACACCCGGCGGACCGCCCGCAGCTCACCCGTCAGCTCGGTCGTGAACAGGCCGCTGTCCCGTGTCGCCGCGTACAGCCCCGCCGCATCCGGCCAGGCACCCAGCGCGATCAGCGCCGCGGACTCGCCCGAGGAGTAACCGAGGGCCGCGTCCGGGCGCAGACCGAGCAACTCCCTGGTGAGCACGGTGTGGAGGGTCGCCAGTGCGGCCGCGTCCCAGATCCGGCCGAGCACCCCGCCGCCCGTCCGCGCCCGCGACGCTCCGCCGAACGGCCCGTGCGCCGCCCGGACCGCCTCGCCGAGCGAGGGCACCGCGAGCGCGAGCGCGCGCCCCATGCCGGGGTACGAGGCGGAGCCGTTGGTGTACACGAAGGCGGTGCGCCCGCCCACCGGCCGCTCCCGGTAGCGCACCCCGCCCGGCCGGACCCCGCCGTGCTCCAGCCAGCGCCGGGCGGCGGCACGGCGGGAGGGCAGATCCGCCTCCCCGTCGACGAGCAGCGCAAGCCGGGCCGGGCCCTCCAGGGACGGGACCCCGGCCTCCAGCGCGGTGAGCACCTCCGCGCGGTCGTTCCCCGCGTAGACGTGCAGGCGCGGCGCGGGGCCCTGTGCCCACGCCCGCGCGTCCCCCGCCCGCAGCCCCACCCGGACGGTGTCGCCCTCCAGCGGCGCGACGACGACGGCGGCGGTACGGGGCGGGGTGGCGGAGTCGGCGGGCAGGCCCGGGCACGGCACCGCGCGCGCCTGGAGGGCCGTCACGGCGACGGCCACGGAGACGAGTCCCTGCGCCGCGTGGGCACGCCCGAAGACGGCCCCCGGATCGAAGGCTGCCCCCGGACCGTCCCCGATGACCATGTCGGGCGCGTCGGCGGCCCCTTCGTCGAGGACGGCCATCACGGTGTCGCCGTCACGGCGCGCCGCGTCCAGCGGCTTCACGACGAGGACCACGGCGGCGTCACCGGTGTCCGCCTCCCGGCCCAGTTCCCGCAGCGCGGCTTGGTGCACGGGCTCGCGGGACAGGTCGACCGCGCCGACGAGCGCCACGTCCGCCTCCCCCGCCCGCAGCGCCCGTGCCGCGAGGTCCAGCGCCACGAGGCCGGACGCCTCCTCGGCCGACACCGCGAACCCGGGGCCCGCCAGGTCGAGTTGCGTACTGATCCGGTTCGCCACCAGGTTGGGCAGGCTGCCCACCACCCGCTCCGCCGCCATGGGCGGCGCGAAGGCGTCCTGGACCTCCGCCGTCCGCGCCCCCGCGTCCTTCCCGGCCGTCTCCAGCCAGTACGGGACCCGCCAGCGGGCACCGGCCCGCGCCACCCCGGGGTCCACCCCCATCCCGATCACGACCATCGTGCGCTCACGCGGCAGCGACAGCCCCCGTACGGCGTCCCGGGCCGCCTCCAGGACGAGGAGCTGCTGAGGCGTCGTCCGGTCCAGCGCCAGCGGCGGGAAGGCGAGGCCCGTCAGTTCCACGGCGATCCGCCCGACCGGGCCGCGCCGTTCCCCGCCCAGTACCGCGCGGCGGAAGTCCTCGGTGCCGTCGCCCTCGCCGACGCGCGCGCCGAGGGCGACGATCGCGAGCGGCGCGGGCTTCTCCGGCTCCGGCCGCCGGGCCGGGGACGCCCGGCGGGCGGAGGCGCCCTTCGACGGCGGTTCCATGTCGGGGTGGTCCACGATCAGGTGGGCGTTCGTGCCACCGAAGCCGAAGGCGCTCACCGCCGCCCTGCGCGGTCCCGGCCACGGTTCCGGCGAGGTCAGCACCCGCAACGGCGTGCCGTCCAGCTCGGCGATCGGCCGCTCGGTCCCGAGCGAGGCGGGACGGACCCCCGCCCCCAGGGCGCCGAGGACCTTCAGGAGCCCGGCCACGCCCGCCGACGCCAACAGGTGCCCCACGTTGGACTTGGCGGAACCCACGGGCACGTCCGCCGCGCGGGCGTAGACCTCCGCCATGCTCCGCGCCTCCACGGCGTCCCCCACCGGGGTCCCCGTCGCGTGGCACTCCACGAGCGACACCGATTCCGGAGCGACCCCGGCCACGGCGTACGCCTGCCGCATCGCGCGCACCTGGCCCTCTCGCGCCGGGCTGAGCAGGCCGCCGCCCCGCCCGTCGTTGGACAGCCCCACCCCCCGGATCACGCCGAGGACGGGCAGGCCCTCGGCGCGCGCCCGGGAGAGCCGGGTCAGAGCGACGAACCCGGCGCCCTCCCCGTGCGTCAGCCCGTCCGCCTCGCGGTCGAAGGGATGGCCGCGCCCCGTGCGGCTGACCGCCGACAGGCCGCAGAACCCGACGTGCAGGAACAGGTTGTCGACGCGGTTGACGGCGCCCGCCACCATCAGGTCCGCCGTGCCGTCGTGCAGCCGGTCGCACGCCAGCTTGATCGCGTACAGCGAGGAGGCGCAGGCGGCGTCGAGCGCCCACGCGCCCGCCCCCAGCCCGAGGGCACGGGCCGCGAGCCGGGCCGGGAGGCCCGACGAGAAGCGGTTGCGCGCGTCGGGCCGCGCGCGGCGCTCGCCCGTCAGCAAGACCTCGCGCAGCGCGGGCGGCAGTGCGGACAGCCACACGTGCTCGGCGAAGGCCGAACCGGCGGCCGTGGGATAGGACAGGTTGCCGAGGACGAGCCCCGCGCGGGGCAGCGGACCCGCGCACCCGGCTTCCCCGAGCGCCTGCCGCGCACCGTGCATGACCCACCGGAACAAGGGGTCCAGCGCCAGGATCTCCTCCGGCGCCATCGCGAAGCCGCTCGGGTCGAAGACCGCGTCGAAGCCCCGTACGTACCCGCCGCGATCGGTCCACGTACGGTCCAGGTGCTCCTCCACCGACCCCATGGCGAAGCGGTGCGGCAGTCGCCACCGGCCCTCGGGGACGGCCGAGACGCTGTCCCGTCCTGAGGCGATGTTCTCCCAGAACGTGTCGGGATCGAGCGCGTCGGGCAGCACGCAGCCCCGGCCGACGACGGCGATCGGTTCCCACCCCACGCGTACTCCTTTCGGGAAGGACGGCATACGGGCCCCCTTCAGAGACGGCATACGGATCCCCTTCAGGAGGGACGGCGTACGAGTTCGACGCCGAGCAGCGCGAAGCGCACCGCGCCGTCGGCGTCGAGGACGGCGACGTCGCACCGCGCCCCGGTCTCATGCGTCTTCCGCGCCCGGACCACGCACCGCAGGGGGCCGCGCGCCGGTCCGCGCCGGTGCACACCGCACTCCGCGACCGCCATCGGCAGCGCGGCCTCCCCGAGCACCTCGTGCGCCCAGAGCAGGGCGGCCTGGAGAGCACCGTCGAGCGCCGCCGCGTCCAGGGGCCAGGCGTCACCCGGCCAGTCGAGGTCCCGCACACCCAGGACGGTCGCCTCGGCCCCGTGCCGCGAGACGCCGTGCAGGGAGCGCACGGCCCGGAACCGGGATCCGTGGAAGAGGACGTGCCCGTCGTACACCTCCGGCGACGCGGGCGCTTCGAGCCCTTCCGGGGCCGCCCACCCGGACGGATCGGGCGCGGTCCCGGCCCGTTCCAGGACGGCGCCGACGTGGGGAACCCCCGACTCGCCCCGCAGTTCGGCCTCCCAGCGCGAAGGGGCGCCGGTCGCCGCGGCGGCGACGCGCACGTCCAGCCGGTGCCCGCCGCCACCGAGCTCCGGCAGCACGCACTTGCGGTAGACCCGCACGTCGCGCAGGATCAGCGGCTCGTCCGCCCGCCACCGCGAAGAGGCAGCCCCGGCCAGCCAGTTCAGGGCCATCGCCACGGGCAGGACGGGGGTCCCGGCGATCTCGTGGTCCGCGAGCTGCGGAAGGCGGCTCCCGTGGATCAGGACCCGCGCGTCGCGGGGGGCCGGGTCGCCGGCCGGGGCCGTGTCTCCCGCCGCGATCACGACGCGCGGGGCGCCGCCGGGGTCGCCCAGTTCGGCCGAGAAGGCGGCGGCCCCCTGGTCCACGGGGAGGAGCGCGACGCCGGAGCGGCCGAAGTGCCCGGCGAGGGCGGGGGTGACCATGCCCCCCTGCCAGGGGCCCCAGGCCACGGAGCGCACCAGGCAGCCGGGCCGCCGGGCGCTCTCCGCCGACGCCACGTGGTCGAGCACCCCGTTGGCCATCGCGTAGTCCGCCTGCCCCGCGTTGCCGAAGGCGGCGGCGACGGAGGAGAAGAGGCAGAGCAGGTCGAGCGGGTCGTCCGCCGTCGCGGCGAGCAGCGCGCGCAGCCCGTCGACCTTGGTGGAGACGACCAGGTCGAACTGCGCGTCGGTCTTGTCGGCGAGGTGCTTGTCGGCCAGCACCCCGGCGCCGTGCACGACGCCGGTGACGGGACCCCACGAGGCGCGCACCTCGCACAGTGCGGCACGGACCGCTTCCTCGTCCCGCACGTCCACCGGTACGTACCGGACCGGGGAGCCCGCGGCCTCCAGCGCCGCGACGGTCGCCCGCACCTCGCGGGCGGCCAGGATCTCCCGGGCCCGCGCGGTGAGCGCTGCGGGCGCGTGGCCGTCCTCCCGGGCGGCGAGCAGACGGACGAGCGAGGGCTCGTCGGCGGCGGCCTCCAGCCCGGCCGGCTCAGCCTCCGTACGCGTCCGGCCGAGCAGCACGATCCGCGGGCGGTGGACCTTGGCGAGTGCCAGCAGCGCCGCCGCCGTCACTCCCCGCGCGCCACCGCTCGCGACGATCACCGCGTCGGACGTGACGGGCGACGGCCCCGCGCTCGCCGGGGCGGCGGCGACCGCGCGGGGGACCGCGCGCGTGCCGTCGGCGCGCAAGCCCACCTGCCCTTCGGCGCCACCCTCCAGCACTTCCCGCACCAGCGCCTCCGCGACGGCCTCGGGGTCGCGACCGCCCGTCTCGCAGTCAATGCTCCTGACCGTGGCCCCCGGCCACTCCTTCCCGGCCGTCGCGGCGAGAGCGGCGATCCCGCCGAGCCAGGCGCGCTCCGGCGCGTGGCCGCCGAGACCGAAGTCGCCGCCGGTGTCCTGCACCGTGAGGAACACGCCGCCGTCCGAGGCCATCCGCGCCGCGACGGACCGCGCCGTGCGGAACACCGAGCGCCGCACCTCGCCCGCCTCCTCCGGCGCGCCGGAGGAGGTCAGTCCACCGAGGTGGATCACGCCGTGGGCGTCGGCGGGGACCTCCGTCACGGCGCTCGCCTCGATGCCGTGCTCGGTCAGGCGACGGGCCACGAGCGCGGCGAGTTCCTTGCCCGCGTCCCCCGTCACGCCCCCCTCGGTCACCACCACCGGCCCGTCGCCGAGACCGGCGGGCGCCAGGCCGGACGCGGGCACCTCGACCATGCGCGTCACCAGGCGGGTCAGGGCGGGTGCGGGGGCCTGTTCCTGCGTCTGTGCTGGCGACGGCTCCGGTGTCCGGGCGAGCGGCGGTACGGGGCGCTCGGCGGGAGGCTCCGCCGTGACGGTGTCCCGGTCCGGCGGCTGCCCCGTCCCCGGTGTCGTGCCCGAGGCGAGGGCGTCTGTGATCTCGCGCAGGGTGCGCAGTTTGCCGAGCCCGGCGACGTTCGCTGCCGGTACCTCGCCGATCCGTCGGCGCACGGCGGACAGGATCTCGACCCGCTTGATCGAGTCCACGCCCAGATCCGCCTCCAGGTCCATGTCCAGGCTCAGCATCTGCGCGGGATAGCCGGTCAACCGCGCCACGACCGAGAGCAGCAGCTCTTCGAGTTCGCTCGCGGACAGGGGGCCGTCCGCGGCGGCCTGACCGGGCGTGTCGCCTTCAGGGGAGGGGCCGGAAGGCACCGCTTGCGCCGAGCCGGGCGCGGAGCCGGGTGCGGGGGCCCGGGGCGGTTCGGGCGCGGTGAAGGAGGCGGGCGGACGGGGGAGCACCTCGGGGGCGGGGACGTCGTGGTCCGGAGCCGCCGGTTGGCCCCACGCGGGAGGCGGGGCCTCCGTCCCGGCGAGGGGCGGCGGCGAGGGCGCGGGAACGGGCGGCGGGGGAGGCGGGAGAAGCGCCGGCGAGGCCGCCGCCACGCCGTTCACCCCCGGACCGCCCGGGACCCCCAGCATCGCGCACAGCGTGCTCTCGGACATCCGCAGGAAGGCGGTGTGACTGTCGATCAACATGCGCTGGCAGGCGGTGTGCGCCTCGGCCGTCTGCCGCTGGACGCTCTCGACGAGGGCGTACCAGTCCGCACCGGGAGCGGGAACGGGCTCGGCGGCTGCGAGGTGTGGGTGCGGGGCCGGGGCCTGGCTGTGCGGAGGCGTCACCGCCCCGTACGAGGGTGCCACCTGACCGTACGCGTCAGGAGTCTCCCCGTAGGGCGAAGCGGCCACTCCGTGCGGCGCCCCCGCCTCCCCGTGGGCCCGCGTCCGCTCGTACTCCGGCGCCGGTTCGTGGCGCGGTCCCGGTACGGCGGCCGTCGTCGTCACGGGAGCGGGCCCGGGCGGCGCCGTGTGCTCCCGCCGCTCCGTGGCGGGCGGAGCGTCCGTCCCCACCGCCGTACCGGGGCCGGTCTGCGGCGGCCGGGGGTCTCGGTGGTTGGCTCCGCCGATCGTCACTGTCATGCGCGGTTCGCGCTCCTTCTCGGGTGTGCGGGCCGGTCCGTAGGGTGCCCAGAGGTGTGCGAAGTCGAGGGGGACGCCCGCGACGGCGAGGCGGCCGAGCGCGGTGTGCAGGCCGGTGACGCCGTCGGCCCCCGGGCGCTCCAGCGCGACGGCCGTGTGCGCGCGCTCCCCGAGGATCTGCCCCACCAGGCCGGTCAGCGTGTGCCCGGCACCGACCTCGACGAAGGTCCTGACCCCCGCCGCGTGCATCGCGTCGATCTGCTCGTGGAAGCGCACCGGGGAGGCGAGGTGCCGGGCGAGAGCGCGCCGGACCTCGTCGGGCTGGTCGGGGTAGGGCGCGGCGTCCGCGTTGCCCCACACCTCCAACCGCGCTGACTCCATGGGCAGTTCGTCCAGGTACGCGGCGAACGCCTCGGCGGCCGGGGCCACCAAGGGGCTGTGGAAGGCGAGCGAGGTCCGCGGGCGGCGCGTGGCGATGCCCTCGGCCGCGAAGGCGCGCTCCGCGTCGTCGATCGCGGCGAGGGTGCCCGAGAGCACGACCTGCCGCGGGGCGTTGTGGTTGGCGGGCCACACGTCGCGCGCGCCGGAGGCGGCCAGTACGGAGAACACCCGCGCGCCATCCGCCGCGACGGCCAGCATCGCGCCCGGCGCGACGGCCTTGTCCCGCATCAGGACACCGCGCCTGCGGGCGGCGGCGAGCAGCGACTCCGCGTCCAGGACGCCCGCGCAGTGCAGCGCCACGAGTTCCCCGAAGCTGTGGCCCGCGACGCAGTCCGGCCGCAGGCCGAGCCCGCGCAGTACGTCGAGGAGCGCGAGACTGTGCACCGCGAGAGCGGGCTGCGCCCACTCGGTGGCGGCCAGGCGGGCGCCCGCGGCCGCCTCCTCCTCGGCGGAGACGGCGGGCGGCGGGAACACCACGCGGTGCAGCGGGGTGCCGTCGAACTCCGTGCCGCCCAGCCGGTCCCACACCCGCTGGGCGTCCGGCGACAGCATCGCCAGTCCGGCGCCCATGCCGACGAACTGGGCCCCCTGCCCGGGAAAGAGGAAAGCGATCCGGCCCCGCTCGGGGACCCCGGCCGCGTAGTGCGTGCCGTCCGGCGCGGAGAAGGACGTCCCGGGGCGGCGCCGGATCTCCGCGGCGGCGGCGGCGTACTTCGCCGTCAGGTCCTCGGTCCCGTCCGCGACGACGGCCAGCCGCACCGGGGCCGTGGGGGAGTACGCGCGCTGGCTCTCTCGCGCCACCGCCGCCAGCGACCGCCCGTCCCCGAACGCCTCGGGGGCGGGCAGAGCGGACGCCGACGGGGCGCTGAACAGGACGAGTTCGGTGGGGGCGGAGCGATGGCGCCACGCGGTGCGGCCCGAGGGCCGGGAAGGGACGTACTCCTCCAGCGTGACGTGGAAATTGCTCCCGCCGAAGCCGAAGCTGGAGACCGACGCCCGCCGGGGGTGGCCGTCCGGGCGCACCCACGGACGCGCCCGGGTGCTGACGTAGAACGGGCTGCCGGGCGCGGTGACCTCGGCGGCGGGGCGTTCGGCCTTGATCGTCGGGGGCAGCACCTTGTGGTGCAGCGCCATGACCGCCTTGAGCAGACCGGCCGCGCCCGCCGCGCACTTGGTGTGGCCGATCTGCGATTTGACCGAGCCGATCGCGCACCACGGCCGCTCGCCGTCTCTCCCCTCGCCGAACACCTCGCGCAGCGCGGCGAGTTCGGCGGCGTCCCCGGCCTTCGTCCCGGTGCCGTGCGCCTCCACCAGCTCCACGGTGTCCGCCCCGTACCCCGCCTGCTCGTACGCGCGGCGCAGGGCCCGGGCCTGACCGGCGGGCAGCGGCGCGTAGATCGCCGTGCTCCTGCCGTCGGAGGAGCTGCCGATCCCGCGGATCACGGCGTGGACGCGGTCGCCGTCCCGTTCCGCGTCGGACAGGCGCTTGAGCGCGTACATGACGACGGCCTCGCCCAGCATGGTGCCGTCGGCCGCTTCGGAGAACGGCCGGCAGTCGCCGGTGGGGGACAGCGCGGGCGTCTTCGAGAAGCAGACGAACATCCCGACGTCGTTGCCCGTGTCGACGCCGCCGCTGATCACCAGGTCGGCGCGGCCGAGGGAGAGCTCGGCGACCGCCGTGGAGAGCGCGGCGAGGGAACTCGCGCAGGCCGCGTCCGTGGTGTGGTTGGTGCCGTGCAGGTCGAAGCGGTTGGCGATCCGGCCCGCGACGACATTGCCGAGCAGCCCGGGGAAGGTCGACTCCCGCCAGGGGGTGTACTGCGCGGCGATGCGCTCGCACGCCGCCCGCGCCTCGGCCTCCGTCAGGCCGCTCTCGCGCAGGGCCCTGAGCCACAGGGGGCGCTGGGTGCGCCCGAACATGTGCGGAAGCAGCTCCAGCGCCGCCGCGCCGAGCACCACGCCGACCCGCTCGCGGTCCACCTCCTTCAGGCCGCCCGCGTCGGCGAGCACCTGCTCCGCCACCACGAGCGCGAGCAACTGGGCGCTGTCCGTGGCCGGCAGGTTGGTCGGCGGAATGCCGTGGGCGAGCGGATCGAAGTCGACCTCGGGCAGGAAGGCGCCCCTGCGGGCGTAGGTCTTGTCGGTCGCGGTGGGGTCGGGGTCGTAGTGGTCCGCCACGAGCCACCGGGAGGCGGGGACCTCCGTGATCATGTCGCGTCCCGCCACGACGGCCCGCCAGTACCCGGCCGCGTCCCGCGCGCCGGGCACCAGCGCACCGGTCCCGACCACGGCGATCGGTACCTGGTGGATCGGCGCCTGGTGGTGGGTGTCGGACACGGTCTCTCCCCGCTGTCGGAAGTCAGGTGTGCCTGCCGGTACGCCGTCCGGTGGTGTCAGGTCTTCCGGCGCGGACGCCGGTGTGCCGGGTCCCGCCGTCATGCGAGCGGGCGCGGTGCGAAGGCGAACGCGGCGGCGGGCACGGGCACGCCGTAGGTGCGCGCCTGGTGGGCACGCGTGAGCACGGCGGCGCCTTCGAGGAGGTTGAGCGCGATCTGCGTCACGGACCGGTGCGCGGGATCGGCCAGGAAGCTGCCGGCCACCCACCGGTTGAAGGCGCCCATCGCCGGGCCGCACCAGATCTGGTAGTCGGCGCGCCGCGCGGGGTCCCCGGTGATCGCCCACTTGCTGGAACTCCCCAGGTACCAGCGGAAGACGAGCGCCATGCGGTGCTTGGGATCGTCCCGTGCGCGAGTGAGCTGGGACGGGTCGCGCACCTCCCAGAAGGCACGCGTACGTTCCCAGACCTCGTCGAGGGAGGCGCCGAGGACGTCCCGTTCGAGCGCCGCGCGCAAGGGGGCGGGGAGTGCCTCCAGCGCCTCGTGCTCCTGGTAGGCGCGGTACAGCCGGGCGGCTCGCCGCGCGAACAGGGTCCCCCGGGACAGCACTTGAAGGCGTACGCCCCACTCGAACATGTCGGCGGCCGGTGCCATGGTGACGTCGGCGACGTCCGCCTCGCTGAGCATCGCCTTCGCGTCCTCGGACAGTCCCGCCTCGGTGGCGGTCTGGTGCGCGGAGCCCACGACCACGTACGAGGCGCCGAGCGCGAACGCCGCCGCCACGGCGCCCGGCGTGCCCAGTCCGCCCGCCGCTCCGATCCCGATCGCCTCGCGGTAGCCGAAGTGCCCGGCGAGTTCGTCGCGGAGCCGGGCGATGCGCGGCAGCAGGGCCGCGAGGGGGCGGTTGTCGGTGTGCCCGGCGCTGTCGGCCTCCACCGTGATGTCGTCGGCCACCGGTACACGCCCGGCCAGCTCGGCCTCCCGGGCCGTCAGTTCCCCCTGGTCGACGAGGGCGCGCAGGAGCGCGGGCGGGGCGGGGGAGAGGAAGGCGCGGGCCACCTCGGGGCGGGACACCTTCGCCAGCAGCTTGCGCGCGCGGCGCACCCGTCCGTCGGCGTCCTCGCGCAGCCCCCGCGCGGAGCACAGCACGACGGCGGGCGTCAGCTCCATGTACGCCGAGGCCGAGACCCGCGGCACGCGGTGGCGCAGCAGCAGCTTGGCGACCTCGAACTCCAGCTCCGGTTCGGCCGGTGAGTGGAGCAGGTTGACGCCCCAGTTGTCCCGGTCCGGCAGCTCCGCCGCCAGCGTGCGCACCGCGCGCTCGACCTCGTCCACCCGCAGGCCGCCCGCGCCGAAGAAGCCGAGCATCTCGGCCCGTGCCATCGCGGCGACCATCGCCGTGGTGGTGATGCCGTTGGCCATCTCACCGGCCACGTAGGGGAAGCGCACACCGTGCGCCTCGCAGAAGGTCCGCCCGCCGAGCCACTCGGGGTACAGCGGGGGCAGCGTGCCCAGCAGCGCGGTGCCGGGGGGCCGCTCCCGGGCGAGCCCCCGCTCGCGGCCGTCCGGGCTCGTGACGACGTGCGCGGGTTCCCGGACGCGCAGGGCGCAGGCGGTGATGCCCTCCGGCGAGAAGGCGGACGCGGTGCGGGAGTCGGGGGCGGGACCTGTGAGTACGGACAAGAGCGGGCTCTCCAGCGGGCTGGTGACGTGGCGTTCGGGGGCGGGGGTTCCTGGACGGGAGTTCCTGGGCGGGTGGGCACGGCGGGCTTTCCGGGTGGGACGGCAAGGCCGGGCGCGGTCAGCCCGGGACCGCGTGGCCGTGGACCAGCCCCGCGCACAGGTAGTCGAGATCCACCCGGTACCCGGAGGGCCGGGCCCCGAAGAGGGTCCGCACGCGGGTGTCGTCGAAGCGGCGGCGGTGGCGGAGATAGGAGGTGAAGCCCGGATAGAAGTCCATCAGGGCTTCCAGCGGTGTCGCGTCCTCGGGCCGCTCGGGGACCACGTCGAAGTGCAGCGGCACAAGCCGTTCCAGGAGCGCGATGATGGTCGGGACGGGCACGTCGTGGGGGTGGACGACGTGGTACGTGGTGACTCCCCCCGGAGCGGCGGACCCCTGAGCGGCGGCCCCCGACGCGGAGCCGCCCGGCACGGAACGCTCCGCCAGCCGCACCATGACGTCGGCCGCCTCCTCCACCGGCATGAGGTTGAGGTGACCGTACGGATGCCCCACCATCCGCATCCGTGGCCGGTCCGTCCCCGGCAGGTCCTGGTGACCGGCGGCGCGCAGTGAGTCCCGGAGGATCTGCTCCACGACCTGCAAGGGGTGGGTGGGCAGCTCCGGGTGCGGTGGCAGGTCGGTGACCAGGATGCTCGGCCGCAGCACCAGGACCGGGCGGCCGTGCGTCCGCGCCCAGTCCCGGACCAGCGTCTCCGCCTCGAACTTGGAGCGCTCGTAGGCGTTCTCGAAGCCGTGGGCCCCGCTCAGCTCGTCCTCGTACGCGACCCCGTCCCGCCGCGCCCCGGCCACGAAGGCCGTGCTGACGTGGTGGACGGCGGGGGCGTGCCGTCCGGCGGCGGCCAGGTCGAGGACGTGCCGCGTGCCCTCCACGTTGGTACGGCGCAGGTGCGCGAGGTCGCCTTCGAGGTTGATGCTGCCCGCGCTGTGCCAGATCGTCCCGAGGCCGTCGGCGAGCTTCTCGAAGGCGGCCCGCGACAGCCCCAGGCGCGGTTCCTCCAGCGCTGTCTCCACCACGCGCAGGCGCCCGGGGAGCGCCCGGACCAGCTCGTCGGGGGCTCCGGACAGCTCGAAGAACCTCGTGATGCGGGAGAGGGCGTCGCCCGAGCCCGCGTGGCTCAGGATCGTCAACGAGGGGTGGGTGGTGAGGAGTCGGCGCAACAGCCGGAGTCCGAGGAACCCGGTGGCGCCGGTCAGGGCGACATGCACGGCCTTGGACCCCCAGGGTCTCCGGAGCGGAAGTGGCGAGGAGAACCGTCGCAGATGACGGCGAGGAGCGCGGAGCCCTCGTCCCGTAACTCACCCGAACGACGTAGAGCGAGCGGCAAGAGGTGACGAACGGCCGTTCCCGCACGGGGACCGGCGGCTCCGTCGGGAGGGTGTGAGGGCCGCGGACCGCGCCCACCTCGCCCGGCCCACCCTTTCGGGTGAACCCCCCGGTCAGGTCGCGGGCCTGTCCCCGAGGGCGCGCACCTGGGCTGACGTGGGCACGAGGGGGACGCGGGCGCGTCACCTTACCGACGGTCACAGCGGGCCGGGGCCGCCGGCCCGGGTTCCGGGGCCCCCAACGGCCGGATATAACCCAGGAGGTACGAACCGGGCCGAAGCGCCGGTCCGGCGTGCCGGCCCCTTGGACGGCTGCCCGCATCCCCCGGGAGTGCGCGGGCCGACGAGAACGGGAACGTCCATGCCCTCGCCCACCTCCTCCGCCCCGGGCCTCCGCAGGCCCGCCCACTCCGTGGACCGCGCCTTCCTCCACCTGGAGCGCACCCGGCCCGATGTGCGCTGGGACTCCGGCGGCCTCGCCTATCTGAGCGGCCCGCCGCCGACCCTGGAGGAACTGCGCGCCTACATCGGGTCCTGCCTGCCCCGGCTCCCCCTCTTCAGGAGCCGCGCGGAAGGCGGGGCACGCCGGTCCCACTGGGTGACGGACGCGGAGTTCACGGTCGAACGGCATGTCCACGAAGTCGTCGCCGAGGGGCCTGAGCAGGAGGAACAGGCGCTGGACACCGCGCTCAACACGCCGTTCCCCTCCGGGGCGCTCTGGGGGTTCTGGCTCGTCCACGGGTACGCGCCCGACGCGTACGCCCTCTGCTACCGCTTCCAGCACGCCTGCCAGGACGGCTCCGCCGCCGCGCTCGCCTTCCGCACGCTGCTGAGCGGCGGGGAGCCCTCCGCGCGACCCGTGCCCCGGCAGCGCGCCGGTGGCGGGCTGCCGCCCCGGGCGGCGCGCGCGGCGGGCCTCGCCGCACGCGCGGCGTTCACGGCGCTCACCACCCGCCGCCGGGGACCGGCGCTGCCGTACACGCCGACGGGGGACAGACGGCTGTGGCGGGGCCGCGTTCCGCTGGACACCCTGCGGCGGATCGGCGCGACGGGCGGCGGCTCCGCCCACGACGCCCACCTGGCCGCGCTGGCCGGGGCGTTGTCCGCCTGGTCGGCCCGGACGGGTGTACCGCTGCCGCGGGTCTCGGCGCTGGTGCCCCTGGACGCACGGCGCAACGACGACGAACAGACCTGGGGCAACCGCTGCTTCGCCCTGCCGCTCCACCTTCCCGTACGCGCCCCGGCGGCGACGGCCGGGGGGCGGCAGGAGCGCGATGTCCCCCTGTGGCGCCTGCGAAAAGTCACCGAGGCCACCGCCCGCCTGCGCGGCGAACCGTGGCGGCAGGCCGTCCAGGACGTGGTGCGGTTCATGCCCGACCGCCCCACCGAGTGGTACATGCGCGGCGTGTTCTCCTCGCGTGTCACCGACATCCTGGCGACCTCGATGCCCGTGGCCGAGGAGGGCTCCCTCGGCGCCACCACGGTGACGGCCACCGCTCTCCTCCCTCTCCTCCTGCCCGGTCACCTCTTCGGCGTGGGCCTCTCGTACTTCGGCTCCTGGGCGGACGTGTCCTTCGTGACCGACCGCGCGCTGCCATGGTCCGAGCATCTGCCCCGCCTGTGGGAAGAGGCCGTGGCGGAACTCGGCACGGCCACGACCCCCGCGGACACGGAATGAGGTGGACGCACCCGGGCGGACGCGGTCCCGGCGGCCTGCTGGACACCGGCGGTCCCACGGGAGCGGTCGGTCGGTCAAAGGACGGTGGCCGGTCAAAGAGCGGTGGCCGGTCCGGAGTCGCGGGCCCGCCGAAAGCCGCCCAGCCGCCCGAGGACAGCCGCCTCCGCGCATCCGGTGACCTGCTGGAAGTGCGCGGACTGCACCACTCCTACGGGCGGCGCCGTGTCCTGCGCGGCATCGACTTCGCCCTGCGCCCCGGCGTGCTCGCCGGGATCGTCGGGGAGAACGGCGCGGGGAAGTCGACCCTGCTCAAGGCACTCTCCGGCGAGCTGAGGCCCGACCGCGGCGTGGTGCGGCACCGGGGCAGGTTCGGCTACTGCCCGCAGACCGTCGTCCTCGACGACGCCTTCACGGTGCGCCAGCACCTGGACTTCTTCCGGAGCGCCTTCCGGCTCCCCGACCTGCGCCGGGCCCACGAGGTGCTGGAGACGCTCGCCTTCACCGAGTACCTCGACGAGCGCGCCGGTCGGCTCAGCGGCGGCTCGCGGCAGAAACTGAACCTGACCCTGGCCTTCATGCACGACCCGGACGTGCTCCTGCTCGACGAGCCCTACCAGGGCTTCGACTGGGAGACGTACCTGCGCTTCTGGGAACTCGCGGGCGCGCTGCGCGACGCCGGGCGTTCCGTGCTCGTGGTCTCCCACCTGGCCTACGACGCGGGACGGCTCGACGAGCTGTGGCGCCTGCACGACGGCCGGCTCACCCCCCAGGACCCCGGCCCCGGGGAGGTGGCGTGAGCGGACACCTCTCGCTGTGCGCCACCGCCACCCGGTACGCGCTCACCGGCCACGCCCGCAACCGCTTCGCCATGCTGCTCGTGGCGCTCTACATCCCCACCTGGATCACTCTCGCCTACGTCACCATCCCCGACCGTCCGGCGCCCTTCCGGCTCCGCGCCACCGGGCAGATCCTCTCGCCGGCGGGCAACCACCTCACACAGATCACGGGCGCGCTCAACGCCGTCACACTGATCGCCGGGTTCATGATGTTCGCCGCCACGTTCACGGGCGGCGCCTTCGACCGGCGACTGGCGATGGCGGGCTACCCCCGTTTCCACCTCGTGCTCGCGAAACTGTCCGCGCTGACCTTGATCTGTGCCGCGATCTCCGGCTACGCGACGGCCGTGACCGGCGTGGCCTGGTCCCCCCGGCAGCCGCTCCTCCTCACCGCCGCGCTGTTCTGGGCCGCCCTGACGTACGGCGCGCTCGGCGTGATCTTCGGCTCGGTCCTCCGGCACGAGGTGGAGGGGATGTTCGCCATCCTGATGATCAGCATCCTCGACGTCGCCCTCCAGAACCCCCTGTCCAGTTCCGGGTCCGACAGCACCCTCGTACGCTTCCTGCCGTCGTACGGGGCGGTGCAGGCAGGCATGGCCGCGGCCTTCTCCACCGACTCCTCGCTCCACGGGCTGGAGATCCAGATCCTGTGGTGCGCGGCGGCCGTGTCCTGCGCCTTCCTCGTCTTCCGCCGACGTACCCGCGACGCGCTCCCGGCCCGTCGCGGTCCCCGCCGCCCCGAACCCGACGGCGCGCCGGGCACACCCGCGCCCGTTCGTCCCTGACCGGCCCCCGCACCGACCAGCGTGCGCGTCGCACCGGTCCCCGTACCGACCGGCGCGCCCGCCACCCCGGTTCCCCGACCGGCGAACGTCCCGGCCGCGCACCGTCGTGCCCGGCCGGGGAACACCCCCACTCCCCAAGGAGCACACACCGTCATGGCCCTTCGCCACACCCTCCGGCGCACCGTCCTCGCCGCCGCCGTCCTCTCCGCCTCCGTGCTGACCGTCCCGTCCCCCGCGCACGCGGCACCGCTGCCGCCTGCCTGCCAGGACGCCCTCCTGAAGACGCTCGACAAGTTCCCCGTCACGTACTTCACCGTGCCCGAGAAGGCGAAGAACGCGCTCTTCGACGAGGTCGGGGCGCTGAGCGAGGCCGACCAGGAAGCCTTCACCCAGCCCGCCTGCACGGCGTGGAACAACTGGGCCACGGCGAACGGGCAGGCGGTGGCGACGGACCTGGACAACCGCTACCAGAAGGCCGCCGGAGGGGTGTGCGTCAAGTTCGCCGCCTCCTCCGTCGGCACGCTCAAGAAGTTCGCACCGCAGATCCCCGAGAAGACGCGCGGTCTGGAGAAGGTGGCCAAGAAGGTCTGGCAGAACGCCATGGGGAAGCTCTCCGCCCAGGCCACCAACGCCGACTGCCGCAAGGCGTACGACGGCGCGAAGGCGGGCTGGTAGCCCCGAGCGGTACGGACCGGGGGCGCGGGCACACCGCGTGACGAGGCGGCGGGCTTGATTCGCACCGCGTGACGAGGCGGCGGCCCCGGCCCGACGCACGCCGGGGCGGCCGAGCCGGTCGTCCTGTCACCCCGTCACCCCGGCCGGTCCGCGCGGAGGCGGGACCACGGCGGGCACCGCCTCCGCGCGACCGGCCGGGGACTGCCCCGCGCCCCCGGCCGCCGAGTAAGACATGGCGGGGGCCGATTCGTGGACACCGGCTTCGGGAGGCGTTGGCCGGGCTGTCACCGCCGTCCGAGGAGCGGGTACAGCGCGGGCGGGGGAGCGGGACCCCCGCGTTCCTCTCCTGCGATCCGTGACCGGCGCCCGCGCGGGCTCGCGAAGAACGGAGTGGTGCTTCTCGTGACGCATCGCCGCACGAACGTGGCCGTGGCGGACCGGGTCGCGGTGCGCAGCGAGGGACGGCTCGTGCGGGAGAGCACGTACGAGGAACTCGCGCGGCGCCCTTGGCGGTTCCGTGACCTGCGCCCCCACCATCTGACGGCCCGTCCGGAGGAAACGGTGAGGGGGAAGGCGCACGTGGTGAAGGGATTCTCCCGGGCCGGGAGCGGGGATACTCTGTGTAACCCTCGTACGAGGGTTCGACGCGGCTCACCGGGGACGCGGGAGGACAGGGGGAGCGGTCATGGTCACCATCGGAGTACTGCTCGGATTGATGGCGCTGCTCGCCGTCCTGCTCATCGTCAAGGTCATGTGGCGTCCGTTCTCCAGGACGGAGGACGCCGAGGGCCTGCGGATCGAGGAGAAGGCCCGCCACGAGGTGCGGAACAACCGCTCGCAGTACGGCTCCCACTTCGTGCACAGCGCGATCATCCCGCCCCGGGGCGACCGCCGGCCCTGAGGCGCAAGGTCGCCTCCGCTTCCGCAGGGGAGCGAGTCCCCGAGCAGGGTGAACTTTCGCGACTCCTCGGCGGCGAACTTCACGGTCCGCACGGAACTACGAGGTCTCCGGAAGCGATCGCGTCGCGCCCTTCGCTGCCCGGCCCGCCTCGCCCCGTTCTCGGTGGCCGCGCCCGGGAGGTGCGCCTTTCACCGGCCCGGCCGCGCCGGGGCACCGAGGATCTTCGGCACGAAGCGCGACCTGGCCCCGGCACCGCGCACGACCACGTCGCCGTCTCCCCACCTCCACCCCCCACCGCGCGGAACTTCCTCGCGGAGTGCCCGAACGGTCACGGGGGTAGACGGCGAGGAAGGTGCTCCCCCGGCGCGTGAACCGAACGGGCAGGAGGGGCACCCGTCGCATCCCGTCCCCTGTCTCCCCCGGACCGTCCCATGTTCCGTTACGCCGCCGACTGGTGGCCCGCCCTGCGCCGCACGCCGCTCAGCCTGTGGAACGACGACGTCACCGATGACGCCGCCGCGCTCACCTACTACGCCATGCTCGCCCTGCTGCCCGCCCTCCTCGTCACCGTCGTCGCCTCGGCCCTCCTCGGCCCCGACACGGCACGGACCCTGATCGCCTATCTGACGGACTACGCTCCCGGGCAGGCGGGCCCGCAGTTGCACGACCTGCTCACCCGGATGCTCACCGAGAACGCCACGGCGTGGCCACTCATCGCCACCGGCGTCTTCAGCGCCTTCTGGTCCGCGTGCAGCTACCTCGCGGTCTTCCGGCGCTCCTTGCACCGGATGCACCGTACGGCCGACGCCCGCACGCCGGTGAAGCGCGCCCACCGGATCGTGCTCACGGCCCTCACCCTGCTCGGCCTGCTCGTCCTCACCGCGCTGCTGCTCGTCCTGAGCAACCCCGTCGTGGACGCGATCGGCCGCGCGCTGCACCTGGACGAAGGGGTTGCCCTCGCCTGGCGGGTGCTGCGCTGGCCCGCCCTGCTCTGCCTCGTCTCGGGGCTCGCCTGGGTCGCCTTCAGCAACGGCCCGCGCATCGCCCGGCGCCGCCGCTACAGCCTGCCCGGCGGTGTCCTCGCCACCGTCCTCTGGCTCCTGGCCACCGCCGGCTTCACCCTCTACACGAGCCTCATCGGCACCTACAGCGCCCTGTACGGCTCGCTCGCGGGGATCGTCGTCTTCCTCATCTGGCTCTGGCTCTCCAACCTCGCCCTGCTCGCGGGCGCGCAGTTCGCGGCCGAACTCGGCAAGGCGGACCGGGCCGGAACCGAGGAGGAGGCGGAGGACGGGGCTCGAAAGGAAAAGGAACTTAGGCTAACCTAAGTTCATGGCGAAGAACCCCCGGCTGATGCCGAAGAACCCGACCCTGTACCGCGGTGAGGTGCTGCGCAGCGTACGGCTCACCCCGTCCATGCAGCGCGTGACGGTGACAGGTCCCCAGTTCGCGGACTTCCCCTACCTGGGCCTCGACCACTGGTTCCGCCTCTTCGTGCGCCTCGCCCATCAGCCGGGCTTCGAGCTGCCCGAGCTCTCCGGCCGGCGCTGGTGGGAGCCGTACTTCGCGATTCCCGAGGAGGTCCGCCCGCACTGCGCCAACTACACCGTCGCGGGCTTCCGCCCCGAGACCGGCGAACTGGACATCGACTTCGTCGTGCACTGCGGCACCGGCGGCGAACCCGAGGGCGCGGCGGCGATCTGGGCCTGCGCGGTCCGGCCCGGCGACCCCGTCGCGCTCTACGACCAGGGCGTCCTCTTCGACCGCCCCGAGGACGCGGGCGAGGTGCACCTCGTCGCCGACGAGAGCGGCCTGCCCGCCGTCGCGGGCATCCTGCGCTCGCTGCCCGCGCACACGACGGGCAGCGCCCTCGTCGAGGTCCCGCTCGACGCCGACCGCAGGGACCTCGAAGCGCCCGCGGGCGTGGAGATCGTCTGGGTGGTCCGCGACGACGTCCACGCCGTCCCCGGCGAAGCCGTCCTCGCCGAGCTGCGCCGCCGCACCGCCTTCGCCCCGACCGGCTACGCCTACGTCGTCGGCGAGTCCCGCCTCGCCACCGAGGGCCGCCGCCACCTCGTCGGCGCCGGCCTCCCGAAGGACCGCATCACCTTCTCCGGCTACTGGAAGCACGACCGCGAGAAGGTACCGGCGGCGGCCTGAGGGAGCCGCATCACGCGGCGGCGGGTGAGGGCACGGCCGCGACGCGGGCCCGCCGCTCCTCAGCCCGCCCCCCGCTCCCACGCCGCCGCGTACTCGCGCGCCGCCGCTACGGGGTCGGCCGCCGCGCAGATCCCCGAGACGATCGCCGCGCCCGCCGCTCCCGCGCGGCCCAGCGCGGGCAGGTCGGCGGGGACCACGCCGCCGATCGCGACGGCGGGCGGGAGACCGGCCGGGGCGAGCAGGCGCGCGAAGCCCTCGACACCGAGCGCGGGCGGCGCGTCCGCCTTCGTGGCCGTCGTGCGCAGCGCGCCGACACCGACGTGGTCCACCCGCGCGGCGGCGGCGTCCGCCAGTTCCCCGGGGGTCGCCGCGCTCAGGCCGAGCAGCGCGTCCGGGCCGATCAGGTCCCGTACCGCCGCGACGGGCAGGTCCGACTGGCCCACGTGGACGCCGTGCACGCGCGCCCCGGCGGCACGGGCCGCGAGGTAGACGTCGACGCGGTCGTTGACGAGGAGCGCCACGTGCGCGGGCAGCACGCGGGCCACCGCGCGCACCTGCTCCAGGAACGCCCGGCCGCCCGCCTCCTTCTCGCGCACCTGCACCGCCGTGACCCCGCCCGCGACAGCGGCGGCGACCGTCTCCGCGACGGTCCGCCCCCGCGCGGCGCACTGCTCGGCGTCGGTCACCAGGTACACCGACAGATCCGGTCTCACGACAGCGCCGCCCGCGCCATGAGGTCCTCGTCCCGCACGGCGGCGAGCGCGTCGAGGAAGCGGGCCGCGAAGGTCCCCGGACCCGGGCGCCCCTCCGCCGCCAGCTCGGCCGCGACCGTGTACGTCGTCACCGCCGCCACCGTCGCCTCCAGCACGTCCTCCGTGACCGCAGCGAAGGCCGCCATCACCGCGCCCAGCGCGCAGCCGCCGCCCGTCACCTTCGTGAGCAGCGCGTCCCCGTTCGCGATCCGGACCGTCCGCGCCCCGTCCGTCACGAGGTCCACCGGCCCCGAGACGGCCACGACCGCGCCGCTCCTGCGGGCCAGCTCGCGTGCCGCCTCCGCCGCCTGCTCGACCTTCTCGGCCGCGTCCACGCCGCGCCCGCCCGCCCCGGCCCCGGCGAGCGCCAGGATCTCCGAGGCGTTGCCCCGTACGACCGAGGGGCCGAGCGCGAGCAACGCGTGGGCCAGCGGGGTGCGCACCGGGAGGGCGCCGATCGCGACCGGGTCGAGCACCCATGGCGTGCCCGCCTCGCGCGCCGCCGTCACGGCCTCCGTCATCGCGGCGCGCTGCTCGGCGTGCGGCGTGCCGAGATTGACGAGGACACCGCCCGCGACCCGGGCGAAGGCGTCCGCCTCCTCGGGGATGTCGACCATCGCGGGCGAGGCCCCGAGCGCGAGCAGGGCGTTCGCGGTGAAGTTCGTGACGACGGCGTTGGTCAGGCACTGCACGAGCGGTTCGGCGCCGCGTACCCGCGCGAGCGCGGCGCGGGCGGCTTCCAGGTGTTCCGTGGTCATGAAGGGGCTCCAGCGGTACGGAGGCGGGGGTCTCAGACGGCACCGCGCGGGGCGCGCAGCCGCAGCGGGGCGTAGACGAGCAGCGCCACCACGAAGGCGACGTAGTACGCGAGGTCGGCGCCGTGCAGCGCGTCGGCGACCGGGCCCGCGTACAGCGAGGTGTTCATGAACGGCACGGCGGCGGCGAACCCGATGAGAAAGGCGAGGGGCGCGGGCCACCACGGCACGGGGCGCGCGCTCTCGGCCGCGAGGTCGAGCCCCGCCCCCGTGCGGGCCCTCTCCCGGGCCCGCGCGCGCCAGTCCACGACGACGACGGCGACGAACCCCGGAATCCAGTAGCCCACGAACAGCAGCACGTTCTGGAAGCGCGCGGTCGTGTCGGCGGCGTGCATCCACAGCACGAGCGGGAAACCGAGCGCGGCGGCGCCGACGGCGGCGAGCGGGCGCGGGACACGCGCGCCGGCCGTTTGCAGCGCGAGCGAGCCGCTGTAGTCGTTCATCGCGTTGCTGCACAGCGCGGCGAGCGCGACGGCGAGCAGCCCGAAGGCGCCGAGCCAGCCCCCGCCGAGCAGCTTCTCCACGCCGCCCGCCGTCTGGTCGGTGAAGACCGAGGCACCCCACAGGCCGAGCGTCTGCACCACGACGAAAGACACGCTCACACCGAGCAGCGTGTACCAGAACATCCGCGTGCGCGAGGTCTCGGCGGGCAGGTAGCGGCTGAAGTCGCTCGCGTACGGAGCCCAGGACAGCGACAGGCTCAGCGCGACCGTGCTGGTCAGCACGATCGCGCCGAAGCGGTCCATGCCGTGCGCGCTGCCCGAGGCCGCGGGGCTCACGCCGTCGAGCAGCTTCACGGCGAGGACCACGAAGGCCACCGCGAGCACGAACGACATGAGCTTCTGGAGCCGGTGGATCGCCTCGTAGCCGAGTGCCCCCACGAGGCCCTGCCCGGCCATCATGACGAGCACCCCGAGCCAGAACGGCCAGCCGAGGAGGCGCGCGAGCGCGTCCCCGCCGAAGAGGCCGATGAGCGCGTCCCACGCGACCGAGGAGAGCCACTGGAGGATGCCGGGCAGGACGACGGCGGGCCCGAAGGCGAGCCGCGAGAGGGGGAGCTGACCGGCCCCGGTCCTGCTGCCCCACGTGCCGAGGTACGCGACGGGCACCGCCCCGAGCAGCGTCCCCGCCACGACCGCCGCGAGCGCGGTGGCGAAGTCGAGGCCGAGGACGATGCCCAGCGTCCCCGTGAACACCCCCGTCATGGTGAGGTTCGGCGCGAACCACACCGTGAAGAGCCTGCCCGGACCGCCGTAGCGCCGGTCGCCGGGTACGGGCGCGATGCCGTGCGCCTCGACCCGCAGGTCGCCGGGGGCCTCGGGCATCCGCCCGCCGAAGACACGCGAGGCCGGACGTGACCGCCGAAGGGCCGTGCCCTCCGGGGCGCGGCCGGGGGCATGCGGCAATGACATGGAAGACATCCCTCCGCCAGTACGAGCTGGTTCAGGTTCGACGGGTGTGATCTCAGCCCCTGGCGGGGCACCCCGTGTCCGGTGACGCGGCCAGCGTAACGCCTGGTCGCGGCGTGCCGCGAAGGGGCGTCGCGCCCCCGGCTCGCGGAAGCACGGACTCCGTGCGCCGGGGCGCCCCGTGTGCGCTCTCCTGCGTCCTCCCCGCCGGCGGCACAGTGGTGGCGCCCGGCCCGGGGGCCCGCCGTGCGGGCCTCCGCGTCCCACTCCACCCCCGAGGAGCCGCCGCATGCCCGCCAGCGCGACGCAGAGCGGGGACGCGGGCTTACCCGCGGTCCCCGGCGTACCCCCCACCCTCGGCGTCGAGGAGGAGTTCCTGCTGGTCGACGCCGAGACCCTGGTCCCGGTCGACGCCGCCGACCGGGTACTCGACGTACACGACAGGCTGCATCCCGGGGGAGCGGTGACGGCTCCGCAGCGCGAGCTGCTGAGCAGCATGATCGAGACCACGAGCCCGGTGTGCGCGGACCTGGCCGAGCTGCGCGCCGAGGTCTCCGCCGCGCGCGAACGCCTCGTCGAGGCGGCGGGGAAGGCCGGCTGCCGCGTCCTCGCCCACGGCACGGCGGCGCGCCAGGCCCCGCCCCGCACCCCCACCGCGGCCCCGCACTACCGCGACGTCGCCGGGCTCTACCGGCTCCTCGCCCAGGGCACCGAGACCTGCGGCTGCCACATCCACGTCGGCGTCCCCGACCGCGAGGCCGCGGTGCACGCCCTCGACCACGTCCGGCCCTGGCTCCCCGTCCTCCTCGCGCTCTCGGCGAACTCCCCGTACGAGCACGGCGTCGACACCGGGTTCGCGAGCTGGCGCACCATGGTCCTCTCGCGCTGGCCCACGACGCAGATCCCGCCCTACTTCGCGGACGCGGCCGACTACGACGCGACGCACCGCCGGCTCTTCTCGACCGGCGTCCTCCCCGAGCGGGCCCGCAACGCCTACTGGCTCGCGCGGCCCTCCGCGCACGTCCCGACGCTGGAGGTGCGCGTCGCCGACGTCATGCCGACCGTGCGCGAGGTGGCCGCGCAGGCCGGGCTGACGCGCGCGCTCGTCGTGACGGCGCTGCGCGAGCGCGCGGCGGGCCGCCTTCCCGCGCCGGTCCCCGCGCACGATGTCGCCGCCGCGCTGTGGACGGCGGCGCGGTACGGCCTGGGGGGCTCGCTCGTCCACCCGGAGAGCGGTACGGCCGTACCGGCGGGTGAGGCCGTGGCCGCGCTGCTCGCCCACGTGGGCGAGGCGCTCGCCGACCTCGGGGACGAGGCGGAGGTCACCGCGGTGGTACGGGACCTCCTGCGCCGGGGCGAGCCGGCCCGGCGGCAGCGGGCGGCGGCGGACGGGCGGGAACCGGGGGACGTGGGGGAGTGGGGAGTGCTGGGCTGACGGGGGACCGGGCGCGGCACCGTGCCCTGCCCGCCGGAGTGGTGCCCGGGGCCTCGCGGCCGAAAGCCCCCCGTACACAAGACAGTTGACACAGGCATCGCCCCGGCCGCTTGAAGCGGCCGGGGCGATGCGTTCGGCGGGGGTCCACTTCCGCCGAGATCCCGCGGGGGGCTTACGGGAAGGTCAGCGACCAGCCGTTGAGGGTCCCCTTGTCGCCCGAGTAGACGTCCTGCACCTTGAGCTTCCAGGTGCCGTTCGCGGCGACAGAGGAGGCGTTGACGGTGTAGGTGGCCTTGACGTTGGCGGCCGAGTCCGAGGAGCTGGAGTTCTTGAGGCGGTAGCTCGTGCCGTTCGGGGCCACGAGGTCCACCACCAGGTCACCGCGGTAGGTGTGCGTGATGTCCACCGAGACCGACAGGTTCGACGGCGCGTTGCCGCTGCGGCCCGTCACCGCGAGCGAGGAGGTGACCGCCGAACCGGCGTCCGGTATCGCGACCTTGGTGGTGGAGGTGAACACGGTGCCGCCGCCGTTGCCGGGGTCCGTGCCGCCGCCGGAGCGGGCGCCGACGTTGATCGCCGCCCAGGCGTCCTGCACCGCCTTGTACTCGGCCGAGGTCGCCCCGTAGAGCGAGGAGGCCGCCGCGAGGGTGCCGGTCCTGGCGCCCGCGTAGTTGGTGGTGGAGGTGAACTGCGTGGTGAGCGCCTTGTACCAGATCTGGAGCGCCTTGTCCCGGCCGATGCCGGTGACCGGGAGCCCGTCGTACGTCGGCGAGTTGTAGTTCACGCCGTTGACCGTCTTGGCGCCGCTGCCCTCCGAGAGGAGGTAGAAGAAGTGGTTCGCCGGACCGGACGAGTAGTGCACGTCCTTGTTGCCGAGCGTGGACGACCAGTTGTCGGCCGACGCCCCGTCCTTGCTGGGCTTGTCCATGTAGCGCAGCGGGGTGCCGTCGCCGTTGATGTCGATCTTCTCGCCGATGAGGTAGTCACCGGGGTCGGTCGCGGTGTTGGAGTAGAACTCCACACCCGTGCCGAAGATGTCGCTGGTCGCCTCGTTGAGGCCGCCGGACTCGCCGCTGTAGTTGAGGCCCGCGGTCTCCGAGGTGACGCCGTGGCTCATCTCGTGGCCCGCGACGTCGAGCGCGGTGAGCGGCGCGGCGTTGCCGGCCCCGTCCCCGTACGTCATGCAGAAGCAGCTGTCGTCCCAGAACGCGTTGACGTACTGGTTGCCGTAGTGCACCCGCGAGTAGGCGGCCACACCGTCGCCGCGGATGCCGCTGCGCCCGAAGGTGTTCTTGTAGAAGTCCCAGGTCTCCTGCGCGCCGTAGGCCGCGTCGGCCGCCGCCGTCTCGGGAGTGGTGCCCTTCCCGTCGCCCCACACGTCGTCAGGACCGGAGACGAGGGTGCCGGTGCCCGAGGTCCTGTTCGCGAGGGTGTACGTCTTGTGACCGCCGCGCGTCGCGTCCGTCAGGTTGTACGTGGACCCCGACTTCGTCGTGCTGATCGTCACGGTGCCGCTGTACTGCGTGTTCGCCGTGCCGTTCTCAATGCCCTGATACTCGTACAGCTTCGCGCCCGTCGCCGCGTCCGTCACGACGTGCAACTCGTTGGGCGTCCCGTCCTCCTGGAGCCCGCCGATCACGGTCTCGTAGGCGAGCACGGGCTTGCCCTCGGCGAGCCACACCACTTTGCGCGGGGCCTGGTCGGTCTCCGGCCGCGCGGCGCCCTGCGCCTTCGCCGCGCCGAGCGCCTGCTTCTGCGCGGTCGCCGCGGGCACCTTCGCGGTGGTCTTCACCCCGCTGAGCTTCGCCTGCGAGGCCCGGACGACCTTGCCGGTCTCACCGGCCGGGTCCGTGGTGACGACCAGGTCGCCGCCGAGGACGGGCAGCCCGTCGTACGTGCGCTCGTAGCGCGTGTGCAGTGTGCCGTCCTGGTCCTTGACCACGTCGCGGACCACGAGCTTCTCCTGAGCGCCGAGGCTCAGTTCGCCGGCGGTCGTGGCGGTCTTCTTCTGCGCCTTGGCGATGAGTTCGGCGCGCTGCGCGGGGGACAGCTTCGCCGGCAGGGCTCCAGGCCTGGCCGCCGAGGCGGCTTTCCCGGTGGGCGCGGGCGCGGCCGTGGCCACGCCCGTCTGCATCGCGGCGGTCAGCAGCGCGGAGACCGCGAGCAGCGCGCCGCCGGTGGCGGCGGCGCGACGGGAGGAGGTTCGTCTCAAGGAAGGGCTCCTTCAACGGGCCGCGCACAGGCGGCCGGTGGGGGTGACGAAGGCCCGCGGTGGGCGGTGGTGAAGGAGCGTGCCCGACCGCTGGCCGAGGGAGACTGTGGCAGCCCCGGCCCGTGATTGTCAGGTGCGCATCACGAGGTTGGCGGATTCCGTTCGGCTCCCGGACGCACGGGGTCGCTATGCGGAGCCGTTCCCGGGAAAGAGTTGGAAAAGAAGCCGCTTGCCGTCCGGCCGGAAAGGCCCCGCTTCGTCCCCCGTCGACATCTGCCCGCAATGTCGCCACCCGCTGAATCGTCCGGACCGCCCGCTTCCCTCCCTTTTCCTCCCGGGACTCGCCCCTTGTGACGCGCATAGATCATCAGGTTTGAGCCCCGGATGGCCGGAAATCGCGGTAGCGGCGCCGCTTCGGCGAACGAGGGTGGCGTGCCCCTCTCCTCGGGTCCCGAACACCCGCCCAGGGTGGCGTCGCCGGACCCCGCGTACTCACGTACTGAGACGGTGTGGGGCGGGTCCGGGGCGGTGCGAGTGCGGCGCGGAGGAGATGGGGCGCGGTGGCATGAGCGCGGCTTCCGGCGCGCGACGGGGGGAACGGCGGCGTGAGGGCGGCTCGGGGCGTGCGAAGGCGGCGCGGCGCGGACCGGCCTCAAGCCCTTGTCCGCGCCGCGCCGCCCTGTCCTCCGCGCGGGCCCGCTCAGTCGTCGTAGTGCGTGGGCGGATACGGGTCGCGTTCCTTGCGGGCCTCCAGCTGGTCGGGGCGCGCCTCGCCCTTGCGGACCTCGCGGTCGATCTCCGTCTTCTCGTCCCTGTACTGAGAGCTCTCCGTCACCCGCCTGGGCGGGTTGGTGTCCGTGGCCGGCGGTACCTCGGCGGGGTCGTACGGGTCGAGCCCGGCCCGCACCCGCTCTTCCTCCGTGCGTGCGGCGAGCCGTTCGTCGTCGGGCCTGAGGGGCATCCCGCGACGGGGGCTGTTCTCCTCGGACTGGGAGCGGTGGTGCTTCGACATGCGGCCTCCTGGGGGAGCGGGGCGCCCCGGCGAACGGGGCGCGCGACTGCGGTGCCCGCACTCTCCAGCGTCCCATCACGACCATCTCTGTCAAACGGGGTGAAACGGTGGACAGCGCCCGGAGTACCGGCAATGCAGGGCGTCGCCGCACCTGCCTCCGGGCGGCACCGCCACCGCGCCCGCTCCGGGGAGCCGCGCGCCGGGATGCGTCCCTGGCGTACCCGGAGCAGCCTGGAGGCGGAGAGGAGTACACGCATGCGCAGCTACCAAGGTCCCGCCCTGCTGCTCGGTGAGGGCACGGGGGTGAGCGCGACCGGCATCGACGTGGTCGTGTCCCTCACGGTCCTGGAGCCCTCGGACGGCCCCGAGGGCCACGGCGAACCCTGGACCGTGACGCTGGAAGCGGCGGCCGGCTCCCGCGCCCTCGCGGACCTCGCGGGCCTGGCTCTCCTCCTGCGCCTGCCGACCGGGGCCGAGGGGGAGGTCCTGCTGGAGTGGGTCAGTGAGGACACGGAGGAATCGGGCCGGGCGACGGGGAACGGGCCCGCGCCGGTGTGAGCTGCGGATACGGGAGCCGCGGCTGGCACGGGCGCTCGCGGGCGTGAAGGCCGGCCGGACCGGCTGACGGGCCGACGACGACACCGCGCGCGGCACGTGCGCGCCCAGCGGTACCTGGCCGCCCCCGTGGACGAGGGGCTGTCCACGCCGAGGCGGCGCTCTCGCGCCCAGCGGAGGGGTGCCCTCGGCAGGTGACGGCCTCCCGCACAGCAGAGGATGCCCGCCCGCACAACGGAGTTTGCGCAGCCTGCATTTTTGCCTAATATGCACGACGTGACGAACGACCACGCGCCCGTCGGCGGGCTCCGGCAGCGGAAGAAGCGCGCGACCCGCGCCGCCCTCGCCGAGGCCGCGATCCGGCTCGCCGCGGAGCACGGGGCCGAGAACGTCACAGTCGAGGCGATCAGTGAGGCAGCCGGGGTCTCGCCCCGTACCTTCTTCAACTACTTCGCCAGCCATGACGACGCGTTCGTCCTCATCGACGAAGGCGTCTCGGAGCGCATCCTCGCAGCCGTCCGCGCCGCTCCCGCCGAGCTGTCGCCGCTGGAGGCGGTCCGTGCGGCTTTCGTCGGCGAACTGACGGGCTTCGAGGAGCGGCAGGAGCTGCTGAACCTGCAGTTCGAGGTCTTCCAGCGTTCCCCGCACCTCATCGTGCGCGCCCTCAACTCATACTCCAGCGACGAGCGGGAACTGGCCCGCGCCGTCGCCACCTGGCTGGGGCGGCCCCCCGGCGCCGCCGCGCCCGCCCCCGTGCCCGCTCCGGCGAGCGACCCGGGCAGCGCGGCGCGCCAGCGGGAGCCGGGGGACTGGGCGGGCGCCGACATCCCCCTCTTCGCCCGGCTGCTCGCGGCCGTGGCCCACACGGCGGTGCGCGTCACCTTCGAGCACTGGTGCGCGCGCCCCGCGGACACCGACCTCGCGGAGACCTTCGCCGAGGTCTTCACCCACCTCGCCGCCGGACTGCGGCGGCCCACCGACTGAGGGGCGGACGGCTCCCCACCGGCAAGCGGCGCCGGTCCGCCGCCCCGGGTGTCCCCGTCCCGCATCCCCGTACCGACCGCTCGACCCCCGACCGTCCCGGGAGCACGGTGTCACCGCCTGTTCCCTCCCGGCCCGGACGCGGCCCCGCCGCACGGGCTCCGCCCTGTCCCCGCACGTACCACCGTCTCCCTTTCAAGAAGGACAACGTGAGCACAGCCGAGGCGACCGCGCCGTCGCCGACCTCCATGACCAACCGCCAGATACTCCAGGCGATGTCGGGCCTGATGGCGGGTATGTTCGTCGCCATCCTCGCGGGCACCGTCGTCGCCAACGCCCTGCCCCGCATCATCGCGGACCTCGGCGCGAGCCAGTCCTCGTACACCTGGGTCGTCACCTCCGAGCTCCTCGCGATGACCGCGACGGTGCCGCTGTGGGGCAAGCTGGCGGACCTCTTCAACCAGAAGCTGCTCCTCCAGCTCTCGCTCGGCCTCTTCATCGTCGGCTCGCTCGTCGCCGGCTTCTCCCAGGACGTCATCACGCTGATCGTCAGCCGCGTCCTCCAGGGCATCGGCGGCGGTGGTCTCACCGCGCTCGCCCAGGTCGTCATGGCGGCGATCATCCCGCCGCGCCGCCTCGGCAAGTACGCGGGCATCTTCGGCGCCGTCTTCGCGGTCGGCACCGTCGCGGGCCCGCTCGTCGGCGGCGTCCTCGTGGACACCTCCTGGCTCGGCTGGCGCTGGTGCTTCTTCATCGGCGTGCCCTTCGCCCTCGCCGGGATCATCCTGCTCCAGCGCACCCTGAAGCTGCCCACCATCCGCCGCGAGGTCCGCATCGACTGGCTCGGCGCCTTCCTCATCGTCGCGGGCGTCTGCGACCTGCTGATCTGGACCTCGCTCGCGGGCGACACGTTCGACTGGGCCTCGACCGAGACCGGGCTCCTCGTCGGCCTCGGCGTCGTCCTGCTCGGGCTCGCCGTGTGGGTCGAGACCCGCGCGAAGGAGCCGATCATCCCGCTCGGCATCTTCCGCAACCGCACCGTCACCCTCACGACCGTCGCGAGCTTCCTCGTCGGCATCGCGATGTTCGCGGGGACCGTCTTCCTCTCGCAGTACTTCCAGGTCTCCCTCGGCAAGTCGCCGACCGTCGCCGGGCTCATGAGCCTGCCGATGATCTTCGGCCTGCTCGTCTCGTCGACCGTCGCCGGGCAGATCATCTCCGCCACGGGCAAGTGGAAGATCTACCTGGTCGCGGGCGCGATCGTCATGACCGCCGGTCTGGGACTGCTCTCGACCATCGGTTCCGACACTCACTTCGGGCTGCTCAGCCTCTACATGGCCGTCATGGGCCTCGGCGTCGGCATGCTCATGCAGAACCTCGTGCTCGCCGCGCAGAACGACGTGGACGCGCACGAACTCGGCGCGGCCACCTCCGTGCTCTCCTTCTTCCGCTCCCTCGGCGGCACGATCGGCACGAGCGTCCTCGGAGCGGTCCTCGCCCACCGCGTCAGCACCGAGCTGAGCACGGGCTTCAAGGACGCGGGCATCCCGGCGGGCGAGGGCGGCGGCGACTCCGTGCCCGACATGACGAAGCTCCCGCCGCAGATCAAGGACATCGTCGAGCACGCGTACGGCGTCGCCACCGGCGACCTCTTCCTCGTCGCGACGCCCTTCGCCTTCCTCGCGATCATCGCGGTCCTCTTCATCAAGGAGAAGCCGCTCAAGACGACGAGCGGCATGGAGCGCCTCGCCGCCGAGGGCGGCCCGGCCGCCCCCGACGCCGCAGTGCCCGACGAGGTCCCGGCCCCGCGCGACGCTGCCGTCCTCGGCAAGGAGACCTCCGGCAGCGGTACGGCTCCGGGCGCGGCCCGCGACTGAGCCACCCGTCGGCGCACACCGCCCCCTCCCGTCGTCACGGGGCGGGGCGGTCGTGCGTGACGATGGGCGCGCGGGGTGCGGCGGTCGCGCGGGTGCGGCGTACTAGCCTCGGCGGCATGGAGTACGACGAGCAACAGCGCGACATCATCCTCCGCATCATCAGCCTCCTCACCGCGTCGGCTGAGTGGATGCGGGCCGAGGAGGGCACGGAGGACGAGGAAGACGACCTCAGCAGGCTCGGGCTCGTCGGCGACCTCGTCAAGGAGGTGCTGCCCGCCGTCGAGATCCCCGAGGGCACGGCCGTCTCCGACCTCGGGGCGGTCATCGGGGAACAGATGAGCCACGCGCTGACGCGGCTCGCGGCGGGATTCGTCTTCGCCTGGTCGGAACTGGCGGAAGCGCACGACGAGGGGCGGGGGGACCTCAGCTCGGCGGACGTGCTGCGGGAGCTGGCGCTGGAGGTGGAGGCGCGGCGGGGGTGAAGGAACCGGGGCGCGACGCCCGCCGTCCGGCCGGGCGCCCCTGCCTCCGTCCCCGGGCCCCGTTCCTCACCCGCCGGAGGCGGCGCCCCGGCGGCCGGCGCCGACTTCCCCGGCCCGTACCGGCGGAGCCATCCCGCCGTCCGCCAGGTCCTCCGCCAGCAACCGCTTCGTGATCGCGTCCAGGGCCGCGCGGACCTCCGCGTCGTCCGGCCGCTTCAGCGTCGCACCGGTGGGGGCACCCTCCCGTACGGGCTCCTCCATGCCCTCCAACTGGTCGCGGAGCCACCGCGACCACGCCCCTGTGATGAGGGCCGTCTCGCGCTCGCCCGCCGGGGTGTGCGAGAGGACGGAGCCGTGACGTGTCACGTACCCCTCCTCCACCATCCGGTCGAAGACCGGGACGAGGACCTCGGGCGGCAGCCGGTGGCGGGAGGCGATGACGCCGATGCTCGCGAAGCCCACCAGCCGCGTGAACAGGTAGATCTGCATGACCGCCCACGCCCCCGCGATGTCGAGGCGGGTGTCCGACTCGGCCACGAGCCGCCGCCCGGTCTCCCGGGGCGCCCTCAGCATGATCCGGGCGACCGCGAGTTCGAGCACGTCCTGCGAAGCCCGTACCGCCGGGGCCTGGAAGCCCTCCCCGAGGTCCGTCGAACCGCTGCGCGCCGGGTCGTTGAGCTTGACCTGCCGCAGGAACAGCGCCACCAGGAAACCGAAGACCGCGACCGGTACCGTCCACAGGAACACCGTCTGGAGCGACTCCGCGTACGCGTGCACGACCGGCGCGCGCGCCGCCGGCGGCAGTGCGTGCACCCCTTCGGGACTTCCCGCCCCGCGCGCCACGACCGCCAGGTCCAGTCCCGCCGCACGCGCCCCCTCGCCCACCCCCGTCCGCAGTCTCGGCGTGAGCGCGTTGGCGTAGATGGTCCCGAAGACGGCCGTGCCGAAGGAACTGCCGAGGGTGCGGAAGAAGGTGACGCCAGAGGTCGCCGCGCCGAGGTCCGCGTAGTCCACGGTGTTCTGCACCGCGATCGTCAGGACCTGCATCGAGAGCCCGATCCCCACCCCGAGCACGAACATGTACAGGGACTCGCGCCACACCCCCGAGTGGTTGTCCATCCGGGACAGGAGGAAGAGCCCGGCCCCCATCACGAGCGTCCCGACGATCGGGAAGATCCGGTAGTGACCGGTCTTGCTCACCACGTTGCCGCTGAAGACCGAGGCGATCAACAGGCCGATCACCATGGGCAGCGTGCGCACGCCGGAGATCGTCGCGGAGTCCCCATCCACGTACTGGAGGTAGGTGGGCAGGAAGGTGAGCGCGCCGAGCATCGCGAAGCCCACGACGAAACTGAGGATCGCGCACACGCCGAAGACCGGGTTGCGGAAGAGCCGCATCGGCAGCATGGGCTGCCGTGCCCGCGTCTCGGTGAAGCAGAAAAGCCCCAGCCCCGCGATACCGGCCGCGAAGAGCCCGATGATGACGCCAGAGCCCCACGCGTACTGGTTGCCGCCCCAGCTCGTGGCCAGGATCAGCGCGCTCGCCCCGATCGCGACGAGCGCGATGCCGAGGTAGTCGATCACCGGTTTCACGCCCGCGCGCACGGAGGGGATCGTGCGCGCGGCGGCGATCACCACGACGATCGCGATCGGCACGTTGACGTAGAAGGCCCAGCGCCAGGTCAGATGGTCCGTGAAGACCCCGCCGAGCAGCGGCCCGACGACCGTCGAGACCCCGAACACGGCCCCGATCGCTCCCTGGTACTTGCCGCGCTCGCGCAAGGGGATCACGTCCGCGATGAGCGCCATCGCCGTCACCATGAGCCCGCCCGCACCGATCCCCTGGAGCGCGCGCCACATGATGAGCAGCAGCATGTCCGAGGCGAGCCCGCACAGGAACGAGCCGGTGATGAACACGATCGCCGAGACCTGGAAGACGACCTTGCGCCCGAAGAGGTCGCCGAACTTGCCCACGAGCACGGTCGAGACCGTCTCGGCGAGCAGGTACGAGGTGACCACCCACGACATGTGCTCGCCGCCCCCGAGGTCGGCCACGATCGTCGGCAGCGCGGTGCCCACGATCGTCTGGTCGAGCGCGGCGAGCAGGATGCCGAGCGTGATCGTCGCGAAGACGATGTTGCGGCGGCGTTTGTCCAAGACCGGCGGCTGCGGGGCGGTGGGTGCCTTCTCGGGAGCGGTCGTCACGCTGCCAGGCTCACACCGGGCCGCACGGCCTGCACGAGGTGCGCACCCGGAAGGGGAGCGGGTTCCGTGGGGGAGTGCAGGGGGTGGCGCGGCCCGGTCGGGGGCCCGGTCGGGGCGGGCGCGGGGGCAGCCGGTGGGCGCGGGGCCGGTGGGTGGACAGGGCGCGCGGCGCGCTCCCGGGGTCAGCTCGCCGGCAGGACCACCGGCGCGCGCTCGGCGCCCGCGTCGCGGTGACGGCGCAGCAGATACGTGTCCATGATCCAGCCCTTGCGCGCCCGGGCCTCCTCGCGCAACCGGACGAGCGGCGTCGACACCTCGGAGAGCGGCCCCGAGACGAGCAGCTCGTCCGGGGTGCCGAGGTAGGCGCCCCAGTAGATGTCCAGGTCCTCGCGCCCGGCGTACGCGGCGAAGCGCGTCTGCGCGTCGAGCATCACGACGACATCGTCGGCCTCTTCGGGGAAGCCCTCGGCGAGCCTCCGCCCGGTGGTGATCTGCACGGCGCCACCGATCCGGTTGAGCACGGTACGGTGCCGCGCCGCCAGCGTCGCGGGAGCGGTGACCCCCGGCACGACGGTCGTCGCGAAGTCGATCCCGTCCGCGCGGACCTCGGCGAGCATCCCGAGCGTCGAGTCGTAGAGCGCGGGATCGCCCCAGACGAGCAGCGCCCCGACCCCGTCCTCGCCCAGCTCGGAACGGAACAGCCGCCCGAAGAGCGCCGCCCGCGCCGCCCGCCACTCGTCCACGGCCCGCGCGTACCGCTCGCGCCCGGCCCCGCGGTCCCTGTCCCGCTCGGGATCGGGCACGCTCACCACGCGGTACGCGCCGGGGTCCGGCAGATGCGCGTCGAGCATCCCGTACCGCAGCGCCGTGAGGTCGGCCTTCTCCTCGCCCTTGTCGAGCACGAAGAACACCTCGGTGTCCCGCATGGCCTCGACCGCCTCCAGCGTGAGCTGCCGCGGGTCCCCCGCTCCGATCCCGATGACGTGAATGGTTCGCACGGGAGGAGTCTGCCGCATGGGGGAGGGGCGAGCGGGTGCCGGGGTACGCGGCCGGGCGGGCGGAGGCGCTGGGTGCGTGGGTGCGCGGGCGAGGAACGGCAGGCCGCCACCACTACGTGCGGGCGCGGGGTGCGCGGGGGGCGGGCGCGACCGGCTCAGCCGCGAAGCCGTGGTGCCTCGGCCACGGGGTCCACCCCGTCCCCGTCCCGCCCGGCCGCGTCGAGGCGCCCCGCCAGCGCGGTGGCCCAGTCGACGAGGCCGGGCAGGTCGAGCCCGTACCCGTCCCGGCACCCCTCCAGCCCCGCCGCGCCGCGCAGCAGCAGCCGTGCCCCGCCCCGCCCGTTCCCCCGCGCCGCGTGCGTCAGCCCCACGGCGAGCTGGGCGAGCGACCGCCACAGCGCCCGTTCGCTCTCGGGCCCGCTCTTCCAGGCGTCCTCGAAGACCTCGTGCGCGTGAAAGGGCCGCCCGGCGTCGAGCAGTGCCTGCGCCTCCCGCACCGTCTCCGCCCCGGCCCGCACCACCCCTTCGGGCTGCCGCGCCACCCCGCCGGGGTCCCCGTACGGAAGAGGCCGCCCCAGCCCGTCGCGTGGCCGCGCACTCCGTGCCCGCCCCTCCGCGTCCCTGTCCCGCTCAGCCAAGCCCCCCACACTCCCTCCGCGTCACCCGAGCCCCCGGACGTGCGGTAATGTACTTCTCGCACGGCGCGGGGAACACCTCAGCCGGGCATCGGGACGTGGCGCAGCTTGGTAGCGCACTTGACTGGGGGTCAAGGGGTCGCAGGTTCAAATCCTGTCGTCCCGACTGGAGACAGTCGGCTTTTCAGGGCCGGTACCGGAGAGATCCGGTACCGGCCCTGAGGCGTTGTTTGGGGACCAGTTGGGGACCAACCGGAGGCCTGGCGCCCCTGACCGGGTCAGCGGGTCATGACGACTGGACGACGACTGGGCCCGGCAGCGAGCGTGGTGCGCTCAGCGCGCTGAAGTGGGCGGAGAGTGCCGCCCCGGCAGCCGTGATCTGGCGGACGTCCGGGTGCAGGTAGCGCTAGGTGGTGGTCAGTGAACCGTGGCCGGCGATCCTGCGGAGCTTGCGTCACCTCCAGACGCAGCGCCTTGGGCAGCACGGCCTCCTCACAGAGGCCCGCCTCAACCTTGTGCCATTGCAAACCCGGCAGTAACCGGTGGGAAGGTGGCAGCGCCCTCCCCTTGGGCCCCTGGCCGCAGTCCAGCTCCACATCACCAAGGCCAACCCTCTGATCGAGGGCAGGGGCCACTCGCCTCTGTGCCGGCACGCTCAACACAGCGCGGCGGTAGTGCGCGGAGACGACCTCCTGGCCGTCGCCGATCTCATGGCGCGCACCGACTCCGACTGGTGCAGCAAGTGTGGCGGCTACGCCCTCCGCAGACTTACCGACACCCAACTCTCCTACTACTGTGCGGCTCACCGCCTGCACGACGTCAACGAGCGGCTTGACAGCCAGACCGGAGTACCCGACTCAGACCCCTCTGCGGTGATCGCCTGCCTGGACGAACTGGCGACCTGGCAGCCGGTCGATGAAGCAGAGTCGTGCAGCAGCGACTCCTGGCAATGGCAGGAAACCGTCCGCGACCTTACGCGAATGGCCGCCACGTCTCCTGCCGTCACAAGGCCCTCGTAAGTCGGCCGCTGGCCTGCTCAAAGTCGGTGAGTTTGCCCAGGCCGACTCACCCCAGCGCGGCGGGCTGGGCGACGGCTTAACCGAAGGGGGTGTGGCGGGGTCGATCTGGGGCGTCGTCCGACTCCGGGTGCGGGTCACACCGTGTGCCCGGCGCTTCGCAGCAGTGGCGGGTTGAGCAGCCAGGCGTCACCGCGGCGGTAGAGGGCAGCCGGGCGGCCGGTGGGGGGGAAGCGTTGATCGCCGGTGGGCTTGACGAAGCCCGTGGTGTTGAGCACCTTGCGGCGGAAGTTACTCGGGTCCAGTTGTTGGCCCCAGATCACTTCGTAGACCGTACGCAACTCGCTCAGAGTGAGGAGTTCCCCGCAGAAGGCCGTGGCGACGGCCGTGTATTCGAGCTTGCTCCGGACCTGCTCTAGGGCTTCGGCGAGGATCGCCGGATGATCGAATGCCAACGCCGACTGCTTTCCTTCCAGCTGGGAGACGGGAGCCCAGTAGGCGCGTCGGGCGTCGGTGCCGCCCACGGGGGCGGGCAGGTCCGGTCCCAACGCGAGATAGGCGATGGTGACCACTCGTCCCCTCGGGTCGCGTCGGGGGTCTCCGTAGGCGCCGAGTTGTTCGAGGTGCAACTTGTTCCCGTCGATTCCGGCCTCCTCGCGGAGTTCACGGAGCGCGCCCTCACGCAGGGTCTCGTTCTTCTGCACGTAACCGCCGGGCAGCGCAGGCCGACCGAGGAAGGGCTCCACCCCGCGCTCGATCAGCAGCACCATCAACTGCCCGGACCTGATCGTGAAGATCGCCAGGTCGACGGTCACCCATGACGCCTCCACCTCGGTGGAGTCTTTCAGCCAGTCATCCACGCTGAACCCCTAAAGGTCACCTTGACTTAAACGCCTGCGCGACTTATGGTCCCACAGACCAAAACGCAACGAGGGCAGGGGTAGGGCATGTTCACTTCCCATGCGCCATCAGCCAAGGCGGTGGGGGACGAACCTTCCGCCGCCACCCGTCACTTATGCAGCGGCGTATACGTGGACGAACGCTTCCGGGATCTCGTGATCGACGAGGTGTGCACCGCCCCGTACCGCAGGGTCGCCCCGTCCTACGGTTTCGACATCGTCCCAGTCATGCGCCACGCGTGGCGGGCCGCCGCGCTGACCGCGCTGCTGCGGGGGACGGTGGCCGGCGCGGTGGGTGTCCCGGTCTTCGTTGGTGCCCTGCCCACCGCCGTCATGGTCTCCTGCGGTCTCGCCCTCCTGTGCCTGATTCCGCTCGCCGTAGAGCTGAGGAAAATGGACCGGGAGGAGCCTGGGCTCGACCGGATCGGCCGGACCAGGCGCAGCAGGCGGAAGGCGCGGAAGCCCAAGCGTCGGGGGCTGGGGCCGGTGCCGGGCCCTCGGGCTCTGTTGAGGTGGCTGTTCCCTCGTAGATACTCGGAGAGCGCACACGCACTCAGACGCGTCGGCTGGGCTGCGCTGTCCCTGACGTTGGTCGGCCTGATGTTCGCGCTTACTCATCCGCGCCAGGCGACTACCGCCATCCACATAGGCGCGGGTATCGCGTTCGTGTGCCTTGGCGTAGGAGCTGTAAGGCAGTTGATACTCCACCGCATCATGCGGGCACCGGCTCTGCGGCCCCGGTACCTGTCCCGCCGGGAGCAGGCGGCAGACACGGAGCAGCACCATCCCTGTGCGGTCTACCGCCGCGCTCGTCATAGCGAGGACGGTGACGAGGACGACTTCGCTGTCTTCACGCTGTTTGGCGACGAGTCGCCCTTCATTGGAGCGGGTGAGCTGGTCTATCAGTGGAACCCGCCCATGAGCATCCAACTGCTCCGACCCTCTGACGACGACGGCGCACCGCTGCACGAACGTGAGCACCCCGTCCCTCCGTTCCGGGCGCATGAACTGGTCGACTATCTGCGCGAGGCGGTCCAGTTGCTCGACACCGACAGCCAGGACGTCCGGCTTCCAGCACGAGTCACCGACCGCGTGTACGTCGCCGAGACCGATGTGGCGATTGACCGTTCGCTTCTGACCCGCGAGTTCGACGCAACCCGGCTGCGGGAGATCATTAACACGCCCGGATCGAAGGAGTACCACTTCCTTGAGGTGACCACTCCTGCCGAAGGGGCCGAGTTCGTCGCGACGGTCCTGCTGCACATCAGCGTTCAAGGGCGCACGCTGAGCATCTCCACCGCCGCGTGCGTCCTCGCCCACACGCCGAGATCTTTCCAGCGCACTGCGGAATTCGGGCACCATGGTGTCCTGGCAGTCGCCTGGGCGGCCTTGCGTGAGCTCGCCGAACTACCTTCGGAGATCCGACACTCCTGGCGGCTCATACGCTATCTCTATTCCCTGGCGAAAGCGGTCATATTTCCCCACGATCTCACCTCCACGCCAATCCGAAACGTCCTGATCGGTAGCCGCGTGAGCATACGAGAGAAGTCGGCGCAGGAATGGTCCAAGATCCAACTAGAGAAGACCGACATTCTCGGCCGGATGAAGACGATCGAGCGCCGGCTACTCCGGGCTACCGGTGACTTCCTGGCCACTCACGACGTGGACGCGTCCGAGTTCAACGATCGCGCGACCAAAATCATCAACAGTGGCATCTTCAACTTCGGCGACAACAACAATTTCAGCAACAACGCCGTGGGCGACGCCGCACAGGTCGGCGCGTCCGCACATGAATCGTCAGGTCCCAATCCCAGCGGTGGAGGAAACAAGTGAACACCAATCGCGGAATCGTCAACCACGGCGACCACAACGATTTCAAGAACAACGCCATCGGGGAGAACGCTCGCGTATTCCAGGCCGATCCCTCCCGCCAGTCCACGCGCCCCGCCGAGGTCGGCTCGGACGGCGAACCGGCCGCCGCCGGATGGGACATCGGTGTGGTCACAATCTTGAGTGAGGAACTGCGCTCCGTAGTAGACGAGTTGAAACTCGAACGGCACAAGGTGGGTGGCGGGCTATATTTCTACCAGGGCGAACACACCACCCCAGAGGCAACCGTACGCATCGTGGCCACCCAGAGTCAGAGCCAGGGGCAGCGCTCGGCAATGGCCGCCCTGGAAAACCTGCGCCGCCACTACACCCCGCGGCTGTGGGCGCTCGTGGGCGTGGGTGGAGGAATCCACGACCAACACGCGCGTATCGGCAACGTCATCGTCTCCACCGAGATCGTGTACTACGAGAACCGCAAGATCAATCCGCTGGGAGACGTCCGCCGGCGCGGCGAACACCGCCAGGCGCCCGCACCGGTCGTCCATGGGGTGAATGCCTTCTTCACCGATCACGGAACCCCGGCACGGATCCACGGCCAACTGGCCACGCACGCATCGGAGGAATTTGAGGTCTACCCAGGCTTGATCGGGTCCGGTGAAGCCGTCATCGCGGATCGGGAGAGCGATATCCGTGACTGGCTCAAGAATTATCATGAGAAGGTTCTGGCGGTCGACATGGAAGCCGGCGGACTGAGCCAGTACTGGCAGGAGAACTCAGTCCATGACGCCATCAATCCCGGCTGGATCGTTATCCGGGGCGTGTCCGACAATGCCGACCAGGAAAAGGGGCACGGCTTCCATGAACTGGCGGCCCGGAACGCCGCGTACATCCTAAGAGAACTCCTGACCTATCTCTGCTGACTCTCCGCCGAACGGTCAAATCCGGCTGCCCGAGATCAGCCATACACAGGGAGATGGCTCGCATGACTGCTTTTCTGTTCGGAATACTCAGCTCGCTTGCAGCCAGCGCGATCGTCCTCGTCCTCGGCCTCGTACGCGGCTCCCGCCCTCTGTGGTGGCTGGTCGCGGTCTGCTCGCGCCTCACCGGCACCGGGCTCGCCCGTGTGTACCGTCACCAGTCGTCCGCCGAGGGCGACATCGCCCGTGACCTTGGCCAAGCCAGTTGGATCAAGGTCATGGCGGGACGAGGAAACGTACTCACCCGCGAGGTTTTCTCGCCCCTGTGGTCGGGGGAGCTATCCCCGGGGTCCGTCCAGGTACTGCTGCCCGACACGCTCGCGCCGGGCGACTCCTGGCTCGACCGACGCTCACAAGATCTGCGCCTCTTCGATCCCGGCTTCACGCCGGACCTGCTCAAGGACCAGGTTCGGGCGAACACGGACTACATCGCCCAGGTGACCCGCGCGCAACCCCACGTGGAACTGCGCAGCTTCAACCTCCCTAACACCTGCCGCGTGATCGCCACGGACCGGGTGGCCTACCTCACCTTCTACAGCAGCTCCAGCCACGGCAGGAACTCCCCCTGCCTATACGCCCAGGCCCCCGGACTCCTGTACTCGATAGCCCTCCAGCAGTTCGACGTGGCGTGGACGAACAGTTCCTCGGCCCGCCCCACTCCGTGACCTCTACCGACCCGATGGCCAAGAACGACTCGGCCAGGGGGAGCACGGCATGAGTGCTGGCGCCGGTCGATGTCCACCGCCCAGGCCGCCACGTACGGCACCATCACTGTTCTGTCGCAGTCCGTGCCCGGCCCGGTGCCCGAACCCGGCGACGGACGGCGGCGCCGCGCAGCTTAGACCGTGTCCTACATGGTGAGGCGGACGAGTCGCTTGTAGCAGCACAGGGCGGCGGCGAGGGCGGCCCTCAGGCGTCGATGAGGCCGTGGGGGTCGATGATGAACTTCTCGGCCACTCCGGTATCGAAGGTCGCGTAGGCGCCGGGGGCGTCGTCGAGGCTGATCACCTTCGTGTTGAGCATGGCGCTCAAGTAGGGCATGCGGTCCCACAGGATCGCCATCATCAGCTCGCGGTTGTAGTGCATGATCGGTGCCTGCCCGGCGGAGATCCGCGGGGATTTTATCCATGCCTGGCCGAAGTCGATCGGGTACGTTCCCTCTTGCTCGGCCTTCGACTTCGCGAGCGGGTCTGGGCCGTAGACGCCGATGACTCCGGTGGCTCCGCCCGCCCGCGTGGCGTCGACCACCTGGTTGATCGCGTACGCCGGGTCCATGTTCCCGCTCTCGTGCCCGATGCCGTGTGCCTCGCTGCCGACGTAGTCGACTGCGCAGTCCACCATGGGTTCGCCCAGGATGGCCTCGATCTGGTCGGTGAGTGCTGCGTCCTGGCTCAGGTCGATGGTCTCGCAGCCGTTCTTCTCCACCAGCTCCAGACGGTCCTTGCTGTAGTCGCCGACGATGATGCAGGACGCCCCGAGGAGGCGCGCCGCTGCTGCGCCGCAGCGGCCGACCGGGCCGGCGCCGGCGATGTACACGGTCGAGCCCGGCTTGGCACCGGCCTCCATGAGGCCGTGGAACGCGGTGGGCAGGATGTCCGAGAGCAGCGCCAGGTCACGGATTTTCGCCATGGCCTGGTCCCTGTCCGGGAAGCGCAGGAGCTGGAAGTCGGCGTACGGGACGAACAGGTACTCGGCCTGCCCGCCGGTCCAGTCGCCCAGGTTGAAGCCGTACGCTCCGCAGGACACATCGGGGTTCGTGGTCTCGCAGACGTCGGTCCTGCGCGCCCTGCAGTTGCGGCAACGGCCGCAGGCGACGTTGAACGGGACGGAGACGAGGTCACCCTCGCTGAGGAACTCGACGTCGGGGCCGACCTCGATGACCTCCCCGGTCATCTCGTGCCCCATCACCATGCCCTGGGGCACCGGGAAGGACCCGCGGTAGATGTGCAGGTCGCTCCCGCAGATGTTGGTGGCGACGATCTTGAGGATGACTCCGTGCGGGGCCTTCTTCCCGTTCGGCATCTGGAGCTTCGGGAAGTCCAGGGAATCGACGCGCATGTCCTTCGGGTTCTGGAAGGTGACGGCGCGGTTGCTGCTTGCCATGGCGATCTCCTCTGCTGGTCCACGGGGACTCGGTCGTGCGAGTGCCGGAGGCCATCTCGGCGGCCTGCGGCGGCTTCTCCCGATCAGGCGGGTTGCGGCGCGCTGGCGAAGCCTTCGATGATCGCCTCGCAGAAGGCGGGCAGGTCCTGCGGGCCGCGGCTGGAGATCAACTGGCGGTCGATCACGACCTCCTCGTCGACGACGTCGGCACCGGCGTTGCGCAGGTCGGTGCGAATGCTGGGCCAGGAGGTGAGGCGGCGACCGTGCAGCACGCCGGCCTCCGCGAGTGTCCAGGGTCCGTGGCAGATGGTGGCGACGGGCTTGCCGGTCTCCATGAATTCCCTCACGAAGGCGACGGCGTCAGGGTCGGTACGCAGTTGGTCGGGATTCATGGTGCCGCCGGGCAGCAGGAGCGCCTCGTAGTCGTCCACGCGGGCATCGGCGACCTTCTTGTCCACGGTGAAGGTTCCGGCCGGGTCGAGGTCCATCTGGCGCGCGTTGATCTCGCCGGTGTGGAGGGAGAGGAGTTCGGCCTGCGCTCCCGCTCCCAGCAACGCGCCGAGAGGTTCCTCGAGTTCGACGCGCTCGACGCCGTCCGTGGCCAGGATGGCGACCTTCCTGCCGTTCAGTTCGTTGGTCATGGTGCGTGGTTCCTTCCGGTGGGCGGCGGGGGACCGGTATCCGGGTCCGTGTTGTCACCGCTCAGCTGCCGTCGGGTGGAGGAGGGCCTTGGTCCAGCCGTTCTCGGGATGTCGACGTACTGATGGACCTTCGGCGCCTGGTCCGGCGACTGTTTCTGGGAGAGAATCCAGGGCGCTGAACGTCGGCCTGGCCGGTCTCCGTGCTCTGGTGGGCCTGTCACCGTGGACGGAGTGCCGCACGGAACAGCCTCACCACACCCACACTCCCCGCCCCTGCAAGATGTGTCAAAAGGGGCGAATCGGCGTGCGTGGCCTGTAACGAGCCGGGAACCCGCCAGGTGCTGAGACGCCACCGGCCCCACCGAAGCACGCGCCCCCCGGGCAACACCGCCCTACGCCGGATGCTTCTTTGCGACGACATCGAGCTGCTCGATCGAGGGCTCCTCGAAGAGCACACCCGCGTTCTCAGCGAGCGCTTCCGCGAACGCACCCGGCAGACGCGCCTGGCGCCCGTCGGCGAAGCTCGCTCTCCGGCCCTCGTGAGCGCCCTGGACGCCATGGAAAATTCTCGCCGGACTGTCCGGGGCGAGGTGGCCTACGGCTTCAGGACCGCGCGCACGCAGCCATCCTTCTTGTGCTTGAACATGTCGTAGCCCCGCGGTCCCTCGTCGAGGGACATCGGGTGGGTCATGAGGTGATCGGTCTTGAGCTCCCCGGTCGCGATGCGCTGGAGCAGCATGGGGATGTAGTTCTGGCCCATCTGCTGGGCGCCGCGGAGGGTCAGGCCCTTGTTCAGCAACGCGCCCATGGGGAACTTGTCGATCAGCCCGCCGAACACACCGAGGCAGAAGACCGACCCGCCCTTGCGGCAGTGGTAGATCGCCTCGCGCAGGGCACTGGGGCGGTCGGACTGGAGGGCGAGGTGCTGCTTCGCCTTGTCGTAGAAATTGACCGGGCCGTCGGTGTGCGACTCCATCCCGACGGCCTCGATGCACACGTCAGGACCGCGTCCGCCGCTGCGTTCGAGCAGTTCCCCACCGACGTCGGTCCGGGTGTAGTCGATCGTCTCGCAGCCGACGTACTCGGTGGCCATGGCGAGACGCTCGGGGAAGCGGTCGATGACGATCACGCGCTCGGCTCCGAGCAGCATGGCCGCCCGGGCCGCCATCTGGCCGACGGCGCCGCAACCCCAGACCGCGACCACGTCGCCGGGCTTGACACCGCCGAGATCGGCTCCCATCCAGCCGGTGGGCGCCGCGTCCGAGGCGAACACCGCGGCCTGATCGGAAACCTCCTCGGGCACGGGAAAAGCGCCGTGGTCGACGTAGGGAACGCGGATGTACTCGGCGTGGCTTCCGGCGTTGCCGCCGAGAGCATGTGAGTAGCCGAAGCAGGCGCCGAGCGGCTGGCCGTAGGCGAACTCGGTGAGGCCCGGATTGGTGTTCGCGTTGTCGCACAGCGACCAGAGGCCGTTCTGGCAGTACCAGCACTGGCCGCAGCCGAAGAACGAGCACACCACCACCCGTTCGCCGACCGACCGCCTGCGGACGTCGGGGCCCACCTCGACGATGTCGCCGAGGAACTCGTGGCCGAGCACGTCACCGCGCTCCATGGCCGGCAGGTAGCCGCCGAGCAGATGCAGGTCCGAGCCGCAGACCGAGCTCAGACGCACCTTGACGATCGCGTCCTGGCGGTTGATGATCCGCGGGTCGGGGACCTGTTCGACCGTCAGGTCGTCGACTCCGTTCCAGGTGAGTGCCCTCACAGCCCTCCCTCCTCGCGTGCGCGCCCGGCGAGGGCCGCGATGAGCTTTCCGCCAGGACCGGGGTGGGTCGTCGGCGGCTTGTCGGGGCTGAGTACCTCGCCCGTCTCGAGCAACGCCCGGGAGTCGCGCAGCGCCCGGCGGACCGGCCCGCGCGGGTCCTGGCCCTTGAACCGGGCCGCAGCCTCTCCAGGCCCCGACGGCACGGGATCGCGGAGGCGGGCGGCGACCTCGGTGCCGCGGTCTCCGGGAGCCGGCCGCGCCTGGACCTCGACCGTGCCGCCGAGCTTCGCGAGCGGCTCGGGGAGCCGTCCGTTCGGAGCGACCTCGTCCGGTGGACGGTTGATCGTCACCGTGTGCCAGCGATCTCTGCGCCCGCCGGCGGCCCCGCGCGACGCGCCTCTCCACCGGCGGATCACCACCACTGCTCCACCACCTGCGACCAGACCGCTCAACGCCAGTGCCTTGCCGTTCATCGCGTGCTCCCCTCAGGGGGCGGAGCCGGATCGCCGCCGTGGAACCGTCGGCTCTCCCCTCACCGTCACCTGGCGTCGCCCCGCCCGCAAACGCAGTCCGCGGGCGGTCGGCGTCCGATGCGTGGACCGGGCGGCGACCCCTTGAACAATCCGCTCCCACGACCACGATGACCGGCCCTGCCTATCAGCGGCCTGACCGGGCCGAGCGCCGCCGGCTGCTCCAGGCGGAGCGCGGCCGGGCGCGTTTTAGAGGTGTGTCACAGCATCTCCAGCGGCCGTTTGCCCTCTGGTGGCGGGAACGCCCGGTCCAGGGCCGCGAGGTCCTCGGCGGACAGGTCCATCTCCCAAGCTGCCCGGTTCTCCTCTATGTGGGCGCGGGAAGACGCTTTCGGGATCGCGATGACGTCCTCGTGCCGCAGGACCCAGGCCAGGGCGATCTGCGCGGGCGTCGCACCGTGGGCGGCTGCCACCTCCCGCAGCGCCGTGTGGCCGAGCAGACGGCCCTGCTCGACCGGCGAGTACGCCATGACGGGAATCGAGAGTTCACGGCACCTCGGCAGCAGACCATACTCAGGCCCCCGGCGGCTGAGGTTGTACAGCACCTGGTCGGTCTGCGGCCTGGTCTCGGGCGGCAGGTCCGCGAGATCGTCCACGTCGAGGTTGCTCACCCCCCAGGAGCGGATGGCCCCCTCCCGCACCAGGGACTCGAACGCCTCGACCGTCTCCTCCAGCGGCACGGAGCCACGCCAGTGCAGCAGGTACAGATCGATCCGGTCCGTGCGCAGACGGCGCAGGCTCCCCCGGCATGCCTGGGCCACTCCACGGGCGTCCGCGTGGGAGGGAAGCACCTTGCTGACCAGGAAGACGTCGTCCCGCCGTCCGGCCACCGCCTCGGCCACCACTTCCTCCGCCGCGCCGTCCCCGTACATCTCAGCGGTGTCGACGAGGGTCATCCCCAGGTCCAGCCCGGCGCGCAGGGCCGACACCTCGGCCGCGCGGCGCCCGGGATCTTCCCCCATCCCCCAGGTGCCCTGACCGAGTGCCGGGACCGCGGCCCCGTTGGGAAGGACGACCGTCCGCGGGTCCACCATGGCTTCCTCCTGGATGTCGCGGTGGCCGAGAACGCCGACCACCGATCCCGCTGGATGTCGCGGTGGCCGAGAACGCCGACCACCGGTCCCGAGCCGAAAGCGAGGTCGGGACGTTCAGCGGGGCCGGCCGAGTGCCGCGGCCGGACGCAGGTCCTCCTCGAGCCCCTCGCCAACGGCCGCGCCGGCCAGTGCCCGCCCGAGTCGGGGCGCCTGCTTGAACAGGTTGTGCCCAGCGGCGAAGAAGATCCCGTCGGCCTCCCAGACCGCCATGCCGTCTTCGCTCCACGGCAGGCTCGTCACCCAGCAGTGCAGGTACTCGGCGGGCTCGGGGTCGAGGCCGGGCAAGGCCCGGGAGACGTAGGCGCGGGCGCGGTCGTTGAGCGCCACCAGTGCGTCGGGGTCGGCGAAGCTGCCGTCCTCCCGTACCTCCACCGTTTGGCTGAGGCCCACCGCGTAGCGGCTGTTGCCCGGATAGGGAGCCGCATAGACACCCACCTCACCGAAGTCGCCGCTACTGTCCTGCAGGCAGGCGACCCGTTCCGGGGGCGCTCCCCTGACCTCGAAGGTGAGGCGGACGTGGGCTGCCGGCTGTACGGGCAGGGAGAGACCCACGGTGCGCGCCAGTCGCGCCGTGCCCGTGCCCGCGCACACCACGGCCGTCGCGTACTCCTCGCGGCCGGCGGTGCTGAGCACCTCCACCGTGCCGTGGTCCGTCGGATGCACCGAGACGACTTCTTCGGTGACCACCGCGTCACCCAGCGCGTTGGTCAGGCTCTCGATCGCGACACGGGTCCGGATGGCGCCACCGCCCTCATCGAGCATCGCGGGCCCGCTGTAGTCGGCGAGCAGCGGCATGCGGGCGTGAAGCCCGGCGCTGTCCACTGTCCGTACGGGTATGCCGCCGGTATCCCGCAGGATGCGCAGCCTTTCGGGTACGGGACCGCCCAGGGCGACCACTCCGTCAGGGGAGATCATCTCGACGCCCAGCCGATCCGCCCATTCGTCCCAGACGGCGCGGCCCTGCCGCGTGAACTCGACGAGGCGGGGGTCGTCGTGCGCGTGGCGGAAGATGCGGGACTGGCCACTGGACTGCCCGTGGCCCGGAACGCCGCTTTCGTAGACGCGCACCGCCGTGCCGCGCTCGGCCAGCGCGTAGGCGGTGCACAGTCCGACGATGCCGGCTCCTACCACGGCCACCTCGGGAATCCGGTTCATGCGATCGCCTCACTTCGCGTCCGGGACTGTCCCCCTGCGGAGCAGAAATCGGGTTCATCCGTCGCCACCGCGAACGAGTGGGCGGCCGGATCCGGTGGGCGGTATCGGCAGGCTCCGCGCCGCGTGAGCCGACGGCGGAACCGTGTCCACCCAGTCTCACAGCGGCCCGGCATATGTCAACCGGACATATAGGGAAAAGGGGGGCTACGATCCGCCGCCGAGCATGCTCCCCTGCCTCCAGTTCCCCTCACCGCCTTCGCCCATGCGTACGCCCTGTCACCGAGGACCACGGTCGCGAACGGCGACTGTGAAGGCGGCAGTGAGCGTGCTCATGATCCTTGACCCGAGTAAGCCGGCTCTCAGAGCAGAGGCATGATCCGAGAAACAGCGCCTGCATTAGGGTGTCGAGAATGCCGCTTGTCGAAGTGACCTATGCGCCTACGGTGCCCGAGTCCCAGTTACGCGAACTCGGCTCGGTGCTGCCGCATCTGGTATCGCTGGCTGTGGAGTGCCCTGAGGAGCCGTACGACGGCGAGCTGCGACCGGGGGATGTCGAGATCCGCTTCCGGCCGCTGAGCCCGCTGGACCGTAGCGGCCTGACGGTGGTGATCGAGGTCAAGTCCAAGTGGTCCGCCAGCAGGGAAGCCAACCGCCAAGAGCGCGTGGATGCGCTCCACGCCGGCATCCGCGCTGCGACCGGGCTCGTCGGCTTCGGTGTCTACCTGTCACTGCCGAGCGCTGCTTGGTCTCAGGGAGACTGATCACCCACGCCGACGGCGCGTCTCCCAGACCTCACGCGAAGGCGGAAGGGCGGGCCGACCTGCGCGAGAGTCTATTCGTCGGAATGCGTCTCGAACTGGGGCGTTGACCTGGGTATCCGCCGGACGTTGCGACGGCCTTCGTCTGATCATCTGCTCTGGCCAAGCGCATCGTTCAGAGCGAAGGCCATGAGGGGGAGTCTGCTGCCTGATGCTGCTGAGAGGGAAGTGTCCGCCGAAGGGCCATGCTTCCGGGGCGAGTTGTCAGCGTGTCTGACTGCGCGGGGTGATGAGCCGTTCGAGCTGGCGGACGGGGTGGTGTGTGCGCCGGGTGCGGTGCACTCGGCAGTCGAACTCCCGTTTCTGCCCGAGCATCGAGGCGGGTGCGGGACAATGTACGACCGCTTGACCAGGGACGGATCGATGCCGACCGGCTGCGGTCGCTGCCGGCTGGACTGCCCTTACCCGCGGGTCGCGGACAGGTGTCTGGTCCTGGCCGTGGACGTCTCGGCGTGGTCGCGGTCGAACGGCCTGGTGCTCGCCGGAACGGCTGTTTCGCCCCGTCCACGGGCGGGCGAAGACCGTCTCGCAGCCCACCCCGGCTGAGGTTCCCCGACGGCAAGGTGCCCGGTTGAGGCAGCTGTTCGGCGACGAGGAAGACTCCCGCGCTCTGCCTCACCGATGACACGGATGTCGGCTGCCTGGCGAGGCCCGCCTGAAGCGTGAGCAGACGCTGAGCGGCCCTGAGTACGGCAGGGTCCCAGCGGTGGAGCACGACGTGCCTCGCCCACGTTGTCCCCATCGCACACCTCGACACCGCAGGCGCGGGTGGGGAAAGGCTCGGTGGCTCCGCGCCGACCTCCTGGCGCGCGCACCGCGGGCGCCCTGCGCGCCCCTATCCCCCCGAGTCTTGCCCGCACGGCGTCGGACCCTGGGGTCGGTACCCGCGCGTGAGTGGCCGACGGGTGCCGACGCCGACCTGCTCACCGTGGGCTTTCGTGCGGTTCATCGCCGCGTGGCGGGCCGTTTACCCGGCTGGAGGGACACGTGTGAAGGCGGTGCCGGGCAGAGGGGGAGGGGGGCATTCGATTTCGGTCACGGCTGGAAGAGGGAACTCTCCTCTTGAGCGTGACAGATGCCCGAATGCCGTTCTCTCCAGCCCGTTTCCGGCCCGGATTCCCTCAACCGGCAGGCAGGGGGCGCTGCGGTGGGAGGCGGTCGACAGCACTGGTCAACCCGGTATTGCAGAGTGGGTAATCTGCGCCGTCGACTGTGAGATTCAGCGAATGGCGGTGGTAAACGCGCATGAGTCCGAAAACGCCCATGCCAGGCCAAAGCGTGTTCAGAGGTCGGTACTTCAGCCCCGAGGGGGTGTGTGTCTGCGCGCCCGCTTGCGTGGCGCGGATTCCGCCAGGCCCGCCAGCTGTCGTTGACACGGCTGGAAGGGGTCGCAGACACTCACAGCCAGTAGCTCCATTCCGGTAGTCCGCCGAACTCAGGAAAGGAACTTGGACCACTCGCGATGACGCCGGGTATTCCGGCACCGCCCGTTGCTCGTGCCTCGTTCCCCTTCGCGACGAAGCATGGAGAAGCGGAAGACAAAAGGCCAGGGTGTCATTGCATGAGCGCGCGATCTTCGCTGTTTTGACGACTGCTTGATGCTTTCCTCATTCATTTCCGAGTGGGCCACGCGGGAGGCTGAAGAAGAGAAGCGCTGAATGCAGACCTCGCGTCGCCCCCCCGCATCACGTTCTCTCGCTTCACCTGGTCCCGCACGTACGGCGGTGACGCTTCCCCTCAAAAGGAGCACCTGCGGGGACCGGAAACACCCTCCGGAGGGCGTCCCGGGGGACACGCCCGCGAACGCTGACCAGCCTTCCCGCGCGACCGCATCGTCGATGGCACCGCGTGACCGCACCGCCCCTAGGTGCGACATCCCGACAGGAGTAGCCCCCACAATGCTCCCCACGCATGACAGTTCCCTTCTGTCATCCGCTCCGCTCCCGAGCACCGCGTGCAGGTCCACCACGAGAACGAGACGCAGGGGCAGGTCGGCCCTCTGCCGGTCCAGGACCACGGGCCGTGCCGTCACCGTGCCGACGACGGCCTTGACGGTTCCGCGCTGCTCGAAGTCCGCGCCGGGGGCGGCGGGAGGTGGTCACGCCCGCCGCACTGGGGAGCCCCCCGGGTGCCGCGCCCGGGCCGTGACGGAGGGGCCGTTCCTCCCGGATGCCCCTCACCGGACGAGGGTGGCGGCGAGGAAGGCGGTCAGTCGCCCGGCACAGTGGGCAACCAGATCGTGCCGCCTGCCGGGCTCGTCCGGTGGAGCCCTCGACAGTGGTGCGCTGCTCGAAAGCGCCGCGGCCGAAGGCCGACGGTTTGCCGGCACGACCGCCTGGAAGCTCGCGGCGGACTGCCCGGCAGTCCGGGCACCGTGCCGCTACAGGTGGCTGTCGGCCCTCGGGGCGAACGAGCGCCCTCGCCGCAGTCAGCGTCCGGTGCGGTCCCGGTCGAGGTGTCGACCAGCGACCCGGGGGCACCGACACTTCGCGACCCGCGATCGCCCCTTCGCCAACCGCGACAGCCCTGGCGCCGGGTGATGACGAGGGCAGCGGACGGCGGTGGGAGCTTTTCTGAGTCCTCGACAGCTCACCACTGACAGGCGGGGCTTCGCCCTCGCGTGGACGACGGCGCCGTCAGCGGTCCTACTGGTTGTACCTGGACCCGAGCGGGACGGGCGCCGGGCTCGCCCCGAGACGGGAGGAGCGCCCGGCTCGGCCGGAAGCTCGCGACTGAGGCGACGTTCTCCCGAAAGGTGGCACTCCCTCCTCTCGTGGGCGTGGCGGGCCGCAGCGAGGCCGGCCGGTAGGCACACCCTCCCCGCCCGCAGACGCTCGGGCAGAGCGCCACATGACCCTCTCCGTGTGGTGGTCTCGCGCCTCCCGGCCGACTCACCTGCTGGTGATCACGGCGTCGGCCTCGCTCGGTCAGGGGTCAACGACAAGCGCTCGGTCCTTGCCCACCCGGGCATCACTCAACGAAAAATATCGACCAGCGGTCAGATCATCCGAAGCGCGGCCGACAGGGGCTGTGTGAAATGGACGGGTGCCATGGATATTGATCAGAGCGGTTGCGGAATATCAGAGCGGGTTGACTGGGAGCCCAGCTCAATCCAGATCAGAATTCTGGAGGGTATCGCGGCAGGGTTATCCAGTGGGCGGCTTTCCAGGGAGCTGTATCTCAGCTCGAAGACCATCGACTACCACGTCCGCGTCATGTCCGACAAGCTTCAGGCGCCGAATCGCGTCGCGTTGGTTTCGCGGGCCTTCGTCCTCCAGATCCTGCGAACGGATGCGTGGCCGCCGCGCACCGTCCGCGAAACCGTGGATTAGTCGTGGAGCCGGCTCGTGGCCCGAGTTCCTCCGGCCGCCGAGTTTATCCGGCCGCCACCGAGCCGCCCGGCGCCCGGCTCACACAGCTGCGGGGCGAGGCGGGCACCACAGGAAGTCGTGTGCCCGTCGGACGCCGGCCCGACAGCCACGCCCGTGTCCCGACAGAGCGGCCCGTACGCAGCCTTGGGAACCGCCTAGGTGCGGCGACCCGGCGGTCGCCGCACCGTGGAGCGGACCGAATCGAGTCCTGTGCCGTTCCTGGGGTTTTTCCTAAACCGGAGAACGCGAACGCCGCATCGTTGACACCACCAAGGGCGCCCTCCAGGATGGAATCCAATGGAGGGCGCCACTCGATTTGAATGGCACCCATAATTCCGGGTCATAGAGCGGCTTCGTGGATCGCCTGTTGTCTCAGTGCCGGGTGGCTCTCGCGCACGCGAAAGCCGTCGGCACGGTTTATGAAACCGGAAACCGGAAACCGGCCCGGCAATCCCTGCCGGTCCGGATGCATTAACCGAAACAGGGCGAGCGCAACGCCCCACGCAGACCGTCCGTCAACACTCAAAGCGGACCGTCCTTCGATGCCGTCAGCATCCGAGCTATGAAGGAGTGACCCGTGTCGAATCTGGATCAGCTTTCAAGTTCACCTCAAGCAGTGTCCGACCCCCAGGACGAGGTGAAGCTGGTCGGCCAGTACTACGACGACAAAACGGCCAGGCTCGTCCGTAAATACGGGCCCGGGCCGAGGATTCACTACCACGTGGGTCACTACGCCTCCACCAAGCCGCCGCTGCGCGCCGACGACGCGGCACCGGATGCCATTCGCGGCAGCATACGGCGCCACCAGGAGGACCTGCTGCGGTACGCGGCCAAGATCTGGGACGCTGAACAGCGGTTGTCCGGCAGGGTTCTGGACGTCGGCTGCGGTCTGGGCGGGGGCTCGCTCTTCTGGGCGCAGGAATACGGCGCCGACGTCACGGCGGTCACCAACGCGCCGGAACACGCGCCGGTGGTCGAGGGCTTCGCGCGGGAGTGCGGCGTGGACGGGAGGGTCCGGGCACTGGTCAGCGACGCGAAGGAACTGCCCCTGGACGACGCGCCCTATGACGCGGCGGTGGCGATCGAGAGCAGCGGATACTTCGACCGCCCTCGGTGGTTCCAGCGGCTGGCACGTGTGCTCCGGCCCGGCGCGAGCGTGTGCATCGAGGAAGTGTTCCTCACCCGTCCCCATGGGGCGGACGTGTGGGCCGAATACTTCTACACGAAACCGGCCACGGTGCTCGACTACGTGAAGGCCGCGGAGGCCGCCGGCTTCGAACTGGCCGACGACGTGGACGCGACGGCGGAAACCGCGCCCTTCTGGGAGGAGAGCGCCGCCTGGACGAAGGCGATGCTGGACACCGACGACAGTCTCTCGCCTGTGGACCGGAGGCAGTTGCGGATATCTCTCCTCGCCAACCAGGCGCTCGGTGCGGAATGGCAGGCCGGGGGCGTGCGGCTGGGCTTCCTGCGCTTCGAACTGAAGTAGGCAAGAGTTCCCAGGATGACGCCGGGCTGGGGCCGCCCAGCCCGGCGCATCGAGTTTCGTCCGCGCCTCACTCCCGCCGCGACCACGCGCCGGCTCACCACCGTCAGGGCCGACCGCCCGCCGGCCCCCGTCCCTTTCACCACCACCCGGAGTCCTTCATGACGATCGAGCAGTCTCCCGCGCACCGCGAAGTCCTCAACGTGTACGACGGTTTCGGCCGGATCTACGGTTCCGCGTGGGGCCCCAACATCCACTACGGCTACTGGGAGAACGACGCCGACGACAGTTCCGTGGAAGAAGCCACGGACCGCCTCACCGACCTGATGATCTCGGGTCTCGCCCCACAGCCCGGCCAGCGGGTTCTGGACATCGGCTGCGGCATCGGCTACCCCGCACAACGGCTCGTCCGCACCTGCGACGTGGACGTGGTGGGCATCACCATCAGCCGGATCCAGGTGTCGGACGCCACGAAGCTCGCGGCCGAGGCGGGACTCGCCGACCGGGCGACGTTCCAGTACGCCGACGCCATGGACATGCCTTTCCCCGACGACTCGTTCGACGCGGCCTGGGCGTTCGAGTCGATGTGGCACATGCCCGACCGCGGGCAGGTGCTGTCCGAGGCGGCCCGCGTCCTGCGCCCCGGCGGCCGCCTCGCCGTCGCCGACGTCATCCAGCGCGAACCGATCACCCCTGAGGGCCGCGAGGTCCTGGACCACGTCGTCGAGCACTACGGGGTGCGCTCCCTGGGCACGATGGACGAGTACCGGAAGGCGCTGGCCGACAACGGGTTCGTCGACGTGGAGATCACCGACATCACCGACAACGTCATCCGCACCCTCGGGCTCATGGCCGACGCCGTCGAGACCGTCCGCGACAAGCTGGCCGAACTGGTGGGCGAGGAACAGGCCGCTTCGCTCCTCGACTTCATGCGCAAGTTCGGGTCCATCCCGGAGAGCGGCTACGTCTTCCTGACCGCGGTCCGCGGCTGACCCTGGAGCGCCGTCCTCGGGCCTCTCGCCACGGGAGGCCCGAGGACGGCGATGTGCCGAACAGACGGACCTCCACCCCGGGTTGACGTGCAGGCGGTACCAGCGGGGGCGACGGGACGAGCGGGGCTGCCGAGCCCAAGCGGGCCCCCGGGGTGCCGGGCGAGGCGGCTGACGCCTTCGCCCGGCACCCCGGGGGCCTTTCTCCAGCCCGGCAGGCGTTCCCTGCCTCGGGCACGCGGGAGCGCACACGCCGTGCCTCGTGCACGTCTGCGACAGTCCACCGTGCTCCTGTCGCCCGTATCTCCCTCGTCCCCGCCAGAACCGTCGACGCCGCGAGAACCGCCAACGCCGCACGCCCCGCCCGTACTGGGACGGGCGGGGCGTGCGGCCCCGGGAGACGGCCGCGGGTCTCACCCCTGCCGCACGCGCAGCTCGGTCAGCGCCCGAAGCGGGAACACCGGCCGGTGCCGCGGCAGCGGCCCGGGCGCCAGGCCCAGCTTCGGCATCCGCGTGGCCAGGGCCCGTATCGCGCTCTCCAGTTCGGCGCGGGCGAACCCGGCTCCGAGGCAGAAATGGACGCCGTGACCGAACGCGAGGTGCGAGGCTGACTCGCTTCCCGGGCTGAACCTGGCCGGGCACCCGGACGGGTGGCCGCCCCGGCCGGCCGCTCCGTACAGCAGAAGCAGCCGGCTCCCCGCGGGCAGGTGGACATCCCCGACCACGACGTCGTTCACCGCGGTCCGGTACATGCCCGCCAGCGGACTGTCGAACCGCAGCCCCTCCTCGACGAGGTCCCGCACGCCCGTCGTTCCGTCGACCACCCCGGCCCAGCCGCCGGACGCCTGGAACTGATGGAAGAGGATGGTGCCGAGCGCTTCGGCGCAGGTCATGTGCCCCGCGAAGATCAGTGTGGGGATCATGACGGACGCCTCGTCGGCGGTGAGCGTGCGGCCCCCCTTGCCCTCGTGGAGCAGTTCACTGATCAGGTCGTCCTGCGGCGAGGCGAGCCGCTCCCGCACGAGTGACCGGGCGAAGGCACCGAACTCCATCAGCCCCTCGGCGAAATCACGCAGCCGGTCGACGTCGGCCTGGCCCCGCGCCATCATGAGTTCGATGCGCTGCTCGGACCACTTGCGGCAGCGTTCGAGGTACTCGTTCGGAATTCCCAGACGTCGGCCGATCACCTCCAGGGAATACGGAACGGCGAACTCCGTGATGAAGTCGAACTCCTCGGCGTCCGCGATCCGCTCCACGAGATCGGTGGCGATCGTGCGCATCGTGGGTTCGAACGCCCTCACCCTGGCCGGCGTGAACCCGATGTTGAGCACTTCCCTGATCCTGGTGTGCTCGGGAGGATCGAGCGAGCCGACGGCGAGCGCGTCGGCCCCGCGCCACGTGCGCAGCATCCGGCTCACGTCCTCGGGCAGCGCGACCGCGGGACGCGGATTGTGGTCGCGTGCCGAGAAGTTCCGGTCGTCGCGCAGGACGGCGACCATGTCCTCGCGCCTGGTGACACACCACGCGCCGAGCAAAGGTGCGTAGAACACCGGCTCCGTCTCTCCGACGGCGGCCAGAAACGTGTACGGATCGTCGCGATGCGCGCCATACGGATCGAACGACCTGTCCTCGTGCAATCGCGCTGAATCCACAGACATGGCCATTCCGCCTCTCAAGCTTTCTGTGCGCCGTCCCCGGCGGTGAGCAATGACTCGGTGCTGGTCGGCCGGGCATTGAGGGAAGGCTCCGCCGAGCACGTCCCGCCCGCGGGCGTCCGCGCCCGTCGTGAGGCACCGTGCGCGAAGAAGGCCCCCGGCCGGTCGCCGGAAATCGGGGAATTCTCCGGGAAGTCGTGTGCGGCACCGGACACCGGTTCAACAGCCGTACTCGGAGCACGGCCTACGATGCGGCCCGGCGGCCACCAATCTGCAGAGTAGTCCAAATCCCGCCCAGGGCCCGCTCCTTTGGGGTTTTTCCTAAACCGGAAGATGCGTATGCCGTGTCGTTGACACGCCCAGAGGCGCCCACCAGGATGGCAGCAGTGACGATCACGGAAATGCCCGGCACACGGCGATGCGCTCCGTGTGCGGCGGCAGCCGGGATGTCACCGCACGGCGAAGCCAAGCCGGTGTCGAGAAGATATGCGGCAAACATATCCGGCACAGTAATCACCAGTGTTTCCAGTGATTTCAGTGGTGCAATGCGCGAATCCCGTGCCGCCACTTCCGGCCAGTCACAGGAAAGGTAGCTCCCGTACGTCGCGACCGACCTCGACGCGGTGGTCCGAACCTCTCTTCCGGCGGAGGCCGTCAGTGAGTCCCCTTCTTCAATTGCCTTTCGATCAGCCGAACGCGCTGCACCTCGCGCCGGAGCTGCGCACGCTCCAGTCCCGGGGCGCGGTCCACCGGGTCCGTACGGCCGAGGGCGACGAGGCGTGGCTTGTGACCGGTCACTCCTGGGTGCGGAAACTGCTCGACGACGACCGCCTCAGCCGCTCGAACCCTGATCCGCAGGCGGCGGCGAACGGCGGGGGCTCCGCGATCCTCGCCGACCTGCTGGGCGACTTCGCCACCGACCACGCCCGGTTGCGGGCGCTCCTGGAACCGCACTTCTCGGCCGAGCGGATGCGGGCGCTGCGGCCCTACGTCGAAGAGGTGACGGGGCGGCTCCTGGACGACGTGGCTGCCCGGAAGCCCCCGGTGGACCTGCGTGAGGCGTTGGCGCTGTCGCTGCCGATCCAGGTCATGTGCGAGTGGCTGGGCGTGCCGCCGGAGGACAAGGACCGGTTCGGCGGCTGGACGCGGGATGCGGCCAGTGTCGGGGACCCGGCCAGGTCCAAGCAGGGGCTGGGCGCGCTGTTCGCCTACTGCAAGCAACTCGTCGCCGACAAACGGCGGAACCCGGGCGAGGACACGATCTCCAGGATCTGCGCGACCGGGGGGATCAGCGACAACGAGGTCATCGGGCTGACGGCGTTGCTGCTGTTCGGCGGCTACGAGACCACGGTGGCCCGGATCGGCACCTGTGTGTCGCTGTTGCTGGCCGACTCCGAGCAGTGGCAGGTGTTGGTGCGCGACCCGGGGCTCGTCCCGGCCGCGGTGGAGGAAACCCTGCGGAGGTCGATGCCGAACCCGCACAACGGCGGCATGCCCCGGTACGCGGTGACGGACTTCGAGATCGAAGGGGTCGCCATCCGGACCGGCGACTTCGTGCTGCTGAACATCATCGCGGCCAACCACGACGAGATGGCCTTCCCCGGCCCCGACCGCCTCGATGTCACGCGCGACACCACGGACAGTCTCGTGTTCGGGCACGGTGCGCACTACTGCGTCGGCGCGACGCTCGCCCGGACGCAGTTGCAGGTGGTGCTCACCCAGCTCGTCACGCGCTTCCCGACCCTGCGTCTGGCCGTGGACGCGGACGCGCTGAGGCTGCGCCGCGACACGTTGATCGGCGGGCTGGTCCAGCTGCCCGTGGCATGGTGATGGTGTCCTGATGTTGCACGAGATATCCACTGGTGTGGTCACGAAGAGTCCCACCTCGGTCCGCGCCTACCTCCTGCTGATGCGGCTGGACAGGCCCACGGGGTACGTGCTCTACCTGCTTCCGGGACTGTGGGCCCTCGCCCTCGCCTCCGGGCGCAGGCCGGATCTGTGGGCGGTGGTGCTCCTCGCCGTCGCCGCGGTGCTCGTGCGCGGCGCCGCCTGCGCGGTCAACGACGTGATCGACAAGGACGTCGACGCGCGGGTCGCCCGTACCGTGTCCCGTCCCATCGCGTCGGGGACCGTCAGCGTCAGGAACGGGCTCCTCTTCGCCGCCGCGCAGGGCGCGGTCGCCCTGCTGGTCCTGGCGCTCGTGAACGTGGAGGCGGCCCTGGTCGCCGCCGCGTCGTACCCGCTGATCGTCGCGTACCCGTTCATGAAGCGCGTCTTCTTCTGGCCCACGGCCTTCCTGGCGTTGGTGATGAGCGTCTACGCGCTGATCGGCTGGACCGCGGCGACCGGGAGCACCTCCTTCCCGCTCACCGCGTTCGGCCTGTACGCCGGCGGTGCCTTCTGGACCCTCATCCACGACGCGATCTACTCCCACCAGGACAAGGAGTACGACCGCCGCATCGGGGTCAAGTCCTCCGCCCTCCTGTTCGGCGGAGCCACCAAGGCGTGGCTGACGCTCTTCGGCGTGCTCAGCGTCGGCAGCGTGCTCTGGGCCGGTTCCCAGGCGTCGCTGGGGTGGGCGTTCTACCTGGGCCTCGCGCTGGCGGGCGGCTACCTGGCCTACCTGATCGTGCGGGTGGACCTGGACGACCCGAAAGCATGCTGGGACGCCTTCGTCTCCAACACCTACTTCGGCTGGCTCGTGCTCGCGGCCGTGGTCGCCGGACAGTTCACGTGAAGGGCGGGCCAGGCATGGCGGACTCGATGTGGCAGGGCGGTGGCGTCGACCTGGACGCCTACCTGGAGCGCGTGGGCCACCGGGGCGACGTGTCCGCGGACCTCCCCACGCTGCGCCGGCTGCACACCGCCCACGTCGACGCGATCGCTTTCGACAACCTCGACGCGCTGCTGGGCCGCACGGCGGTACCGCTCGACCTGGAGAGCGTCCAGGACAAGCTCGTGCGCCGGGGCCGCGGCGGCTGGTGTCTGGAGCAGGTCGTACTCATGGCGGCGGTGCTCGACCGCATCGGATTCACGTTCACGGCGTTCGCCGGGCGGACACGCGTCCGCACCGGGAGCAGGTTCGGGCCCGCCCTGCACGTGGCTCTGTGCGTGGAGCTGGACGGCGAACGCTGGCTCCACGACGTGAGTTTCGGCGCGTTCGGACCGCACGAGCCGATCCGGCTCGCGGAGCACGCGCGGCTGGACGGCGACTGGTCGTTCGACCTCGTACGAGAGCGGACCGGTGAGCACGTGCTGCGGCTCCTGCGGCCGGAGGGACCGGCCGAGCTGTACGGATTCACCACGGACGTGCGCTATCCCTCGGACTTCGAGCTCCTCAACCACTTCTGCCTCACCCATCCGCGCTCACCGTTCAACCACCAGATGGTCCTCCAGCGCACGCGGCCCGAAGTGAGGCACCTCCTCGCCGGCACCACCCTCACGGAACTGCGTCCCGGGAGGCCGGCGACCTCCCGGGAACTCGACAGGGACGAACTCCTGGCCGCACCCGCGGAGGTCTTCGGGATCGACCTCGCACCGGGCGACGTCCAGGCGCTCCGGAAATTCCTGGACGGCCCGTGAGGCACCGCGAACCCGGCGCGGTGGAGGCCCCCTCCGTTCCGGACAGGGTCCTCGGGCCCCCGCAGGAACCGGACGAGACGACATCCCCCAGGACCGTGGCCGGCGCCCCGCAGGCCGGACGGCTCTCCCCGGACCGAGGTCATCATGAACGACATACCCGAAGGAACGGACCCCGGCGCGTTCACCGTGGCACAACGGCTGCGGTCGCTCCCCGAGCACGACCCGCACGACGCGGTGGAGAACGCCGTCCTCAGCAGGCTGGCGGGCAACTGGCACCGGCGTGCCACCGTCAAGCGGGAGGAGCCGGACCTGGACGACGTCTTCGAACCGGACCGGCCCGACTTCCCTGAGGCCCTGCTGCCCTTCCGCGAGCACCCCACCTACCTCGCGCTCGACGACGGGACGAAGGCCCGGATTCTCGCGTGGGGCTGGGTGTCGTTCAACAAGAACATCATGGACATCGAGCAGCACGTGGTGAATCCCGGCTTCGCCCTGATGACGCAGGACGTCTTCGACCTGGGGATCGACCGCGAGTCCACGGCGCTCGCGGTCACCCAGGCCATGGTCGACGAGCAGTACCACACGCTGATGCACCTCAACGCGAGTGCCGTGACGCGCCGCAAGCGCGGCTGGCGGATGCCGGAGACGGCGCTGCCCCGCGCGTACAAGGCACGCAGGCAGGCGCAGCGGCTCGCCACGGCAGGGACGGACGAGGAGCGGGCCCTGGTGTCGCTGGCCTTCACGACGGTCGCGGAGATCTCGGTCAACGCCCATCTGGACCTCGTCGCCGAGAACCACGAGATCCAGCCCGTCAACCGCATGACAGCCGTGCTGCACAACCGCGACGAGTACTGCCACGCCTCGATCGCGGACACCCTCGCCCAGGAGGCGTGGAGGCACTTCTCCCCGGGGCAGCGCGACTACTTCCTCGCCGCGCTGGCCGACGGGATGGAGGCGTTCGCCGCCCACGACTTCACCACCTGGGCGCGGATCCTGGACCTGCTCGGCGTGGAGGGGGGCCAGGAGATGCTGCGGGAGACCGGCAGCTCCTCCGGCGGAAAGCGGCTCCTCCAGGACTTCAGCGGGCTGCGGCGCCTGTGCCGGGAACTGGAGGTCCTGGACTCCCTCCCCTTCGACTGGTCAACGGTGTCGACCGAAGCCCTCTGACGGCTCCCCACCCTAGGTGCTGACCCATGCGCGTCCTGCTCATCGACAACTACGACTCCTACACCTACAACCTGTACCAACTACTGGCGACGGTGTACGGAGTCGCCCCCGTCGTCGTGCACAACGACGCCGGGGACTGGGACCGGCTCGACCCGCACGCCTTCGACGCCGCGGTCATCTCCCCGGGCCCCGGCCACCCCGCGCTCACCCGGGACTTCGGTCGCTCCCGCGATGTCCTGGAGAACTCCGGACTGCCGGTCCTGGGGGTCTGCCTGGGGCACCAGGGCGTGGGTCTGCTGGCGGGCGCCCGCGTCGCGCCCGCGCCGGAGCCCCGGCACGGCCACCTCTCCACGATCCGGCACAACGGCACGGGCCTCTTCGCCGGTCTCCCGCAGGACTTCACGGCCGTGCGCTACCACTCGCTGAGCGTCGCCGAACCCCTGCCCGCAGAGCTGGAGGTCACCGCGCGCGCCGAGGACGGCGTGGTCATGGGCCTGGCCCACCGGGAACGCCCGTGGTGGGGCGTGCAGTTCCACCCGGAGTCGGTCTGCACGGAGCACGGCGCCCGTCTCGCGGCCAACTTCCGGGACCTGGCACTGGCGGGGCGCGAGGTCCGCACGGCCTCGTACGAGGGCGGGGCCGGAGCGGTCCCCGTACCGGCGGCGGCACCCGAGGCGCCGTTGCCGCCGCTGCGCGCGGAATACGAGGTGCTGGACCGCGCCGTGGACGCGGAGGCCGCGTACCTGGCGCTGTACGCGACGAGCAACCGGGCCTTCTGGCTGGACAGTTCGCACGTGGAACCCGGCCTCGCGCGCTTCTCGTTCCTCGGCGCCGCCGAGGAGCCCGGCGCGCAGATGCTGACCTACCGCGTCGGGGACGGGCACACCGTCGTGGACCACCCCGACGGTGCCTCGCGCGTCGAAGACGGCAGCGTCTTCGACGCGCTCGGCCGCCGCACCCGCCGCGTGGTCGAGCGGGCAGGGGAACTGCCCTTCGACTTCACCGGCGGGTACGTCGGCTACTTCGGCTACGAGCTGAAGGCCGACCTCGGCGGGCGGCGCGCGCACCGGTCCGCGACCCCGGACGCCGTGTGGCTCCAGGCGGACCGCTTCGTCGCCGTGGACCACGCCGAGAACCGCACGTACGTCGTCGCCGTCTGCGAGCCGCAGGACTCCGACGCCGCCCAGAAGTGGATCAGCACGGTCGTCCCCGTCCTGGCCGAACTCCCCACCGCGCAGGCGGAGGCCGCCGACTCACCGCGCCCCGAGCAGCACGACGCCTCGGCGTGGCTGGCCCGCGGGCGCGCGCGGTACCTGGCGGACATCCAGGAGTGCGACCGCAGGCTGCGCGAAGGGGTGAGCTACGAGATCTGCCTCACCACCAACCTGCACCTGCCCGCCCCGGCCGACGACCTCGCCTACTACCGGCGCCTGCGGCGGCTCAACCCCGCCCCCTACGCGGCGCTGCTGCGCCTCGGCGACCTCGCGGTGTTCAGCTCCTCGCCGGAGCGGTTCCTCAAGGTGGACGCCGCCCGTACCGCGGAGGCCAAGCCGATCAAGGGCACGGCGCCCCGGCACCCGGACGCGGAGACCGACGAGGCCGCGCGCCGCGCGCTGCGCACGGACCCCAAGACGCGCGCCGAGAACCTCATGATCGTGGACCTCCTCCGCAACGACCTCGGGCAGATCTGCGAGATCGGCAGCGTCACCGTCCCCTCGCTCATGGCCGTGGAGTCCTACGCCACCGTGCACCAGCTCGTCTCCACCGTCACCGGCACGCTGTGCGAGGGCAGTACCGCCGTGGACGCGGTACGGGCCTGCTTCCCGGGCGGGTCCATGACGGGCGCCCCGAAACTGCGCACCATGGAGATCATCGACGAGCTGGAGGGCGAGGCCCGCGGCGTCTACTCCGGCGCCATCGGCTTCGTCGGCTACACGGGCACGGCGGACCTGAGCATCACCATCCGCACCGCCGTCCGCCACGACGGCGAACTGACGATCGGCGCGGGCGGCGCCATCGTCCTCGACTCCGACCCGGAGGCCGAGTTCGAGGAGATGCTCCTCAAGGCCCACACCACCCTGCGCGCCCTGCCGAAGGAGACGTACGCCCACGGGGAGGCCGGCGCGCACTGATGTGCACCGGCCCCCACCCGGGCACGCGGCCGGCCGGCGAACGCGCGCGTGTTCCCCGGCCGAGGACGCGCGATTGCCGGGCCGGGGGCGATCGACGGCGGTGCGAAGAGCGCCCGCGCGGCGGGCGTGGCCGAGGAGCAGGTCACCGCGTGAAGGCGCGCCGGTAGGCGGTGGGGGTGGTGCCCAGGGCCCGGCGGAAGTGCAGGCGCAGGTTCGCCGCTGTGCCGAGGCCGCAGTCCCGGGCCACCTGCTCCACCGAGTGGTCCGTGGTCTCCAGTAGTTCGCGTGCCTTGCCGAGGCGGGCGCCCAGCAGCCACTGGAGGGGTGTGGTGCCTGTCTCCGCGGCGAACCGGCGCATGACGGTACGGGGTGAGACACCAGCGTGCCGGGCGAGGACTTGGAGGGTGAGCGGCTCGTCGAGGTGGTGCAGCGCCCAGTTCCGGGTTTCGGAGAGGGAGGTGTCCCCGGCTTCCGTGACCGGAGCCGGTATGTACTGGGCCTGTCCGCCGTCGCGGTGCGGCGGGGCCACCAGGCCGCGGGCGATCCGGTTGGCCACGGTCGCCCCCAGGTCGCGGCGCACGAGGTGCAGGCACAGGTCGATGCCGCAGCACACGCCGGCCGACGTGAGCACGTCTCCCTCGTCGACGTAGAGCACGTCGCGCTCGACCGTGACGGACGGGAAGTGCCGTTCGAGTTCGCCGGTGTGGAGCCAGTGGGTCGTGGCGTGGAGGCCGTCCAGGATGCCGGCCTCGGCCAGCGCGAAGGCGCCGGTGCAGATCGACACCACCCGCCGGCCCCGCTCGCGCGCCTGGGCCAGCGTGTCGAGCACCTCCTCCGGCGGCCGTGCCAGCGACTCCCTCCCCGGCTCGTAACCCGGCACGATCACGGTGTCGGCGGCACGCACGTCGTCCATACCGCCCCCGGGCACGAGGGAGAAGCCCGTGGAGGTCGTCACCGTGGAACCGAGCCCGCACACGGTCATCTCGTAGGGCGTCTCCGGGCGGGAGTTGAAGATCTGTGCCGGGATCGCCAGGTCGAGCGGAGTGACACCGTCCGACGCCAGGATCGCGACTCGGTGGGTCGCCATGGCAGTATCCTATCGATAGGCGTCAAGGTTGCCACTCACCTGGTCAGGCAGGTGCGTGCCAGCCTGGTGGGCATGACCGGATCGACTCGAAGCCAAGGGGACCCCGGGGCGGCCGCCGACCTGATCGCGCTGCCCGGCACACCGCTCGCCGGCGCTGTCGTGCAACTGATCAAGCCGGTGGAACCACGCTCGGTGTTCAACCACAGCATTCGCACCTATCTGTTCGCCCGCCTCGTGGCCGCGCGCCTCGAACTGGCCGCGGGCAGAGACTACGAAGACGACCTGCTGTTCGCGGCCTGCGCGATGCACGACCTCGGGGTGGCACCGGACGGCCCGCACACCCAGCGGTTCGAGGTCGAGGGCGCCGACCGGGCCGCCGCCTTCCTCCGTGCGAACGGACGGTCCGAGGCGGACGCCGACGAGGTCTGGCAGGCCATCGCCCTGCACACCTCCTCGGGCATCGCGGAGCGCCGCGGGACGCTGTGCGTACTCGTCCGCGAAGGCGTCGCGCTCGACTTCGGCGGCCCGATGGGCACCACCAACACCGACGCCCTCAGCGATGAGCAGGCCGACATCGTCCACGCCGCCTACCCGCGGCTGGAGATGATCCGCTCGCTCACCGACGCGATCGTCACGCAAGCCGCCAAGAACCCCAGGAACGCCCCGCGTTACGCGCTACCCGGTGAATTCCTCCGGGAACGCGAGGTCTATGGCCGGACCCGGATGGAGCACGCCTGCCGCTCCTCCCGGTGGGGGAACTGACCGGCCCCGCCGCCGGTCGGGGAGGACGACCCGGAAGCGGGCTCACAGGCCGGCGCTGGTCGGCGTACAGGTCGGCACAGGTGCCGGCACCGAAGCCGCCCCACCCGCCGGCACACCACCCGTCAGTACCGAAGGCGGCACTGAAGCCGTCACGCACTCAGCGCAGACACCAGAGAGAAGGAACACCGCGATGCCCATCCACCACGTAGAGGTCCCCGACGACTCGCCGGCCTTCGGAGGGACCACCAGCGCCTTCACGCGCTTCGGCCACGCCCCCGCCGTCCGTTCGCACGGCCACCTCTTCATCTCGGGCCAGATCGGCCGCCGCCCCGATGGCGTCCCGGGGGAGACCGCCGAGGAGCAGACAGAGCTGGCCATCCGGCGCCTTGAGGAGATCCTGCGGCTGGAGAACCTCGGCCTCGGCGACCTGGTGGACGTGACCAGCTATCACGTCGACATCCGCGCGAACATGCCCGGATTCCTCGCGGCCAAGCAGCGCCTCGTCACGGCTCCCTACCCCGCCTGGACGATCATCGGCGTCAGCGGCCTCGCCAGCCCGGAACTGCTCGTCGAGATCCAGGCGACCGCCGCCTATCCCGACGACGTGGCCCGATAGAACGATGGAGCGGCCGCGCCGGGGCCCGGGTCCACCACCCGGCCCCCGGCGCGGCGCCGTGCGGCGGCGCCGAGGACCGCGCCGTACACCGGCTGGGGAAGGAACTGGGCGAGACGGGACGCCGACTTCTTCCATAGCGCCGTCCGCACCTCGGTTCTCCTCTCCGTTGGGGAGGCCGTCCGTGGTGGAGGCCGCGCACGGCGAGAGCCCGTCACTGCCCACTGGAAGGACGTGTCCACGGCGTCCCTGACGGCGTTTCTCGCGTCGCCGCCCCGTGGCCGTCCCGCCGCCGTCAGAACAGCGCGATGGGATTGACCGGGCTCCCGGTCATGCCGTGCACGCGGGGCGGGGCGACGACCAGCAGGAAGCTGTATCGCCGCAACTCCGCGCATACGGAGGCGAGATCATCGAGCTGCGAGGCGTCGATCAGGGGCATCGCCATCCGGCCGAGTGCGACGCCGTGCAGCGGGGACGGCGCGGCCGGGTCGAGGGGCGGGAAGGCGTCGCCCCGGTCGCCGGTGTAGACGGACACCTCACGGTGGTGCATCCACCGCACGGCGTCGAGACTGATGCCCGGTGTCGGTGTGCCGGGGACCGGAGTGGTCGGCCAGCCGAGGCGGATCGCCAGGGCGTCGCCCGAGCGCACCTGGACGCCTTGACGTTCCTCCGCCTGCTCCAAGTCGCGCGACGTCACCGCGTACCCGGCGGGGAGGGGCTCGTCGACGGCCAGGTCGAGCAGGACTCCACGTGTCACGATTCCGGCCGCGAAGGCCGCTGTCGAGGCGAAAGTGACGCCCCCCGCCGTGACGACCTGGTCCCTGGGACGACCGGGGTAGACCTCGCCGTCGGTCGACCAGTGCGCCAGCGCGTCGATGTGGGTCGACTTCGCGTGGTGGTTCTGTGTCAGCGTCAGGTCAGCCGCCACACCCCCTCCGGTGTGGGACATCATCTGCTGCACGGGCGACACCTCCACCGTCGTGGGCGCGAAGGGGCCGCTGACGATCGGGGCCGGGACGACCGGCTGGGCCAGCGAAACCCACCGGCCGGTCCGCACCTCCGCCGCAGCCCGCGCCCGCACCGTCTCGGTGATCAGGTTCAGTGTGCCCAGTTCGTCGTCGAGGCCCCACCGGCCCCAGTTGTCCGGGAGTTCGGCTTGGTCTGAAGTACTCACGTGCGTCGCTCACTCTCGCTTGTCCGGTTGATCGGGGTGCAGAAGGCGGGGGAGGGGGGCGCCGACCGGTGGGGGGCCGGGTTCGGCCGCCTGCGCCCCGGGGCGGGGCGAGCCGGTGGCGCGGCGGTCGGACACACCGTGCGTACGGGCGGAGGCGACGGGGGAGCGGCAGGCTTGCGCGTCGGACGCGACGGTGCCGCCGGGGCGTTATCCCTTGCGGGGTGGGCGCGCGCGTCGTCCAGTCGCTCCGTGCCGTCTCGCGTCCAGGGTGGCCACCACGCAAATGCCGCACCGCGCAAGGCCGACGCCGTACGGGACCGATCCTAGCTCGACATCCCACTCACGACGGCGGCATATCTTTCTGTCAGCGGCTTCCTCTCTCACCCACGGTCGGACCCCACCCGTAGCCTCGCCGCGCACCGCCGTGTCCACGAGAGGGAGAAGTGCCACCTCTCGGAAGAATGTCGCCTCGGCCGCGAGCCCCCGGCCGAGCCGGGCACCCGTCACCGGCCGAGCCGGGTCCCTGTCACCAGCCGAGCCGGGCACCCGTCCCGTCCCGTCGCGTCCCGAGCCGGGCACAGCCGTAAGAGACGGGTTCTCACGCCGGAGAACCCGGTACGCGTACACCCCAAGTCTCCGACGTGAGCGCTCTCTTCGGCGGTGACGGCGAGCCGGATCCCGCCGTGTCCTCTGCCGTCGCGCGGTGGGAGGATGAGGTGCCATGGAGGCCGGGCCGGTGGGACGCGTGCTGAGGGCGGCGATGTTCGCCGCCGTCTCCGTCACGCTCGCCGCGACCGGTCACCTGCTCATGTCGGCGACACGGCTTCCCCTCGGGGTGCTCGCCGTCGCCTTCCTCTGCCTCGCGCTCCCCGGCTGGTGGTTCGCCGCCCGTGAGCGCGGCCCCTGGCTCGTGACGGCTCTCGCCGTCGCCACCCAGGGCGTCCTGCACAGTGCCTTCACCGCCGCGCAGTCCGCCCTCGGCCCGGCAGGCAGTACAGGGACGACGAGGGCCGCGCCCGCCACGTCTCCGTACGACAACCTGTGCTCCGTCGACGCGGGCGGTATCGCGAGCGCCGGAAGCGGGGCCGGGGGAGCCGGCTCCATGGCGGGCACGGACCACTCCGGCATGGCCGGGATGGACCACTCCGCGATGGGCGACATGGGCGGGATGGATCACTCCGCCATGAGTCACATGGCGGGCACGGACCACGCGGGCTCGCTCGCCTCCCTGGCCCCCATGGGCCATGACATGGGCGGGATGTCCTCGACCGGCATGCTCGCGGCGCACGTTCTGGCCGCACTCGTCTGCGGTATCTGGCTCGCCCACGGCGAACGGGCGGTCTTCCAGGTCCTGCGCGCCGTCGCCGGCTGGCTGCGTGCCCCGCTCCACCCCCTCCTCACGGCTCCGCTGCCCGCGCCGCGCCGCCGCCTGCGTCCCCGCAAGGGGCTGAGCGACCGGCTGCCCCAGGGGCTGCGCTGCGCCCGCGCCTTGGAGCGGCGCGGGCCACCCGGGGTGCTCGCCGCGTTCTGAGCACGCGGCAGGCATTCCGGAGGACGTACCCCGCGCACGCGACCGGTCATCGACCGGCCGCCCGGTGGCGTACCCGCACGGAGCGGCGACCCGCACGCATGCCCGTCCCCGGACCGATCCGTGAAGGACTCACCTGGCGATGAACACCACGCTGCCCGCCCCGCGCGGGCCACAGCGCGCCACCGTCCCCCGGGACAGAACGGCGGAGGACTCCGCCGCTACCGCCTGGGCGCTCGCCGCCCGCGCCGGGGACCGCGAGGCCGCCGACGCCTTCGTACGGGCCCTGCACCGCGACGTCGTGCGGTACGTGGCCCACCTCTCCGACGACCCGCAGGCGGCCGAGGACCTCGCGCAGGACACCTTTCTGCGCGCCTTGCGCACCCTGCACCGCTTCGAGGGCCGCTCCTCGGCCCGTACCTGGCTGCTCGCCATCGCGCGCCGCGCCGTCGTCGACGACTTCCGCAGGGCCGCCGCGCGCCCCCTGCTCGCCGACACCGACGACTGGTGCCTGACCGTCGAGCGGAACCAGCCGACCGGACTGCCCGGCTTCGAGGACGGAGTGGCGCTCCAGGGCCTCCTGGCGGCACTCCCGTACGACCGCCGGCAGGCGTTCGTGCTCACCCAGCTCCTCGGGCTCTCCTACGCGGAGGCCGCCCGCGAGGCGGGCTGTCCGATCGGCACCGTCCGCTCCCGGGTCGCGCGGGCACGCAGTGCCCTGACCCGGCGCCTGGAACAGGGAGAGGAGGAGGCCCTGGGCTGGGCCCCCGTGTCATAGCCCGGCTGGAACCCGAGGCCGGAATCCCGGAGACGTGCGGACGGGGCGCTGAGCCGACCCCGTCCGCACGCGCGAAGACAGGCCGTGTCCCCGCGCCGCGACGGCACCTCCTACGAGCCGAGAGATCCCCGACTCGGTTGACGGAAGACGCAGAGCCCCCCACATCCCTCCGCGCGGTGCCGGGAACTTCCCCCCGGCACCGTCCGACACCTGGTGGGGACGGCGGTCGTGACCGTGGCGCCCGCAGACCACCGAGTGACTAGGAGACGAATCATGCGGAGAAGGAATCTGTTGCAGGCATCGGGCGTCGGCCTGGCAGCCGCCGCGGTAGGGGTGTCGGCCTCTCCGGCCGCCGCGCGCGGCACTGCCGCGAAGAGCCGGCCCACGCGCGTGCACATCCTCGTGTACGACGGCGCCGAGGAGCAGGACTTCATCGGCCCGCGCGACGTGTTCGGGCACGCCGCGCACGTCGGCGGCACCCTGCGGACCTCCCTGGTGCGACCCGGGGGGCCGGGAGAGGTGACCTGCGCCTTCGGCACGAGAATCGTCGTGGACCAGGGCTGGAACCCCACCGAGGCCGACATCCTCGTGATTCCGGGCGGCGGATGGGGCGACCCCGAAGGCCCCGGCGTGCACCGCCTGCGCGAGAACGCCGCGGTGCTGCGCGATCTCCGGCGCGCGCACCGGTCGGGCACAGTGCTGGCCGGGGTGTGCACAGGCGTCCTGGTGCTGTCGGCGGCGGGCCTGCTCAAGGGACGGCCGTCCACGACCCACCACCTGGCGAAGGACGCCCTGACGCAGGAGGGCGGTGACGTGTTGTCCTCGCGGGTCGTCGACGACAAGGACATCGTGACGGCGGGCGGCGTCACCAGCGGCCTCGACCTGGCCCTGTGGGTGGTCACGAGGGAATGGGGAGCTCCCGTCGCCGCCAAGGTCGAGGCCGTGCTGGAGTACGAGCAGCGCGGCACCGTCTGGCGCAGGGACTGACCCCCGGGGGCGACACGTCCTGCCCGGCCCGGTCCAGGCACGGCGTGCCGCCCCCGGCCCGCCCCTCTCCGAAGCTTCGAGGAGGGGCGGCCCGGACACCGGACGTGCCGGTCGCCGAGCGCCGGGAATCGTTCTCACCTGTCACGTCCCCCTCAGGAGTAAGGGGGGAGCGCGCGTCCGACGCGCGACAGCGCGTCAACAGTCGGGGACGAGGCTCAGTGGCTGATGACCACCTTTCCGATGTACGTCCCGCTCTCGAAGTGGGCGACCGCCTCCGGCGCCTGCTCGAAGGGGAAGACGCGGTCGATGACGGGCCGGAGCCCACTTCGCGCGATGGCCTCGGTCATGCGCTCCAGCTCGCTGCGGCTCCCCACGCTGATCGACCTGAGGGTCGCGGCCCGGCGGAAGAAGTGATGCACGTCCATGCCCTCGCCCGGCGCGAGATTACCGACCAAGGCGATCTGGCCGCCGTGAGCGACGGCCTCGATGGATTGCGTCAGGGTCCCGGCGCCGCCGATCTCCAGGACCCGAGTGGCCCCGCCGTCGGTAAGCTCGCGCACGCGCGCACCCCAGTGCGGCGTCTCCTTGTAATTGACGATGCCGGAAGCGCCGAGGGCCCTGAGACGCTCGGCCTTGCCTGCGTCGGACGTCGTGGCCAGTACACGTGCGCCGGCCAGCCGGGCGAACTGCAGCGCGAAGACGGACACGCCCCCTGATCCCTGGACGAGCAACGTATCGCCCGGCCCGACTCCCTCGACCGCCGACCAGGCGGTGAGCGCGGCACACGGAAGCGTGGCCGCCTCCTCGAAGGAGAGGGAGTCCGGTACAGGGACCAGACTCTGCTGATCGAGGACGACGTAGTCGCGGAGCCATCCGTCGCGATGCGTGCCCCGCAGCCCCTTCCAGCCGGGGTAGGGGCCGTACAGCCAGGTGGGATGGAAGGCGCCCAGGACACGATCGCCGACCCGGAAGCGGGAGACCCCGTCGCCCACGGCTTCGACGACGCCCGAGCCGTCGGAGAGCGGGACGCGCCCCCCGACGTCGACGGAGTACTTGCCGGCGATGATGAGCCGATCGCGGGCGTTCAGGGAAGTGGCCCTGACCGCCACCCGCACCTCTCCCGCCGACGGGTCGGCTACCGGCCGATCGGTGGTGAGTGCCAGACCACCACCCGCCTGGACTGTGAATGAGCGCATGTGCCCTGCCGCCTCTCTTTCGTGAACTACCCCTACGCTAGGTTCACCACCCCGGACGACCTGCATCTTTCCGTCCATCGTTTGGTGCCGAGTGTCCAGGAGGCTTCATGGATCCGGTCGACGACCTTCTCGCCACGATGAGGGTCGAGGACGCCCGATACGTGCGAGTGGAAGCACGCGCGCCCTGGGGCGTCTCCTTCCCCCCACGGAACCTGGCCCGGCTGGTCCTCATCGCGGACGGCTCCTGCCTCCTCGACTCAGACGTTCTGGAGAGTCCCCAGCACCTGCGCTCGAACGACTGCTTCCTGGTGCGGGCGGGTGTCGGCTTCGTCCTGCGGGACGCGGACGGCGGCGAACTCCTGGACTGCGACCACCTGGCGGCTCAGGCATCCGGCACCCTGGTGCGAGTCGGAGGTGACGGGGCATCGACCCGGATCGTCTCCACCCGCTTCACTTTCGACAACGTCGCCGCCGAACCGCTCTTCGCGCTCCTGCCACCGCTGTTCCGGCTGCGTCCGGACGCAGCCGCCGGTGAAGTCCTGCGCGCCACCCTCCGGCTCATCGAACACGAAAGCTCGGCCAACGGACTCGGCGCCGGCTTTGTCATGAGCCGCCTGTCCGACACACTTTTCGTCCAGGCCCTGCGCACGTTCTGCGCCGACGTCGGCGCCGGCACGATCGGCTGGATCGCCGCCCTGCGAGACCCCCGTCTCGCCCGGGCCATCCAGGAGTTGCACGCGGATCTGAGCCGTAAATGGACGGTCGGCGAACTCGCACGAGCAGCGGGGATGTCACGCTCGGCGTTCGCCGCGCTGTTCAGCGAGCGGACGGGCGACACCCCCCAGGGCCACCTTGCGACCTGGCGTATGTACCGGGCGAAGGTTCTGCTCCGTGAGACGCCACTGAGTGTGCAGGAGATCGCCACCGAGGTCGGCTACGAGACAGGAGCAGCCCTGAGCCGAGCCTTCTCCAGGAGAGAAGGTGTCTCGCCCGGTACCTGGAGGCATACAGCCCGGGCGAGCGCCGCAGGGGAAGACCCCCGGAGCGGTTCACCGTCTGGCCTTACCGGGACGCCTCAGCCGAAGGACCGTGCGTAGCTCGCAGGTCGGAGCCGGTCCGGGCGGACGGCCCCGCCACGCGGCAGGGACGTGCGCGTCCTTCCCCGGCCGACCCGATCGAGGCCCCCTCCGGTCCGTTGCGGCAGCGCATCCTGGCCGACGCGCGTGGGCGCCGTGACCCACCGCCCAGCGCGGGAACGTGCCCGCATCCGCACCGAGGCGAGGGGGCAACCGCTGGGGTGGAGGCCCCTCATCGCCGCCCCCACCCCCTCGGCCTCGCCAAGCTTCCCGCGGAGTCGACCCAGGGGAAGCGATCCGGGCTCGGACGAGCCAACGACCGGACCGCCCGGTCCCGCGCCCGCCGCTCCGGCGCGGCCCTCGGCCGGCGAACTCGCGGCCCGGATACGCGACCACTGAGCCCCTTCCGGTCCGGGCCGTGACGGCCCCTTGGCGATACTGAGCCGCATCGGTCGTAACGGGCACGAGGCCCTCGCCCTGCCGGACCGTGTCGCAGGGCCGACCCCGACAACAGGGACGCGTAGAAGGGCCGACCTCGGCAGACGGGTGCGGTTACCGGTGTGCGGCCAGGAACGGCAAGAGGATGTCCGCCATCTCGTCGGGGACTTCCTCGGCGAGATCGTGGCCGGCGTCGAAGACGTGTCCCGCGACGTCATGGGCCATGAGCCTCATCTGGGACTCGTTGCGGTCGCCGATGAACGCGGACCCGCCGAGGGCCAGCACCGGGATGTCCAGCTTCCTCCGCGCGGCCCGCCGGTTCTGTTCGGCGTCGACGAGCATGGCCCGGTAGACGGAGAGCATCGCGCGGATTCCGCCCGGCATGGAGTAGCAGCGAACGTACTCGTCGATCGCGTCCGGGGTGGCGGTGTCGGGGTGGCTGCGCTCGGACTTGATCATGTAGGTGATCAGTTCGCGCTCATGTCCGGCGATCAGCATCTCGGGGACGTCCGGCTGGAAATAGAAGCCCAGGTGCCACAGATGCATGCCGCCGGAGACGTTCTCGGGGGTGAGGGCGGTGTGGTCCTCGAAGCCGAAGCCGGGGAACAGAGCCTCGGCGAACACGAGCGCGTTGACGTGGTCGCGGTGACGCGCGGCGAGCTGGTAGCCGATCACCGCTCCCCAGTCCTCGCCGACCACGGCGTACATGTCGTGCCCGAGGTGGGCCATGAGCGCGGCGATGTCGTCGCTCATCGTCGCGGAGTCATAGCCGTCCGCCGGGCGGGCGGAATCGCCGAGGCCGCGCAGGTCCGGCACGACGACCGTGTAGTGGGGCGTCAGCTTCGGGACGAGGTGGCGCCAGTGGTAGCCGGTCTTGGGCACGCCGTGCAGCAGCACCACCACGGGGCCGGACCCGGCGGTGCGGTAGTGCAGACTCGTGCCGTTGACGGCGGCTCGTCCTGTGCCCATGGGCTTCGCGTCATGGTCGATCATCATGTCTTCCCGCTTTCTCGGTGTACGTCGCGATGCGGAGGTCAGCCGGTTCGCGCGGGATGGCCGGTTCGCGTACCGGGCGGACCTCGGAGGATTTTATGGAACGTTCGATACAGATTTTGGGCGTGAAAAAATTCATCTGGGCATGAAGGAATCAATCGAGCGTGGCCAGCGCGATCTCGACGAGGGGTTCGAGTGCGCCGATGTCCGGTGTGATCTTCGAGGACACCAGCAGTCCGTTGAGGAAGGTGACGAGGAAGGCGGCGAGGGTGGACGGCTCGTGCCGCTTCGCGATCTCGCCCCGCTCCGCCGCCACTCGCAGGACTTCGGCGAGTGCGTCCCGACTGGCGTCCTGCATGTCGCGCACGGTGCGCCGGATCGCCGTGTCCTGCGGCAGGCGCTCGCAGGCGGCATTGACCGCCAGACAGCCCCGGCCGTCCTCTCCCACCGCGATCCGGACCCGCTCGACCAGCATCGTGCGGATCGCCGAGCGGGCGTCCGCCCCCTCCTCCAGGCTGCGCAGGGCGGCTGCCGCGAGGGTGGTGCGGTAGTGCTCCAGCGCCGCCCGGTACAGACCGTCCTTGTCGCCGAACGCGGCATACAAGGACCCTTGCCCGATGCCCAGATGCCCGGTCAGGTCGCGCACCGAGGTCGCCTCGTAGCCGCGCGTCCAGAACAGCTCCATCGCGCGGCTCACCGCCGCCTCGGTGTCGAACTCCCGGGTCCTCGCCATAACCCCACCGTAACTTATCTGGATCGGCCGATCAAAAAATACTCCAGGACCGTCCGGCCGAGGCCGGACCCACAGAGCTGCCGATGGAGAGGAGGCCCGCCGCTCGCCGTCTTCACGCGGTTCACGCCAGTCAGCTCTGGCCTTACCAGCCGTGAGCTGTCAGCTCCCACCGGCACTCCCTGGCCAAGCGCATCCGTCCGGAGAACAGGGGAGAGCGGGCGCGAGCGTTGAAGATCGGGAAGATGCGCTGACGTCGAGACACGCGCCTACGGCCCCGCACCGGCCACAGCGAGAAGGCGTACCACGGGGGCGCGTGCCGACCGCGTCCGCTTCAGCTCACCCGGTGGATGCCGCGCGGCCTGTGTCGGCCCGGGGTCTGACCGACGGTGAGGCCCCGGACCAGCGGGGGCTTACCGGCCTTGCCGTGGCCGGTCGGCCGGGGAGGGCCGGGGGCCCGGCAAGCCGGGGGGCGCGACGCGCCTGATCAAAGTGCGCCACCCGGCCGCCCCGATCCCGGCCCCGGCCCCCGCCGCCCGGCGATCAGCCGATGGGCTCGGCCACGATGAGCTGGAAGCGCTTGAAGGACAGCTTCACGGTGTTGTGCTGAGCTGTGGCGGTTCCGAGGGACTTGCCGGTGAACGGGTCGGTCAGGCGGTACCGCGTGCGGCCCAGGCCGCGCAGTTCGACCGTCCCGTCCCACTGGTCGGCGTAGAAGGCGTAGTGCAGGGTCCGCTTCTTGGCCACGACGTGCGCCTCGGGCTTGTCGAAGCCGATGTCGTACAGCTCGCCCCGGTACTCGCCGGTGGGCAGCATGTTCTTCTCGTACAGGGACACCCACTTGCGCCAGAGGACCTCCTTCTCCGGCGTGAGGTCGGTCGCCTTGTCCGGGGCTCCGGTGCCGGGGAGGGTGAACTTGGTCGACAGGACGGCTCCGACCCCGTAGGAGGACGCGAAGTCGTCGCCGTGGTCGCTCAGTTCGACGTGGTCGCCGGCGTAGCTGCTGCCCGTGCCCATCAGGGCCTTCATCGACTTGCCCTTGCTCCTGACCTGGTAGGAGGACTCCGGGTCCGAGCTGGGGTACTGGTCGACGTAGGGCAGGTTGTGGAAGGCGAAGGCGGTGCCGCAGGGGCAGAGTTCGACGAGGGCGTCGGGGTTCGTGGCGTGCACGGCTTCGTGGATCGCCTTCCAGAACCGGGCCACGCCCTCGGTGGATTCCTCGGGGCGGGCGTGCCGGTGCTTCGGGTTGTAGCAGGGCGCGACGCTGTTGAGGTGCTGGCCGTCGATCTTGAGCCCCTCGTAGCCCCAGTCGCCGATGAACCTCTTCGCCTGCTCGACGAAGTAGTCCACGGTCGGCTGGTAGGCCGGGCAGAGCGTGTAGGCGTCCCACCAGGTGACGTCCTGCTTGTTGCCGTCGCGGTCCAGCAACAGCATGTCGGAGCGGTCCCGCATCAGCTTGCTGTCGGGGTCCGCCGCGAGCGGGGCCCACCACAGGCGCGGTCGCAGGCCGGCGTCCCGTACTTCCTTGGTGAAGGCCCGCATGTCCGCTTCGCCGCGCGGGAACTTCGCCGTGTTGATGTCCCAGTCGCCCTCGTTGGTCTGCCAGCCGTCGTCGAGCGCGACCCAGCGCAGGCCGACGTCGTGCGCCTTCGGCAGTGTTTTGGTGACCTGCTCGACGGTGAAGTCGCGCTCGTAGCCCCAGGCGCACCAGATGGGCTCGAAGGCCGAGGCGGGGACCTCGGGGGCGCGCTGGCCGATGTCGCTCATGTAGGCGCGGTACCGCTGGAGCGGCACGAAGTGGTCGCCCGGGAGAGCGGTCAGGAAGGTGGTGCTGGTGCTGAGCCGATGGCCCGGCTTCAGGGTGCGGGCGGTGTCGTCCTGGATGGCGATGCTCGCGCCGGCGGCCGTCTTGCGCACCGGCATCCGCAGGATCGTCGCCACGGGCTCGACGTGTCCGACCGAAAGGCCCGCGCCCCGGCGCCAAACGGTCGCCAGCGGGGTGCCGCCGCCGTAGTCGGAGGAGTCCATCCCCAGCGAGTTCTCCTGGACGTAGCCGTCCTTCACCGGCATCACCCAGTCGCGGCGGTCCGTGTACGTGGTGCCGGAGAAGGTGTAGAAGCCGCCGGGGGTTTCCAGGAGTTCGTGGGCTCCGTTGCGCCACCCGGTGACCTTCAGCGCGGTGGAGGACCTGTTGGTGTAGGTCACCTTCATCACGATCATGCCGGCCAGGCGCTCGAAGGAGGTCAGCTCGACGCTCTTGTGCACGCCTTCCTTGGACGCGCCCTCGATCGTCACCCGGACGCCCGCGCCGTGGCGGGGATGCCGGGTGGGGTGGGTCCGGTGTCCGCGGTAGGCGAACGCCTCGATGGCCTTGTCGCCCACCAGCAGGGCTTCACCGGCGTCGAAGCGGGTGAGGCCGACGTCCTTCAGCGCGACCCGGCTGCGCAGTTGGTCGTCGAACTCCAGGGTGATGGAGGTGTCGCCGACCCCGACGAGGCGGGGAGCCGAGTGGGGTGCGGCGACCGCGGGTGAGGCGCCCATGGCCACGGCGGGGAAGGCGGCCAGACCGGCACCCCCCAGCGCCACCTTCAGTACGCTTCGCCGGTTCATGTCCGTCATCTCGAACTCTCTTTCGGTCGTGCGTGCCCGGCCGGGGCAGCCGCCTTCTGTCCGTCGTGGTGGATCGTCGGAGCCGAGCCGCGTGCTCGCGACGGAGCGACCGTCCGCAAGGCTGGTCGACTCTGGTCTGCTTCTGGTCTCGCAGGGGTCAGGTGGCGGCGCGGGAGGGGTGGCGTCTGAACGGCCCCGGCGTGAGGTCGCCTCCGGTGGCAGTGCGTGGCCCCCGGTGGGCTGACACCACGCTGCCTCGATCACCCGGGAGTGCTCGGGGGACGGCCAAACGGAAGCCAAACGGAAGGTCGCTCACGAGCGACTTCTTCCTCCTCGGGTGGCCTGCTTCGAGAACGTAAGTGGTCTTCGACTGGCATGTCAACGGGTGGGCGGCTCGGACGAGGGTCCGCGTCGACGACCGCATTGGTATGGTTCTGGTATGACGGATGCGAGAACGCCGATGCCCAGAGGCCTGTTCGGGGACGATGCCCTCCCGTTGTACGAGCGCACGGCCGCGCAGTTGCTCGAAGACCTGCGCGCCGCCGCCGCCCGCCCCGGAGACCGGCTGCCCTCCGAGCGGGCTCTGGTCGAGCGGTACTCCGTGTCGCGCGTGACGCTGCGAGCGGCTCTCGCGCAATTGGAGGCACGGGGCATCGTGCGGCCGTCGTCGTCGCGCGGGTGGTTCGTCGCGGAGCTCGGTCTGCTCCCGGAGGCGACGATGACGTCCGGCGCGGTGGCTCCGCAGGTCCAGGGGTTCGCCGACTACGCCCAGGCCAACGGCCTGACGACGGCCGGCAAGGTGCTCTCCGCCACCGTCCGCCCGGCCACGGTGTCCGAGGCCGAGCAGCTCCGGATCGCTCCGGGCGCCGACCTCTTCGACCTCCACCGGCTGCGCTTCCTCGACGGGCTGCTGGTCGTGCTGGAGCACAACCGGCTCCCTCTGGCGGTCTGTCCGGCCCTGGCCGAGACCGACTTCACCACGGCCTCGCTCTACGCCACCCTGCGCGCCGCCGACCCGCCGCAGTTGCCCCGCGTCGCCGACTATTCGGTCGAGGCCCGCCACCCGACGCCCCGGGAGATCGAGCTGTTCGAGATCGGGGAGACCATGCCGATGCTCGTCGCGACCCAGTTGACGTCGAACCAGGAATCGCGGCCGATCGAGCTGACCGTCCAGGTCTACCGGGGGGACCGCTACCGGTTCCGGGCCTCCATCACCAATCAGGACTGATTGATCACCGCAGGTCACGGAGGCGCCGCCGCCTCCGCCACACACCAGTTGCGGGGTGGACGCGCCGTCCGGTCGCCAATACCAGATGAATACCAGAATGAGACTATTGACGGCCGTCTATGAGACCAGTTACTGTCCCCACCGGGCTCCCGGCCAACGTGGCGAAAGGGCTCAAAACGCACGGGGAGTAAGGGGTTGGCAATGCAGAGCCCGTTGAGCGAGGTGGTCCGGCGCCAGAAGGCCGGAGAGCCGCAGGGCATCACCTCCGTGTGTTCGGCTCATCCGCTGGTCATCGAGGCGGCCGTGGTGCAAGCACGGGAGAGCGGTGGTCCCGTACTGGTGGAGGCGACCTCGAACCAGGTCGACCAGTACGGCGGTTACACGGGCATGCGGCCCGCGGACTTCCGTGACCTCGTGTACCGCATCGCCGCCGAAAGTGGTCTGCCACTGGACCGGGTGATTCTCGGCGGCGACCACCTCGGGCCGAACCGGTGGCAGTCCCTGACGCCCGACGAGGCGATGGAGCGGGCCGACGCCTTGGTCGCCGCCTACGTCGCCGCGGACTTCACCAAGATCCACCTGGACTGCAGCTTCCCGTGCGCCGGTGACCCCGTACCGCTGACCGACGACGTGGTCGCCGAACGCGCCGCGCGGCTGATCCGCGTGGCCGAGGAGACGGCCGGCCCCGAGCGGGCCGAGCGGATCCGGTACGTGATCGGTACCGAGGTGCCCACGCCCGGCGGCGCGCACGAGACGCTCGGCGCTCTCGTCCCGACCACGCCCGAGGCGGCCCGCACCACTCTGGAGGAGCACCGCAAGGCGTTCGCCCGGTACGGGATCGACGAGGTCTGGCCGCGTGTCATGGCGCTCGTCGTCCAGCCGGCCGTCGAGTTCGACCACCTCCAGGTCGTCGACTACCGGCGGGAGCTGACCGAGGAGCTGCGCGAGGTACTCGACGACGAGCCCACCATGGTCTACGAGGCCCACTCGACCGACTACCAGACCGCCGAGGCGCTCACCGCGCTGGTCGAGGACCACTGGGCGGTCCTCAAGGTGGGTCCCGGGCTGACCTTCGCCCTGCGCGAGGCGCTGTTCGCCCTCGCCGCGATCGAGGACGAACTGGTGCCGGCCGCCGAGCGGTCCCGGCTCCCCGAGGTCGTCGAGCGGCGGATGCTCGCGGAGCCGGCCACGTGGGAGGGCTACTACCCGGGCGACGCCGCCGAGCAGCGGCTCGCACGCCGCTACAGCTACAGCGACCGCATGCGCTACTACTGGCCCGACCCCGAGATCCAGAAGGCCCAGGCCCGGCTCCTGGACAACCTCTCGGCCGTGGGCATCCCCCTGCCGCTGCTCAGCGCACATCTTCCGCTCCAGTACGCCCGTGTCCGCCACGGCGAGCTCGCCGCCCGGCCGCACGACCTGGTGGTGGACCACGTCCGCGATGTCCTGCGCGACTACGACCGCGCCTCCCACCCGAATCAGAAGGAGCACGTGTGACCACGCCCTCCGGCACGCTGTCCCTGGACGACGGCGCCGCCCACACCGTCCGCGAGATCGCCCAGCAGCCCGCGCTGTGGCGCGAGGTCGACCGGATCGTCTCGGCCGACCGGGACGCGCTGGACGCCTTCCTGCGTCCGCTCGTCGCCCGCGGCGACCTGCGCGTGGTGCTCACCGGCGCCGGCACCTCCGCCTTCGCCGGCCAGGTGCTCCAGCCCGCGCTGGCCCGCCGTCTGGGGCGACGCGTCGACGCGGTCGCCACCACGGATCTCGTCGCCGACCCCCGCGGCTGCCTCGCCGAGGACGTGCCCACGCTGCTGGTCTCCTTCGCGCGGTCGGGCGACAGCCCCGAGTCCGTGGCCGCCACCGCTTTGGCCGACCAGGTCCTCTCCGAGGTGCACCACCTCGTGATCACCTGCAACGAGCAGGGCCGCCTGGCGCGCGAACACGCGGAGCTGCCGACGTCCCACGTGCTGTTGATGCCGCCCGGGTCCAACGACCGCGGCTTCGCCATGACGTCGAGCTTCACGTGCATGACGCTCGCGGCACTGCTCGCCCTGGGCGGCAGCGCCTACGACGGCGTCGCCGAACGCCTGGCCCGGGCAGCCGAGTCGATCACCGACAGCGGCGCCGTCGACCGCACCGTCGGCGCCCTCCTGGAGAACGCGCCCGAGCGGATCGTCTTCCTCGGCAGCGGCCCGCTCAAGGGCCTCGCCGAGGAGTCGGCGCTGAAGGTGCTCGAACTCACCGGGGGGACGCTCATGGCCGTCGCGGAATCCTCGCTGGGATTCCGGCACGGTCCCAAGGCGGTGCTCAACGACCGTTCGGTCGCGGTGGTGTACGTGTCGAACGACCCGTACACCCGCAAGTACGACCAGGACATCTCCGCGGAGCTGCGCGGGAATCTGCCCGCCGGCAGCGTCGTCACGGTCTCCGCGGACTCCGGCGCGGGGACAGAGGGCGCGGGCGCCGACGCCTGGCCGCTCCCGGGCCTCGACGGCGTCGAGGATGTCGCCCTGGCGCTGTCCGCCGTGGTGTACGCCCAGCTCATCGCCCTGCGCGCCTCGCTGGCCCGGGGCCTGCGGCCCGACAACCCGTTCCCCTCGGGTGAGGTCAACCGCGTGGTGCGGGGCGTGACCTTGCACTCCTTGCACAACTGATCAAAGGCATCGACGGCGCGGTTCGAGTGCGCCGGACGGAGGTACAACGATGTTCCTGGGTGTCGACGGAGGCGGTACGAAAACCGCCTTCTGCATGGTTGACCGGTCCGGACACGTCGTGGCGCGAGCACAGGCGGCAAGTTCGTACTACTTCTCGCACGGCATCGAGCTTGTCGAGCGTGTGCTGAAGGAAGGCGTCGACGCTGTCTGCGCGGCGGCGGGGGTGACTCCCGCCGACGTCGAGTACGCCTTTTTCGGGCTGCCCGGTTACGGGGAGGCGGCCCGTGATCTGCCTGTCCTGAACGCGACCCCGCGAGCGGTGCTCGGACACGACCGCTACGCCTGCGACAACGACATGGTCTGCGGCTGGGCGGGTTCGCTGGGCGCGGTCGACGGCATCAACGTCATCAGCGGCACCGGTTCGATGACCTACGGCGAGCGGCTTGGCCGGGGGGTGCGTGTCGGCGGCTGGAGCGAGATGTTCGGCGACGAGGGATCGGCGCACTGGATCGCGGTCCGGGGCCTCAACGCCTTCTCACGGATGGGCGACGGGCGGCTCCCCGAGGGCCCCCTGGCCGAGGTGTTCCGGCGCCACCTGGAGCTGGCGTCCGACCTCGACGTGATCGACGTCGTCCACAACCAGTGGCAGGGCGACCGGAGCCGGATCGCCGCGCTCAGCCGCTCGGTGGCCGAGGCGGCCGCTCTGGGCGACGAGGCCGCCACCGAGATCCTCACCGACGCCGGGCGGGAACTCGCCCTGCTCGTCGACGTCACCCGCGAGCGGCTGGAGTTCGGCCCGGACGAGACCGTACCGGTCTCCTTCTCCGGCGGCACCTTCGGCGCCCACACGGTCCTGGAGGCGTTCGCCTCCGGACTGAAGAACCGCTTCACCACCTATGAGCTGCGACACCCTCTCTACGAGCCTGTCGTAGGCGCCGCCCTGTACGCGGCGAAACTCGCGGGAACCCCGCTCGACCAGCCGGCGCTCGACGCGCTGCGCACGGCACGCAGAACCCCTGCCTCAGGAGAGGACGACCGATGAACAGAGGCACAAAGAGCTGGATCGTGTACGCGTCGCTGCTGGTCCTGTTCTGGGGCGTGTGGGGCGCCTTCTCCAGTGAGCCGAACAGCAGGTACGGCTACCCCAACGAGATGATCTACATCATCTGGGCCTTCACGATGCTCATCCCCGCGTACTTCGCGATGCGCGGCAACAGGTTCGACCGCCGGCCGATCGCCGCCGTGTACGGACTGATCGCGGGACTGACCGGTGCGGGCGGGCAGTTGCTGCTGTTCCACGCGCTCGCCAACGGCCCGGCGTACCTGATCTTCCCCCTCGTCTCGCTCTCCCCGGTGGTCACCGTCCTCATGGCGATGGTGCTGCTGCGCGAGCGGATCAACCGGCTCGCCCTCGTGGGTGTCGTCGCGGCGCTCGCGGCGATCGTGCTGCTCAGCATTCCCAGCGGCAAGGACGACGCGAACTCGCACGGCCCGTGGCTGCTGATGGCCATCCTGATCTGCGTCGCCTGGGGCGTGCAGGCGTTCTGCATGCGCAAGGCCGCGGTGGTCGGGGTCAACGACGCGACGACCTTCGGCTGGATGACCATCAGTGGACTGCTGCTGGTGCCGGTGGCGTTCGTGATGATGGGCGATTTCCCCTCTGGTGCCCCGTGGCAGGCGCCCGCGCTCACCGCGGTGACGCAGGTCCTCAACGCGGTCGGCGCGCTGTTCCTGGTCATGGCGTTCAGCCGGGGCAAGGCCACGGTGGTCGCCCCCGTCACCAACGCGCTGGCACCCGTGCTGACCATCGTGCTGTCCCTCGCGGTCTACCAGACGCTCCCCAACGTATGGGGCACCCTCGGCATCGTGCTGGCCCTCGCGGGCTCGACCCTGATGGTCTACAGCGACGAGAAGAGCGGCGAGAACACCGTGGCCCCGGGGGCGGTGGACGACGGCGCGGACGTGACTCCGGCCCCGCAGAAGTCCTGACCCCCTGGCCGTACCGGCCGCACGACGCAGTGGTACGGGCCGCCCACCGGCCCGTACCCACCGAACCGACATGAAAGCGAGGGGACTCCCTCATGCCCCTGGTTCCCACGCGCGAACTCGTCTCGAAGGCCGCAGCCGCGGGCCGGGCCGTCGCGGCGTTCAACGTGATCACGCTGGAGCACGCCGAGGCGATCACCGCCGGTGCCGCCGCCGCGGGCGCCCCGGGGGTGATCCTGCAGATCAGCGAGAACGCCGTACGGTTCCACGGCGGCCGGGTCGAGCCGATCGCGCGGGCAGCGGCCGAGGTCGGCAAGGGCTGCGACGTGGATGTCGCACTGCACATGGACCATGTGACGGACATGCGGCTGCTGCGCACGGCGGCCGACGCGGGGTTCTCCTCCGCGATGTTCGACGCCGGGGCGCAGCCGTACGCCGAGAACCTCGCCGCCACCCGCGCCGCGGCCGAGTGGGCCCACGGGGCGGGACTGTGGCTGGAGGCCGAACTCGGCTATGTGGGCGGCAAGCCCGACGCCCCCGCGAGCGCCCACGCGGCCGGGGTGCGCACCGACCCGCGGGAGGCGGCGCGCTATGTCGCGGACACCGGCGTGGACGCCCTGGCCGTCGCTGTCGGCAGCAGCCACGCGATGACCCAGCGCTCCGCGACCCTGGACCACGCGCTCATCGAACGCCTGAGGGAGGCCGTGCCCGTGCCTCTGGTGCTGCACGGTTCGTCGGGCGTCGGGGACGAAGAGCTGCGACAAGCCGTCCGGGCGGGCATCGTGAAGATCAACATCGGTACCGCGCTCAACGTCGCGTTCACCGGCGCGGTCCGCGAGGCGCTGGCGGCCCGGCCCGACCTGACCGACCCCCGCCCCTACGTCGCCCAGGGCCGGGACGCGATGGCGGAGACGGTCCGGGTCCTCCTCGGTGTGGTGAGTGGCTGAGCGGGCCGGCTTTCCCTGGTGCGGGAGCTGCCGCGCCGCGCCACGAAGGACGCCTTGCTGATCGGGGAAGAGGTTTCCGCCAGTCCTGCGGCGGCTGGAGCGAGACCTTCACCGACACACGGCCGCAGGGTGTCCAGCTCCGGCAGCGATGACCATGACACCGGCGACCCCCCGCGTTCGGGGTGAACGTCCCCTGTGCAGTCGTGCGGGCTCTCGTGAGCCGCACGACTGCTTCCGTCGAGCGGAGGGCGCTATGGGCCGTGCCGGACGGCGTCGCCTCCTTGGTTGTGCCCGCGATGTGACAGCCGTCAGGGGTGTGTAACAAGCCTTCGCCGCCTCTGGGGTGGAGGTTCGCAGGTGTGATCGACTGCGAACGCCTCGGGGATCCCCGTGCGCACACCACATGGGGTCGCACACGTGTGACCGTGTCGGGCGCGAGGCGTGCACGCACACCGTGCCGCACAGGACCGCACCACCGCCGCGCGAACGCGTGGTGGCTCGCGCTCACCCCCCACGGGCAGGTGCCTCCGGGCACGCACCCCCAGACGAAACGGAGCGAAGAATGCGCAAGTCCCTTCAGAAGATGGCAGTCGTCGGGGCCGGCCTCCTGGCGTTCTCCGGCATAGCTGTCGGCGTGGCGCAGGCGACACCGCGTCAGGGCGCCGACATCCCGGGCAAGGGCACGATCCAGGACTGCATCAACTGGGGCAACGCCCTGCAGGCCAACGGAACGATCGTGGGCTTCGCCTGCATGGAGGACGAAGGCGGCAACTCCTGGATGCTGACCCCTGACTACGCCAACTGACCTAGCCGCGCGCGGCGTCGGGTCAGGTGGAAAGGTGAACGCGCTGTCTCGGGGCTGGGCGGTCGCCCTCCGGCATCCGCCTCCGTGAGGTAGCGGTTCGGCTTTCTCCGCCGTCCGGTCCGGCTGGATTCGTGCCGGACCGGACGGGCTCCCCGACCGTCCGTGTCCACGGGCAGGCCCGGTTCCGGAGAGAACGGGCCGGCAGGTCGTCGGCGGGGAGGGGCAGGGGCCAGTCCTCGACGTGGCGCCCTTCCGCCTGCGCCGGTAGAAGCTCGCGTCGCGCCCTCAAGCAAGAGCGGGCGCACGGTGAGGTACGGGAGCCCCCGGGGATCGCGCGCCTGTGCGCGGCGGGCGCGGGAACGCTCCTGGCTTCCGCTCTCACTCACTCCGACCGGGCGGTGCGACGCGGTGGTCTGAGTGCGCGTACTCATGAGGCCGGTGGGCGCGGGACCCGAGAGTGGGGGTCCGCCCCGAACACGAGGAGTTGGCGATGACCGCCACCCGCCCCGCCGCCGCCCCCGTTTCGACGCCGGAGGCGAGTCCGTCGCCTCGGCGCCGCCTGCCGGCCGTCCTCGCCGTCGCGGTGAGCGCGGCGCTCCTCGCGTCGCGGTTCGGCGCGGCCGATCCGGCCACCTGGGCGCTGGAGACGGTGTGGGTGATGGCGGGCCTGCCACTGGCGGTCCTGACGCGCCGTCGCTTCCCGCTGAGCGACCTGCTCTGCGGGCTGCTGGCGGCGCACGCGCTGGTCCTCATCGTGGGGGGCCACTACACCTACGCGGAGGTGCCGGCGGGGGACTGGGTGCGTGACTGGCTCGGATGGGAGCGCAACCCGTACGATCGCTTCGGCCACCTCGTGCAGGGTTTCGTCCCGGCCATCCTGGTGCGCGAACTCCTCGTCAGGACCTCCCCGTTGCGTGGCAGCCGCTGGCTGGCGCCGCTCACCGTCTGCGCCTGCCTGGCGTTCAGCGCGGTCTTCGAGATGCTGGAATGGCTCGCCGCGGTCACCGGAGGCGAGGCCGCCGACGCCTTCCTGGGCACACAGGGGGACGTCTGGGACACGCAGTGGGACATGTTCTGCGCTCTGATCGGGGCCACCGGTGCCCTGCTGCTCCTGAGCCGTGTCCACGACCGGGCCCTCGTCCGTCTGCGCCGGGACAGGCCGGGCGCCGCCTCCTGAGCGAGGCCGTCGCGTCGCCCGGCCGGTTCCGGCTGCCTTCTCACCGCCGCTGCTCGTGCGGCGTGAGGCTCCGGTCCGCGGAGTCCGGCGCGGCCTCGGACGTGCCCCGCGAGGCCCGCGCATCACGGCGGTCGAGGTAGCGCACCACCGGCGTCGCGAGGACACCGTGGAGCAGTACGGACACCACCACCGTGAAGGTCACCGTCGCCCACAGCTCCGCGGCGGGGGCCGCCACGTGCGCGTGCCCGAGGGCGTAGGAGAGGTAGAAGAACGAGCCGATACCGCGAATGCCGAAGAAGGCGGTGACGATTCGTTCGCGCCGCTCGGCAGCGGTGGAGCGCAGCGAGAGGTAGCCGGTGACCGGACGGATGACGAGAAGCAGGAGCAGGCCGAACACCGCGCCGCGCCAGGTGAGAGCGGCGAGGCCGCCCTGGGCGAGGAATCCGCCGACGAGGAAGAGGACGAGGGCGGTCAGCAGTCGCTCGATCTGGTCCATGAACGAGTGCATGACGCGGTGGTAGCCGTGGGTGCGCTCCGCGGCCCGCAGGCTGAGGGCGGTGGCGAAGACGGCGAGGAAGCCGTAACCGTGCAGCACTTCGGTCAGGCCGTAGGAGACGAAAGCCACGGCGAGCGCGACGAAGCCCTCGCTGCGCTCGGAGACGCGCAGGGAGGCCGGGCGGGCCCGGAAGATGAGCCGGCCGAGGAGGACCCCGATCCCCGTTCCCACGAGCGCGCCGACGGTGATCCGCAGGAGCACGTCGTAGCCGACCCAGTGCGCCGTCCAGCTCCAGGACCAGCCGGTGGCCGAAGCGGCGGACAGGGCCAGCGCCGCCATGACGAAGGGGAAGGCCAGCCCGTCGTTGAGCCCGGCCTCGCTCGTGAGCGCGAAGCGGGTCTCGTCCTCGTCGAACTCGGCGTCGGTCGGCTCGCCCACCCGCACCTCCCCGGCGAGCACGGGGTCGGTGGGGGCGAGGACACCCGCGAGCAGGAGCGCCACGGCGGGCGCCCAGCCGAGCAGCCCCCAGCCGGCCACGGTGGCGGCCAGGACGGTCACGGGCATGGCCACGCCCAGGAGCCGCCACGTCGTGGCCCAAGTACGCCTGCCGAACGGCCGGTTGATGGCAAGCCCCGCGCCCATGAGGGCCACGAGGACACACACCTCCGTGAAGTGCTCGACCACGGGGCCGGAAGCGACGGGGTCCAGCGTGGGCAGCGGGTCGAGCGGCAGCAGGAAGACCACGAAGCCCAGACCGAGGAAGACCATGGGCATCGATATCGCCCACCGTCTCAGCAGCGTGGGCAGCATCGCCGCCCCGAGGGCGCCGAGACCGAGCAGTCCGTAGGTCAGGTCTGTGCCCGAGAGATCCATGCGCGTACCCACCTGATGTGTCGACAGCGGAACGAGAGCGAGCGGCCCGCGTCCTCGCGCGTACGCGCCCGGGCCGAGGGATGATCACCCAGGCACCCGGTACCCCTGGTGGTGTGACGCACGCCCGCCGCGGCCGATGACCCGCTCGCGCGACCGGACGACAACTGGGCCTCCCCGCTCGGCGAGCCGACGACGGGTGCCCGTGGGCGCGGGTGCGACGGGCCGGGGGAGGGGCACGGAGGGCGGCGGCGCCCCCACCTGGGCCCCGGCGTCCCCGCGAACCCGCCCGTCACACGGCGCGGCCCCCTCCCGCGCCCCTCAGCGCCCTTCCTGCGAACCGGTCGGCCTGAACCGGCCCCGGCAGGGGCAAACGGCTGAGGACCGGCGGAAGAGAGCCGGCCGGGAGCGCGCCCGGACGGGCGCCGAATGTGGGGGGTACCGATGTCCGTATCCGTGCCGGCGAGACCGGCCGACGAGCGCACACCTCGCGCGGGGTTCACGCTGCCGCGCGGCAGCGCGGGTGCCCTGGGCCGTCTCGGGGTGCTGACCGCCACCCAGGCGGGGCTGCTCGTCGGCGCCGGGCTGCTCATCACCGGACCGGCGAAGCACGTGTGGCCGATGACCGCCGAGGACGCGATCGACGAGGGGCTGGAGGAGATACGCACCAGCACTCTCACCACCGTCTCCTCGGTCGCCTCGGAGGGCGGCAACACGCTCACCGTGATCATCGGCACGCTGCTCGTGTGCCTCGGGCTGCTGCTGATCCCCCGGCTGCCGCGGTGGCGCCAGGCGGTCTTCCTCGCCGTCGCCGTCTCCACCCAGGCGCTCGTCTTCCTCGTCATCACGCTCTGCGTGGACCGCGAGCGGCCCGACGTGCACCGCCTCGACGCCTCACCCCCCACCTCCTCCTACACCTCCGGGCACACCGGGGCGGCCACCGCGCTCTACACCGGTCTGGCCGTCCTCGTGCTGACCCGGATGCGGTCGCCCTGGCGCCGGGTGCTCGCCGGTCTCCTCGTGCTGCTGCCGCTCCTCGTGGCCCTGGCCCGGCTCTACCGCGGTATGCACCACCCGACCGACGTCGTCGGCGGGCTCGTCAACGGCCTGATCTCGGTGGCCGTCGCCGCCCGGCTCCTGCTCGTGGACGCCACCGTGGCCGCCGCGCCGCACGCGGCGACCGAGGCCCCCACCGGCACGCCCGCCCTCGCCGAGGGCACGGTCTTCGTCGTTCACAACCCCTCCGTGACCGGCGCGGGCGCCCGCGAGGAACTGCGCGCCCTGCTCGGGCGGCACGGCAGGAATGACGTCGAGTTCCTGGAGACCACCCCCGAGGACCCCGGCCCCGGCCAGGCGCGCGAGGCGGTCCGCCGGGGGGCGGCGCTCGTCGTCGTGTGCGGCGGCGACGGGACGATACGGGCCGTCGCCGGGGAACTCGCCGACACCGGTGTGCCGCTGGCCCTCGTACCGAGCGGCACGGGCAACCTCCTCGCCCGCAACCTCGGTCTGCCCCTCGACCCCGCCAAGGCCCTGGAGTCCGCCCTGACCGGGCGCACCCGCCGGGTCGACCTCGGCCGCGTCGAGGGCGACGGGCTGCCTCCCACCGGCTTCGCCGTCATGGCCGGAGCCGGGCTCGACGCCGCCGTCATGGAACGCACCGGGGACCGCGCCAAGTCCGCCCTCGGCTGGCCCGCCTACGTCCTCGCGGGGATGGAGGAGATCGGCGGCGGCCGTACCGAGGTGACGCTGCGCCTGGACGGCGGCCCGGCGCTGCGCCGCGAGGCGCGCATGGTCCTCGTCGCCAACGTCGGCACCCTCCAGGGCGGCGTCCGGCTCCTCCCGCAGGCCAGCCCCGAGGACGGCCACCTCGACCTGCTGGTCCTCGACCCGCGCGGCGCCGGCGGCTGGCTGCGCGCCCTGCGCACCCTGCTGAGCCACAAGGACGGCGCGGCGGCGGGGCAGGAACTGCCGCCCGTCGAGTACTTCCGCTTCCGGCACGCCGAACTCACCTTCGCCACCCCGCAGCCGCGCGAGTACGACGGCGAGAGCGCCGCGCGCGGCACCCGGCTGACGGTCTCCGTGCTCCCCGGCGCGCTCACCGTCCTCGTCCCGCGCGAGAAAGGGGCCGCGCCGGACACGCCCCCGGCGACGCGGGTGGTGACCGAGTAGATGGGCACCGTCTCGAAGGTCCCGGTGACACGGGACATGACCGGTGAGGAGCTGTCCGCCGACGAGGCGCTGGCCGCGCTGCGCCGCTACGGACGCTGGCAGCTCGTCAGGGACTCCTTCGTCCGCTTCCGGTACGCGGACGGCTTCACCAACGCGCGCGCCCTCGCGCTCCAGACCGTGCTCGCCGTCATCCCGCTCGTCATCGCCTTCGTCGGCCTCTCCACCTCGCTGCACACCGAGAACCTGGGGCGGCTCGCGCAGCTCACCCTCCACAGCGTCGCGGCCGGGCCCAGCACCCAGGTCGTCGACGAGGCGCTGGAACGCGGCGAGCACGCGGCGGGCGACGGCGACGAGATCGCCCTGTGGTTCGGCGCGATCTTCTCGCTCGTCAACGTCACCACCGCGATGTGCCAGATCGAGCGCGGCGCCAACCGCATCTACGGCAACGAGCGCGACCGCCCCTTCCACCTCAAGTACGGGCGCGGCCTCGTCATGGCCCTCACCGCGGGCCTCCCGCTCGGCCTCGGCTTCGTCGTCATGATCGCGGGCGGCGACCTCGCCGCCGCGGCGAGCACCGTCTACGGGCTCGGCGGGCAGGCCCGCACCGTGTGGGAGTACGGGCGCTGGCCCGTCGGGCTGCTGCTCGCCCTCATCGCCGCGAGCGTCGTCTTCCGCAGCGCGCCGCGCCGCAAGCAACCCGGGTACACCTGGCTCGCGTTCGGGGCCGGCGTGTACCTGAGCCTGTGGACCCTGCTGACCTGGCTGCTGAGCCTGTACCTGCGCCTCAGCGGCTCCTTCGACACCGTGTACGGGCCGCTCAGCGCCTTCATGTCGCTGCTCCTGTGGGCGTACCTCACCTCGGTGGCCCTCTTCCTCGGCCTCTCCTTCGCCGCCCAGCTCGAAGCCTCCCGCGCCCATGTGCCCGGACCCGTGCAACCAGATCCCGGAGTGTGACCCGTGTCCTTGCCGCGCCGCCTCGCCGACCGCTACCGGCGGCCCGCCGACCGCAGATTCGGTGTCCGGCTGCTCGGCGCCGCCGCCGTCACCGCGCTCGCCGCCGTGCCCTTCGGGCTGCTCGTGGTGCTCGTGGAGACCAAGTGGCAACCGCTGCACAGGGTCGACGCCGGTGCGGCCGGCCGGCTCAACCGCCTCGCGCTCGACCACCCGGCGTGGACCTCGGCACTGCGCTTCCTGTCGGACCACGTGTGGGACCCGGTGACGCTGCGCCTCGCCGTCGCCGTCCTGACCTGCTGGCTGCTGTACCGGCGGGCGTGGCGGCTCGCCGCCTGGTCGGGGGTCACGGCGGTGGCCGGGGGGGTCGTGGGACTGCTCGTGAAGCTCGCCGTGGAGCGGGCCCGCCCCGTCTTCCAGGACCCGGTGGCGCACGCGCCCGGCTACTCCTTCCCCTCCGGCCACGCGATGACGGCCACGACCTCCTTCGCCGTCCTCGTTCTCGTCCTGCTGCCCTTGGTGCCGCGCGCGTGGCGGCCCGTGTGCTGGGCGGTCGGCGTCGTCTCCGTCGTCGGAGTGTCCTTCACGCGGGTCGCGCTCGGCGTGCACTGGTTCAGCGACGTCGTCGGCGGCTGCCTGCTCGGCCTCGTGGTCGTCGCGGCGACCGCCTGGGCCTTCCGGAGCTGGCGCGCCGACACCGGGCACACCGGCGAAGCGCTCAGGGAGGGCCTGGAACCCGAGCTCACCGAGCCGCACCCGGAGCCGGACCCGCACGAGAGCAGGCCCGTCGGCTCCTGAGCGCGGCGGCCGGGGGCTTCACCCGTCCTCGCCGAGCGGCCGCTCCCCGCCTGCGGCGCCGTGCACGCTCCGCCCCTGGCGTGCGGCGCGGTGCTCACGGCCCGCCGCGCGGCCGTCAGGCAGGGTGGGCGACCGCGCGGCCTCCTCGTCCCGTCCTTCCGGAGCGCCCCCGGCCGTCCCTCCCCGCTCCGCCCCGTCCGGGTGAACACATGGGCCCCGGATGTTTCGCTTCCGCTCCCGGCGGATACCCGCTCGGAGCGGCCTCCACCGCCTCCGGCGGAGCGGAGCGCCGCGCACGACAGCGAGGAGAGGCGGCCACATGTCCGACATCCCGGCGACGACCACGGACTCGGGTGCGCCCGTCGAGAGCGACGAGCACTCCCTCACCGTGGGAGCGGGCGGGCCGCTGCTGCTTCAGGACGGGTATCTGATCGAGCAGATGGCCCAGTTCAACCGGGAGCGCATCCCGGAGCGGCAGCCGCACGCCAAGGGCAGCGGCGCCTTCGGCCACTTCGAGGTGACCGGGGACGTGACGGCGTACACGAAGGCGGAGGTGTTCCAACCCGGGACGCGCACGGAACTGCTCGCCCGGTTCTCGACCGTGGCGGGGGAGCGGGGCAGCCCGGACACGTGGCGCGACCCGCGCGGTTTCGCCCTGAAGTTCTACACCTCGCAGGGCAACTACGACCTCGTCGGCAACAACACCCCGGTCTTCTTCATCAAGGACCCGATGAAGTTCCAGCACTTCATCCGCTCCCAGAAGCGCCGCGCGGACAACAACCTGCGTGACCACGACATGCAGTGGGACTTCTGGACGCTCTCGCCCGAGTCCGCGCACCAGGTGGCCTGGCTCATGGGCGACCGGGGCATTCCGCGCACGTGGCGGCACATGAACGGCTACGGCTCGCACACCTACCAGTGGAGCAACGCGAGCGGCGAGCGGTTCTGGGTCAAGTACCACTTCAAGACCGACCAGGGTCTTGAGTACTTCACCCAGGACGAGGCCGACCAGATGGCCTCGGCGGACACCGACTACCACACGCGGGACCTCTTCGAGCACATCAGGGACGGCGAGTTCCCGAGCTGGACGCTGTACGTGCAGGTCATGCCGTACGCGGACGCCGAGGGCTACCGCTTCAACCCCTTCGACCTCACGAAGGTGTGGCCGCACGGCGACTACCCGCTCATCGAGGTCGGCCGCATGACGCTCGACCGCAACCCCACCGACCACCACGCCGAGATCGAGCAGGCGGCCTTCCAGCCGAACAACTTCGTGCCGGGCATCGGCCCGAGCCCGGACCGGATGCTCCTGGGCCGCCTGTTCTCCTACGCGGACGCCCACCGCTACCGCATCGGCGCCAACTATCAGCAGCTTCCCGTCAACGCCCCGGTCGTCCCCGTCCACTCGTACTCCAAGGACGGCCAGATGGCCTTCCGCAAGACGACGGACCCGGTCTACGCGCCCAACTCCAAGGGCGGCCCGGCGGCCGACACCGAGCGCTTCGGCACCCCGCCGAGCTGGCACGCGGACGGCGAGATCACCCGCGCCGCCTATGTGAGCCATGCCGAGGACGACGACTGGGGGCAGGCGCACAAGCTGGTACGGGAGGTCATGGACGAGGCCGCGCGCGAGCGGCTCGTCGAGAACGTCGTCGGCCACCTGCTCAACGGCGTCACGGAACCGGTCCTGGAGCGCGCCTTCGCCTACTGGCGGAACATCGACGAGGAGACCGGCACCCGCATCGAGGAGGGCGTCCGCGCGAAGGCGGGGGAACGCGACCCCAAGGCGGAGAAGCAGGCCAACCCGGCCCGCGAGTCCATGCAGCACAAGGCCTGAGCCCACGCCCCTCCGGCCCCGCCACCCGCTCCGGGCGGCGGGGCCGTCCCACGCCCGGCCGCTGTGCCGCCCCGCGCCCGCTCGGCCCGTGTGAGCCATCGCGCGCCCGGCACCGCTGTGGTGCCCCCGGTCCGTGTCCGGTTGCCGCCCCCGGGGTCCGTGACCGGCCCCGGGCGGCTTACGCGACCGGCCGGCTTGCTTAGAATCTCCGCATGTTGGCCTACGCCCCCGCGGCCGTGACGTTCCTCGTGTTCTGCGTGGGGGTGCTCAGGGACCGTCGCCGCTTCAGCAACGCCGTCCTCCTCGGCCTGTCCGTCGTCTTCGCCCTCGCCGCCTGGTGCTTCACGCTCATACGCGACGACACCCTCGCCGGGCGGGACGTGGCGGTGGCGGCTGTCGTCGTCGGCGCGCTGTGCGTCCTCGTCCCCGCCCCCTTCCTCCTCGCCAACGGCGTCACGATGGTCCGCAAGGAGGGCCGCGGCCCGGCCAACCTGCTCTCCCTCCTCGCCGGGCTCGGGCTGCTCGCGCTCGCCGCGCTGCTCGTCACCGCCTTCGTCCTGCACGCCCGCACCCTGCTCGTCCTCGCCGGTACGGTCACCGCGATCGCCGGGTACTTCGGCTTCCTCTTCGCCTGCATGCTCGCCTACGCCTTCCTCTACGGGCACGTCCGCGTCCGCCGCAGGACCGACTACGTCGTGGTGCTCGGCGCGGGCCTGCTCGGCGGCGAACGCGTCTCGCCGCTGCTCGCCGCCCGGCTCGACCGGGGACTCGCCGCGCACCGCACGCTCACGAAACGAGGGCGTGAACCACTCCTGCTCCTCTCCGGCGGCAAGGGCGGCGACGAGGCCGTCTCCGAGGCGGAGGCGATGGCACGGTACGTGCGGGAGAAGGGCTTCCCCGAACGGCTGCTCGTGCGCGAGGAGCACTCCGCGACGACCGGCGAGAACCTCCGCAACAGCCACGCGCTCATGGCGAAGGCGAAGCCCGGCTACCGCTGCGTCGTCGTGACGAGCAACTACCACGTCTTCCGCACCGCCGTCACCGCCCGCCGCGCCGGTGTGCGCGGCCACGTCGTCGGGGCGCCGACGGCCTCGTACTTCTGGCCCAGCGCCACGATCCGCGAGTTCGTCGCCCTGCTCGTCGACTACCGGCGCACCAACGCGGCCCTGTGCCTCCTCCTCGTCCTCGGCGGGACGCTCGTGTGGTGGCTGAGCCGGTAGCGGGCGCGCGAGGACGAGCGACGCCCGCGAGACCGGCCGCCGCCGGAAGGCGGCCTCCGGCACCGAGGAGCGGCCGGCGGGCCGGACGGCGGGGACGCCCGGGAAATTTCCGCCGCGCGCGTCGTGCGCGGCCCGCCACCGGGTACACGCTCGGCGTCCTCGCCGGGGCTCACCGGACGGGGTCCTCGCCGCACCCGTACCAGGAGGCCCCGATGCCCCGCACCGCCCACCGCCCCTCCGTCCGCTCCCGGCTGAGCGCCGCCGCCCGTGAGGTCTTCGGCTGGGAGGAGTTGCGGCCCGCCCAACTCGGCGCCATGGAAGCCGTGATGGCGGGCGAGGACACCATCGTCGTGATGCCGACCGGCGCGGGCAAATCCGCGGTCTACCAGGTCCCGGGTCTCCTCCTGGACGGCCCCGTACTCGTCGTCAGCCCGCTCATCGCGCTCCAGCGCGACCAGGTCTCCGCCCTCGGCCGCAGCGCCGGGGCCCGCGCCTCGGCCGTCAACTCGGCGCAGCGGGCACGCGAGAACGCCCAGACCTGGGAGCGGGTACGCGAGGGCGCGCTCGACTTCCTCTTCGTCTCGCCCGAACAACTCGCCAAGCCCGACGTGCTCGCCATGGTCGGTGGCGCGGAACCGGCCCTCATGGTCGTGGACGAGGCCCACTGCGTGTCCAGTTGGGGCCACGACTTCCGCCCCGACTACCTCGCTCTCGGCCGCGTGCGCGAGCGGATCGGGCATCCGCCGCTCCTCGCCCTCACCGCGAGCGCCGCGCCGCCCGTGCGCGCCGACATCCTCCGCCACCTCCACATGCCCGGCGCCCGTGAGATCGTGGCCGGCTTCGACCGCCCCGAGATCCACCTCGAAGTCGTCCGGCACCAGGACGAGGAGGCCAAGCACCGCTGGGTCGTCGAGCGCGCGGCCGCCGAGGCGAAGCCCGGCATCGTCTACGCCGGGACCCGCAAGGAGACCGAGCGGTACGCGGAGGAACTCTCCGCGCTCGGCTTCTCCGGCGCCGCCTACCACGCCGGGATGACCGGCGCGGCCCGCTCCGCCGTCCACGACGCCTTCCACGCCGGGGAACTCGATGTCGTCGTGGCCACCTCGGCCTTCGGCATGGGCATCGACAAGACCGACGTGCGCTTCGTGCTGCACGCCTCCGTACCGGGCTCGCTCGACGCGTACTACCAGGAACTCGGCCGCGCGGGCCGCGACGGGCGCCCCGCCCGCGCGATCCTCGGCTACCGCCCCGAGGACCTCGGCGTCCAGCGCTACCGCGCTTCCGGCCACCCCGACGAGGCCGCGCTCGCCGCGTTCATGGACCGGGTCCGCGCCCACACGGGCCCCGTCCCGGCCACGGTGCTGCGGGAGGAGACCGGGCTGACCCACTCCGCACTCACCTCGCTCGTCCACCTGCTCGCCGAGGCCGGAGGGCTCCTCCTGGAGGAGGCGGGGATACGCGCGGTGCCCGGTGCGCGGAGGGACACCTGCGCGCGGGAGGCGGTGCGCCTCGCCGAGGCCCGTACCCGCCTGGAGCGCAGCCGCGTGGAGATGATGCGCGGCTACGCGGAGAGCGAGGGCTGCCGGCGACGGGTGCTGCTCGGCTACTTCGGCGAGGACCTCCCGGCGGGGGAGTGCGCGGGCTGCGACAACTGCGAGGCGCACGAGCGCGAGGACGAGACGCGGGGGCCCGCCGTCCTCGCCGGGACCGGCGGGCACCTCGCACAGGCCGACGAGAGCACCGCACCGGCCGACGAGACCGCCGCGGGCCCCGAGTTCCCGCCCGGCACCCGCGTCAGCCACCGCACCTGGGGCGAGGGCGAGGTCATGAGCGGCGAAGCGGACCGGCTCACCGTGCTCTTCGCCGAGGCCGGTTACCGGACCCTGTCGCTCGACGCGGTGCGGGAGCAGTCGCTGCTGACTCCGCTCGTCGGGGCCTGAGCGGCGGGCGCGCCCCGCGCGGGAAGACGGCGGCGAAGGGGGTGTCCGCGCCTGCCCGGACGGGCGGGGCGGTGCCGGTGGCCCCCTGGATCGTCCTCAGACGCTCTGTTCCGCGGAGGGCCGTTCGGCGGCTCCGCGCGGAGCAGCGGCCGGTGTGGACGGGTGCGGTTCCTCCGGCCGGACCAGGAGGAGTTCGGTGCCGCCCGCCCGGATGCCCTCGGCGGCGGCCTCCGCCAGGTCCTCGTCGGTGATGACCACGTCGAACGAGGTGAGGGGGGCGACGCGGTACTTGCCGAAGGTGCCGTACTTCGAGGAACCCGCCACGAGGACGGAGCTGCCCGCGCACTCCATGGCCGCCTCCTTGACCTCGACCTTCAGCTCGGAGGGGGTGGTCACCCCTCGCAGCCGGTCCCAGGAGCTGGTGCTGATGAAGGCCAGGTCGAGGGCGAGCTGGCGCAGGGTGCGGGCGGCGAGGCGGCCGACGCTGGAGCGGTTGGCCGGTTCGACCCTGCCTCCGACGTGGATGACGTCGAGGTGGGGGGAGGCCATGAGCAGGCCGGCGGTGGTGAAGTCGTTGGTCACCACTGTGAGCGACTCGCGGCGGGCGAGAAGCGGCACCATCGCCGACAGGGTGGTGCCCGCGTCCAGGTAGACGGTCATCCCGTCCCGGACGAGTTCCGCGGCGCGGGCCGCCATGGCCTGCTTCTGCGGTTGCTCGACGGCGGTCTTCGTCTGGTAACTGGGCTCGGTCTGCACCGGACTGGCGATGCGGACCCCGCCGGGGACGGAGAACACCAGTCCCTGGCGCTCCAGTTCCGCGATGTCGCGGCGGACCGTCATGTGGGAGACGCCGAAGAGCTGGGTGATCTGCTGGACGCTGAGCACCCCCTCCCGCCGCAGGTGCCGCACCAGCAGTTCGCGCCGTTGATCGGGGATCAGGGACGGGGCTGCCTCTTCGGCCATGGTGTTCTTTCCTCCTGTCGGCCGGACCCGGCCGGTGCCGGTCCTGATCGATTGTGCCGCCTCGGCCGGGCTGCCGTGCCCGGACGAGGCGGCGCGGGCCCCCGCGGTGGGGTGCGCCGTGGGGAGGGGGCCCGGGGCCGGGTCTCCTCAGCCGCCCACGAAGGTACTCAGGAGCAGGACACCGCCCAGGCTCAGCAGCGACTGGAGGGAGAGCATGAGGGTCCAGGTGCGGAAGGTCTGCGGCACGGTCAGCTGGAAGTACTCCTTGAAGAGCCAGAACCCGGAGTCGTTGACGTGCGACAGCATCACCGCGCCGGAGGAGGTGGCGAGCACCAGGAGCTCGGGCGAGAGCCCGGGGTAGGCGCCGATGAGCGGAGCGACGATCCCCGTGGCCGCCGCGACGGCGACCGTGGCCGAGCCGAGGCAGACGCGCAGCAGCGCGGCGACGAGCCAGGCCAGGATCAGCGGCGGGATCGACCAGTGGACCGCGTAGTCGGAGATGAGCTTGTCGATCCCCGTGGCGGTGAGCATGGCCTTGAGGCCGCCACCGGCTCCGAGGATGAGCACGATCCCGCCGACCGGCCCCAGCCCCTTGCCGGCCATCTTCTGGAGCTGGCCCAGGCCGAAGCCGGAGCGCAGGCCCAGCGCGAAGAAGGCGAAGACGACCGCGACCAGCAGGGAGATCACGGGGGAGTCGCACGCCTCGAAGAGCGCGTACGGGGCGGTGCCCTTGGCCGTGTGGGAGGTCCCCACGGTGCCTATCAGCATGAGCACCGGCGGCAGCAGCACGGTGATGAGCGCGAGCGTGAACGAGGCCGGGCGGCGGCGGTTCTCCGGCGCCGGGTCGGGCTCCGGCACCGGGCCACGGTCCAGGTCGGGGGCGGGGCCGAACCAGCGGCCGGCGACCTTGGTGAGCAGCGGACCGCTGAGGACGGCGATCGGGATGCCGATGATCAGGCCGTACATGATCGTCAGCCCGGTGCTCGCGTGGTACGCGGAGACGGCGAGTGTGGGGGAGGGATGCGGAGGCAGCAGCCCGTGCGAGATGTAGAGCCCGGCCGCCATCGGCAGCCCGACGTACAGCAGGTGGGTCTTGGTGCGCTTGGCGACCGCGTACACCAGCGGGACGAGCATGACGAAGCTGACGTCGAACAGGTGCGGCATCCCGATCAGCAGGGCCGCCGCGGTGATCGCCGTGGGCACCCACTTCACGGGCCGGGAGCCGATGAAGGCGGTCGCGATGCGGTCCGCGCCGCCGGAACCGAGAAGGATGCCGCCCAGGATGGTGCCGAGCCCGATGGTGGGGCCGGTGCTCTTGAGCGCGTCCCCGAAGCCGTCCTGGAAGTGCCCGACCGTGTCGGCGGGGCCGATGCCGGCCGCCAGCCCGAGGCCCAGCGCGGAGAGCATCAGCGCGAGGAAGGGGTGCAGCTTGGCCTTGGTGATGAGCAGGATGAGGACGACGACTGCCGCCGCGCCGAGGAGGAGGTGTTGCAGGTCCGTGCTCATGGCAGGGTCACCGTCGCCGTCGTGGCGGCGTGCGCGGACCGGGAGGCCAGGCCTTCGGTCCAGGCGGTGAGCAGGTCCGGCTCGGGGTCGGCGAGGTCCGCGATGCCGATCAGCTCACCGGCCGGCACGTCCCGCGCGAGGGTGGTGCCGGCGGCCAGGTAGAGAGGCGCGACACCGGCCGGCACCTCCTCGTCCCGCAGCAGGACGGCCTGCACCCCGGTCACGTCGTGGTGGTGGCCGCCCATGTCCAGGACGGTCCCGGCGGGCAGCTCGCGCCGCGCGCGCCCCGCGAGGACCGCGTGGGCGCGCGGGTCGGTGCCGCCGGAGGGCCGGTGGTGCAGGACGGCCGAGAGGAGGGAGACGGGGGTCTCGACGCCCATGAGGTGGTACGGCAGGTAGATCGCGGCGTAGCGGCCGTCACGGCTGAGCACGTGCCCCTTGCCCCGCAGGATCTCCCACGTCTCCGGATCGGTGGTGCGCACCACCACGAAGACGCCGCCGGCGAAGGACGCCTCGCCGGGCAGCCGCAGCGCCCGGAAGACATCGACGGCACCGGTCCGCTCCAGGACCCCGCCGTCCTCGCGCGGTGCGTAGATGTCGGCCAGCTCCGCGATGCGGGCCACGGGGTAGTGCAGCAGCTCCGTGTCGGGGCGGAAGCCGGTCTGGGTGGCGACGACCGCCATCTCGCAGTAGTCGGCGGTGGCACCCACCGGCAGAGCGGACACGGCCTCGGCCCGTGCGGCCAGCGTGGCGGGTACGTCCTCCCCCAGCTCCAGCAGGCCGTTCAGGCCGGGCGCGGGCACGGTGGTGTCCAGCTGGGTGACGGTCTCGGCGGCGGGGTCGAGGACGAGGTCGTACTCGCTCGACTTGCCCACGGCCACGATGTCCAGGCCCAGCAGCCGCGCCCAGGTGATCAGGCCGATCAGGTTCGCCGGCTGGTCGCCGTCCGCCGTCGTGCAGACGACGCCGTTCTCCTCGGCCAGGTCCGCCAGCTTGAGCCCCGCGACCGAGTCGACCTCCTTGCTGACCAGCGCCACGTGCCGCTTCGAGGTCAGCGCCGCACGCGCCATCGCGTACCCGTGCGCCGGGCTGCCGGTCGCCTCGACCAGGATGTCCCACTCACCGGCGCCCAGCAGCGCGCCGTCCGCGACGAGGGCGAGGGCGCCTTCGCGGCCCGCGGCCGCCACCTCGTCCTCGTCCTCGCACACCCGCAGCGTGTCCCGCTCGTAGCCCAGCTCGATCAGCATGTCCTTGAGCCGCGCCACCTCCCGGTCGCACAACACGGCGGGGACCAAGCGGTCGACGCGAAGGGTCTGGGACAGCAGGGTCCTCGCGAAGCCGCCACCGGCGCCGGACAGTGCGTAGCGCACTGTCCGGTCGCTGTCTTCGGCGAACAGATGGCGCAGGTTCATAGGGGTTTCTCCTCAGTGGTCGCGCTCGCGCACGGCGCAGGTGGCGCGTGGCGCGATGGCTCTGCTCCCGGTGACCGCTGAGCACCTCCGTCCCTGGGGCGGGCGAGTGCGGGCGTCACAGCCGAGCTGATTAACAACATGTATCAGGAGATCCCATACACGTAAAGACTGGTAACATAAATTCACATCACGCTGTTGGGGTGCCCTCTCTCCGGAGGGAGGCCGTCCTGCGACAGCACCTGTCCGCCCACGCAAGGAGCCCCGATGCCGACCCTCGGAGCCATCGCCGACGACTTCACCGGAGCGACGGACCTCGCCACCACGCTGGTGGCGCGCGGCTTCCGCACGGTGGTGACGGTCGGTGCCGCGCCTCTCGCCCCGCCCCCGGCGGGCGGCGGAGGCGCGGCGGACGCGGTCGGCCGCGCGGTGCGCGACGCGGACGCGGTGGTGGTGGCCCTCAAGTCGCGCTCGGCCCCCGCCGAGGAGGCCGTGAGCGACTCCCTGGCCGCGCTGGAGGGCTTGCGGGCCGCCGGGTGCGCACGCTTCTACTTCAAATACTGCTCCACCTTCGACTCGACCCCCCGGGGAAACATCGGTCCTGTGACGGACGCCCTTCTCGACGCCCTCGGGGTGACGGGTCCCACCGTCGTCGTCCCGTCCTTCCCCGCCACGGGGCGCACCGTCGTGGACGGGCTGCTGTACGTCCACGGCGAGCCGCTGGAGGACAGCCCGATGCGGCACCACCCGCTGACCCCCATGCGGGACTCCGACGTGGGCCGGCTCCTGCGTCCGCAGACCCGCCGTCCCGTCTCCCTGATCGCGCTGGGGAAGGTCCGCGAGGGCCCGGCGGCCCTGCGGGACGCCCTCGGCGTGCCGGAACTGTCCGGATCGCTCGTGGTGGTCGACGCCGTCACCGAGGAGGACCTGGGCACGATCGCCGCCGCGACCCCGGACCACCCGCTGGTCACCGGTGCCGCCGGTCTCGCCGCGGGACTTCGGGGCCCGCGCGTCACGGCGGCGGCACCGGGCCCGGACACGGCGAGAGCCCCGGCCGCGTCACGGCCCGGCGATCCGGCGCTCATCCTCTCCGGGAGCGCGAGCGCGGCGACCCGGGCGCAGGTGGCCCACGCGCGCGACGCCGGTCTCCCGTGCCGCAAGCTGGACCTGGACGCTCTGCGGGGGGACTTCGAGGCGGCCGTGGAGGACCTCGTCGCCTTCGCCCGGTCCTGCTGGGAGGAGTCCACCGACCGGCCGCCACTGATCTACGCGGTGGCCGACCTGGCCGACCTGGAGACGGGGGACCGTGACGCGGGGCCCGGAGGCGTTCCCGCCTCGGCGCTGGTGGAGAAGGCGCTCGCCGCCTGCGCGGAACGCCTCGTCGCCGCGGGGGCGCGCAGAGTCCTGGTGGCCGGCGGCGAGACCTCGGGAGCGGTCGTGACCGCCCTGGCGGTGCGGGCCCTGTCGATCGGGGCGCCGATCGCCCCCGGCGTCACCTGGGCGAGCGCGCGGAGCCGCGTGGACGGCCGGGAACACGGCGTGGACCTGGCCCTGAAATCCGGCAACTTCGGCGCCACCGAGATCTTCACAGAAGCATGGAGCACCCTCGCATGACCTCCCAGCGCGCCGCGCTCGCGGCAGCCGGCGCCCACCTCGCGGCGCTCGGGCTGAGCCCGGGCTCCTCCGGCAACCTCAGCGTCCGCGAGGGAGACCGCGTCTACATCACGCCCACCGGGACGGACCTGTCGCGCATCGACCCCGACGCGCTCACCGTCCTCGACCTCGACGGCGGCCTCGTGTCCGGCCCGCGCCCCTCCAAGGAGTTCCCGCTCCACACGGCCTTCTACCAGCGCGACGCGGAGGCGCGGGCCGTGGTGCACCTCCACTCCCGGCAGGCGACGGGAGTCTCCTGCTTGGAACCCTGGTCGGACAAGAGCGCCCTGCCGCCCCTGACCCCCTACTTCGTGATGCGCGTGGGCCAGACACCCCTGCTGCCCTACGCGCCGCCCGGGGACCGTGAGCAGGCCGCGCGGATGCGCGCGCTGCCCTTCCCCTTCCGCGCGGCGCTCCTCCAGAACCACGGCCCCGTCGTGACGGGCACGAGCGTGCGGGCGGCCGTCGAGACGATCGTGGAACTGGAGGAGACGGCTGGGCTCCTCCTCTCCCTGGGCACCCGTCCCGCGCGCTCGCTGACCACCGAGGAGGCCCGGACCCTGGCCCACCGCTACGGCTCCCCCTGGGAAGGCTGACCCCGGCCCCCGGCCGGCCGAGGCCGCGTGCTCCCCTCGCCGCTCGCACCACCGGAAGGCGCTCGGGACATGGGCCCTCGCCGCGCCCGCACCGCTCTCCCCGCGCCCGGATTCAGCCGGTGGCGACGAGTTCGACCTCGAAGCCGTCGCGGTTCTCCAGGTAGGCGGCGTACTGGTCGGGACCGCCCGCGTGAGGGTGGCGGTCGGGGAAGAGGAGGGTCCAGCCGTGCGTGAGCGCCTTGTCGGTGAGGGCGTCGACGGCGGTGCGCGGGCCCGCGTGGAAGGCAAGGTGGTTGAGACCGGGGGCGAGGCGGTCGTGACGCGGGCCGGAGAGGGCGGGGGACTGCTCGAAGACCAGGTACGTGCCGTCGAGACGCCAGCTCCGGCCGGCCTCCCACTCCTGATGGGGCGTGTAGCCGAGCGCTTCGAGGAGCCAGGCCCAGTCCGCGACGGCACGGGGCAGGTCGGGAACCCAGATCTCGACGTGGTGCAGGCTTCCGGGAGTGGGCGGCACGGCGGGCTCCTGTGACGGCTCGGGGAAGAAGTACGGGAACTGTACGGGCCGGGGCGGCACCCTGTCAGGGCGCCGCCCGCTCCGGCGATGCGACGCCCTCCGGACCCTCGACCGCCGCCCCCCGCCTGCGCTACGGCGTGCGCACCTCGAAGGCCAGGTTGTGCGCGCCCGTGAAGAAGACGCGGGACTCCGCCGTTTCGTCGTGGCGGGCCGCCGGGATGATGTCCGTCTTGTTGCGGTCGATGATGTCGCCGCCGATGCGGCCGAGCGAGACCGGCACGTCGTGGGCCGGGACGCGGAGGTAGAGGTCCCAGCGGGTGTGCGGGGCCGCCGCGGGTCTCGCGGGCGGGAGCGTGAAGACGAGGCCCGCGCCGTCCGGGCTCACGGGGAGACTGAAGTCACCGGATTCGCCCTGGCGCGAGACCGCCACGACGACCGCGCCCGTCGCGGGCACGGGCAGTGCGGCGCGTACTGTCGTCCCCTCCTCGCCCACCGTGATCCGGGTGACCTCCGCGTGCGCGGGGCGCCGCCAGGCGCGTACGGCGAGGAAGCCGTCCACCGTCGCGTACGGCAGCGCGCTCACCGTCTCGCCGTCCGCCGCCGTGAGCGGCGGGCGCCCCACGCGCCGGGCGCGCTCGGCGACCTCGCACACGAGCCGCTTGCGCCCCCGCGTCGCTCCGCGCGGCACGAGGTAGCAGTCCCAACGCCCCTCGGCGAGCGGGTGCGTGAGCGGGTCGAGCGTGACGCGGACCTCGCTCGCGCGCCCGGCCGGCAGCGGGACGCGCACCTCGCGGCCCTTCGGGTCGCGGCGCAGCCGGACGAGCAGGTCGAGTTCGCCCCAGGGGAGGGAAGTGGCGGGGAAGCGGAACACGATCTCGCCGTCCGCTCCCGAGCGCGCCGAGGCGAGCGGGCGGGTGTCCGCCGCGCGGCGGGGCGGTGTCGTCCGTACGGGGCGGAGAGCGGCACGCAGCCTGCGCCACCACGGGACGGGGGCGGCCTTGGCGGGGGCGCGGCGTCCGGCGCCCAGCGCGTGGAAGAGGTCCTCGTACCGCTCGGCGACCCGCTCCGGCGCGAAGTCCGCCGCGCGCCGCAGTGCCCCGGCCGCGAGCCGCCCGCGCAGCTCGCGGTCGCTCATGAGCCGGTCGAGCGCGAGCGCGTAGCCCTCGACGCCGGAGTCGAGCGGGACGAGGACACCGTCGCGGTCGTGCGTGATGATCTCGCCGGGGCCGTGCGGGCAGTCGGTGGCGATCACGGGGACGCCGCAGTGCATCGCCTCGACGATCGTCATCCCGAAGGACTCCTTGTCCGAGGAGACCGCCGCGATCGAGCCCTTGGCCCACTCCGTCTCGATCGGTGCGACGGACCCCATGAGCAGGACCCGCTCGTAGAGGCCGAGGCGGTCGATCTGCTCGCGCAGTCGCGCCAGCTTCGGGCCGCGCCCGTAGAGCCGCAGCGTCCACGTCGGGTGCGCGTCGGCGACGCGCGCGAAGGCGTCGACGAGGCGGTCGTACCGCTTGACGGGAATGAGCCGCCCGGCCGCCACGATCACGTCCGCGTCCCGCGCCGAGCCCTCGACGACGGGCGCGGGCACGCCGTTGGGGATGCAGCGGATGCGGGTGGGCACGTCGGGGAGCGCGGCGCGGTAGGCGGCGGCGTCGGCCTCGGAGACGGTGACGAAGGCGTCGAGTTGCCCGATGACGCCGTTCTGCGCCGCACGGACCGCGTCGCTGTGCCCCGCGAGGCTCAGGTGCTCCTGCCCGACGCGTACGCAACGGCTCTGCCCGTCGCGCGCGAGGTAACCGTTGAGGTCGGGCCTTGTCGCGATCACGACGTCCGCCCCGGTCGTGCGGAGCCAGTGGCCGATGCGCTCGTCGTGCAGCGCGGAGTAGGGGGTCCCGGCGGAGACGCGGGGCGCGGCGGGCCCGGGGAACATCGTGGTGGGGCGCTGCGCGAGGGGACCCGTGGTGAGGGCCCGCGAGCCGGGACGCGTGTCGATGAGCGTCGTCATCCGCACGCGGGGGTCGAAGGGGATCGCCGGGGCGTCCTTCGAGCGGTGGACGCTCACGACCTCGACCTCGTGGCGGTCGGCGAACGCGCGGGAGAGGTTGGCGGTGGAGCGGATCGTGCCGCCGATGCCGTAGGCGTTGTTGATCAGGAAGGCGATCTTCACGTGGCTTCTCCTGGCACGGAAGGGCGGGACGGGGGGAGGGGAGCGGGGGAGTGGACGCCGGGGGAACAGCGGGGGTCCTGCGGGGGGAGCCACGGCGAATTCACATATCAGCACAAAACGGGCATAACGCGAAGGTGAGGGGGCGGCGGGCGTGTCCCCGCCGACCCCGGACCGGCTCCGTCTCGTGGCGCGGACCCTGGTCAGGCGCGGCGGGTGGCGGGACGCTGTCCGGCCCGTGCCCGTATCGCGGGCTGGGATCGACGAAGGAGCACACCGTGGTGGACCTGACCGCTCTGCTGACCGACCTGGCCGAGGAGTCGGCCGCGCTGGACCGGGTGGTCGCTCGCCTGCCCGCTCTCGCCTGGGAGCGCGAAACGCCGTCGCCCGGCTGGACCGTCGCCCACCAGATCGCCCACCTCGCCTGGACCGACTACGTGGCCCTCCTCGCCGTGACGGAGCCCGAGGAGTTCGCCTCGCGTCTGGCCCGCGTCCGTCCGGAGCGGCTCGCCGACGAGGGCGTGGAGGAGTTCCGTACCGCTCCCGCCGCCCTCTTGGAGGGCTGGCGCACGGGACGTGCCGCGCTCGCCGAAGCCCTCGCGCGTGTCCCCGGGGGGACGAGGATCGCGTGGATCGGCACCCGCATGGCCCCCGCCTCCATGGTCACGGCGCGGCTCATGGAGACCTGGGCGCACGGGCAGGACGTCCACGACGCGCTCTGCCTCCCCCGTCCTGCGACCGCTCGCCTGCGCCACATCGCGCACCTCGGCTTCCGCACCCTCGGCCACGGCTTCGCGACGTACGGCCGCCCCTGCCCACCGCTCCGGTGCGGGTCGAACTGGCCGCGCCCGACGGGGACACGTGGTCCTACGGCCCCGTCGACGCCGCGGACCGCGTGACGGGTCCCGCGCTCGACTTCTGCCTCCTCGTCACCCAGCGCCGCCACCGCGCGGACCTCGCGCTGACGGCGACAGGCCCGGTCGCCACGGAATGGCTCGACGTGGCCCAGGCGTTCGCGGGCCCACCCGGCAGGGGACGCCCGGTGGGCGGGCGTGCGGAGCGTCTTCCCGGCGGGAGCACGGGACAGGGGCCCGCCGGGGCCGGGGCCGGGGACTGAGGGCCCGGGACACCCGGGAGGCGGGTGCGGGATACCGCGCTGGCAGCGGGCCGTGACGTGACCGACCCGGGGGTGCTCGGCGAGGTCGCGCGCGTCGGTGGGGACGGCCCCGGCTCAGTCGGCGCACTCGAAGCACGTGTGCGGCTCAGGCGGCGAGAACGTGTCTTCCGTCAGGGGGCGCACCCCGGGGGGGCGTGCGGACGGGGTGTCACCGGGGCTCCCCGGCGCCCGGCCCCGGCGTTGCGGGCTCTTCCGACTCCGGCAGCACGAGGCGGAAGACGCAGCCCGCGCCCGGCCGGTTGTCGAGCGTGAGGCGGCCCCCGTGAGCCGTCGCGATGGCGGAGGCGATGGCGAGGCCGAGCCCGGAACCGGGTTCGGCCCCTCCCTCGGGTCCGGCTCCGGCCTCGGGGCCCGCTCCGGGAGGTCGCGCACGGTAGAAGCGGTCGAAGACGTACGGGGCCGCTTCCGGCGCGATACCGGGGCCGTTGTCCTCGACCTCCACGACGCAGACGGCGGCCGCCGCTTCGTGGCGCGCACCGACCCGCACCGTGACCGCGCGGTCCGGCGGGGTGTGCACGCACGCGTTGGCGAGGAGATTGCCGAGGACCTGGGCGAGTTGGTGGGGGTCGCCGGGCGCCTCGATGACGGCGAGGTCGTGTGCGGGGGACGCGGTGAGGGGCTCCAGCGTGATCGGGCGGTGCGGGTGGCGGATCGCGGTCGTGGCGATGGCGTCGGCCGCGAGCGAGAGCAGGTCCACGGGCTCGCGGTGCGCAGCGGGCGTGTCACCGAGTTTCGCGAGGAGGAACAGGTCGTCGACGAGGCGGCTCATGCGGTCGGCGTTGCCCGCGACGAGTGCGAGTGCCTCGGCACGCCGCTCCGGTGCCATCGCGGGCTCAGCGAGGAGCAGTTCGGCGAACCCCTGCACGGCCGTGAGCGGCGTGCGCAGTTCGTGGCCCGCGTCCGCCATGAAGCGCCGCAGCCGGGTCTCGGAGGCCTCGGTGCGGCGCAGCGCGTGGCGCAGCCGGTCGAGCATCGTGTTGAGAGCGAGACCGAGCCTGCCGACTTCCGTGTCCGGGTCCGCGACCGGCACGCTGAGCCCGAGCGCGCCTTTCGTGATGTGGCGTGCCGTGTGCTCGACGCGCGTGAGCGGGCGCAGCCCGAGGCGCACCGCGGCGCCGCCGAGGACGACGACACCCACGGAGACGGCGAGGCCCAGCCCGAGGCTCAGCCACAGGAGCTTCGCCGTCGCGCCGTCGACGGTGTCGAGGGGCAGCGCGACGACGGTCCGGATTCCGCCGGGGCCGGTGAAGGCGACGGCCCGCCACGCGGAACCGTCCTCGTCCTCGGCGGAGAGCGTGCGGGGGTGCCCGGTGAGCCGCAGCGCGGCGGCCTGCCGTGGGAGCTTCGGCCCGGGACTGTCGTCGGTTCCGAGGCGCACCCGGGACAGACGGCCGTTCTCGTCGTAGAAGAACACCCGGTAGTCGCTGGGCAGGGCGTCCTCGGTGCCGGGGCCGTGCGGCTCCCTGCCGCTGCTGAGGTCCTCGTAGACGCCCGGCGGCGGCCGGAAGTGCGAGAGCCGTTCGTCGACCTGGTCGGTGAGCCAGCCGCGCAGCACCAGCAGCCCCGCGAGCTGGCACAGGAGGACGGCGCTCGTGGCGAGCAGGGTCGCGATGAGGACGAGGCGGGCGCGCAGGGACCGGGGCCGCAAGCGGCGCGCGACCGCACCGGCGCGGGATGCGGAGCGGCGGACGCGGGAAACGGCGCTACGGAGGCGGGGCGCGGCGGCGAGTCGCGCGCGGTCGCGCGGGCTCATCGCGTACCGGCCCCCGGCTCCTCGCGCGGCAGCCGCAGGCAGTACCCGACGCCGCGCACGGTGTGCAGGAGCGCGGGCGCGCCGTCGTGGTCGAGCTTGCGGCGCAGGTTCTTCACGTACGTGTCGACGATCCGCGTGTCGCCCGAGAAGCCGTACCGCCACACCTGCTGGAGGATCTCCGCCTTCTCCAGCACGCGTTCGGGGTGCGCGAGGAAGCACGCGAGGAGGCGGAACTCGGTGGGGGACAGGCGCAGCGGACTGCCCGCGTGCCACACCTCGTGGGTGCTCTCGTCCAGCGCGAGACCGGCGTACCGCAGTGGTGGCCGCACCGGCGCGGTGGAGGTGGGCGCGCCCGCGCGGCGCAGGATGGCACGGACGCGGAGCAGCACCTCCTGGACGTGGAAGGGCTTGGTGACGTAGTCGTCGCCGCCCGAACTGAGTCCCGTGATGCGGTCCTCGACCCCGGCCCGCGCGGTGAGGAAGAGCACCGGTGTGTAGACGCCCTGGGCGCGCAGTTCACGGGTGAGCCGGAAGCCGTCCATGTCGGGCAGCATGACGTCGAGCACGATGAGGTCGGGCCTGCGGCTGCCCGCCTGGAACATGGCTGCCCGGCCGTCCACCGCGCTCGCCACGGTGTAACCGGCCGCGCCCAGCGCGGTCGTGAGCAGGGTGCGGATGCTGGCGTCGTCCTCGACGACCAGGACGGTGTGCCCCGTGGCGGGGGGACGGGGGACGGTCATGGACGGCACCTCGGCGTAGGCGAAAGGACGGGGAACGGGGACAGCCCCGGACGGCCGCGCGTCGCGGCCGTCCGGGACTCGGGCGGGTCTCAGCCCGTCACCTCCTTGTCCTCGCCGAGGGCGGAGGCCCGGTCGGTGACTGTCTCGCGCAGCTTCGCCACGGCGCTGTCCAGCGCCTTCGACGCGCCGCCCGCCGCCCGGGCCTGCCCGGCGATCGACGTGAGGTACTCCGCGGCGGTGCCGGAGCCGTAGAACTTCTCGTACAGCTCCCGGTAGGCGTCGTGGTAGACGTCGTCGAACGCGTCGGACGCGAGGAACCTCGTCTTCAGGACGTGTCCCATCCGGCCGCCCGCGCCGCCCTTGGCGTCCTCGCCCGCCTTGCCGGCACGGGCGCCGTCCCCGCCGGGCGCGTCCCGGGGGAGGTCCGTGGGCATCCCCTCGGGCATGTCCCCGGGCGCTCCCTCCGGCCCCCCGGCAGCCGCGCCGCCGCCCGCCGGCGCGCCGCCCGGACCGCCCATGCCGACCGAGTCGTCGGGGCCGGTCGACGCGTCCCCGCTGAACGTGAGGTTGTAGTCCCAGCCGAGCACGGAGAACTTCTTCGTGTCGAGGTCGTACCACAGCAGGTAGTTCTTGCCGGGGCCCGCCATGTCGTCGAAGTTCAGCAGGAGGTTCTGCGCGGCGAGGTAGTGGGCGAGCGAGTCGACGTCCACGTACCGGTGCAGGTCGCGGGCGAACTCCTTGTCGGACGCCTTGTTCGCCCATTTGATGAGTTTCATGACCGGTTCGAGGTCCTGACTGCCCACCTTGTTGAGCTGCTTGAAGGAGTCCTCGTAGTCGGTCGGGTCGTCGCCCTGGTAGGCGAAGCTCCCGCCCGCCTTCGCCTTGTACAGCACGCCGTTCCCGTCCGCGACGTCCTCGGCGTAGTCGGTGTCGGGTGCCTCGACCATGAGCCGTGTCACCGCTGGGCGGTTGTTGACCTTGAGTTCCGTGAACCCGTACCGCTCGGCCTTCTGCCCGCTCTTCGCCGTGAGCGACAGAGCGAGGGCTTCGTTGAGCGGGACCTGGTCGTCGCTCCCCGGGCGCAGTGAGATCTCCCGCTCCCCCTGGTAGGCCCGGCCCTCGACGAACTCGTCGATCTTGACGAGCCAGGGCAGTTCCTCGGGCTTGGCGGCGGAGAGGTCGTACTGGACCATGCCGCCCATCCCGCCACCGGCCTTCGGGCCGTCACCGCCGGTCTTCGCGCCGTCGGCCTTCGCCTCGTCACCGGCCTTCGCGCCGCCCGCGTCCGGTGCTCCGGAGGGGGCCGCGCCCCGGTCCGTCCGCCCGCCGCCGGGGAACCCGCGCCCTCCGCCGGGCGCTCGCTTCGACGTGCGCAGGGACGAGAGCGTGGAGTTGCCCTTCAGCCGGATCCCGACGTCGTTGAGGTAGACGCCGTCGATGGTGAGATCGGCCTTGATGTAGTCCTTCGTCCCGTCCTTCTCGAACTCCTTCATCATCTTGTCGAAGTCGGTCTGCTCGTACGTCAGCTGGATCGCGTGCTTCGCCGAGGTGTCGTAGAGCCCGACCGTCCCCTTGACGTCCTCCGTGACGGGGTCCGCCTCGGCGCGCGAGGCGGAGGTGACGTACGGGGAGATCCTGGCGTCACCGAGGAAGGCGACCATCGCGGCGAGCCCGACACCGAGCGCGGCGGCCGGCTTCCAGTGGTGCCGCAGCCGGACGGGCACCCGGTCGCGCAGTCGCGGCCGACGCCGCTCGCGCGCGGGGAACTCCCCTTCCGTGCCGCCGCCCATCACAGGTCCGTCGTGTCGTAACCGGTCAGGACCGTGACCCGCTGTCCTGAGGTCCGCTCCTGGAGGGCGCCGACCAGGTCAGCGGGCTCGGCGCCCTTCTTGAGCCGCACCGTGTAGAAGACCTCGCTGAGCGCGCCACCGCGAATCGTCTCGGTGCTCACCAGCTCGAACTCCGTCGTGTACTTGATGAGGACGTCACGGATCTGCGGCGTGTAGTCGTCACCCGCGGGGACCTGCACCTTGACGACCTGGCGCTGCACGTTGAGCGCGAACCAGTCGAACTTGAACATGACGAGGACGACGGCGCAGACGACCACCGCGCCGACCGCCGCCAGCGTGTAGAAGCGAGCGCCGCAGGCCATGCCGATGGCCATCGCCAGGAAGATGAAGCCGACGTCCCTGGTCTCCTTGACCGCGTTGCGGAAACGGACCACGGACAGCGCTCCGACGAGGGAGAAGGCGCGTGCGAGGTTCGAGCCCACGACCAGCATGATCAGGGCGACGATCATCCCGACGACGACGAGCGTCTGCACGTAGGACTGGCTGTACGAGACGTTGCGGTGCGTGTAGCGGTACACGAAGCCGATGAGCGCGGACAGGACGAAGGACAAGGCCATCGCCGCCACGACGTCGGCGACGCTGAACGTGCCGCTCAGTTCCTGGAGATCGAGATCGAAGTTCACTGTGCTCCTGCTTTCGACGGCGCGTCGTGCCGCGCCGGCCGCTGTGCGAGCGGCTGCTTCTCGGTGGGGGTGGTGCCGTCGGCCACGGGCTCGACGGGGGGAGGGCAGTCCGCCTCGTGGACGTGGAAGACCGAGCGCGGGGCGAGCCCGAAGGCCTCGATGGACTGCACGTACTTCGAGATGCGGACGAGGTGGAGATCGCGCCGGGCCGCGAGGTCCGTGACCCAGTGCGGCGTGCGTTCGTTCACCTTGATCTCCATGACCGTCATGTGCGGGGGGAGGGTGAAGCGGTTCTCCGGGGTGGTGGTGCCGAAGTGGAAATCGCGGTCCCGGCCGCGGACGCGCCGGTCGAAGGTGACGCGCAGACCGGTGTCGGCGTCGCGGCCGACAAGCGCCTCGCGCTGGTAACCGGTGATCGCCGTGGGCCGCAGATCGAGCCGCACGACGAGGTCGAGCACCTCCTGCACGAAGGCGCTCTCGCCGGGCGCGTGGTCGACCAGCTCACGCCCGTCGCACAGGCGCCGCGCCTCGCCGTACGGCAGCGTGATGCGGCGCTTCTGCGTGACGCGGTTGACCCGCTGCTTGATCTCGACGCACACCGGGGAGCTGTCGTTCACGCCGACGAGATCCCCGTAGTGGCGGATGCGCAGCTTGCGCCGGAACTTGAGACCTTCGATCTTCTCCCAGTAGAAGCGGAGCTGCGGCGTGTCGTAGTAGAGGCTCCACACGCCGTACCCGCCCACCGGGCTGTGCGCGTCGGTGTCCATCCGCTCGGAGAGTTCCTCGCGGATCTCGGCGGCTTGCTCGACCGGGACGAGGTACTTCAGCTCGAACCGGTTGAACGCGTGCAACCGGCCGGTGGCGTGCGAGGGTTCCGCCGCGCCGGGGGCCGCGGTGCCGGCGGTGAGCGCTGTGGCCCCCGGGGGCCGCGCCCCCCGCTCCGCTTCCGTTCTCGTGGCCGCCTTCGACAGGAACACCATGCGCCTCCTCGCTCGTACGTCGTGGTCCGACCGGCCACGGCCACGTAACCAGCGGCGTATGAGGAGGCAATGAGAATGGCGGGTGCATCGCGGGTGAACCCTGGAGGGCGGTGCGGTGAACGGGAGGTGCCGGGAGGGCGGTTGAGGGCGGAGAGCGAGGCGCGCCTCAGAGGGCCCCGGACACGCGCCCCTCGGCGGCCCCCGGTTCCGCGCGACCCACCGGCGTCCGGTCCCGCGCTACTCACGGGGGGCCAGGTCCCGGCCCCCGGTTGTCACCTGGTGCCGCGCCGCTCAGTCGTTCCCCGCCGCCCGCACCGTCAGCACCGTGACCCCGGCCGCCGTGAGTGCGTCGACCTCCTCGGGCGGGGCGTCCTCGTCGGTGACCACCGTGTGGAGCGTGGTCGCGGGGACGACGTGGGCGAGGGCGGTGCGGGTGAGCTTGGCTCCCTCGGTGACGGCGACGACGCGGCGGGCCGAGGCGATCGCGGCGCGTTTGACGGCGGCGTCCGCGAGGTCGTACGCGGTGAGCCCGTCCGCCGCCGTGAGGCCGCAGCAGCCGAGTACCGCCGTGTCGAAGCGGAGCGCGGCGAGCGAGGCTTCGGTCAGTGGTCCCGTGAGGGCCAGTTCGCCGGGGCGCGGCTCGCCGCCGGCGAGGAGGAGCCGGGTCGCGGGGGGCTCCACCCCCTCGTACCGCTCGGTGAGGACGTGCACCGCGTGCAGCGAGAGCGGCATCACGGTCAGGCGGCGGCCCGCGAGCGCGCGGGCGACCTTGACGCACGTCGTACCGCTGTCGAGGACGACCGACTCGCCGTCCGCGAGCAGCGCGGCGGCCTCGGCGGCGATACGGAGCTTCGCCGCGCTGCCTTCGCGGGCGCGCGCGGCGAAGGGCTCCTCCTCGCCGCGCAGCACGAGGCTGCGCGCCCCGCCCCGGTAGCGTTCGAGGACTCCCTGGCGCGCGAGCGCGTCGAGGTCGCGGCGGATCGTCATCTCCGAGGCGCCGGTGAGCGCGGCGAGTTCCGCGACGCCCAGCCGCCCGGCCTCACGCACCGCGTGCGTGATCAGCTTCCATCGTTCGGTCCCAGACACACCCCCAGTAAACACGCCACGTGTGAGAAACGCGGTCCTGAGGTGGCTTGGGTTTGTCTTTACGCACATAAACGATGTGCGCTATGTTCGCAACATGAACAAAGTGCTGCGGGCCGGACGCCGCGCGACCTTCGCCGTCTTCCTGCTCAACGGCTTCGTCATGGGCATGTGGGTCGTCCATATCCCCGCCGTCGAGGACCGTGCCGGAATCGACCACGCCCTGCTCGGCTGGCTCCTGCTGCTGCTCGGGGGCGGTGCCTTCGCCGGGATGCAGGCCGCGGGCCCGCTGAGCGACCGCTTCGGTCCGCGCCGCACGGTCCCCGCCGGGCTCGCGCTGTGTGCCGCCGCGCTCGTCCTGCCCGGCCTCGCGACGAACGCGTGGACGCTGGCGGCGGCGCTGCTCGTCCTCGGCTTCGGCAACGGCTGCCTCGACGTGAGCATGAACACGCACGCCGTGCAGGTCGAGCGCGGGTACGGGCGGCCGATCATGTCCGCGTTCCACGCGGTCTTCTCGGTCGGCGGTGTCCTCGCGGCCCTTGTCGGCTCGCAGACCCGGCGCCTGGACTGGTCCCCGGTGGCGGTCTTCGCGGTGACGGCCGCCGCGGGCGTCGTACTGGCGGTGGTGGTGACGCCGATGCTGCTGCGGCCGGAGAGCGGAGAGGCCGCTTCGGACACGGGCGCGTCCGCAGGGACCGGCCAGGCGGACGCGGGGGCGCTCCCCGGGCAGAAGGCCAGGCCCCGGACCCGGACACCCGGCCGCATCTGGCTCCTGGCCGCGCTCGCTCTGATGCTGATGCTGAGCGAGGGCGTCGCGAACGACTGGAGCACGCTGCACCTCAAGGACGTCCTCGACGCCCCCGAGTCCACCGCCGCCTTCGCCTACGGCGCCTTCGCGACCGCGATGACCGCCGGGCGCTTCCTCACGGACCGCGTCGCCGCGCGCTTCGGCTCCTTTGCGGTGCTGCGGTACGGGGCCGCTCTCGCGGCGGCCGGGATGACCCTCGCCGCGCTGTCCCCCTCCGTCTGGGCGGCACTCGTCGGCTGGACCGTTTTCGGCGCGGGCCTCTCGGGCTGCATCCCGCAGCTCTTCAGCGCCGCGGGCCACGCCGACCCGGCGGGCGCGGGCGCCAACGTCTCCCGCGTCGCGGGCCTCGGCTACCTCGGGATGCTCGCGGGCCCCGCCGTCATCGGTCCCCTGACCCACCTCATGCCCCTCAACCTCGCCTTCTTCCTCCCGGTCGCCTTCTGCGTGATCGCGGCGGTGGCGGCGGGAGTGCTGCGGACACCGGAAGGGGCCCCGGCGGAGGAACCGCGTGCCGCGCTGAGCGAGAGCTGATCCGGACGGCCGCGTACGTGCCGCCCACGGCGGGGCCCGGCCTTCCCGCCGTGGGGGGCGACGCACCCGGGCCCCGCCGGGCATGGCGGCCTGACGGGCCACGGCGTCCCCTCGCCCCTGCCGAACGGCGTCCCCTCGCCCCTGCCGAGGGGACAACGGCGTCACCCGCCCGGCACGGACCCGACCTCGAAAGCCGTGCGGACTGCGGGGGCCGGAGCGGCGCTACGCCTTCGTCGCCGTCCGCAGGGCGGCAAGGGCCTCCGCGTACAGCCCTTCCTTGATCTCGGCCCGGACCGGTACGGCCTTCGGGGCGAGGGCGCGGGCGCGCTCCACGGCCTCGGCGACGACCTGGTCCGCCTCCGCCACGGCGTCCACCAGGCCGGAGGCCAGGGCCTCCGGGGCGGGGTAGCGGCGGCCCGTCGTCATCGCCTCGTGCGCCGTCGCGGGTGTCAGGCGCGAGCGGATGAGGGCGGTCATGCCCGGCTGGAAGGGGAGGCCCAGGTCGACCTCGGGCAGGCAGAACCAGCCCCGGTCCGCGCGCATCACGCGGACGTCGTGCGCCAGCGCCCACATCGCCCCCGCGGCGAAGGTGTGCCCCGTGAGCGCCGCGATCGTCACGACGCGCGAGGCGAGGGTACGGGCCAGCAGGGCGTGCACCCGGTCGAGATACGCCGCCTGCTGGTCCCCGTGCGCCATGAGCCACGCGAGATCGAGCCCGTTCGACCAGTACTTGCCCTCGCCCGCCGTCACCAGCGCGCACGGCCCCTTCGCCGCCTCCACCTCGTCGAGCGCCCGCTCCACGGCGCCGAGCCAGTCGGGGTGGAACAGGTTCTCGCTCCCCGCGTCCAGGCGCAGGACGAAGACGTCCCCGTCACGGGTGAGTTCGGGCATGGCGCGTTCCTTCCACGGGGCGGCCGGCGGGATGGCCGGGACGGCGCCCACATGTTAACTGGCCGGTAACTTATGGGGAAGCGGTGCCGACCGGCCGAGTGGACCCGGCCCGCCGCCCCCCTGTCGCACCCGGCGCCGCCCGTAACTCCTGCTACCTTCCTGCCGATTACGACGGTTTTGCCACCGTCTGCCGAGAGCAGTGACAGAAGCGACAGAGCGGGAGCGCACGTGAAGATCGTCTGTGCCGGAGGCGGCCCCGGGGGGCTGTACTTCTCGATCCTGATGAAACTCCAGGACCCCGCGCACGAGATCACCGTGCACGAACGCAACCCGGCGGGCTCCACCTACGGCTGGGGCGTCACCTACTGGGAAGACCTCCTCGACCGGCTCCGCGCCCACGACGAGCCCAGTGCCCACGCCGTCCACGCCGCCTCGCTCCCCTGGAGGAACGGCCGCGCCCGCGTCCGCGAGGAGGTCACCGAGCACCACGGCGACCAGGGCTACGGCATCGGCCGCCACCGCCTCCTCGCCCTCCTCGCCGCCCGCGCCCGCGACCTCGGCGTCGATGTCCGCCACGGCAGCGCGATCGACCCCGCCGCGCCCCCGGCCGCCGACCTCCTCGTCGCCGCCGACGGCGTCGGCAGCACCCTGCGCCGCCACCACGCGCACCACTTCGGCCCGCGCCTCACCGAAGGCCGCAACGTCTACGTCTGGCTCGGCACCCCCCGGGTCTTCACGAGCTTCAGCTTCGCCTTCGTCGACACCCCGCACGGCTGGATCTGGTGCTACGCCTACGGGTACGGGCCCGAGGGCAGCACCTGCGTCATCGAGTGCGCCCCCGCCACCTGGCGCGGTCTCGGCCTCGACACCGCCAAGGAGGACGCGCAACTCCGCACCCTCGAAGGGCTCTTCGCGGGCCTCCTCGACGGAGCCCCGCTCCTCGGCCAGGACGCCACGCACCCCGCCCCCGACTGGCGCCCCTTCCGCACCCTCACCACCCGCCGCTGGCACCACGAGAACCTCGTGCTCCTCGGCGACGCGGCCCACACCACCCACTACTCCATCGGCGCCGGCACCACACTCGCCCTCGAAGACGCCATGGCCCTCGCCCAGGCCCTCGGCGAGGGCGGCCCGCGCGAGACTGCCCTCGCCACGTACGAACGCCGCCGTCGCAGGGAACTCCTCTCCGTCCAGAGCGCCGCGCGCCACAGCGCCCACTGGTACGAGAACCTGCCCCGCTACATCGACCTGCCGCCCGAGCAGATGTTCGCACTCCTCGGCCAGCGTCACTCCCCGCTCCTGCCCTACATCCCGCCCCAGCTCTACTACCGCGTCGACCGCGCCGCCGAACGCCTCGAAGCCCTCCGCCGCCTCAAGCGCTGGCTCGGGCCGCGCCTCGCCCGCGGCCTCCAGGCCCGCGACACGGAACGCCGCTGACAGCGCCGGGAGGGCTGCCCGGAGGGACGGCTCGGACGGACGGCCCCGCCGTGGACGTGACGGGGCGTCGGAAGCCCCGAGCGCCTCGTCCTCGGGTGCGCGCCGCCGCCCGCGCGCACGTCGCGTCCTCGCGTGCGCGGCGCGGGGACGCACCCGTCACCGGCTGGAGCCCTCGCTTCAGCCCAGGAGCAGGTGACGCAGGTGCGCGCACGCCTCCGACTCCTCGGCGTGACGCGCGTACGGGGTCCAGCGGCCCCGCTCGTAGCCGCCCGTCTCCCACCGCTTCGGCTCGCCCGGCGCGCGGCGCAGGTAGAGGAAGTCGCCGGGCAGCGGGGCCGGTTGGTGGGCCTCCTCGATCCAGTAGACGGACGCGGGCAGGCCCGCCGCGCGCAGTGCGGCGGCGAGCGCGGCCCGCGGGCCCGCGGCCTCAGCCGACAAGGGCACGCAGGTAGTCGTGGTCGAGGAGCCACTTCACGTTGAGGCCCTCGCCCTCGCCCGGGTCGAGCAGCGCCGGGTCCAGCTTGATCTGATGGCCGCCGCCCGGCTGACCGAACCACGGCGCGATGCGCCCCTGCCACACCGTGAACCGCTTCGTCACCTCGTACACGTGGTAGCCGCACGGCGCGTCGGCCTCACGGGTGCCGAGGTTCTGCGGCGGCAGCGCGCGCTTGGCGTAGGCGTCCCCTGCGGGGGCGAGGAACGCTCCGTACACCGAGCCGAAGCGGTCCAGGCGCTCACCGCGACGCAGCCGCGTCGCCGTGCGGTCCGGCGCGCCGTTCGTCTCCGTGAAGCCGTCGTTCGGCGGGTACTTCCAGCTCCCGCCCGCGGCGTCGCCCTCCCAGTACTTCTTCAGGAAGGCGTGCTCACCGAGCCCGCCCGTGCGCTTCCAGCCCTTGAGGAGCGGGCCCACCGGCTTCTGGCGAGGCCCCGGCAGATGGCGCGGGCCGAGTCGCGCGTCGCCGCGGAACTCACCCGTGCACAGGGCGGGAGCGGCGGCCCCGGCCGGTCCGGTCGCCTCGGCGGGAGCGGTGGCGAGCGCTGCGGTGGTGAGCGCGGCGAGCAGCAGCGCGAGCGGCTTGGCGATCACGAAGGGGTACCTCCGGGCTGTGCGGGAGCCCGCGCGGACCAGCCGCGCGGACGGTGACCTGCCGCAAGCTAGCCGGGCGCCGACCGCGTGCCCGCCGCGCGGGACCCGTACCCGCCCGAGTTCCCCCGAACGAGTGAGGCGGCCTCAGTCCCGCCCGAACCCCAGTGCCGCGGCGGCCCGTTCGGGCGCCGGCTCGTTCCAGTACCGCAGCAGGTTCTCGTTCGAGGTGAGCGAGCGCGGCAGCGCGCGGTCCACGTACAGCGTCCCGTCGAGGTGATCGGTCTCGTGCTGCGCGATGCGTGCCGCCCAGCCCCGTACCTCCTCGTCGAACGCCGTCCCGCGCTCGTCCTCGGCCCGCAGCCGCACCACCGCGTGCCGCGCCACGACGGCCTGCCAGCCCGGCACGCTCAAGCAGCCCTCGTAGAAGGCCGCGCGCCGCTCGCCGACGCCCTCGTACACCGGATTGACCAGCACGCGGTACGGGAGCGGTTCGCGCTCGCGCACGCGGCGCACCTCCTCGGTCACCGTCGCCGGGTCCTCCAGGACCGCGAGCCTGAGCGGCACACCGATCTGCGGCGCCGCGAGACCGACCCCGGGGGCCTCGCGCATCGTGCGCCGCATCGCCGCGAGCAGCCGGGCGAGCAGCGCCTCGGGGAGCTGGCCCTCGTACGGCGCGGCGGGCGTGCGCAGGACGGGGTCGCCCGCCGCGACGATCGGAAGGGGGTCCTCGGTGGCGAGCAGGCGCTCGACCCGCTCGGGCAGGGGCGGCAGGGTGCCGGGAGTGGTCATCGGGCCAGTCTCGCAAAAGGCCCCGCGCCGGTCAGTCCCGCAGGAGGCCGGTCTCGCGGGAGCGCGCCCGCCCGGCGCCGCGGTCCGTCCACTCCCGCACCCCGCCCGCCGAGAAGACCACCGGCAACTCCTCCAGACCCCGCTTCCACAGCGAGCGGCGCCAGCGCAACTCGTCGGCCTCGACCGCCACGGCGAGGTCGGGAAGCCGGGCGAGCAGCGTGTCGATCGCCGTCCGGGCGATGACGCGGGCCATCTGCGGGGAGGGGTGCGGGCAGCGGTGCTCGCCCATGCTGAACGACAGGTGCGCCGTGCTGCCCTCGCCCATGCCACCGTGCGGCCACAGCTCCGGGTCGGTGTTCGCGGCGGCGAGACCGAGGAGCACGCAGTCGCCCTGTTTGACGGGCCGCCCGCCGAGTTCCGTGTCCCGCGTCGCCCAGCGGCCCAGGAAGTTCTGCACCGGAGTGTCGAGCCACAGCGTCTCGGTGAGCGCCTCCGGGACCCCGACGCGACCGCCCGCGACCTTGTCGGCGAAGCGCTCGTCGAGCAGGAGGAGGCGCAGCGCGTTGCAGATCCAGTTCGCCGTGGGCTGCTGACCGGCCAGGATGAGCACCGTGAGGTCGTGCACCGCCTCCGTGTCGGTCAGGGCGGCGGGGTCCGCGACGAGGTACGAGGTGAGGTCCCGCTCGGGCCGTTCCCGGCGCGAGGCGATGAGCGCGCCGAGTTGCCTGGCGACCCGCCGGTAGGCCTCGACCGGGTTCTCGCCGCGCTCGGCGTCGAGAGTGATCCGCAGGTCCTCGGCGAGATTCTCGGTGATCTCCTCACCCGCGGGCATCCCGCACAGCTCGATCATCACGCGCACGGGGAGCGCGTGCACGTACGCCTCAAGAAGCTCCGCGTGCCCGTCGTGCACGAACCGGTCGGTGAGCCGCCGTCCGACCGACTCGCAGACGAGCGAGACGTCGTACATGTCCATGGCCTCCAGCGCGCGCGTGAGGGCGCCCGCGCGGCGCCTGTGCTCCTCGCCCTCGGCGAAGAACACCGAGGGCTGGTAGCCCGCGTAGGCGAGCAGCGGCCAGTCGCCCGGGATGTTCTCCCACTGGTGCCAGCGCCGCGAGTCGCGCCCGAACTCCTCGTCGTGGCTCGTCACATAGGCGACCTCGGGGTAGCCGAGGGCGAGCCAGGCGGGGATGTCGTCGTCGAGCAGCACGGGCGCGACGGGCCCGAAGCGTGAGCGCAGTTCGCGGTACAGCTCGGCGGGCGGCCGGTCCGAGTCGAGCGTCGAGAGGCGTACGGGCTCGTCCTCCCAGCGGTCCCCGTGCGCGGGGCAGGCGAGCGGGGGACCGCCGGCCGCGCTGGGGCCCCGCAGCGGCGGCGCCGAGGACTCCTTCGGGCGGTGGTCCCAGGGCCGCAGCGGTTCGGGGCCGTAGTCGTCCGAGGGGGGCGGGAAGAGCGGGTTCTTCATACGCCAGCCTCCTGCGCGAGGGCGCGGTGGTAGAGGTGGTCGACGAGGGTGAGCAGGACCTCCTTGCTGGAGGCCCGTTCGCGCGCGTCGCAGTCGAGGACGGGGACGTGCGCGGAGAGGTTGAGCGCGGCGCGGATCTCGGCGAGGCCGTAGCGGCGAGGGTCGTTCTCGAAACGGTTGACGGCGACGACGAAGGGCGTGTGGTGGGCTTCGAGGCGGTCGACGGCGTACCAGGAGTCGGCGACCTTGCGGGTGTCGACGAGGACGACCGCGCCGAGGCTCCCGGCGAAGAGCTGGTCCCACAGGAACCAGAAGCGCTCCTGCCCCGGGGCGCCGAAGAGGTAGAGCACGGTGCGCTCGTTGAGCGTGATGCGGCCGAAGTCGAAGGCGACCGTCGTGGTGGTCTTCGACTCGACGCCCGCGAGGTCGTCGACGCCCTCGCCCGCCTCCGTCATGACCTCTTCGGTGCTCAGCGGGCGGATCTCGCTCACGGCGCGCACCATCGTCGTCTTGCCGACGGCGAAGCCGCCGACCACGACGATCTTCACGCCCTGCTCCGCGGTCGCGGGCAGCGGCGTGCGGGCCCCCGGTGGCGCGGTCGCCTGGGCGGGTACGGCCTCGGACGGGGGAGCCGACGAGGCGGCGGGCTCCGCCGCTGTCGTCGGGGTGGTGGATTCAGAGTCTGCGCAGCGCATGGAGCACCTCTTCGAGTACGGCGGTGTCCGGCCCCGTCGTCCCCGCCGCGCGGGCGGCGGGGCGCGGGGAGCGGACGCGGATGTGCCCGGCGGCGAGCAGGTCCTCCAGCAGAATGCGCGTCACCACCACGGGGAGGCCCAGTTCGGCGGAGAGTTCGACGACCGCCACCGGGCGCTGGCACAGGTCCAGGACGCGCTGGTGCTCGGGGCCGAGGTCCCGGGCCCGGTCCGTCTCGCGCACGACCAGGGTGACGAGGTCGAAGACGCGCGAGCCGGCCGCGGTCCTGCCGCCGGTGACGAGGAAGATCCGGTCGGGTTCGCCCACGTCGGCCGGACCGCGTGGCGTCACGGGGTACCGGCGTTCGGTGCGGGGCTGCGCGGTTCGGCGCGCAGGTGGGCGCCGATCGCTCCGACCAGGTGGCTCATCTCCTGTCCCACGTACTCGGGGTCGGCGCTCTCCTCGGCGACCACCGCGAGGTGCGCGCCGTCGCCCGCGTCCACGATGAAGAGCTGTCCGCCGTAGTACGCGGTCATCGAGTGCCGGACGCCACCGCGCCGGTCGCCGAACTCGACGGACGCGCCCTGGGCGAGCGCCTGGATACCGGAACAGATCGCGGCGAGCTGGTCGGCCTGGTCGAGGGGGAGGTCGGGGGTCCAGCAGAGCTTGAGGCCGTCGCGGGAGAGGACGAGGGCATGGCGGGTTCCCGGGGTGTGGTCCAGGAGTTTTTCGAGGAGCCAGCCGAGGCTGTTGTCGGTGGTGGGCATGGTGTGCGCGGGCGGGGTCCGGGCGGGGGCACGGACACCGGCCCTTGTCTCCAATCACGTGCGCCGGTCCGGGGCCGCCGCGAGGGCGGCCGGGGGCGGGGCGGGGGGAACTGGGGGGCGGCCCTGCCGGGGCTCAGGGGGTCTCGCGCTCCGGCAGGTCAGTGGGGGACGGGGTGGACTCGGTGGGCGGCGCGCCGTGTGGGCGCCGGCCCTCGTCGGGTGCGGGGCCCGGTGGCGCGGCGGGGGCCGCTGGGGCGGGCACCGGGGCGGTGGAGGATGCCGACCGTCCGCTGGTGACCGTATGACCGGTCGCGGTCGCCTGATCGGTCGTGGCTGCCTCGCGGGCGGCGCGGCCCGCGCGCATCGCGCGGTCGAAGCCGCCGAAGCTGCGGCCCACGTCCTGCTGCGGCGTCGGCACGGAAGGCTCACCGGCGAGGAGTTCGGCGATCATCTGGTCCACGGCGGCCATCGTCCGGCCCGGCGGGCGGACGGGAAGGCCGTTCTCCGTGGAGACGAGCGGCCCGAGCCCCTGCAAGGGATCGAAGAACAACTCGCCGCTGTCGTCCCCGAAGAAGCGCGCCCGCGCCCCCTCAGGGTCGGCGCGGAAGCGCTCGCGCTCCATGAAGCCGGGCACCGGGTCCTCGCTGTCCGGCTCGCCCGGCAGCTCCCGGGAGTACGGGGCGGAGCCCGGCGCGGTGGCTTGGTGGCGCGGGGAGGGGAGCGGCCCGTGCGTGCCGGGGCCGCGGGTGGGGAGCGGGGGCGGGGCGGGGGCGTGCGGGGCGGAGTTCGGCACGGGGGAGCCCGCGGGGACGGCCCCGGCGGGAGGGGTGCCGGGCCCGGCGGGACGCGCCGGTGCGAGACCCGTACCTCCCGGCTCCGTCACGCCCGGACCGTACGCGCCCGTCGGGCTGGTGCCGTACGCGTCCGTCGCGCCCGTGCCTCCGGCCTGCGTTCCCCGCGCCGTGGCGGTCTTCTCCGCTTCCGGGGCCGGTCCGTCGCGGTAGGGGTCCCGCCCCGTCACCTCCTCGTACGCGCCCGGCGGTTCGCTGTCGTAGGGGTCCGCGCCCTCGGGCAGGTAGGGGGCGCGCCTCCTGGGGGCGGGCGGCTCCTGCTCCGGGGCCTCGTTCCGGTGTTCCCCGGCTTCGGGCGCGGGCCGGGCGATCCAGGGGGCCGTCAGGCGTTCCAGCTCGGACGGCGGTCCGGGCGGGGGCAGCGGCGTGCCCGCCTCGGCGGCGGCGCGTGCGCGCTCCTCCTTGTGCGCCTGGACCCATGCCCGGTGCTTGGCGAGGGCCTCGGCGGGCGGGAGATCGCGGTCGAGCGGCGGGGCGACGGGAGCGGTGATCTCGGGGAGCTTCTGCTCGACGACGAGCGCGGGGTGCTGGGGGTTGCGCTCGGAGATGTGCACCGAGGGGAGCAGGACGACGAAGCCCGTACCGCCGCGCGAGGAGGGCCGGATGCTGACCTCGATCTCGAAGCGCTGGGCGATCATGCCGACGACGTTGAAGCCGTAGTGGTGGTTCTTGAAGTCCGCGAGGTCGAGCACCTTGCCCGCGAGACAGTCCTCGACGTATTCGCGCATCGCCCAGGGGATCTTCATGCCGCTGTCCTCGATCGTCACGACGATGCCCGCGGGGCGTTCCTCGGCGTAGACGTGCACCTCGGCGGTGGGAGGCGAGAACTGGGTCGCGTTGTCGATGAGTTCGGCGAGGAGGTGCATGATCGCCTCGGCCGAGCGGCCGACGATCGACAGTTCGGTGTCGCAGTGCAGCACGACCCTGCGGTACGCCTCGATCTTGCCGATCGCGCCGCGCAGGATGCGGTACATGACGATGGGACGGGTCCAGATCCGGCTGCCCCGGCCGCCGACCATCCAGGCGATGCGGTCGGCGGCGAGGGCGAGCCGCGAGGCCGTCTCGTCGAGGAAGAAGAGGTCCTTGAACGCCTCCTGGCCGTACCGGAACTGCATGTCCTGGAGGCGGTGCAGGATGGTGGCGTTGCGCGCCTGCACGCGGGTGAGGCTGTGCCTGACCATGCCGTACGCGACCTTGGCGCGCCGCATCCCGTAGTGCGCGGACCAGGCGAACTCGTCGAGCGCGGCGCGCAGCCGCTCGTCCTCGGGGAGCGGGACGCGGTGCAGGGCGTCGCCGTGGTTGCGCAGTTCGGCGAAGCGGGCCACGACGAGCGGCACCGTCTCGTGCGCGAAGGTCTCGATGTCCTGGTCGAGCCGCTCGGCGCGGTGGGCCGCCTCGACGCTCAGCGCGCGGGCGTCGCGCGCCGCCCTGTGCGCGGTGGCGAGCGCGGTCGCGACGGAGTGGAGGGCCGCGCGGAGCGAGGGATCGGACGGCAGCGAGAGGGCGTCGAGCGCGCGCGTCGCGTCCTCGCCGTCGGCGAGCCGCGCGCCGAGGTCGGGCAGGAGGACGCGGACGAGCCGGGCGATCTCCGCCGTGTGCCCGGAGAGCGCCTCGCGGGCGTCGGTACGGGCCTGTTCGGCCCGCTCCGCGCGGCGGCGGTGCACCCGGAGGAGCAGGGTGGCCCACGTCGTGGCGAGGGCGAGGAGCAGCCAGCAGATCCCTGCCGTCGTGCCCGTCCAGACCTGGGCGGCCGGCGGCGCGGCGGTCGTCGCGGCCATGGCGCCGACGGCCGTGAGCGCGAGCAGGAGCAGGGGCGGCGCCGCCCGGGGCAGCCGCCCGGGGCGGCCCGCGCGGCGCGGGTGGTGAGCGGTCACTGGCATTCCGCGGTTCCCTCGGTCTCGATGGTGGGGGAGGGGAGTACGGGGGGACGTACGAGACGCGGACCGGGGCCGCGTGCGGGTCATGCTAACCGTGCCGAAGCGGACCGTTGGGGTGCTGTACGGGCATAGCGCCCGATGGGGGTGTTTACCGTCGAATCCCTTTCAGGGATGGGGTGATTGTGGTAGACGAGGTCGATTTGCCGTACGGGGTCAGCCGGTCCGGCTGTGGCGGTGCCCTGGGGGAGGGCGAGGGGCGTGCCCGGCGCGGCGCGCGGGGGAACGTGCCTCGTTGTCGGTGGGGCGTGCGACAGTCCCGTACGTGCGGGAGCTGAGGGCGTGCGGGCTGTACGAGCCGTACCGGCCGCCGGGCCGGGCGGAGCGCCTGACATCATTGACCGGCACGTGAACGAAAAACATCCCGGGGGGGCCATGGGAACGATCAACACCGCGCTCGGTGAACTGAGAACCGCGCAGAAGTCCTCGAAAGGCGTCTCGCTCTACTCGCGCTTCGTCAACCGCCCGGCCGGGCGCGTCCTCGCCGCCTGTGCCTACGCGCTGCGCCTGACGCCGAACCAGGTGACGGTCATCAGCGCGCTCTTCAGCTTCGCCGCCGTGGTCGGCCTCGCGACCGGCACCCCGACGGCGGGCCTCGGCATCCTCGTGTGGCTGGGCCTCGCGATCGGCTTCGCCTTCGACTCGGCGGACGGCCAGCTCGCCCGGCTGCGCGGCGGCGGCAGCGCCGCGGGGGAGTGGCTCGACCACGTGGTCGACTGCGCCAAGATCACCGCCCTGCACGCGGCGGTGCTCCTTTCCTTCTACCGCCACCCCGACGCCTACGGCATCGACGGCGAGGACGCCTGGCTGCTGCTCCCGCTCGTCTTCCAGTTCGCCGCGGTCGTCACCTTCTTCGGTGGACTGCTCACCGAGAAGCTCACCCCGCGCCCGGCCCCGGGCACGCCCGCCGCGGCCCCCTCGACGCTGCGGGCGATCGCGCTGCTCCCCGTCGACCACGGCATCTTCTGCCTGGTCTTCCTCTTCCTCGGCGCGGGGAGCGGATTCCGCTGGGCCTACGCGGCCCTCGGCCTCGCCGCCGTGCTCTTCCTGCTCGCGTTCCTCGTGAAGTGGTTCAGGGAACTCAGCGCAGTTCGGCGCTGAGCGGCCCGGCGGGCCGCTCGTCCCCCGTGAGCACGTCCAGCGCGCGCCGCAGTTGCGTGCTGGACGTGTGGACGGTGTACGGGAAGTACACGATGTCCACGCCGACCGCGGCGAAATCGCGCTCCAGCTTGTCGCCCTTGGGCGTGCCCCGCCAGTCGTCGCCCTTGAAGAGCACGTCGAAGCGGACCTGCTTCCAGGTCTCCACCTTGTCCGGCACCGTCTCCACGAAGGCAGCGTCCACGTACTTGACGCTGCGCACGATCTCCAGGCGCTCCACCAGCGGGATCACCGGCCGGCGGCCCTTGGCGCCCTCCACCATCTCGTCCGAGACGACCCCCGCGACGAGGTAGTCGCACCGACTCCGCGCGTGCCGGAGGATGTTGAGGTGCCCGATATGGAAGAGGTCGTAGGCGCCCGGGGCATAACCGACTCGATACGGTCTGTGCTCCGTCATGAAAGAAACCCCCCTGGTCTCGTTCGCACCCCTCGCGGGGTGCGGGTCCGACGATAGCGTGCGCGTTCACTTCGGTGTGAGTGAACGTTTAGGCTAGGAAAGCTTCGCCAGGAGGCCCGAGAGGGGCTGTATCCGCGCGAACACCGGGGGAATTGCAGCGAAATGCTGGGGGAAGGGGAGCGCTGCGTGAGCGCGAATGATCAGAACGGGGACATAGCCGGGCGACGCACCCTGCTCATGGTCTCCACCAACTACGCGCCCGAGCACGCCGGGATCGGCCCGTACGCGACACAGATCGCCGAGCACTGGGCCGCCTCGGGACACGAGACGCACGTGCTCGCCGGGATGCCGCACTACCCCTCGTGGAGCCTCGACCCCGAGTACGCGGGAGCCTGGCGGCGCACCGAAGAGCGTGCCGGGGTCACCGTGCACCGCCGCAGGCACACCGTGCCGCCCCGTCAGACCGCCGTCCGCCGGGCCCTCTTCGAGGGTTCGATCCTCCTGCACGGCGCGGTCGCCCCGCCCCGGATGCCGCGTCCCGACGCCGTGCACGCGCAGATGCCGAGCCTCGCCGGCGGCGTGCTCGCCGCGCGCCTCGCGCGCCGCTGGAAGGTCCCCTACGTCCCCGTCGTCCAGGACCTCATGGGCGCCGCCGCCGCGCAGAGCGGCATCAGCGGCGGGGACCGCGCCGCCAAGGTCGCCGCGCGCGCCGAGTCGTTCGCGCTGCGCCGCGCGACCCTCGTCGGCATCATCCACGAGACCTTCCGCGCCAAGGTCGAGGCCCTCGGCGTCGACCCCGGGCGCATCCGTCTCGTGCCCAACTGGTCCCACGTCACGAGCCCCACGGGCGACCGCGGGGCGACCCGCGCGCGGCTCGGCTGGAAGCCGGACGAGACGGTCGTCGTGCACTCGGGGAACATGGGCCTCAAGCAGGGGCTCGACGTCCTCGTCGAGTCCGCGCGCCGCGACCCCGCCGTCCGCTTCGTGCTCATGGGCGACGGCAACCAGCGCGACCACCTCGCGGAACTCGGCCGCGGCGTGCCGAACCTGCACTTCCTGCCGCCCGCCGACGACGCCGACTTCATGGACGTCCTCGCCGCGGCGGACGTCCTCGCGGTCACCCAGCGCGCCTCCGTCCTCGACATGAGCGTGCCGTCGAAGCTGACCTCGTACTTCGCCGCCGGGCGGCCCGTACTCGCCTCGGTCGCCGCCGAGGGCGGCACCGCGCACGAGGTGCTGCGCTCGGGCGCGGGCGTCCTCGTCGCGCCCGAGAACCCCGATGCACTGCTCAGGGAAGTGCGTAGACTCGCCGACGACCCGGAGCAGGCCCGGGCACTGGGGGAGGCGGGACCGCGCCACGTCGCGGCCCATCTGACGCGTGCGGCGGGACTCGCCCGCATCGACGCACTCATCGAAGAGGCTCTGGGGGTTTGGCGCACATGACCGACTCGCATGTCAGTCCGGCGGGGGACGAACCGGAACTGCTGCGCGACCAGTTCCGCCAGCTTCTGCGCTACCGCTGGCTGATCGGCGGGGGCATCGGGATCGGCCTGATCGGCGGTGCCTACCTCGGCATCACCTCGGCGGACTCGTACGCGGCCAACAGCGACATCGTCGTCCGCACCCCCACCACCAACCCCTTCGACAGCACCACCGCGCCCGACAAGAGCGTCAACATGAACACCGAGCGCCAAACGGCGCTCTCCTCCAACGTCGCCCAGATCGCCGCGAAGAAGCTCAAGGACGGCACCTCGGCACGCACGCTCAAGAAGGGGCTCCAGGTCACCACGCCCCCGCAGAGCCTCACCCTGCGCTTCACGTACACCGCGGACTCGCCCGAGGCGGCGGCGCGCGGTGCCAACGCGCTCGCCGACGCGTACCTGACCGCGAGCGAGAAGAAGTGGTCCGACCTGCGCGACACCATGGTCGCCCGGCTCAAGCGGCAGATCGACCCGCTCGGGAGGCAGCAGAACGAGCTGGCGCAGCAACTGGACGCGATGACGAAGGGCACCTCCGCCTACGACGCCCAGCAGACCGCGAACGTCAACCTCAAGAGCCGCATCAGCACGCTCCAGAACCAGCGCGACACCCTCATGGGTCTCGACATGGCCGCCGGCTCCGTCACGCAGGAGGCCACCCCGCCGACCAGCTCGGACGGCCTCGGCCTCGTCATATCCCTCGCGCTCGGCGGCGCCTTCGGCATCGCCTTCGGTCTCCTCGCCGCCTGGGTGCGGCTCGTCTTCGACCCCTCGCCGCGCTCCACGGGCGACGTCGCCCGCGCGGTACGCGCCCCTGTGCTCGGCACGCTGCCGCGCGGCGCCGCGAAGGGCCTCCTCGCCGTCGACCAGACCGGCTCGCGCACCGCCGAGGAGTACCGCTCGATCGCCTTCCGGCTCGCCTACGACGCGCGCTTCGCCGACCGCCGCCGCCTCCTCGTCGTCGCCGCCCGCGACGCGAGCGCCCAGGCCGCGACCTCCGTCGCCACCAACCTCGCCGCCTCCTTCGCCGAGACCGGCAAGGACGTCCTGCTCGTCGAGGCGGACCTGCGCGCCCCCGGGCTCTCCGCGCGCCTGCACACGAGCGCGGGGCGCCCCGGCTGGACCCTGCCCGCCGACAACGACGACAACGGCTGGCCCGGCAGCCGCCCGCTCACCGTCGACGCGGGCGAGGCCGGTTCCTTCGACCTCGTCGCGGGCCAGCGCGTGCGCAACGTGGCCCGCGCGCTCACGTCGAGCCGCACCACACGGCTCATCGAGGACGCCGACGAGAACGGCGCGACGGTCGTCGTCCTCGCCCCGCCGCTCCTCTCCTACGCGGACGCGCTCGCCCTCGTCGACCGCGTCGACGGCGTCCTCATCGTCTGCGACCTGCGCAGCGTGCACCGCACCGAACTCGTCCGCATCCGCGAACTCGTCGTCGGCGCGGGCGGCACGGTGCTCGGCGCGGTCACCCACGACGAGGGCGGGCACGCGGCCAAGGGCGGCGGACGCCGCGCGGCGGGCAGCGAACCGCCGCCCCCCGCCCCGCCCCGCCCGGCGGCCCCCTTCGCCGAACAGCGCCTCGGCGACGGCACCGAGACCGTGACGCTGCGCCAGCTGCGGCCCGAGGACCTGCGGACGGGCGACAAGAGATGAGACGCTCGGCCACGGTCGCCGCCTCCGTGCTCGACCAGGCGGCGTCCAGCCTGACCAACATCCTGGTCCTGGTGATCGTGGCCCGTGTCTCGACGGCCGCCGGCTTCGCCGCCTTCTCGATGGTCTACGTGACCTTCACGGTGCTGCTCGGCCTCAACATGTCGTACGTCGGGCAGGTCGTCGTCCTGGAGAAGGGCGGCGAGCGCGCGCTCGCCGCCGCCTGCCGCTCCGCGACCGCCTTCACCGCGCTCGCCTCGCTGCTTGCCGGAGCCCTGCTCGTGGCAGGGGGCGCGACGGTCGGCGGCACCTCGGGCACGGCCTTCGCCGCGCTCGGCGCCGTCCTCCCGCTCGCGCTGCTCCAGGACGGAGTGCGCTACTCCTTCTCCGCGCTGCGCGTCCCGCACCGCGCGCTCGCGGCGGACACGCTGCGCCTCGTGTGCGTCGTGCCCGCGCTCGCCCTCCAGCCGCACCACGCAAGCCCCGCCCGGATGGTCCTGGCCTGGGGCCTGTCGGCGCTCCCCGCGCTGCTGCTCGCGCTCGCGCTGCTGCGCCCGTACGTGCGCGACACCCGCGCCCGCCTGTCCACCTACCTCGGGCGCGGCCACCTCGGGCGGCGCTTCGTCGTCGAGTTCGCCGTCGGCAACGCCTCCAGCCAGCTCGCCGTCCTCGGCCTCGGCCTCTTCGCGAACCCCCTCGCGGTCGGGGCGCTGCGCGGGGCGACGACCCTCTTCGGGCCGCTCAACGTCCTGTTCACCTCCGTCAACGCCTTCGGCCCGCCGGTCCTCGGCCGCTTCGGCGGCCGTCGCGCGACCGCCCGCGCCGCCGCGCTGCTCGGCGTCGTGCTCGGCTGCGTCGCGCTGGGCTGGGCGCTGCTCCTGTACGCGCTCCCGGCGAGCGCGGGCCAGCACCTGCTGGGGGCCACGTGGGAGGCGACGGCGAAGCTCCTGCCCGCGACGGGCGCCCAGTACGCGGTCATGGCGCTCGGTACCTGCGCGCTCGTCACGCTCCGCGTGCTCAGCCCCCGGGCGACGCTCTCCCTCCAGGTCGTCTTCTCGCTCCTGTCGGTCGCCTTCATGCTCGGCGGCTACGCCCTCATGGGCGTCCAGGGCGCCGCGTGGGGACTCGCGCTCGGCTCCGCCCTCAAGGCCCTCGGCGCCTGGAACCGCGTACGCGGACTCCCCGAGCACCCGCCGGCGGCGGCCCCGGACCCGGACGACCGGCAGGAGACCGCTCCGGCCTGACCGCGCGCACCGGCGGAACGGGGGACTCGACCCGGCGCGCTCCGGCTCCGGGCACGGCCGTCAGGAGCCCCACGCCCGGAACGCTCTGGGCACCCTGGACTTCGGCACGCGTGGCCGCCGAACGCGTGCCTCCGCCGTCCTCCACGCTTTTCGTCGCGGAGGACGGCGTCCGGCGCGGCCGTACCCGCGCCCGTCCCGCCGCCGCGCGGGAGCACCGACGTCCCGTCGAGAGAGCCATGACGCTCCCGGCGCCCGCGCGCCTGAGCCCGCCTCCGCCCGTCACCTCAGCCCGCGTCCGCCCTCACTTCATCCACGCGCGTCCGCCCCGGCTCCGCGTCGAGATGAGCGCCACGCACACCGCCGCGATCGCCACACGGCCCGTCGCCTGGAGCAGGGGGCCGCGCAGCAGGATGAAGGAATAGCCCGCGACGAGCGGGACGAGGACGGAGACGAGCGCCCCCGGCGGGGTGCGGCGCACCGCCCTGCGCGCGTAGCTCCTGTCGACGCGCGCCGCGAGGAAGCCGACGCCGAGGAGGCCGCCGAAGACGCCGAGCGGTCCGAAGTCGATCCACAACTCGGCCCACACGGGCGAGGACAGGTTGGTGTTCTTGTTGTCCATCCACTCGCCGACGACGACGCCCGTGTCCTTCGGCTTGCTGTCCCACACCGAGCGCGGCACCGCGAAGAACACGTCCCCGAGCAACTGGAGGCCGAAGGTGTGGCCCTCGCCGGAGTGCACGTACGTGATGGTGTTGGAGAACATCGCCGTCTGGTCGTAGTCCTTGAGCGCCAGCGGCTCCAGGACCGACGTCGTCTGCATCGGCTTGTAGTTCTTCTCGTCGTACCGGAAGCGGTCGGCGAAGGGGAAGACGACGAGCGCCACGACGACCCCGAGGCTCAGCGCCGAGCGGTACATCGCGGCGCTGCGCGGGAAGACCGTGAAGAGCAGCGAGAACATCACCGTCAGGAACCAGTAGCGCGGGTTCGAGATCGGATTGTTCACGACGCAGTTCAGGAGCGCGAGCGCGAGCCACGTCGCGAGGATCACCGGGGAGCGCCTGGCCCGCTTCGACGTCACGACCCAGCGCGTGTAGATGAGCAGCGAGAGCAGGGCGGGCACCGTGCCGAGGCCGCGCAGGATCGCCTGCCCCGCCTGCGAGCCGTCCTGCGAGAGCCCCGCGTCCTCGATCCCGGCGATGATCTCCTGACGGCTGCTGAAGAAGACCGAGGGGCCGCCCAGCTTCTGCACGAACAGCGCGCTCGCCACGAAGGAGAAGGCCACGAGCGCGTACAGGCGCCTGCGGTGCACGAGCCGCAGCGCGTTCTCGTCCCGGCCGGGCCGCTCCGGACGGGTACGGCCCAGGAGCGCGCCCAGGTCGAAGGCGATGCACCCGGCGAGGATCAGCGCCGTCGCCTCAACGAGGTCACCGCGCGCCCCCACCACGACGGTCGGCGTCTGCCCGAGGACGACCTGCGCGAGCGGGGCGACGCCCATCGCCATGTAGACGAAGAGCCAGAAGGAGCCCTGGAGCAGCTTCCGCTTGTTCGTGAGGATCATCGCGGCCAGCCGCGCCCCCGAGTAGACGGTGAGCGCGAGTTGCAGCCAGAAGACCGTGTCCTTGACCCCCGCGCCGCGCTGCGCGCACACCCACAGCGGGAAGAACACGGCGAGCCCGAGCACCAGGGGCACCGAGAGCGCGCGCGAGAGCAGGGTGCGGGGCGAAGTCGGCTTCCCCCACTCGGCGTCCACCGGGCCCGGAACGGGCAGCGGCCTCTCCTCGGCGCGTGCCCCGGCCTGCTCCGTGTCCGTCGCCATCCAGCGACCCCCGCCCCCACTCGTGCCCCGACCACGGCCGGTGGTCACCGGTCCGCGCCACTCACCCGGTACGACCACCGGAAGAGATCCCCCGCGGCAGTCTACCGACGGCCCTCGGTCACATCGCGTCAACCATTAGGCTGAGCACCGAGGGCGCCAGGGGAGGCGCCGGTGGGGGTTACACACATGCGCGATCTCCCGGCCTTCACGCTGGCCGGTTACGACAAGGGACGCGGGAAACTCGTCCAGGCCCTGTGGTTCGCCGTCATGAACACGGTCTTCATGGCGTGGTTCACCCCGGCCCGGGTCCGCACCATGCTTCTGCGCGCGTTCGGCGCGAAGATCGGCGAAGGGGTGCTCATCCGGCACCGGGTGCGCGTCCTGTGGCCGTGGAAGCTGGAGATAGGCGACCACAGCTGGATAGGCGAGGGCGCCTTCCTGCTCAACCTGGAGCCCATCCGGATCGGCGCCCACGTCTGCGTCTCGCAGGAGGCCATGCTCTGCACGGGCAGCCACGACCACCGCAAGGCCGACTTCCGCTACCGCAACGCCCCGATCACCGTCGAGGACGGCGCCTGGATCGCCACCCGCGCCACGGTACTCGCGGGCGTGCGGGTCGGCGCCCAGTCCGTCCTCGCGGCCGGCACGGTGCTCCACCGCGACCTGCCCGCCCTGACCCTGCACGCCGTCGACGGCAGCCGCAGGCCCGTACCGGAGCCCGTATGAGAGTCCTGCACGCCGTCACGCTGCACAGCCCGACACACGCCTTCGGCGGCCCGGTCCGCGTCGCGCTCAACCTCGCCAAGGGCCTCAAAGAGCGCGGCCACGAGGCCGGTCTCCTCGCCCTCGGCGACGGCTTCGACAGCGCCCTGCCCACCGAGGTCGAAGGGGTGCCCGCGCGCCTCTACCAGGCCCGCAGGCTCGCCCCGCTCGGCTTCAGCGGCATCACCTCGCCCGCGCTGCTCGGCTCCGCCCGCCGCCTCGTGCGCGAGGCCGACGTCGTCCACGTGCACCTCGCGCGCGACCTCGTGACCCTCCCGGTCGCGCTCGCCGCGCTGCGCGCCGGGCGCCCGCTCGTGCTCCAGACGCACGGCATGGTCGACCCGAGCGGCAAGGCGCTCGCGAAGGTGCTCGACGCGCTCGCCGTGCGCCGCCTGCTGCGCGGCGCGGGCGCGGTGCTCTACCTCACGGACCACGAACGCGCGGGACTCGACGCCGTCGTGGGCGCCCCGCCGCTGGCCCAGGCGGTACGGCTCGTCAACGGCGTGCCCGCCCAGGAGCCGCGCAGGCCCTGGGACGGCACCGCGCCGCACCTCGTGTACGCGGCCCGCCTCCAGGCCCGCAAACGGCCCACCGACTTCGTCGCCGCGATCCCGGAGATCCTCGCCGCGCACCCGGAGGCCCGCTTCACCGTCGCGGGGCCCGACGAGGGCGAACGCGAGGCCGTCCACGCCCTCGTGGACATGCTCGGGCTGCGCGACAAGGTCGCCCTGCCCGGACCGCTGAGCGGCGAGGACATGCTCCGCACCCTGCGCGAGGCCACCGTCTACGTCCTCCCGGCCGTCGACGAGCCCTTCCCGATGTCCGTGCTCGAAGCCCTCTCGGTCGGCACCCCGGCCGTCGTCACGACATCGAACGGCCTCGCCAAGGACATCGCCCGCGCGGGCGCGGGCCGCGTCGTCACCACGGCGGACGGACTCGCCCCCGCCATCGGCGACCTCCTCGACCCGGCCCACCACGCCGAGGCATCCCGCGCCGCGCACACCCTCGCGAGCGAGACCTTCGCGATGGACGCGGTCGTGGACCGGCTCCTGACGGTGTACGAGGGGCTGTAGAGACGCGGACGGGCCCGGGGTGCCGCGCGCGTGAGCGGCACCCCGGACCCGTCCTCTCGGCCGCGGCTCAGGCGGGCAGCCAGGCGTAGCACCCCTGCGAGACGAACTTCTCCGTGCCCGCCGGGATCTTCGCCGTCACCTTCTCGGGCTTCGTGCCCTGCGGCGGTCCGGAGGCGAGCGACGTGCCGCCCGCGCCGAGCGCCTGCCACGTGCACGTGCTCGCGTCCGCCGTGAGGGCGCGGTACGTACCGGGCGAGGGGTTCTTCTTCGTGCCCTCCGTGAACCCCTGCCGGGCCCGGTCCAGGAGCGGCTGCTGCTCGGGGCAGAGCCGGCCGATCGCGGCGACGGCGTCGGGGATCTCGCCCGCGATGAGGGCGCCCACGGCGGCGTCCTTGTCGCGCGAGGCCGTCAGCTTCAGCCGGTCGCACGCCTCCTGCCCGGTCTGGAGCACCGCGGCGGGGTCCATGTTCTTGGGCACCCGGCCGCTGAGGTACTGCTTCTCCTTCTTCGTGAAGGACCCCGTCGCGGGCTTGAGCTTGTCGTCCGACTCGACGGGCCCGCTCGGCTTCGCCTCCTTCGCGGCCTCGTTGCGGGCCGGGGCCTTGGACCCCGAGGGGCTCGCGGAGACCGGCGCCGAGGCCGCGGGGCGCCCGGCGGCCGCGTCGTCCTTGTCCCCGTCGTCCGAGGAACCGCAGGCGCTCAGCGCGAGCAGCGCCGTGCCGAGCACGAGCACGCCCGCGAGGGGCCTGCGAGGGGTGGTGCGCATGGAACTACTCCTGTGCGGAAGGGGGCGTGGGCGGTACGAGGCGGGGCCGGACCCGTGAAGGCGTCCGGCCCCGCGTGCGTCAGCCGACCCGGGTCTACGGCGCGCCGAAGGTGAGGATGAGCTGCGGGGTCTGGGCCCCCGCCGCCGCCTCGCTCGACCACAGCCACAGCGGGTCCGTGCCCTCGCTCGTCATCGCCATGCTGTACTCGCCGCCGAGCGCCGCCTTCATCGCGGTCGTGTCGAGCAGCGCCGAGTACACCGTCGAGCCCTCGGTCGCGCCGCTGAGCGTGCCGAGCGTGGTGTTCGCGAGCGAGGGACGGTTCTTGTACGTGACGCCGTCCTCCGTCCAGTCCCCGGTGACCGGCTGGATGCGCTGGTCATCGGTCGAGCCGGCACCCGACTGCGTGGAGGTCTTCACCGCGAGCCGCGCGCTCTTGAGCACGGTCCCCGCGGGCGCCTTCGGCAGCGTGAAGCGCAGGTAGCTCTCGTACGCGGAGGTGCCGCGCACGGCGAGCGAGCTGGAGGAGCCGTAGTTGGTGCTCGGCGCGCCCGCGTTGGCGTAGGCGTCCTCGCTCGCCGTCACCTTGACGACGCTGTCGGCGGGCGGGGGGTTGGTCGCGAGCTGGTAGTGGTTGTTGACCTGCTGGGGCGTCAGCGCCTTGCCGTAGACGGCCGTCTCGTCGATCTGGCCGTTGAAGAACTGGCTCGACGGGGCCTCGGGCCAGCCGCTGATGTTGTCCCCACCGACGTGCCAGTACCCGGAGTACTCCTGGTTGCCGGTGACGTCGTTGCTCGACTGGAGCTTGCCGTCCACGTACAGCTTCATGCCGGAGCCGTCCTGCGTGCCGACGGCGTGGTGCCACTTGCCGTCGTTGAGGCCGGCGCTGGACGCGACCGTCTTCGGGGCGCCCGGGTGGGCCCCGAAGACGACCTTCCCGGAGTTGGTCATGTACAGGTGCTTGTCGTAGTTGCCGCTGCCCCGGGTGCCGGTCTGGTCACCGAAGCCGAGCAGCTTCCCGCCCTGCGTCGTGGTCGTCTTGAACCACGTCTCCAGCGTGTACGCGCCCTTGACGGTCGTCCTGCGGTCGGAGTTGACCTGCTGGTCCGTCCCGTTGAGACTCAGCGCCTTCGAGTCGTTCAGGACGCCGTCGGCGGAGCCCGTCGACGGGGCGTTGCGGCCGAGGCCGTGCAAGTCGCCGGAGGAGAGGTCGCCGACGAAGGGGCCGTTCTTCTCGTCGTAGCGCCAGTACATCGAGGCGCCGTCGTCGAGGACCGCGTTGGGGTACGCCTGCGGGGACTCGGGCACCGTCACGCTCACGGCGTTCGACTGGGCGCTCGTGTTCCCGGCCGCGTCGGTGGCGGTGACCCGGTACGTGTAGGTCTCGCCCGCCTTCGCCGTGGTGTCCGTGAAGGAGAGCTGAGGACGTGACCACTCCAGCGAGTCGCCCGTCATGGTGTGGATCGGCGTGGCCGAGCCGTTGCGGTACACCTTGTACGTCAGACGGCTGTCGTCGAGGTCGAGCGCCGTGCGCCACCGCACCTGCACCGCGCCGGGCTTGACGCTCGCCGCGCTCGCCTGCGGCGCTCCTGGCGCCCCGGTGTCCGGGCCGGTCGCGAAGCGGGTCAGGCCCTGCGCGGCACCGCCGTTGACGGTGGTGAACTCGCCGCCCACCCACAGGTACTTCGTCGAGCCGGTGCCGGATATGGACATCGCGCGCGGGCCGATGCCCTCGCCGAGGCCGTCGTTGGTGTCCGGCATCCAGCCGAGCTTGTGCACGTCGTCCACCGGCTGCGCGAGCAGGTGGTGGCGGCGCCCGTCGGGGAACTCGCCGACGCTGGAGCAGTCGTGCGCGTGCGAGGCGCTGTAGAGCACGCCCTCGTAGGGGAGGACCGACTGCGTGGCGCCGAGGCACGTGTCGCGCCAGCGCTGCGCGTAGGTGTCGAGGTCCACGGCGATCCGGCCGTCGAAGACGCCGCCGCCGGTGCCCTCGTTGCCCGTGTAGAACCCGGTGCCGTCCGTCGCGATCGACTTCACGACCGAGTTCTGCGGCACGAAGTTGTTCGGGTACGTCTTGACGTTGGCGCCCGTCGTCGCGTCGACCACGCCGAGTGCGTGCGAGTCCGCGCCGTTGACGGTGAAGAAGTCCCCGCCGAGCAGGACATGGCGGTGGTCGGGGGTGACCGCGATGGCCCGGCCCGGCTGGTCCGCGTCGGCCTGCCAGGGCAGCACCGCGCCCGTCGTGCCGTTCACGGCGGCGAAGCGCTTGTGGGACTGGCCGCCGACGCTGGTGAAGTCGCCACCCGCGTACACCGTGTTCCCGGCCACCGCGAGGGCCCGCACGGTCGCGGGGAAGCTCGCCTTGAAGTCCGTCTTCGGCTTGCATGTCGCGACGTCGATCGCGGCGAGACTGCTCGCCGGGACGCCGTTGACCGCGCCGAAGTAACCGCCGACGTAGAGCGTCTTGCCGTCCTCGGAGACCGCCATCGAGCGCACCGTGGCGGTGCCGCTGCCGACGGTGAAGGAGAGGTCGCAGTCGATCGGCGCGCCCGTCGCCGCGTCCATGGCAACGAAGTTGACCGCGCTCTTCGGTGTCCCGGCCTGCCCGTCCGGCGGGCGCACCTGCGAGAAGGTCCCGCCGACGAAGACCGTGTCACCGGCCTGGGCGAGAGCCCAGACGATGCCGTTGGTCTGCCAGGTCGGCAGGTCGTCCGCGGTGAAGGCGACCGGCGCGGTGAGCGCGGCGGCCTGGGGAGCGGCGAGCGCCCCCAGCCCCATGACGGAAGCGGAGAGGACAAGGGCAGCGGACAGCCCCTTGGATCTTTGCATCTATCCCCCAAGGCATTGGGCCCGGCGAGCGGCCTGCTTTGGCCGAAGTGGTCGTATCTTCGCAGGAGATACACAGTCACATGAGCCCGGGGTGCGGTCTCATGGGGCTTCCTTGACCTGATTGGTATGAAAGAGCGCGAGGCCCCCCGGGAAAGCTGTTGTCCCCGGGGGCGCCCGGCGCGTCGGGGGGCGCGTCGCACCCCCCGACGGTGCCCGTTCCCGCCTCAGCGGTCGATGCGCACCGTGGCTCCCGCGAGCTGGTCCTCCACCTGGCGCACATCGGCGTCGACCATGATCCGGGCCAGCTCCTCGACCAGCACCGAGGGCTTCCAACCGAGCAGTTCACGGGCCTTGCTCGCGTCGCCGATGAGGGCGTCCACCTCGCTCGGGCGCTCGTACTTCGCGTCGTAGCGCACGTGCGCGTTCCAGTCGAGCCCGGCGTGCGCGAAGGCCGTCTCGGTGAACTGGCGGACCGTGGCGGGCACGCCGGTGGCCACGACGTAGTCGGTCGGCTCGTCGTGCTGGAGCATCCGCCACATCGCCTCGACGTACTCGGGCGCGTAACCCCAGTCCCGGACCGCGTCGAGGTTGCCGAGGTACAGGTGCTCCTGGAGCCCGGCCCTGATCCGGGCCACGGCACGGGTGATCTTGCGGGTCACGAAGGTCTCGCCGCGGCGCGGGGACTCGTGGTTGAACAGGATGCCGTTGACCGCGAACATGTCGTACGCCTCGCGGTAGTTGACCGTCGCCCAGTAGGCGAAGACCTTCGCGGCGCCGTACGGGCTGCGCGGGTGGAAGGGCGTGCCCTCGTTCTGCGGGGGCGGCGTGGCGCCGAACATCTCCGAGGAACTGGCCTGGTAGATACGGGTGTCCACACCCGAGGCCCGGATCGCCTCCAGGAGCCGCAGCGCGCCGAGCCCCGTGACGTCGCCCGTGTACAGCGGGGCGTCGAAGGAGACGCGGACGTGCGACTGGGCGCCGAGGTTGTAGACCTCGCCGGGGCGTATCTCGCGCAGCAGGTTCACCAGCGCGACCCCGTCGCCGAGGTCCGCGTGGTGCAGCACGAGGCGGCGGTCGTCCTCCTGCGGACCCTGGTAGATGTGGTCGATGCGCTCGGTGTTGAAGCTCGACGAGCGGCGCAGCAGCCCGTGCACCTCGTAGCCCTTCGCGAGCAGCAGCTCCGCGAGGTACGAGCCGTCCTGCCCGGTGATGCCGGTGATCAACGCGGTCTTGCTCATGGGTGGTTCCCCTCCTGAACCGGCCGGCCGGAGGGGCCGCCTTGGTGGTTCTGACGTCTGCTGTGGCTGTACTGGTTCTGTGGTGTTCTGTGCCGGTCCGCGCGGGAACATCCCTCCCGGCTGCCCGCGAGGCCCCTTGTCCTGGCATGATCCGGTCCATGACGCAATCGCAGCTCCTGCCCGAGCGGGCCCGCATATTCGTCGCCGGGCACCGCGGCCTCGTGGGCTCCGCCGTCGCCCGCAGACTCGGCGCCGACGGCCACGAGGTGCTCACCAGGACCCGTACCGAACTCGACCTGCGCGACGCCGCGGCGACGGCCGCGTACCTCCGCGAAGCCCGCCCCGACGCCGTCGTGCTCGCCGCCGCCAAGGTCGGCGGGATCATGGCGAACTCGACGTACCCCGTGCAGTTCCTGGAGGAGAACCTCCAGATCCAGCTCTCGGTCATCGCGGGCGCCCACGCGGCCGGGGTCGCGCGGCTGCTCTTCCTCGGCTCCTCGTGCATCTACCCCAAGCACGCCCCGCAGCCCATCTCCGAGGACGCGCTCCTGACCGGGCCCCTGGAGCCCACGAACCAGGCCTACGCGCTCGCGAAGATCGCCGGCATCACGCAGGTGCAGTCCTACCGCAGCCAGTACGGCGCCGCGTACATCTCGGCCATGCCGACGAACCTCTACGGGCCCGGCGACAACTTCGACCTGGAGACCTCGCACGTCCTGCCCGCCCTCGTCCGCCGCTTCCACGAGGCGAAGGCGGAGGGCCGCGAGGAGGTCGTGCTGTGGGGCTCGGGCAGCCCCCGGCGCGAGTTCCTGCACGTCGACGACCTCGCCGCCGCGTGCGCCCTGCTGCTGCGCTCCTACGACGGCGCCGAGCCCGTCAACGTCGGCTGCGGCGAGGACCTGACGATCCGCGAACTGGCCGAGACCGTCCGCGACGTCGTCGGCTACGAGGGGCGGATCGCCTGGGACACGAGCAAGCCCGACGGCACCCCGCGCAAGCTGCTCGACATCTCGCGGCTCGCCTCGCTCGGCTGGAAGCCGCGCATCGGCCTGCGCGAGGGCATCGCCGGCACCTACGAGGCGTGGCGCGCGACGGCCTGAGAGGCGGGCGGCACGGACGGGACGGGGCGCGCCGCGGCTAAGGACGGCCCGCCCCGGGTCAGTACGCACCGCGCCCGTCGACGACGGCGCGGAGCGTACGGGCCATGACGTCCACGTCGCTCGTGAAGGACCAGTTGTCGACGTAGCTCAGGTCGAGCGCGACCGTCTCGTCCCAGGACAGGTCCGAGCGCCCGCTGATCTGCCACAGCCCCGTCATCCCCGGACGCACCGCGAGGCGGCGGCGCTCGGTCTCCGAGTACGTGGCGACCTCGTCCGGCAGCGGCGGGCGCGGCCCCACGAGGGACATCTGCCCGCTCACGACGTTGAGGAGCTGCGGCAGTTCGTCGAGCGAGGTACGGCGCAGGAGGCGTCCCACCCGGGTGACCCGGGGGTCCCTGCGCATCTTGAACATGGCGCCGTCGTTCTCGTTCTCGCTCGCCAGCTCGGCCTTCATCGCGTCGGCGCCGACCTTCATCGAGCGGAACTTCCACATCATGAACGGCACGCCGTTCTGCCCGACGCGCTCACTGCGGTAGAAGACCGGGCCGCGCGAGGTGAGCTTGACGGCGAGCGCGATGGCGAGCAGGAGCGGCGAGACGACGGCGATGCCGAGCACGGCGAGCACGCGGTCCAGGACGGTCTTGAGCACCGGCTGCATCCCGCGCCGCACGGGCGGCGCTATGCGCAGCAGCGCCATCCCGGCGGCCGAGGTCGTCTCGACGCGCTTCGGCGCGACCTCGACGAGCCCCGGCGCGACGGCGAGTTCGAGGCCCGCGTCGTGCAGGCCCCAGGACAACTGGCGCAGCCGCGCCCCGGACATGACACGTCCGGCGACGACGAGGACCAGGTCGACGCGGAGTTCGGTGGACGCGGCGAGGACGAGCGTCGTGTCGGCCCCCGGCGTCGTCTCCGCCTCGTCGGGCAGCCGCGCCGCGAGCCTGAGGCCCGCGTCGAGCGGCGCGGAGCCGAGCGCGACGACGCCGACGACGACGTACGGGTGGTTGGTGTGCCCCGCGAGGTGCCCGGCGACCGATTCCACGGCCGAGGGCTCGCCGAGCAGGAGCACCCGCACCACGCCCTGCGCGGCCCTGCGGGTCTTCGCGAGGTGGCGGAAGGTCAGCTTGCGGCAGGCGAGCGTGAGGACGAGGGCGGGCAGGAGCGCGCCGAGGCTCACGAGCTGGCTGTGGTGCAGGTCGACGGCGACGTAGACGAAGGCGAGGACGCCGAGCAGGATCAGCCAGTCGTGCAGGACGGGCAGCGCCCCGCGCGACTCGCCGATCGCGCGGCGCGTGTACCGCTGCCGGAACGCCTGGACGAGCAGCCAGGCGAGCGCGGCGACGGCGGCGCTGATCAGCGGGTGCGGCTGGCCGTCGTGACGGAACAGCAGAGCGACCGGCACGGCCGTACCGGCGAGGTCGACGAAGAGCGCCACCGGCTGGTACCAGCGCGGCTTGCTGCCCGGGGGCAGCCCCCTGGGCAGCCGGCTGACAGCGGACGCACTGGTCTCAGGCGACTGGACATGCCACATGTACCCCCCCGGCACGTGTTGACGAACCACGGCCCGTCGGCCGAACCCCCGAACGGCGAACAAGCGTGGCAAGGGAGAACACTAAGCCACGCACCGGGCCGCGTGTAGCTCCGTTTACAGGAAAGTCCGCATCCGGTGACCCGCGGTTAACCCCCCGTTGCGGGGGTGGCGGCAGGGCGTGCCGACGCCTGTTCGCGCGGGTGTTCGTTGAGCGAACGAAGTGGCCTCAGTATGCCCGAGCTGTGCGCAGGGCGTGTACGGCGGGCGAGCTTGATCGCCTTTGGCCGGAAGTGACGTGAGTGGCGGAGTTTCGGCCTCTTGTTGTGGGATGGCCTCCGATCCGCTGTACTACAGGCGCCCGTACCACCACCGACGCCGCCCCGTGCCCGGGCGCCCGTGACCGAGGGGGACAGCCGTGCCGCTGCCGCCGCACCGCCGCATCCCGCCGGTACGCCGCCTGCGGCTGCCGCTCGCCGTCCTGCTCGGTCTCGCCCTGCTCGGCCTCGTCGCCGGGACAGGGCTCGCCCTCGGCGGCAGGGACGACGGCGGGCAGAGCACCGCCGCACGCCCGCTGCCCCAGGGCGCCGCCGCCTCGCCGCTCCCGAAGGCCGTCCGTCCCGCCGCCGAGGCGCTGCCGTTCGACCTGCCCGCGGTCAGGACCCTGCACGCGAGCGGCAAGAAGGTCTACGCCCACTACTTCACGCCGTATCCGCTCTCGCTCGACAACCAGCCCCCCGGGGCCGACTACTACGCCCGCAACTACCTGCGCCCCGAGGGCGAGAGAGGCAAGCACGCCGCGTACGGCGGCCTCCTGCGCGACCGCCCGCGCCCCGTCGCCCCGGGCAGGGGCGACTGGCAGCGCGCCAACCTGGAACAGGAGGTGCGCACGGCGCGCGACGCCGGGCTCGACGGCTTCACCGTCGACCTCCTCGCGCTCTCCGGGCCCAACTGGGACCGCGCCAAACTGCTCATGACGGCGGCCCACGCCGTCGATCCCGGGTTCCGGATCGTCCTCATGCCGGACATGGTCGCCCTCGCCGGGACCGACCCCGGCACGCTCGCCGCTCGCCTCGCCGAACTCGCCGCCTCGCCCGCCGCCGGGCGCTTCGCCGACGGCCGCCTCGTCGTCTCGCCGTTCAAGGCCGAGGCGAAGGACCCCGCCTGGTGGCGCCAGGTCCTCGACGCCCTCCGCACGGAGCACGGCACCGACGCCGCCCTCCTGCCGGTCTTCCTCGACTTCCCCGCCCACGCGGAGCGCTTCGCGCCGCTCAGCGAGGGGTTCAGCGAGTGGGGCAACCGCAGCTACACCGCGCAGGACGGCGCCGCCGCCGACGTCGCGCGCGCCAAGGGGCTCGGCAAGCTGTGGATGCAGCCCGTCTCGGTCCAGGACGCGCGGCCCAACCAGGGCGTCTACGACGAGGCGGGCAACACGGCGACCCTGCGGGCGAGCTGGCAGGCCGCCATCGACACGGACGCCGACTGGGTCCAGCTCACGACCTGGAACGACTACAGCGAAGGCACCCAGTTCGCCCCCTCGCTCCACAACGGCTACACCTACCTCGACCTCGCCTCGTACTACCTGACCCGCTTCAAGACCGGTGACTGGCCGAAGATCGTCCGCGACACCGTGTACGTCACCTCGCGCACCCAGTTCGCCGCCGCCTCGCCCGCCCAGGGCGCCGCCAGGACGATGCGGCTGCGGGACAACTCGGCCCCGGCCCGCGACACCGTCGAGGCGCTCGCCTTCCTCAGCGCCCCCGCGGCGGTCCGGGTCCTCCAGGACGGCGCCACGAAGGAGGAGCGCCTCAACACCGGCGTCCACCCCCTCGTCGTCCCGCTCCGCACGGGCACGGCCACCGGCGAGATCTGGCGGGACGGCACCCGCACGGCCTCGGTCCGCACCGAGTACCCCGTCCAGGCGAAACCGAAGGTCCAGGACCTCCAGTACTACGGGGTGTCCTCGGGGCGGACGGGGACGACGGCGGGGGAGTGAGGGGCCGCCAGGGGAGGGGCTGTCGCACGGCTCCGGGGCTCGCCCGTGCGTCCTCGCCCACGCCGCTCAGAACCCTCGCCCACGTCGTGTCGCCGTCACCCACGCGGTAGCGCTCTTCCCCGTCGGAGCCGCGCTTGACCTCGACATTGCTTGAGCTCCTAGCGTCCCGTGCATGAGCCTCGACATGACCGCTTGGTCCCAACTCCAGGCATTCCGCCAGGAACAGGCCGCCCGCCCGCTCGCCCGCGCGACCCTGCGCCGTATCTCCGTCTTCGCGCACCCCCATCGCCGCGCGCTGCTCGCCTACCTGCTCACCGGCGTCGGTGCCGCGTTCCTCACCGTCGCGACGCCGCTCCTGGCGGGCGACGTCGTCGACACGATCGGTTCGGGCGGCACTCGCGCCCGCGTCGTGGCCCTCGCCGGGCTCATCGCCCTCGCCGCGCTCGCCGAGGCCGCGCTCACCCTCGTCGGCCGCCGCCTCTCCGCCACGATCGGCGAAGGACTCATCCTCGACCTGCGCACCGCCGTCTTCGACCACGTCCAGAAACTGCCCGTCGCCTTCTTCACGCGCACGCGCACCGGAGCGCTCGTCAGCCGGCTCAACAACGACGTCATCGGCGCCCAGCGCGCCTTCAGCAGCACGCTCTCCGGGATCGCCACCAACCTCGTCACGCTCCTGCTGACCCTCGCCGTCATGCTCGCCCTCTCGTGGCGCATCACGCTCCTCGCCCTCGTCCTCCTGCCCGTCTTCGTCGTCCCCGCCCGCCGCACGGGCCGCCGCATGGCCGCGCTCAGCCGCGAGGCGGCCGAGCACAACGCCGCCATGGGCTCCCGCATGACGGAGCGTTTCTCCGCGCCCGGCGCGACGCTCGTCAAGCTGTACGGGGACCCGCGCGCCGAGTCGGCCGAGTTCGCGGCCCGCGCCGCCCGCGTGCGCGACGTCGGCGTCCGCGTCGCGATGACGCAGACCGTCTTCCTGACCCTCCTCACCCTCGTCTCCGCCCTCGCGCTCGCCCTCGTCTACGGACTCGGCGGCTCCCTCGCACTCGCCGGGAGCCTCGACACCGGCACCGTCGTCTCGCTCGCGCTCCTCCTCACCCGCCTCTACACCCCGCTCACCGCGCTGGCCGGGGCCCGCGTCGAGATCATGGGCGCGCTCGTGAGCTTCGAGCGGGTCTTCGAGGTCCTGGACCTCGTTCCCCTCGTGCGCGAGCGTCCGGGCGCGAAGGACATACCCGAGGGCCCTGTCGGCATCGCCTTCGACGACGTCCGCTTCGCCTACCCGGCCGCCGACGCCGTCTCGCTCGCCTCGCTCGAAGAGGTCGCGACGCTCGACGACCGGGGCGGCGAGGAGGTCCTGCACGGCGTCAGCTTCCGCGCCGAGCCCGGGCAGACCGTCGCCCTCGTCGGCCCCTCGGGCGCCGGGAAGTCCACCCTCGCCCAACTGCTGCCGCGCCTGTACGACGTGGGGGCGGGCGCCGTGCGGGTCGGCGGGGTGGACGTACGGGAGCTGAACGCCGCCTCGTTGCGGGCCACCGTCGGCATGGTCACGCAGGACGGCCACCTCTTCCACGACACCGTCCGCGCCAACCTCCTCATCGCCCGCCCCGGCGCCACCGAGCGCGAGGTGTGGGAGGCGCTGCGCCGCGCCCGCATCGACGCCCTCGTCGCGCGCCTCCCGGACGGGCTGGACACCGTCGTGGGGGAGCGCGGCTACCGGCTCTCGGGCGGCGAACGCCAGCGGCTCACGCTCGCGCGGCTGCTCCTCGCGGGGCAGCGCGTCGTCATCCTCGACGAGGCGACCGCGCACCTCGACAACTCCTCCGAGGCCGCCGTGCGCGAGGCACTCGCCGAAGCCCTCGCGGACCGCACGGCACTCGTCATCGCCCACCGGCTGAGCACCATCCGCGCCGCCGACCTCATCCTCGTCGTCGAGGACGGCCGCGTCACCGAGCGCGGCACCCACGAGGAGCTCCTCGCGCTCGGGGGCCGGTACACGGCGCTGCACGAGGCGCGGGTGACGGAGGCGGGGAGCGGGGCGGGCGAAGGCGCCAGGGAGGCGGGTATCGCGGTCGGGTGACGGGCCGGGGCACGGGCGCCGCGTCCCGTGGCCCGGCCGCCGCGCGACCGTCCGGGCTGGTCCATCCGGCTCAGGCGGGCCGCGTGGCCGCGACGCGGGTGGGTAGGCGGGGGAGGACTCCGAAAGCCGCAGTCGTCACAGGCCGGAAGGAGACCCGTCATGACCGCCACCGCTCCGGGCAGCGCCCCGGGCACGGGGCCGGAGTTCACGAGCCCGCCCGATCCCATGCCGCCCGCGCCGACGCCGGGCCCGACGCCCACGCCGCCGGACCCCGTACCCGACCCCGAGCCGCCGCGCCCGACCCCGCCCCCCGGCCCGGGGCCCTCGCCCACGCCGGACCCCGTGCCGCCCTCGCCGACGCCGGTCCCCGGCCCGGGGCCGGGGGTCCCGGACCCGCAGCCGCAGCCCCCGCTGCCGGGCCCGGCGCCGTCCCCCGTGCCACCGTCGCCCGGTCCCGACCCGGAACCCCAGCCGGGACCGGTGTAGGCAGCCGGGAGCGCGACCGGGCGCCCACGGAGGAGGGCGGCCACCTTCGCGGTGGCCGCCCTCCTCCTTCTCGCCCCTGCCGCCGTCTCAGCGCGGCGGTTTCACCGGCACCCCGTCAGGACTCCGCCTCGGAACGGTCCCCGCCCCACAGCGTGTGGAAGGTGCCGTCCCGGTCCACCCGGTGGTACGTGTGCGCCCCGAAGTAGTCCCGCTGTGCCTGCGTCAGCGCGGCCGGGAGCCGGGGGGCGCGCAGGGCGTCGTAGTACGCGAGCGCTGTCGAGAAGCCCGGCGTCGGGACGCCCTGGCGCACCGCCGTGCCGATGACGTCCCGCCAGTCGCCCTGCGCCCCCTCGACCTCGCTCGCGAAGCGCGGGTCCGAGAGCAGGCTCGGCAGCTCGGGCTGCTGGGCATAGGCGGCCGTGATGCGGTCGAGGAACGCGGCGCGGATGATGCACCCGGCGCGCCAGATCGACGCGACCGCGCCGAGGTCGATGTCCCAGCCGTACTCGGCGCTGCCCGCCGCGATCTCGTGGAAGCCCTGCGTGTACGAGACGATCTTCGAGGCGTAGAGCGCCTGCTCCACCTGGTCGGCGAAGCGTGCCGCCTCGGCCTCCTCCAGCGGCTTCGGGGACGGTCCGCTCAGGTGCCCCGACGCCTCGCGCAGCGCCGTGTGCCCGCTGAGGCCGCGCGCGAAGACCGCCTCGGCGATGCCCGAGACGGGGACGCCGAGGTCGAGGGCGATCTGCACCGTCCACCGCCCCGTCCCCTTCTGCTCCGCCGCGTCCGCGACGATGTCCACGAAGGGCTTGCCCGTGCTCGGGTCGGTGTGCTTGAGGACCTCGGCGGTGATCTCGATGAGGTAGGAGTCCAGGCGGCCCGTGTTCCAGGTGCGGAAGACGTCGGCGATACGCGCGGGCGAGTACCCGGCGACGTCGCGCAGGAGCTGGTACGCCTCGCCGATGAGCTGCATATCGGCGTACTCGATGCCGTTGTGCACCATCTTGACGAAGTGCCCGGCGCCGTCCGGGCCGATGTGCGTCACGCAGGGCGCGCCGTCCTCGGCCTTCGCGGCGACCTTCTCCAGCATCGGCCCGAGGGCCTCGTACGACTCCTTCGAGCCGCCCGGCATGATGCTCGGCCCGTTGAGCGCGCCCTCCTCGCCGCCCGAGATACCGGTCCCCACGAAGTGGATGCCCCGCTCGCGGAGCTTGCGCTCGCGGCGGCGGGTGTCGGCGAAGTGGGCGTTGCCCCCGTCGACGATCATGTCGCCCTCTTCGAGGAGCGGGGCGAACTCGTCGATCACCGCGTCCGTCGCCTCGCCCGCCTTGACCATGACGACGAGCCGACGCGGCCGTTCCAGGGCCGCCACGAACTCCTCGGCACTCTCGGTGGGTATGAAGGAGCCCTCGTCGCCGAACTCCTCGACGAGGGCGTGGGTCTTCGCCGCGGTGCGGTTGTGCAGGGCGACGGTGTAACCGTGACGCGCGAAATTGCGCGCCAGGTTGCGGCCCATGACCGCGAGTCCGGTCACGCCGATCTGAGCGGAAGCGCTCATGTGTGTCACTCCTTGTCACTGACCGGCGGGGAGCCGCCGGTGTCAGGCGTCACAACACCGATGCGCACACCAGTATGTCCGGGGCGGTGCGGAATCTCCTGGGGAAGGGCGGGCGCCTCCTCCTGGGGAAGGGGGCGCCGCCGGTCGCGCCCTCCGCCCGGGGGGACTCGCGCGGCCCGCCGTGCGCCCGCTCCGAGGCCCCTCCTGAGCTGCGTCTTGTCGCCAACCGCTTGTCGCGCAGGGTGCGCGCCCCTTAACTTTGCGGAGCTGCCGTCGTACGAGGGAGTCCTCATGGCGTTACGTGGCCGTCACCGGCGTCCCCAGCCGCCCCGCATCCAGCGCGCCTCGCTCACGGTCACGGCGGGCGGTGCGGGTCTCGCCCTGCCGCTCGTCGCCGCGGGCGGGGCCACCGCCGCCACCGAACAGACCTGGGACAAGGTCGCCCGCTGCGAGTCCGGCGGGGACTGGGACATCAACACGGGGAACGGCTTCTACGGCGGGCTCCAGTTCACCACCAGCACGTGGAAGGCGTTCGGCGGCAGCGCGTACGCCACGCGTGCCGACCAGGCGACGCGGGCAGAGCAGATCGTCGTCGCCGAGAAGGTGCTCAAGAGCCAGGGGCCCCACGCCTGGCCCACCTGCGCGCCCCGCGCCGGGCTCGCGCGGGGTGGCGAGGCTCCCGCCGTGAACCCGGCGAGCGCGCCGGTGAAGCCGCGGACGCAGACGAAGGCGGCTCCCGCGGCCCAGCCGGAGGAGAAGGCCGCCGCCGAGCGCCTGGCGCCCCGCAAGCCCCCCGCCGGTCACGGACCCGAGAAGACACCGCAGTCCCGCGCGGGCACCGCTCGGCTGTACACGGTCGTCCCCGGGGACAGCCTCTCGGGCATCGCGGCCGAGCGGCACGTCGAGGGCGGCTGGGAACAGCTGTACGCGCTGAACCGGGGCACGGTGGGCGCCGACCCCGACCTGATCCTGCCGGGCCAGCACCTCGCGCTCTCCGGGAAGCCGGGACCCCGTACGGCCGAGCGGGTGCCGGAGAAGAAGGCGGAGCCCCGGCGGGCCGCCCCGAAGCAGGTCACGCCGAAGAAGACCGAGCCGAAAAAGGCCGAGCCGAAGAAGACCGCGCCCACGAAGGCCGCGCCGAAAAAAGCCGAGCCGAAGAAGGCCGAGAAGGCCGCCGTTCCCCGGAAGACCGCGAGCACGGGCCACCGGCTCACCGCCCCCGTCGCGGCGGGCACGGGCACGCAGTACCGGGCGGCCGGTTCCTCCTGGTCGAAGGGGTACCACACGGGCGTCGACTTCCCGGTCCCCACCGGCACGACCGTCAAGGCGATCGGAGCCGGGACGGTGGTCTCGGCTGGCTGGGGCGGCTCGTACGGCTACCAGGTCGTCCTCCACCACGCGGACGGCCGCTACAGCCAGTACGCGCACCTCTCCGCGCTCAACGTCCGCGCGGGCCAGCACGTGGCCGAGGGCCAGCGCATCGCCCGCTCCGGCGCGACGGGCAACGTGACGGGCCCCCACCTGCACTTCGAGGTCCGCACGGGCCCCGGCTTCGGCTCCGACATCGACCCCCTGGCCTACCTCCGCGCCGGGGGCGTCCCCATCTGACCGAACCGCGAGCCGCCCGGGACCGGAACACACCGGCCGGGGCGGCTCGGCGGCGTGGCGGGCGCGGGGGCGGACGGCAGCGCCCGGGTCCGGCCTCCCGTCCGGCCCTCACACGCCCGACGGGCTCGACTCCGTGACCGCCGCGGGCGGCTCCGGGGCCGACGGCGATGCCGTTCTGCCCACCGTCAGCCGGACGAGGCCCACCGCGGCGATCGCGCCCGCCACCGCCGCCCCCGCCTCGCCCAGGACGCCGAATCTCATGTGCTCGCCGAAGAGCGCGAAGCCCACCGCCGCCGCCGTCACCGGGTTCACGACCGTCTGGGTCGCGAGAGGGGCCGTGAGGCCCGCGCCCCGGTAGCTCGCCTGGGACAGGAGCATCCCGGCGCACGCGAGCACGCCCACCGCGCCGAGCAGCGGCAGCATCTCCAAGGGACTCTCGTGCGCGATCCGGTCGGTGACGGTCTTCGTGTAGACCGACGCCATCCCGAAGGCCACCCCGGCCGCCGCCGCGACGAAACCGCCGCGCGCCGCCGGATAGTGGTGCACCCCGCGCGCCACGAGCAGCAGCGTGAGCACCGTGCCGAGCGTCACGAGGCCGAGCACGCCGAGCGCCTGCCCCGCCGGAACCCGCTCGCCGCCGCTCCCGGTGAGCGCGAGCAGCCCCGCGAGCCCGGCCGCGGCGAGCAGTGCCCCGCGCCAGGCCGCCGCGCTCGCCCGCTGCCGCACGAGCAGCGCCGCCAGCGGCAGCGCGAAGACGATGGTCAGCGCGCCGAGCGGCTGGACGAGGCTCAGCGGCCCGAAGGCGAGCGCCCCGACGTGCAGCAGCGCGCCCAGCCCGTTGAGCGCCACCGCGCCCCACCACGCGGGCCGCCGCCACGGCGCGTGTCCCGCGGGCCCCTGCTGGACCGCCACCCGCTCCTGGACGATGGCCCCGGCCGCGTAGGCGACGGCGGAGGCCAGCGCGAAGAGCACGGACAGCGGGACGTCGCTCATGAAGCACTCCGGCGCTGCGGGAGTCGATCGGCACTCATACGGTTCACCCTTCCCCGCCGGACGGCATCCCGTCGTCATCCCCCGGCACCCGCATCGACGTACTGCTGTGGGAGTACACCCGGGGGCGTGTCGGGCGGGGGACGGGCGCGGGCGAGGCGGCACGCGCCCCCGCGACGTACGACTCCCGTACGACGACGGCGCCCGAGCGGCGTGCCGGCCGGCGCACGGACTCCGCGGGCCCGCCGCCTGGCCCCTCGCGCGCACCGCGCGGGGGCTCCGCGAGATCTTCGCGCGGCCTCCGCACGGGTGAACAGGCCGTGCGGGGGCATCCGGGGGACGAGAGACGTCCCGCCCCGGCGCGGGCACGCGGTCTTCCACCGGCCGCCCCGGTGGGCGAGCATGGACGGTGCCGCAGGGACGCCAGGGACGACGCGGACGGGGGACGCATGCGCCTAGGACTACTGACCAGGGAGTACCCGCCGCATGTCTACGGCGGTGCGGGGGTGCACGTCGAATTCCTCGCCCGCGAGCTGCGCATCCTCACCGACCTCGTCGTGCACGCCTGGGACGCCCCGGAGACGGAGGCCCGTCCCGGGGTCGTACGGCACCGGGCGGCACCGCTGCCCGACGGGGCCGGCGAGGCGCTGCGGGCCTTCTCGACCGGGCTCGGCATGACCGCCTCCCTCGCGGACCGCGACCTCGTCCACTCGCACACCTGGTACACCGCGCTCGCGGGCCGCCTCGCCCAGCTGCAGTACGGCATCCCGCACGTCCTCACGGCACACTCGCTCGAACCGCTGCGCCCCTGGAAGGCCGAACAGCTCGGCGGCGGCTACGCGCTCTCCTCCTGGGCGGAGCGCACCGCCGTCGAGACCGCCGACGCCGTGATCGCCGTCTCGCACGGGATGCGTGCCGACCTGCTCGGCTGCTACCCGGACCTCGACCCCGAGCGGGTCCACGTTGTCCACAACGGCATCGACACCGACCTCTACCGCGCGAGCCCCGACACCGCGGCGCTCGACCGCGCCGGCATCGACCCCGACCGCCCCTACGTCCTCTTCGTCGGCCGCGTCACCCGCCAGAAGGGCGTGCCGCACCTCCTGCGCGCCGCCCGCCTCCTCGACCCCGCCGCGCAGCTCGTGCTCTGCGCCGGAGCGCCCGACACCCCCGAACTCGACGCCGAGTTCCGCGCCCTGGTCGCCGAACTGCGCGCCGCGCGGGACGGGGTGCACTGGATACCCGAGCCGCTGCCGCGCCCCGACATCGTCCAACTGCTCAGTCACGCCAGGGCCTTCGTCTGCCCCTCGGTCTACGAACCGCTCGGCATCGTCAACCTGGAGGCGATGGCCTGCGGCACCGCCGTCGTCGCCTCGGCCGTCGGGGGTATCCCCGAGGTGGTGCGCGACGGCGTGACCGGGCTGCTCGTCCCGTACGACCCGGACGACACGGCCGCCTTCGAGCGGGGCCTCGCGCACGCGCTCAACGGCCTCGTCGCCGACTCGCGCACGGCGGCGCTCATGGGCGCGGCCGGGCGCGACGTCGCTGTCCGCGACTTCGGCTGGGACCGCATCGCCCGGCGCACCGTCGAGGTGTACGAGCACGTCCTGGCCCGCATCTGAGGACGCCACGCACCACCCGCGACACGCACCACCGCACGGACCCGCACCACCAGCACCACAAGAGCACCACCCGCACCACACGAGGCATCGCACCCGCCCTGCGGCGGGACGGCACGGCGGCGAAGGAGCCGCCGGGAGGGGGGCGTCATGCGCGGCGGACCTTCGGTTCTGGGGATCGTCCTGGCGGGCGGGGAGGGCAAGCGGCTCATGCCGCTCACCGCCGACCGCGCGAAACCCGCTGTCACCTTCGGCGGCACGTACCGGCTCGTCGACTTCGTCCTGTCGAACCTCGTCAACGCCGACATCCTGCGGATCTGCGTCCTGACCCAGTACAAGTCGCACTCGCTCGACCGGCACGTCACCACCACGTGGCGCATGTCGAGCCTGCTCGGCAACTACGTGACGCCCGTGCCCGCGCAACAGCGGCTCGGCCCGCGCTGGTACCTCGGCAGCGCCGACGCGATCCTCCAGTCCCTCAACCTCGTCCACGACGAACAGCCGGACTACGTCGCCGTGTTCGGTGCCGACCATGTCTACCGCATGGACCCCCGCCAGATGCTTCAGGCCCACATCGAGGGCGGCGCCGGGGTCACCGTCGCGGGGCTGAAGGTGCCGCGCGCCGAGTCCTCCGCCTTCGGCGTCATCGTCCCGGGCCCGGACGGCCGGCACATCACCTCCTTCCTGGAGAAGCCCGCCGACCCGCCCGGACTGCCGGGTGACCCCGACCACGTCCACGCCTCGATGGGCAACTACCTCTTCAGCACGAAGGTCCTGATCGACGCCCTCCAGCAGGACGCCGCCGACCCCGCCTCCGCGCACGACATGGGCGGCTCGATCCTCCCGCTGCTCACCGGTCGCGGCGAGGCGCAGCTCTACGACTTCGACGACAACCGCGTCCCGGGCGAGGCCCCGCACGAGCACGGCTACTGGCGCGACGTCGGCACCCTCGACGCCTATTACGAGGCCCACATGGACCTCGTCAAGGACCGGCCGGCCTTCAGCCTCGACAACCGCCAATGGCCCATCTACACCTACAACGACGCCCTGCCGCCGGCGAAGTTCTGCGCGGGCGGCTTCGCGGGCGAGTCCGTCGTGAGCCCCGGGTGCGTCATCCGCGGCCAGGTCACGGGCTCCGTGCTCTCACCCGGAGTCGTCATCGAGCCGGGCGCCGTCGTGCAGGGCTCGGTGCTGCACGCGGGGGTACGGGTCGGGCGCGGCGCGGTGGTGCGCGGCGCCGTCCTGGACAAGAACATCGAGGTCCCGCCGGGAGCCACGATCGGCGTGAACCCGGACAGGGACGCCGAGTTGTACACCATCTCGCCGGGCGGCGTCGTCGCGCTGGGCAAGGGGGCGCGGGTGGGGGAGCGGGGGTGAGCCGGTGCGGTGAGGGCCTCGGCCTCGTCACGGCCCCGCGCCCTCGCCGCCAGTGCGCCCGTCCTCGCCGGACACGCCGCCTCGTCCGCGCCCCCATCGCCCCGTCCCGTGCGGCCGGGGCGATGGCCGCCCACTCACCCGCGGCCTGGAGCGCCGACTGAGGCGCCGGGCTCCGGCGGATCGGTCACCCCCGCCGCCCGGTCCTCGCCTCCCCTTCGCGGCGGGCGGTTTGTCGGGTCGGCGAGCCGCCACGTACCCTCGGGAGCTGCCCCGCTCCCCTGCCCCGGTCCCGCGCCGTGGTGCGCGCCGGAGCGCACAGGGGGCCACGCCCGGTGGCGTGCGGCCTTCAGGACCACAAGGAAACAGCGATGACGGTGCCCACCCTCCCGAGCGACGAGACAGCGCCCGAGACCCCCGAGCACGTGTACGGACCAGGGATCGACCCCGAACGGCTCGCCATCTGCCTCGACGTCCTCGCCGAACTCGACCAGCTCGATGTCGACCACCCCGACGCCGTGACGGTCCGCCGCGCCACCGCCGGTATCTACCGCACCGTGAAGCAGCGCCGCCGCCAGGACCGCCGCGCCGCCAAGACCGCCCACGACCGCGCCGTGACCGAGGCCACCGCGACCGGCTCCGCCGAGCGCATCGACGACGAGACGCGCGGCGCCCTGCCCAGCTCGCGCTCCGAGGGCCGCCTCGCCGGAATACTCAAGCGGCCTCGCTCCTGCTACGTGTGCAAGGCCAGGTACACCGAGGTCGACGCCTTCTACCACCAGCTGTGCCCGAAGTGCGCCGAGGAGAACCGCGCCCGCCGCGAGGCCCGCGCCGACCTCAGCGGCAAGCGCGCCCTGCTCACCGGGGGCCGCGCCAAGATCGGCATGTACATCGCCCTGCGCCTGCTGCGCGACGGCGCCCACACCACGATCACGACGCGCTTCCCGCAGGACGCCGTGCGCCGCTTCGCGGCGATGGACGACAGCGCCGAGTGGATGCACCGCCTCAAGATCGTCGGCATCGACCTGCGCGACCCCGCCCAGGTGCTCGCCCTCGCCGACTCGGTGAGCGCGGCCGGGCCGCTCGACATCCTCATCAACAACGCGGCCCAGACCGTCCGCCGCTCGCCCGGCGCCTACCGCGAACTCCTCGCCGCCGAATCCGCCGAGCCGCCGCGCGGCGAACTCCCCGCCACCGAGGTCATCGGCACCTTCGGCTCCGGCGCCGTCGCCGCCCTCCCGGGACCCCGCCTCGGCGAGGGCCTCAGCGCCCGCGAGGTCACCGACCTCGCCCTCGTGAGCGGTTCCGCGAGCCCCGCCCGCATCGCCGCGGGGACCGCGATCGACGCCGGGGGCCTCGTCCCCGACCTGCACGACAGCAACAGCTGGGTGCAGACCGTCGAGACCGTCGACCCGGTCGAACTCCTGGAGGTGCAGCTCTGCAACTCCACCGCCCCGTTCCTCCTCATCAGCCGGCTGCGCCCCGCGATGGCGGCGAGCGGTGCCCGCCGTACGTACATCGTCAACGTCTCCGCCATGGAGGGCGTGTTCGCGCGCGGCTACAAGGGCGCCGGGCACCCCCACACGAACATGGCCAAGGCCGCGCTCAACATGCTCACCCGCACCAGCGCGCAGGAGATGTTCGAGCAGGACCGCATCCTCATGACCGCCGTCGACACCGGCTGGATCACCGACGAGCGCCCGCACCCCGACAAGATGCGCCTCGCCGAGGCCGGGTTCCACGCCCCGCTCGACCTCATCGACGGCGCGGCCCGCGTCTACGACCCGATCGTGCGCGGCGAGGCCGGTGAGGACCTGTACGGCGTCTTCCTCAAGGACTACGGCGTCTCGCGCTGGTGACACGCGGGGCCGCCGGGACGGGTGCGGCCTGATCCGGATGGCTGAATCGCGGAGGTTCCCCCGCGGCACGGGGTGCCGATTTCCGCGCCATCGAGCGCGCCCGCGCTCATGTGGTTAGGCTGTTGCAACGGACAGCAGACACGGGTGGACACCCTCACCCGACGTCCGTCCCCGGACGAAGGGCGCACCTCGCCCCGCCCCGTACGAACCACCGGCGCCACCGCGCCCGTACCGCCCCAGACGCGAATTCCGGCGGCGGCCCGGTGCCAGGTCCCGGTGACAGGGAGCGGCCGGTGCCGTACCGGGGGTTACCCGACACATGAGGAGTGCGCGGTGACACAGGAGACGAAGCACATGGAGCAGCGGAGCCAGGGGACGACTTCCCCGCCCCGCCGCCGTCACCAGGAGATCGGCTCGCTGGAGGTGTGGGCCCGCTCGGCGCCCATCCGCCTCGCCGGGTACGAGGACGACCTCGCCGAACCGCACATCCTGCCCAGCGTGGACTGACAGCCCCTCCCGCACGGTCCGCGCAGGCCCCCGCCCCTTCCGGGAGGCGGGGCCTGCGCGTCGCGCATCCCGGGGCCGCGGTGGGCCCCTGCACGCCCATCGCCCCGGGCACCCCTGGAACCCGCCGTGGGGCGCCAGTTGGTTCAAGGTCACCGGCACAGCGCCCGCCGCGTGGGCCGCACCGTCGAGGCGGTCCTCGACCTCGGCTTCGGCCGGCACGTCCCCGGCTTCCGGTGCGAGGGACTCGTCCACACCCCCGAGGGCACCCCCGTCATGGGCATCCACCCGCGCAACCGCTGCATGCGCGTCGGGGACCCGGTCCGCACGGACTTGGGCGATCCGGCCACGGCGGGGAGTGCCTCGCAGTACGTTCCCGGCCGGATGGATCAGGCCGTTTTCGACGACAACGTTTTCCCGCTGATCATCCACCTGGAAGCCTTCGGCGAGATGATGCCGGAACCTCCCACCGGCTCCGCCCGCCGCTGCGAGATCCTGCGCACGATCGGCCGCGCGCTCGACGCCCTGGACCTCCAGGACATCGCGGGCACGGCCCCCACCGCACGCGAAATCCTCTTTCGGCCGGTCCATAGCGTTCCGGCAGGTCACGCCAGGAGAGACCGGTGCGGATCTTGTAGACCATCCCGTTGATGTTCTGGCGTCCGACACACGCGGACGTCCCGCCAGGGTGCGGATCGAATGCTCGCGAGTCGCAGAATTCAGTCGTGCTGTGCGACGCCCCTTCCGGATGGGGCCGCCTCAGCGGCTTTCCGTCCTTGACGCTGCCAGCCGTCTCGCGAAGTGCTCGTAGCTTGTGGGCTTGCGACCCAAGAGGTTGGGCAGGTCGGCCATGTTGCCGGCAGGCAGACCATTGGCGTCGTAGTAGGTCATCATCCCCACGTAGGCGCTGCGCGCCTCGGGCGGCCAGCTTCGGATGCCCCGCGCATTTGACGAGTCACGGATGCCGCGAACAAGGTGCGGCAACGCGTTGAGCTTGGTGTTGAGCAGTGACTGGCCAACGGCGGCACCTAGCGCCGGTGCGGCCTTGTGGTGCGTGCGGCGTGGGCGTAGCGGGCGGCGAGGTCGGTGAACGCGGTGGCCAGTCGGGGCGGGCCGATGACTTCGATATCGGTGTCGAAGCGGCCGATGGTGGCGGCGAGTCCGGTCCATGACCAGGAGCCGAGGGTGAGTCGGCAGTGATCGGGGCCGAGTTCCTCGACGATTCCGTCCTGGGCGAAGGGTGCGACGTCGGCGGCCGGGAGATGGAGGATGACTTCGCCTTGGCAGGGCCAGTCGGTGGTGGTGCCGTCGTTGCCGCGGAACCGGCTGGTGAGGAAGGCGGAGACGTTGCCGCCGGGGAGTTCGCGGGGGGTGAAGCGGGGGCCGGTGGGGGTGCGGGGCCGGATGCGGTCCACGCGGAAGGTGCGCCAGTCCTCGCGGTGGAGGTCCCAGGCCACGAGGTACCAGCGATGGCGCCAGGTGACCAGGTGGTGGGGCTGTACGCGGCGCACGTCATCGGCCGAGGTGCTCGGGCCCGGGGCGTAGTCGAAGCGCAGTTCCTCGCGGGCGTGGATGGCGCGGCTCAGGTCCACCAGGACCTGAGCGTCGACCTGAGGGGTGTCGTCGGCCGCGGGCGGCTGGACGGCGGTGATGCGCAGCAGGTCGATGCGGTGGCGCAGGCGAGGTGGCATGACCTGGCGGAGGGTGGCCAGGGCGCGGGTGGCGTCTTCGGCGACGGTGGTGCCGGTGGCCGCGGTCTGCAGTGCGACGGCCAGGGCGACGGCCTGGTCGTCGTCGAACAGCATGGGTGGCAGGTGAGCGCCGGCCTCCAGGCGGTAGCCGCCGGCCGGTCCCTTGACGGTCGTGATCGGGTAGCCGAGTTCGCGCAGCCGGTCGATGTCACGCCGCACGGTGCGCGAGGTGATGCCGAGACGCTCGGCGAGAGCCTCGCCGGACCAGTCACGGTGCGCCTGAAGCAGCGAGAGCAGAGCGAGCAGCCGAGAGGAGGTCTTCTGCATGAGATCCATTCTTCCCGCAATACAGGACACAACCTGTCCTGTACCTCCGCCATGGTGGCACACGAGCTGTTCGGGAGGCACCGCTCCTGGTCGGCAGCCGCCACTGGGACTTCGGCAGTCGGCGGCGTATCTGTCACATCGAGGCAAGGAGCAGGTCATGTCCGTCACGACCACCACTCACCTGAACTTCCGGGGCGCCGCACGTGAGGCGCTGGACTTCTACCAGTCCGTCTTCGGCGGACGCGCGGTCGCGGTCACCTACAAGGACGCGGGCGCCGTGCAGAACGAGAGCGAGGCGGACTGGGTGATGTGGGGCGAGGTGGCCGGCGACAACGGCTTCCACGTCATGGCCTACGACGTGCCGTCGCAACTGCCCTGGAACCAGGGCGAGAACCCGTTCTTCGTCTCCGTACGCGGTGACGACGCCGAGGAGATCAGTGCTCTGTGGGGCAAGCTCGCCGAGGGCTCGGCCGTCGTGCGTCCGCTGGAGCCCGCGCAGTGGGCGCCGCTGTACGGCATGCTCACCGACCGCTTCGGCGTCACCTGGGTCCTGGACGTCGCCGCCCCGTACAACGGCTGAGCCGGCCGACTGACACGCCTGCGCCGTCCGGGCCGCCACAGCCCACACGGGCGGCCCGGACGGCGCGGGCGCCGAACACGTACGTACAGCAGTGGAAGGAAACAGGTCACCGTGCGGATGCGGAAGCTGGGGCGGACCGGCATCGAAGTCAGCGCCTACTGCCTGGGCACCATGGTGTTCGGCAAGATGGGCAACCCGGATCACGACGACTGCGCGCGCATGATCCACCGGGCGCTCGACGCCGGTATCAATCTCGTCGACACCGCCGACGTCTACGGGTACAGCGAGACCGAGGAGATCGTCGGGAAAGCCCTCGCAGGACGCCGCGACGAGGTCGTGCTGGCGACCAAGTTCAACGGACCGATGGGCGAGGGCCCCAACCGCGGCGGCAGCTCCCGGCGCTGGATCATCCAGGCGGTCGAGGGCTCGCTGAAGCGGCTGCGGACCGACTACATCGACCTCTACCAGATCCACCACCCCGACCCGCACACCGATGTCGAGGAGACCCTCTCCGCGCTCACCGACCTCGTGCGTGCCGGGAAGGTCCGCGCGATCGGCTCCTCCAACCTGCCGGCCTCGGACATCGTCGAAGCCCAGTGGGTGTCCCAGCAGCGCGGCCTGCACCGCCTGAGAACCGAGCAGCCGACCTACTCCCTGCTCAACCGCGGCATCGAGCGCGAGGTACTGCCCGTCTGCCGGCGCTACGGCCTGGGCGTTCTGGTGTGGAGCCCACTGGCCATGGGCCTGCTCACCGGCCGCTACCGCAAGAACACCCCGCGGCCCGGCAATCCCCGCATGCGGTGGGTCCCCCGGCATCTCACCGACGAACACAAGCTGGATGCCGTCGAGAGGCTGCTCACCCTCGCCGAAGAAGCCGGCCACTCCCTCACGCACCTGGCCATGGCCTTCGCGACCAGCCACCCCGACGTCACCGCCGCCATCATCGGCCCGCGCACCATGGGCCAGCTGGACGACCTGCTCGCCGGCGCCACCATCACCCTGGGCGACGACATCCTCGACAAGATCGACGCGATCGTCCCGCCCGGCACCGACATCGGCCCTCTGGACGTCTCCCACACACCCCCCTCCCTCACCAGCACTGACCTGCGCCGACGCCCGCCCCACGAGCGGGCCGCAGCCTGAGAACGCCATGACCGTCCTCGACAGCCGCGCCCTCAACCGCGCCACCCTCGCCCGCCAGCACCTGCTCACGCGCAGCGACACCTCTGTGTCCGAGGCGGTGGCCCACCTGTGCGGCCTTCAGGCGCAGGAGCCCCAGGAACCCTTCACCGGGCTGTGGTCCCGCCTGGCCGACTTCAAGCCCGAGCGACTGGACGAGGCGCTGACCGGCCGCACGGTGGTGCGCACCCACCTGATGCGCCGCACCGTCCACCTCGTCACCTCCGACGACGCGCTCGCCTGGCGAGCCCGCCACGACACCATGCTGCGCCAGCGAGTGCTGGGCACCTACCGGCGTGAACTGGCCGGCATCGACCTGGACGAGGTCGCCGCCGCCGGCCGCGCGGTCATGGCCGACCAGCAGCCCCGCACCATGAGAGAGCTCGTACGGGCCCTCGAAGACCGCTGGCCCGGCCCACCACCCCGTGTCCTGGGCGAGTTGCTCGTCGCAGCCCTCCTCCCCATGGCCCAACTCCCGCCCCGCGGCCTCTGGCAGCAGACCGGCGGCGTACGCAACCTGCCGTTGGCCACCTGGCTGGCACGGGACATCGACCCCGTGCCCGCCGGGGACGGCGATCCCGTCGGGCAGCAGCTGTTGCGCCGCTACCTTGCCGCCTACGGGCCCGCCGCCAGCGCGGACCTACGCGCCTGGTGCGGCCTCGCCGGACTTCCCGCCGCCGTCAAAGCCGCCCGGGAAGAACTCGTCGTCTTCCGTGACGAACGCGGCCGCGAACTGCTCGACCTGCCCGACGCACCCCGCCCTCACCCCGACACCCCGGCCCCCGTCCGGTTCCTCCCGGCCTTCGACAACGCCGTCCTCGGCTACCACGACCGCAGCCGCATCATCGACGCCCCCCACCTCGGCCTGTCCGTCGCGGGCCACCGCACCGTCCTTGTCGACGGCCGCGTCACCGCCACCTGGACCGTGCGCAACCACCAACTCCGCATCAGCTCCCTGCGCCCCCTCACCGCCCCGGAACAAGAAGCCGTTCACGCCGAAGCCCAGGACCTGGCCACCTTCCTGGACAACGACATCGAGCACATCCAACTCGGCACCGAGAACTGACAGTGATGATTGCTGTGGCTCCGCCCGAGGGTTTGACTCAAGAACTGACTGGCGTTTCGACTGTCCGTGATGGGAAGCGTCGGCCTGCTGGGCGGAGCCACCGGTTCGTCCCCACCACCCCTATCTCCCGGCGCCGCACCGCGTCCCGCAGCGCCACCAGCGCACACAGCTCGTACGGAATGCGCTTGCCCGGCCAGTTGATCAGCAGGACCGGCCTACTTTCCCAGCTGCTCGGCGCACGCCGACCGGATGTCCTCCAGCAACTCTGGGTAGCGCTCGCCATACGTATGCACCGCGTGCCACACCGCGTCCAGTGCCGCCCTCAGCGGGTCGGGCTCGGCAGCGGCCAATACGGCAGGAAGGGCGAAGTGCCGCTGCGGGATTTGCTCGGGTACGCGCGGAGGGCCGGAGGCGTGCACCACCGCGGCAGCACCTTGCCCCACGTCTGCTGTCGGTGTGGGGCCATGACTGGCGGGCCCGGTCGGTATGCGCGCTCTCAGTCGCCGGCCGAGGCCCGGCCGCCTCGCCTCGTTCTCCGGCTCCGCGGCCGGGACTCGCGTGCACTCGGCCGCCACCGGGGGCGTGGGTGAGCGATATGGCGGTAGCCCGGGAGGTAGCGCCTCGAACACCGACCGCCTCGGGACCTGTGGATCGGACCGCAGAAGCTCCCGCAGCCGGGCCGGGTCGTCGAACGGCGGCGGCAGCGGACGTCCCCGACTCAACGCGGTGAGCGCCTGGGCGACCCACGGAACGTCCCAGAGGTCCGCTTCCGCGCAGGCCCGCCAGGCGGCATGGACCGCTGTCGCACGCTGGACCTCCGGATCCGCGGCGTCGAGGGCGTGCACCAGGTCGCTGTCGAAGCAGAGCAGACCGCGGACATGGCCGCCGACGCCGCGCAGCCCCTCGCTCGGCAGCCGACCGCTCCACTGCCATCGCTCATGGTGCAGTCGCCGCTCCTCGGCGACCCGCTCGTCCGCCTGGCGGGCCAGGCGTTCGGCCTCGGCGCGCTGCTCCGGTGTGGGAGGTGGTGGAAGTGCGCGCGTGTAGCGGTGCCGGGAGGCGGCGTGCTGCGAGGTCTGGCGGACCACGCGGTCCGCACGAGGCGGCGCGGGCCAGAACTGCAGAAGGTAGCTGTCCGCCTGTGGCTCCTCGGACCCTCTGGTGTCGAGCTGCCGTCCCTCGTCCATCCGCTGAGCGCAGTACCGCACGCGGTAGTCGGTCTGGTCGAGATCCAGGTCCCACGCGGCCTCGCCCGCCCACTGCACCAAACTGGTGCGTTCCGACACCGGGCGGAAGGGCACCTCCACCACGTCCTCCCAGACCGGGTCCAGCGGAGGATCCTGGTCGTGGACCTCCACGGTGAAGCCGACGTTGCCCGTGTGCAGCCCGGTGTTCAGCCAGAGCGCACCTGGGACCGCCGCCCCGCACAGCCCCGAGCTCTGGCCTGCGAACGCCCCGAGGAGGTCCGGGACCTTGTGTGGATCGCTCTCCACGTAGATCTGACCGTAGTGAACGTGCACCTCGCCTTCGACCGGCCTGCGCACAGCATCCCTCCCCTTGATAGCCGACGGCCTCGAAAGCCCTTCGTCGGACGGGCCGCCACATGCCCCGCATCCTGCCGTAAGCCGCTGACAACCGGTCCGCCCACAAGACGGACTTGCCGCAGAGCCTGTCTGTCCCGCTGCCGGGAAGGGCCCCGGGCGTGAGAGGCCGGCAGCACCACGAACACCACCGCGAAGACAGCCCTCCACGTCATGACCGTCACCCTCACGGATGTGCTCTGGGACGAGGTGGTGACGTTGGACGACCGAGACAGCCGTGCGCGCCGGCGAACACGGGGCGCGCTCGGGCGGTTATCTGCTCGGCGCCGAAGCCGTCGAGCCCCGGACCACCAGTTCCGGCATGAAGACGAACTCGCTCGGCGGGGCCGGGGTGCCGCCGATCTCCTCCAGGAGGGCGCGGACCGCCGCCTGGCCCATCGCCGGGACGGGTTTGCGGACGGTGGTCAGGGGCGGGTCCGTGAAAGCGATCAACGGGGAGTCGTCGAAGCCGACGACGGAGACCTCCTCCGGGACCGCGAGGCCGCGGGCGCGGGCCGCGCGAATCGCGCCGAGCGCCATCATGTCGCTCGCGCACACGAGCGCCGTGCAGCCTCGTTCCAGGAGTGCCGTCGCGGCGGCCTGTCCGCCTTCGAGCGTGAACAGCGAGTGCTCCACGTACCGGCTCCGCACCTCGGCGGGGTCCAGTCCCCACTCCTCGCGCAGCGCCGTCATGAACCCCTCGACCTTGCGCTGCACGGGAACGAAGCGCTCCGGGCCGAGCACGAGCCCGATCTCGCGGTGGCCGAGCGCCCGCAGGTGGGTGACCGCGAGGCCCATCGCCGCCCGGTCGTCCGGTGAGACGAAGACGGCGCGGACCTTGGGGGAGTAGCCGTCGACCAGGACGAACGGGACGTCCTGCGCGTGCAGTCGCTCGTAGCGTCCCGTGTCCGCCGTGGTGTCGGCGTGCAGCCCCGAGACGAAGATGATCCCGGCGACACCCCGGTCCACGAGCATCTCGGTCAGCTCGTCCTCGGTGGACCCGCCGGGCGTCTGCGTCGCGAGGACCGGGGTGTAGCCCTGACGGGTCAGGGCCTGCCCGATGACCTGCGCGAGGGCCGGGAAGATCGGGTTCTCCAGCTCGGGCGTGATGAGCCCGACCAGCCCCTCGCTGCGCCTGCGCAGGCGCACCGGGCGCTCGTAGCCGAGCACATCGAGCGCGGCGAGCACCGATTGCCGGGTCGCGTCGGCCACGCCCGGTTTGCCGTTGAGCACCCGGCTCACCGTCGCCTCGCTCACCCCCGCCTGCGCGGCGAGATCGGCGAGGCGGGCCGTGCCCTGGGGCTCCGGGCGCGTCCCCGCACGACGGGGTGCCGCGGGCCTGCGCCCGTACTGCTGTGTCATGGGGTCCCCTCGACTGGGTCGGTGTCCGGCGCTGACCAGGTCACGGGTCCCTGACGGCCCCTCCGATGATTCCCGTTCGGACGCGGACTGACAAGGGCCTGAGGATTCTTGCACAAGCCTTGCAAGCAAGAACTCCCCGGGTCCGCACGGAAGGAGTGCGCCGCAGGTGCAGGCGGTGGACTGACGTTCCGGGTGCGGAGAAGGTTTCTTGCAGATTCTTGCTGCAAGGTCTTTCGGAACGGCTGCGGCGCTGTTACTTTCACGTTCGCCCGGCCATCGCGATGGTGCGGTCGGCGGCGGCCTTCCGCCGTGAACGGGCTCACACACCTCAAGGAGTACTCATGCGGCGTGGCATAGCGGCCACCGCACTGCTCGCCTCGCTCGCCCTCGCGGCGACGGCCTGCGGCGGGGACGACGGCGACGACGGCGCCTCGGGCGGCGGACCGGTCACCCTCACCTGGTGGGACACCTCCAACGCCACCAACGAGGCCCCGACCTACAAGGCCCTGGTCGAGCAGTTCGAGAAGTCGCACAAGGGCATCAAGGTCAAGTACGTCAACGTGCCCTTCGACCAGGCGCAGAACAAGTTCGACACCGCCGCCGGGGCCAAGGGCGCGCCCGACATCCTGCGCGCCGAGGTCGGCTGGACGCCCGCCTTCGCGAAGAAGGGCTACCTCGCGCCGCTCGACGGCACGGACGCGCTCGCCGAGAAGGACTCCTTCCAGCCCAACCTGCTCCAGCAGGCCCAGTACGAGGGCAAGACCTACGGCGTGCCGCTCGTCACCGACACGCTCGCACTCGTCTACAACAAGAAGCTCTTCGCCGAGGCCGGCATCAAGGAAGCGCCCACCACCTGGGAGCAGCTCAAGAAGGACGCCGCGACGATCAAGTCCAAGACCGGCGTGGACGGTTACTGGGGCTCGACGGCCGGGTACTACGCGCAGCCCCACCTCCTCGGCGAGGGCACCGACACGGTCGACGCGAAGGCGAAGAAGCTCACGATCGAGAGCCCCGCCGCCGTCAAGGGACTCAAGGAGTGGCAGAGCCTCTTCTCCGGCAAGGGCCTGCACAAGGCCGACATCACCGCCGACAGCTACGCCCACATCCAGGACGCCTTCGCGGGCGGCAAGGTCGCGGCCACCCTCCAGGGCCCCTGGGAGCTGACCAACTACTACAAGGGCAGCGCCTTCAAGGACAGGAAGAACCTCGGCGTCGCCGTCGTCCCGGCGGGATCCGCGGGCAAGCCCGGCGCCCCGACCGGCGGCCACAACCTGTCCGTCTACGCGGGCGCCGACAAGGCCCACCAGGAGGCCGCCTTCACCTTCGTCGAGTTCATGACCTCGGCGAAGACGCAGGAGCGGATCGCGCTCAAGAACGGCACCCTGCCGACCCGCCAGGACGCCTACACCGCGGCGGTCAAGGCCGACCCGGGCGTCGCGGGCTTCCAGCAGGTCCTGGACGCCGCCCGGCCGCGCCCCGCGCTGCCGGAGTACAGCTCCCTGTGGGGCCCGATGGACACCGAACTGCCGCGCGTCGCGAGCGGGAAGGAGTCGCTGAGCGACGGCATCCGCAAGGCCGGGGACGCGATGCAGAAGCTCCTCCCCGACTACAAGCGCTGACCGGCGCGGGAGCGGGGCCGGCCACCTGACGGGCCGCCCCGCCCCCGTACCGCCGCCTCCCCTCGTACACCACCCCCGCCCCTGGAAGGGCCGCCATGACCGTCGCCGTCGACACCGAGACCGCGCCCCCGCGGCAGCAGCGGGCCCCGGGCCGCAAGGCAGGCCCGCTCGCCCGGCTGCGCCGCGGCAGCCAGAAGCACTGGTACGCGTACGCGATGATCGCCCCGGTCGTCATCGTGCTCGGCGTCCTCGTCGCGTATCCCCTGGCCCGCGGCTTCTACCTCACCCTCACCGACGCCACCAGCCTCAACTCGGCGCGCACCATCGGCGTCAACCACATCGACGCGACCTACGAGTTCATCGGCCTGCACAACTACGCCGACATCCTGTGGGGGCCCACCGCCTACGAGCGCTTCTGGTCGCACTTCCTGTGGACGGTCGGCTGGACCGTCGCCTGTGTCGCGCTGCACTACTGCATCGGGCTCGGCCTCGCGCTGCTGCTCAACCAGAAGTTCCGCGGCCGGGTCGTCTACCGGATGCTGCTCATCCTGCCGTGGGCGGTGCCCGCCTTCGTCACCGTGTTCTCGTGGCGGATCATGCTCGCCGACGGCGGCCTCGTGAACACCGTCCTCGGCCACCTGAGCCTGCCGCAGCCGGCCTGGCTGGAGGACACCTCCTGGCAGCGTGTGGCCGCGATCCTCGTCAACACCTGGTGCGGCGTGCCGTTCATGATGGTCTCGCTGCTCGGCGGGCTCCAGTCCATCGACGCGAACCTCTACGAGGCCGCCGAGATGGACGGCGCGAGCGCCTGGCAGCGCTTCCGGCACGTCACCCTGCCGGGCCTGCGCCCGGTGAGCGCCACCGTCGTCCTGCTCGGCGTGATCTGGACGTTCAACCAGTTCGCCATCATCTTCCTGCTCTTCGGCGGCACCAGCGCCCCCGACGCGCAGATCCTCGTGACCTGGGCCTACCGCCTCGGCTTCGGCCAGCAGCCGCGCGACTTCGCCCAGTCGGCCACCTACGGCGTCCTGCTCCTGTCGATCCTCGTCGTCTTCACCACCTTCTACCGCGGGTGGCTGAAGCGCAGCGAGCAGTCCACCCTCTGATCCCGCCGCCAGGAGCCACGCCATGAGCACCGAGTCCACCACGCTGCCCGCCGCGCCCGTCGCGGCGGCCCCCGCGCGCACCGCGGCCCGCCCCGCGCGCGTCCGCCGCCGGGACGAGCGGGGCCCGCTCGCCACTGTCCTCACCCACGCCGTCCTCGTCCTCGCGAGCCTCGTCGCGCTCGTGCCCGTCGTCTGGCTCGGCTTCCTCTCGCTCGGGCCCGGCAAGGACGACTACCTCCATCCGGGCCGCATCCTCGGCCGCCTCACCTTCGAGAACTACGCGTACGTCCTCGAACACACCAAGTTCTGGGACTGGCTCCAGTCCACCCTGATCGTCTCGCTCGGCACCACTCTGCTCGGCGTCGCCTTCGCCGCGACCACCGGCTACGCGGTCTCGCGCATGCGCTTCCCCGGCCAACGCTCCCTCATGTGGGTGCTGTTGCTCACGCAGGCGTTCCCGATCGCCGTGCTCATCGTGCCGATGTACGAGATCTTCTCCGAACTCGGCCTCATCGACAGCTACTTCGGCGTGATCCTGCTCAACTGCACGACCGCCATCCCGTACAGCGCCTGGCTGCTCAAGGGCTACTTCGACACGATCCCCTTCGAGATCGACGAGGCCGGGCGCATCGACGGGCTCAGTCCCTTCGGCACCTTCTGGCGGCTCATTCTGCCGCTCGCCAGGCCCGGTCTCGCCGTCGCCGCCTTCTACACCTTCATCACCGCGTGGGCCGAGGTGGCCTTCGCCTCGACTTTCCTCCTCGACGACGAGAAGTACACCTTCGCCGTCGGTTTGCAGACCTTCGTCAGCGAACACGATGCCCAGTGGAACCTCATGGCCGCGACCGCCGTGCTCATCGCGGTGCCGGTCACGATCTTCTTCTACCTCGTGCAGCGCCACCTCGTCACCGGGCTCACGGCAGGCGCGGCGAAGGGCTGAGCCGCACGCCCGAGGCCGTGCGGGCGCCGGGCCGGCCCCGCTCCCGTGCCGCACGACGCACCACCCGTACGCACACGTCACCAGCAAGGACCCCATGAGCCAGCACCACGCCGACTCCATCGCCGCCGTCGCCCCCGCTGTCCTCCGCGCCCAGGCCGGGCCCGCCTCCGCGGCGCCCGGCGCGGACTGGTGGCGCGAGGCGGTCATCTACCAGGTCTACCCGCGCAGTTTCGCCGACGCGAACGGTGACGGCATGGGGGACCTGGCCGGTATCCGCGCCCGTCTGCCGCACCTGCGCGACCTCGGCGTCGACGCCGTGTGGCTGAGCCCCTTCTACGCCTCGCCGCAGGCCGACGCCGGTTACGACGTCGCCGACTACCGGGCCGTGGACCCGATGTTCGGCGATCTGCACGACGCGGACGGGCTGCTGCGCGAGGCGCACGCGCTCGGGCTGCGCGTCATCGTCGACCTCGTGCCCAACCACTCCTCCGACCAGCACGAGTGGTTCAAGCGCGCCCTCGCCGAGGGCCCCGGCTCGCCGTCGCGCGAGCGCTACCACTTCCGTCCCGGGCGCGGCGAGAGCGGCGAACTCCCGCCCAACGACTGGGAGTCCGTCTTCGGCGGACCCGCCTGGACCCGTACCGCCGACGGCGAGTGGTACCTGCACCTCTTCGCGCCCGAGCAGCCCGACTTCAACTGGGACCACCCGGCGGTCCACGACGAGTTCCGCTCCGTGCTGCGCTTCTGGCTCGACATGGGCGTCGACGGCTTCCGTGTCGACGTGGCCCACGGGCTCGTCAAGGCGCCCGGACTGCCCGACGTCGGCGGCGCGGGGCAGGTCAAGCTCCTCGGCAACGGGGCGACGCCGTACTTCGACCAGGACGGCGTCCACGAGATCTACCGCTCCTGGCGGCGCGTCCTCGACGAGTACGACGGCGCCCGTATCTTCGTCGCCGAGGCGTGGACCCCCACCGTCGAGCGCACCGCCCACTACGTGCGCCCCGACGAACTCCACCAGGCGTTCAACTTCCAGTACCTCAGCACCGACTGGTCGGCGCCCGCGCTGCGGGAGGTCATCGACCGCACCCTCGCGGCGATGCGCCCGGTCGGCGCCCCCGCCACCTGGGTGCTCTCCAACCACGACGTCACGCGGCACACCACCCGCTTCGGCAACCCGCCCGGCCTCGGCACCCAGCTCCGCACCCCCGGCGACCGCGCGCTCGGCCTGCGGCGCGCGCGTGCCGCGACCCTCCTCATGCTCGGGCTGCCCGGCTCCGCGTACCTCTACCAGGGCGAGGAACTGGGCCTCCCGGACGTCGTGGACCTCTCCGACGAGGTGCGCCAGGACCCCTCCTACTTCCGCGCGGCGGGCCAGGACGGCTTCCGCGACGGGTGCAGGGTGCCCCTTCCCTGGACGCGCGAGGGGAGTTCGTACGGATTCGGGCCCGGCGGGAGCTGGCTGCCGCAGCCCGAGGAGTGGGGCGGCCTGAGCGTCGAGGCGCAGACCGGCGTCGCGGGCTCCACGCTGGAGTTCTACCGCGCGGCGCTCGCCCTGCGCCGGGCGCAGCCCGCGCTCGGCGCGGGCACCGAGGTGACGTGGCTCGACGCGCCCGAGGGCGTCCTGGCGCTGCGCCGCGAGACGGCCGACGGGCGGGCCGTCGTCATCACCGCCCACACGGGGAGCGCCCCGGTCACCGTCCCGAGCCCCGGTGAGGCGCTGCTGAGCAGCGGGGACGCGCTCCCGGTCGCGGACGCGGCGGGGAACGTGGTGCTCACCCCGGACACCACGGTGTGGTGGCTCGGCTGAGAGTCGCTGCGGGCTGAGGGGCCGGGGCGGGCGGCGGGCCCGGGGGCCAGGCGCGCGGGATGGGGGCTGAGGCGGGTGCGCTCAATGGGTGCGCACCCACCAGGGCGCGAGCGGCCCACCACGGCGCGAGCGGCCCGCCTCGGCGGGAGGGCCCGCCCCTCGGCGCGAGCGACGCCCCCCGCCCCCCGCCGCGGGACGCGTGGGGGAGTGGCGCCGGAAGTGAGTGCTCGTGCCTCCGTGTCCGGAAGCCCCCGGGTCGTCGCCCGATGATTCCTCCCGTTTGCGCCGTTCCGTCCCGCGCGGCACACAATGGCGCAGCACCCGGCGCGGCCCCGCGCGGTCCGTGCCGGGTCCGAGCGGTCGTGCCCACCGGGGGCGCCGCCCGAGCCGGGAGGACACCGTGCGCACAGCTCTTGGGACGACCCCCGCCGTCCTCGCGTCCGCCGCGCTGGCACTGCTCGCCCTCGGGGTCGCCGGGTGCGGCACCGGGGGCCTGCGCGCCGTCGCGTCCGCGGACGCCGTTCTGGAGCGGGCGGGGGCGCGCGGGCCCGATCCCTTCACGGCCTCGGCGACGCGCGCGGCGCCCACGCCGCTCACCCGGACGGAGCAGCCGCTCCCCGAGGGCGAGGGCGGCAAGGACGGCAGACCGCGCCTCGTCGCGGGGGACACCCCCGGGCTCTACGCGGGCCTGCCGGCCCGTACCGGCTGCGACGCCCGCGCCCAGTCCCGGTTGCTCACGGCCGATCGCCCGCGCGCCACCGCCTTCGCCCGCGCGGCCGGGACGCCCGCCGCCGGGCTCGACCGCTGGCTCGACGACCTCACCCCCGTCGTCCTGCGCGCCGACACCGTCGTCACGGCGCACGGCTACGCGAAGGGCGACGTCACCACCTACCGCGCCGTCCTCCAGTCGGGCACCGCCGTCCTCGTCGACGCGCGCGGCGTCCCCAGGGTGCGCTGCGCCTGCGGGAACCCGCTCGGGCCCGCGGGCGGCGGCAGTGTCGGCGCGCCGCGCGGCGAGCGCTGGAAGGGGTACGAGGCGGACGAGGTCCGTGCCGTCGCCCCCGCCGCGCGCCCGCTCTCCGCGCTCACCCTCGCCGACCCGGTGCACGGCCACTGGCTGGAGCGGCCCGTGGGCGACGACGGCGGTCACGACCGCGCGGTACGGGAGCCGAGCGCGTCGCCCAGCGCACCCCCCTCCGAGCCGCCCGACGAGGAACCGAGCCCCGAGTCCTCCGGGCCCTGGGAGACCGTGCCGCCCTCAACTGACCCCGGCGAGACCCCGACGGAGGGCGGCCAGGAGACGGCCCGCAGCGTGCGGCTGGCACCGGGAGCGGGCGGGTGAGGCAGGAGCCCCCGGGCGGGGCGGGGCGGATTTTCCAGGGGCCCTCGCGTCGGGCGCCGGGGCTGTTCCCGGCCGCCACAGCAGAGCAAAATGGTATAAAACCTACCTTTCGAGGGGCTCGGAGCGGAGTCCACCGCCGGCGGAACCGGACGAGGGCCGAAGGAGCTTCATGGCAGAACGGGGAGCGAGGCGCCACCGCGCGGCCACCGGCCCCCCGCCGGAGGCCGCGCCACGCCGCGCGCCCGCACCCGCCGCCCCGGAGGAAGCGGACGAGGCCGCCCCGTGGCCCGAGGAGTGGCCGGCCCGGCCCGACCCGATCCTCGCCATGAACCGCATGGGCGGCTTCGACTGGGACCTCGACAGCGGCCACATGCACATGGACCAGCAGGCCCTCGCCGTCTTCGGGCTGCGCCCCGAGCGCTTCGACGGCATGGCCGCCACCGCCGCCGCGCGGTTGCCCCGCGCCGAACGCGACCGCATGAGCGCCCTCGTCAAGGACGCCCTCACCGCGGGCCACGAGACCTACGCCGGCTACTTCCGTGTCCGCCTCGCGGACGGTTCCCTGCGCTGGACCCACACCCAGGGCTACATCCGGCGCGACGAGAACGGCCGGGCCCGCCGCGTCTTCGGCATCCTCCGCGACGCCACGCAGGAGCTGAGCGACACCACCGCCCGCCGCCAGGAGGCGTCCGAACGGCGCCGCCGCACGACCGTCGTCGAGCGGACGACGGCAGCCCTGGCCGCCGCCCACACGGTGGGCGACGTCCTCGCGGTGCTGCGCGAGCAGGACGGGCTCGTCCGGCTCGGCGCCGACTCGCTCGTCGTCGGTCTCCTCGAACAGGGCCGCATCCGCCTCGTACCGGACGGGCCCACCGGCGGCATCATCCACGACGGGCGCCACACCCGCCTCGACGACCCGTACCCGATGGCCGACGTCGTGCGGACCATGCGGCCCGTGTACCTGGAGGACGCCGAGAGCTTCGCCGCCGCCTACCCCGAGCTGTGGAAGCAGATCGCCCACCTGCGGCCCGGCGCCGCCGCGTACCTGCCCCTCGTCGCCCAGGGCCGCCCCATCGGCTCCCTCGGCCTCTTCTACGGCGGGTCGCACCTCTTCGCCCCCGAGGAGCGCAACGTCCTCGTCGCCCTCGGCAGCAGCCTCGCCCAGAGCCTCCAGCGCGCCATGCTCTACGAGCAGGAGAAGGACCTCGCGCAGGGCCTCCAGCAGGCGATGCTCCCGCGCGCCATCCCGGACGTGCCCGGCGCCGAGGTCGCGGTGCGCTACCGGGCCGCGAGCGCGGGCCGCGACGTCGGCGGCGACTGGTACGACCTCGTGCCGCTGCCCGGCGGCCGCACGGGGGCCGTCATCGGCGACGTCCAGGGCCACGACACGCACGCCGCCGCCGTCATGGGCCAGCTCCGCATCGCGCTGCGCGCCTACGCGGCCGAGGGCCATCCGCCCGCGACCGTCATGGCCCGCACCTCGTTCTTCCTCGACGCACTGGACACCGACCGCTTCGCGACCTGCCTCTACGCCGAGGCCGACCTCAGCACCGGTGTGCTCCAGCTCGTGCGCGCCGGGCACCTCGACCCCTTCCTCATGGCCCCGGACGGCTCCACCCGGCGCGTGCCCGTGCCCGGCGGGCTGCCGCTCGGCCTCTCCTCCCAGTTCGGCGCGCTCGACTACCCCGTCTCGACCCTGGAACTGGACCCCGGCGCGACGCTGCTGCTGTGCACCGACGGGCTCGTCGAAGTCCCCGGTGCCGACCTCGACGACGGCTTCGCGAAGCTCGCGACGCGGCTGCGCACCGGACCGCGCGACCTGCGGCTGCTCGCCGACCTCCTCACCACGGCGGTCGAGCGGCGCGGCGGCGAGGACGACGTCGCCGTGCTCCTCCTGCGGCGCCGCGCCACCGCGAGCGCCCCGCTCTACGGCGGCAGGCTCCAGCAGCACGTCTCGCCGGGCGACCCGCGCGACCTCGCCGAGGCCCGCCGCATGATCCGCTCCGCCGTCCGCTCCTGGGGCGCGGGCTCCCGCTCCGACGACATCGAACTCGCCACGGACGAGCTCGTCGTCAACGCGCTCACCCACACGGAGGGCCCCTCCCTCGTCACCTTGCGCGTGCTCACCGGGGCCGTGCGCCGCCTCCGCGTCGAGGTCGAGGACATGTCGAGCGCCCTGCCGAGGCGACGCGAGGCCGACGCCGAGGGCCAGTCGGGGCGAGGGCTCATGCTCGTCGACATGCTCGCGGACGCGTGGGGCGTGGAGGCACGGGGCGCGGGCAAGTGCGTGTGGTGCGAGTTCGAGGTGCGCAGGCCGGGCGAGGAGTGAGCGGAGGCGACGCCGGGAGCGCGTCCGCGCCGGTCCGTGCCCCCAGCCGGGCGCTGGCTTTCACGCCGCCGGGGAGGCAGTCTGGGAGCTATGCCCGAACTGCCCGAGGTCGAGGCCCTGCGGGACTTCCTCGACGACCACCTCGTCGGACGCACCCCCGCGCGCGTCCTGCCCGTCGCGGTCAACGTCCTCAAGACCTACGACCCGCCGCCCAGCGCCCTCGTGGGGCACGAGGTCACGGACGTGCGCCGGTACGGGAAGTTCCTCGACCTCGTCACGGCCGGCGGCCCCCACTTCGTCACGCACCTCGCCCGCGCGGGCTGGCTGCGCTGGCAGGACAAGATGCCCGAGACGCCGCCGAAGCCCGGACGCGGCCCGCTCGCGCTCCGCCTCGTCCTCGACGACGGCTCCGGCTTCGACCTCACGGAGGCCGGTACCCAGAAGCGCCTCGCCGTCTATGTGGTGGACGACCCGGACAGGGTTCCCGGCATCGCCCGCCTCGGCCCCGACCCGCTCGCCCCGGAGTTCGACCGGGCGGTCTTCGCCGGGCTCCTGCACGGCGAGCGCCGCCGGCTCAAGGGCGCGCTGCGCGACCAGAGCCTCATCGCCGGGGTCGGCAACGCCTACAGCGACGAGATCCTGCACGCCGCGAAGCTCTCCCCGTTCAAGAGCGCGGGCCGCCTCACCGAGGAGGAGACGGGCCGCCTGTACGAGGCCCTGCGCACGACCCTCACCGAGGCCGTCGCGCGCTCCCGGGGCATCGCGGCCGGCCGCCTGAAGGCCGAGAAGAAGAGCGGTCTGCGCGTCCACGGCCGCACGGGCGAGCCCTGCCCCGTGTGCGGCGACACGATCCGCGAGGTCTCGTTCGCCGACTCCTCGCTCCAGTACTGCCCGACCTGCCAGACCGGCGGCAAACCCCTCGCCGACCGCCGCCTCTCCCGGCTCATCAAGTAACCGTCGTCGCCCAGAGGTACGCAGTGGCCCACCCGCCGACACCGGCACATGCCCGCTTCGCCTCAACGAGCTGGTGCGCACCCCCGCACCCGCTCCGCCCCGGCGGACGAGGTGACGGTGGAGCTGACGGCTCGCGTCCGAGGCGCGACCCCCCTCCCGGGAACGGGCGCCGGATTCACTCGTACGAGGGAAACGCCGCGTTGACGCGAGAAGGTGGCTCCGCTCCCGGGCCGCCCGGGCCCGTACCGCCTAGACTCCAGCGCCATGCTGCGCGTACTGGCCGTGGACGACGAGGAACCCGCGCTCGCGGAACTGCTCTACCTGCTGCGGGCCGATCCGCGTGTCACGAGCGCCGAGGGTGCCACCGACGCGACCGAGGCGCTGCGCAGGCTCGGACAGGGGATGGAGGACGGGGGCGACGCGGAGCCCGTCGACGTGCTCTTCCTCGACATCCGCATGGCCGGGCTCTCCGGGCTCGACGTGGCGCGGCTGCTCGCCGGGTTCGCGCGTCCCCCGCTCGTCGTCTTCGTCACCGCGCACGAGGACTTCGCCGTCACCGCCTTCGACCTCAAGGCCGTCGACTATGTCCTCAAACCGGTCCGCAGGGACCGCCTCGCCGAGGCCGTGCGCCGCGTCGCCGAACGCGTCCGGGCCCAGGAGCCGCGCCCGGCCCTCCCCGCCACCACCACCTCCGCGCACATCCCCGTCGAACTCGGCGGCGTGACCCGCCTCGTGCCCGTCGCCGACATCGCCTACGTCGAGGCCCAGGGCGACTACGCGCGCCTGCACACCGCCGAGGGCAGCCACCTCGTGCGCGTCCCGCTCACCACGCTGGAGGAGCGCTGGCAGCCGCACGGCTTCGTCCGCATCCACCGCAGCCACCTCGTCGCCCTCCACCGCGTCGAGGAACTGCGCCTGGACGGGGGCGGCATGAGCGTCCGCATCGGCACGGCGGTCCTCGCCGTCTCGCGCCGCCACGCGAGCCGCCTGCGCGAGTCGCTCCTCAAGCGGGCGGGAGGCTGAACCGGGACGCCCGGCCACCCACCGCGCCCGGTCCCGCTCCGGTACGAGCCGCTCGTCCCCGGACGTCCTCACGGCGCCCGCCCTCCCCAGCCACAGGGGCGGCGGCCCCGCTCCCGCCGCGCACGTGCCGCCGACCACCGGGTGCTCCTGCTGGCCGAGGAGGCCCCGGAGCACCTACGCCGCGTGGCCCCCGGCCGACCCTGAGCGACCACGCCACTTTCCCGCGGGGCTCCCGCCCCCCTACACTCCGCCCCGTGCCCGCAGAGCAAGCTCCCCGCCGTGAGGTCGTGACGGGGGACCGCAAGGCAGTGCGCCGGCCCGCCGGGCGGCGCACGCAACTGGAGATCCACGAGCAGACCCCGCTCGGCGCCGCCTACGTGCGCTCCCTCATGCGCAGTCAGCTGCGCACCGGCCTCGCCGCGCTCGCCGTGCTCGCGCTGCCCGTCGTCACGCTCCCGCTCTTCCTCGGCGCCCTGCGCAGCCCGGCCACGACCTGGGCTGTCCTCGGCTTCGCCTGCTACCCGGTGCTCGTCGCCCTCGCGTGGGCGTACGTGCGCAGAGCCGAGCGCAACGAACGCGACTTCGCCCGCCTCGTACGCGGCGCCGAGCACCCCCACGAGCCCCCGCGCCGCGCCCCCCTGCCGCCGCCCCGCGCCGACGAGGCGCCGCACTCCGCCCGGCAGCCCGCCCGTCCTGACGCCCCCGACCGGCACGGTGCCGCGTGAACCAGGCGTACGCCATCCCCGCCGTCGCCGTCGTCGTCCTCGCGACCGTCCTCATCGGCGGCTTCGGCCTGCGCGTCTCGCGCACCACCTCGGACTTCTACGTCGCCTCGCGCACCGTGGGCCCCGGGCTCAACGCCGCCGCGATCAGCGGCGAGTACCTCTCCGCCGCCTCCTTCCTCGGCATCGCCGGGCTCGTCCTCCTGCACGGCCCCGACATGCTGTGGTACCCCGTCGGCTACACCGCCGGCTACCTCGTCCTGCTCCTCCTGGTCGCCGCGCCCCTGCGCCGCTCCGGCGCGTACACGCTCCCCGACTTCGCGGAGGGCCGCCTCGAATCGGCCACCGTGCGGCGCGCCGTGAGCGGCTGCGTCGTCGGCGTCGGCTGGCTCTACCTGCTGCCCCAGCTCCAGGGCGCGGGGCTCACGCTCTCGATCCTCACCGGCGCGCCGCGCTGGTTCGGCGGCGCGCTCGTGGCGGCCGTCGTCGTCCTCGCCGTCGCGGCCGGCGGGATGCGCAGCATCACCTTCGTGCAGGCGTTCCAGTACTGGCTGAAACTCACCGCGCTGCTCGTCCCCGCCTTCTTCCTGCTCCTAGCCGCGCACGGCGACCCCGCCGTGCCCGCCGGGCTCCCCGCCGAGAGCGGCTACCTCGGCGGCGCCGGCTCCGGGCAGCCGCTCGCCACGAGCCGCGCCGACCACCCGCTCTACGCCACGTACGGGCTCATCGTCGCGACGTTCCTCGGCACGATGGGCCTCCCGCACGTCGTCGTCCGCTTCTACACGAGCCCCGACGGGCGCACCGCGCGCCGCACGACCGTCGTCGTGCTCGCCCTCCTCGGTGCCTTCTACCTCCTCCCGCCCCTCTACGGCTGGCTCGGCACCCACTACGCGCCCGAGCTGAGCCGTACCCAGGACGCGGACGCCGCCGTGCTGCTGCTCCCGGGCCGCGTCGTCGGGGGCCTCGCGGGCGACCTGCTCGGGGCGCTCGTCGCGGGCGGCGCCTTCGCCGCGTTCCTCTCCACCGCCTCCGGGCTCACGATGGCCGTCACCGGGGTCCTCACGCAGGACGTCCTGCCGCCGCGCGGGCTGCGCCACTTCCGGCTCGCAGCCGTCCTCTCGGTCGGCGTGCCGCTCGCGGGCTCGCTGCTCGTCGCCGGGGTCCCCGTCGCCGACGCGGTCGGCATGGCCTTCGCCGTCTCCGCCTCCTCCTTCTGCCCCCTGCTCGTGCTCGGCATCTGGTGGCGCCGCCTCACCCCGCCCGGCGCCCTCGCGGGCCTGCTCGCGGGCGGCGGCAGCGCGCTCCTCGCCGTCACGCTCACCGTCGCGGGCGTCGTCCGCACCGGCTGGCTGCACACGCTGCTCGCCTGGCCCGCCGTGTGGAGCGTCCCCGTCGGCTTCCTCGCGATGGTCCTCGTCTCGCTCGCGACCCCGAGGAGCCTCCCGCCGCACGCCGGCGCCACGATGGCCCGCCTCCACCTGCCCGAGGCGCTGCGCGCCGACGACGAACCCCTCGGGGAGCGCCCGTGACCGCGACCGCGCTGCTGCTCGCCCTGTGCCCGCTCCTCCTCGCGGGCGGCTTCCTCCTCGGCCGCCGCACCGCCCACCCGGCGGGCCGCAGCGACCTCGGAACGCCCGTCGAGCGCGCCCCCTTCGAGACGCTGCACACCGCCTCGCTCGCCGCGCCCCCGCTGCGCGCCGGGCTCGCCGACCTCGACGAGGAGAGCGCGCGCAAGGCGTTGCGCAGGCTCCGCACCCTCCTGGGCACCGAGTCCCTGTGCCTGACCGATGAGGACCGCGTGCTCGCGTGGGCCGGGCACGGCGAGCACCACGCGGCGCACCTGCCCGCGCGCCTCGAAGGGGTGCTCGCGCACGGGCGCAGCGCGGCCTTCGACTGCGGCTGCGCGCCCGAGGCGGGCTGCACGTCCCGCTGGGCGGTGGCCGCGCCCGTCGTGGCCGAGGACCGCGTCCTCGGCGCGCTCGTCACGTACGCTCCGCGCGAGTCCGCCGTCCTCGCGCGCGCCCTCGACGAGGTCGCCCGCTGGGTCTCGGTGCAGCTCGAACTCGCCGAGCTGGACCATTCGCGTACGCGTCTGATCGAGGCCGAGATCAAGGCGCTGCGCGCGCAGATATCCCCGCACTTCCTCTTCAACTCGCTCGCCGCGATCGCCTCGTTCGTGCGCACCGACCCCGAGCGGGCCCGCGAACTGCTCCTCCAGTTCGCCGACTTCGCGCGCTACTCGTTCCGCAGCCACGGGGACTTCACGACACTCGCCGACGAGCTGCACTCGATCGACCAGTACCTCGCCCTGGTCCGGGCCCGTTTCGGCGAACGGCTCTCGGTGACGCTCCAGATCGCGCCCGAGGTGCTCCCCGTCTCGCTCCCGTACCTGTGCCTGCAACCGCTCGTCGAGAACGCCGTGAAGCACGGGTTGGAGGGCGCCGTGACGCGCAGCCGCATCACGATCGGGGCGCGGGACGCGGGCGCGGAGGCCGAGGTCGTCATCGAGGACGACGGCGTCGGTATGGACCCCGAGCGGCTGCGTCGCGTCCTGCGCGGCGAGGGCGGTCCACAGGCGGGCATCGGGCTGCTCAATGTGGACGAGCGCCTGCGGCAGGTCTTCGGCGAGGACCACGGCCTGGTGATCGAGACGGGCGTGGGCGCGGGCACGCGGATCACGGTCCGGCTCCCGAAGTACCACCCGGGGGTCCACTCGACCCCGATGCCGCACCGCGCGTGAGGCGAGCGGCAGGCCGGAGCGCGGCGCCCCTCGTGACTCGCCCCGGGCGGCCTCAGAAGAGGTGGATCGCCAGGTGCCCGAGCGGCAGCCCGAGGCGCCAGGCCGCCGTCCACACCTTCGGCCGCTCCTCCTCGGACACCGCGGCCCCGCCCGGTACCGCGTCCAGGTCCGGGGCCAGCAATTCCGTCTCGCGCAGCCACTGCCAGGCCCCGCGCGCGAGCCGCAGCTCGGCGCGGCGGCGCGGTCCCGGCCGGGAGGCGGTCGCCTCCGCCAGCCGCTCGGCGACCCAGTCCTGCCAGGGCTGGTCGTGCGCGGTGAGCGCGAGCCAGGTCTCCAGTTGCGTGATGACCCGGATGCCGCTCAGCTCGTCCTCGGTGTCCGCCAGGTAGACCGTGAGCGCGAGCGCCTCACGTCCGGCGCGGAACTCGAAGGAGTCCGGGGGCATCAGGTCCCCGCTGCGCAGCAGTTCCTCGGCGATGTACTCGGCGTACAGCCAGCCCATCGGAACCACGAGTGTCCCGGTGCCGGCCGTCTCCCCGCTCCCGTTGCCCATCGCGTACGTCCTCCTCAGATCGACGAGTACAGCCGATTACCCGAGGGGTGGTCACGGCAAGCCTCTTTGCGAAGACTTGACCGAGTGTCCGGTTTCAATGCGCCACGGGGGTGTAACCGGGCAGCACGTTCCGCAGGGAGCGCAGCGCGTAGTACGCGCGGGACTTGACGGTTCCGGCGGGGATGCCGAGCGCCGCCGCCGCCTCCGCGACGCTCGCGCCGCGGAAGTACACCTCGACGAGGACGTCTCGGTGCTCGGGGCTCAGCCCGCGCAGCGCCTCGCGCACGTCGAGAGCGGCGGCCGAGCGGTCGGCGTGGTCCGCGCACGGCGGCGCGTGGTCGAGCAGTACCTCGCCGACCTCGGCGGGGCGCGCCCTGCGGGCCCGGCGCGCGTCGATCGCGAGCCGCCGCCCGACGGTGAAGAGCCAGGGCCGCACCGAGGCGTAGTCGGCACGCCGCAGCGCCTCGGGGTGCTGCCAGGCCCGTACGAAGGTCTCCTGCACGAGGTCCTCGGCACGCTGCCGGTCGCCGTCGCTCAGCCGCAGCAGCAGCGCGAAGAGCGCGTGGCCGTGCGCCCGCTGGAGCTCGGCGAGTTCGCGTTCCCCGGTGACCTCACGGGGTCGCTCCCGGGTGGCGTCGAGGGCCCCCGCGCGGCGCGGGGAGCGCTGGCGCGGGATGGCGGCGAGGGCGGCAGGCATCGTCGTCGTCGGCGGTGTCATGGCGGTATGCCAGCGCAGCCCGCGCCGGACGCACATACGCCGTACGTGGCTGTGCGACGGGCGGTCGAAGCGCTCGACGAGCGGTGCGACGAACGGTCGGCACCGGCGCGTACGGAGGGGCGGGGGAGTGCGGGGTGGCGCGAACGGGCGAGCGCGCGCCGGGGATCGGGGCCGTTGCGGTGGCATTCGCCCGCTGCCGGGGATGGGGACTTGCGCACCGATGGCGTGGCTATGTCTTGTCGGTTTGTCATATTTACGCCCGTGTGTCGCTCCTCCGGAGGTCGCCATGCCCCGTCCCGCCCTTCCCCGCCCCGTCCGGCCCCGGCTGCCCGGACTGCGGACCGGCCTGCTGCTCGCCGGTCTCGCCTCGACCGCCACCGCGTGCGCCGGACTGACCGGCTCGGAGGGTGCCCCGGCCGTCCACGCCCGGCCGCACGGCGTGGGCGGAGCCCCCGCCTCACCGGCGTCCCCCTCGCCCTCCCCGTCCGACAACCGCCACGCCTTCACGCTCCTCGCCTCGGGCGACGTCCTCCCGCACGACTCGGTCATCAAGCAGGCGCACGCCGACGCGGGCGGCAAGGGTTACGACTTCCGCCCGATGCTCTCGGGCGTCAAACCCGTCGTCTCCCGCGCCGACCTGGCGATCTGCCACATGGAGACGGTGTACGGCGACGACGACGGCCCCTACACCGGCTACCCGGCCTTCGTCTCTCCGCCGCAGATCGCCACCGCCCTCGCCACCACGGGCTACGACTCCTGCTCGACCGCGTCGAACCACAGCCTCGACGACGGCACCGCCGGCGTCGCGCGCACCCTCGGGGCGCTCGACCGCGCGGGCGTCGCGCACGCGGGCACGGGACGCAGCGAGGCGGAGGCGCACCGGCCCGCGTGGCTCACGGCGGGCGGCGCGAAGGTCGCCCACCTCAGCTACACGTACGGGACCAACGACATCCCGCTGCCGAAGGAGGCGCCCTGGACCGTCCGGCTCATCGACGAGGGCCGTGTCGTCCAGGACGCGCGCGCCGCGCGCGAGGCCGGGGCCGATGTCGTCGTCGTGAGCATGCACTGGGGAACCGAGTGGCAGACCGCCCCCGACGCCCAGCAGCGGCAGCTCGCCCAGGCGCTCACCGCCTCGCGCACGGGCGAGCGCCCCGACATCGACCTCGTCATCGGCACGCACGCGCACGTCCCGCAGGCGTACGAGAAGGTCAACGGCACCTGGGTCGTCTACGGCATGGGCGACCAGATCGCCGGCCGGATGATCAACGACGAGGGCGTGCACGACCCGCGCGGCAACGAGGGCACACTCGGCCGCTTCACCTTCAGCCCGCCCACGAAGCCCGGTGACCGCTGGCAGGTCACGAAGGCCGAGTTCCTGCCGCAGTGGTACGACCTCGCCGTGAACCGCGTCGTCGACGTGGACGACGCGATCGCCAAGGGCCGCGACCTGACCGCCGTCCGCGACCGCCTGCGGAAGGTCGTCCTGAGCCGGGGCGCGGCGAAGGACGGCCTGGTGGAGGGCCGCTGACGCCGTTTCCAGGGGGCGGGGAGGCCGCGCCGGGGCGCGTGCCCTAGCGTCCCGCGCACCGGTACCGGGCGGCCCCGGACCTTCGCTCCCTACGGCACCACCGTCACGGGCCAGCGGCCCGTCTTGACGAGGCGGACCGCCACCGAGCCCACAAAGCGGTGCCCGGCCTGCTCCGAGGCGCCGACCACCACCGCGTCCGCCTTGAGTTCGTCCGCCGCCGTGACCAGGCCCGTGTACGGGTCGCCGCGGAAGGTGTGGAACTCCCAGCGCAGATCGAAGATGCCCTTGAAGAGTTCGGTGCCGTGGCGCAGTTCCTCCATGAGGGACTCGGCGATCTCGTCGGTCGTCTCGGCCACGGGCGCGCCCATCGCGGCCCCGGCGGCGAGCAGGGGCTGCACGTACACGAAGGCCAGGAGTGAGCCCTGCCGCCTGGCCAGTCCGCCTCCGTACGCCGCCGCGCGGAAGGAGGAAGCGGAACCGTCGACGCCGACCACGATCACCTTCGGTCCGTCGGTGCCGCGTTCGAACTGGGATGGCTTTTGTTCGGTCACGCAGTGAGGTTAGTGCCTGGCCTCGGCCGGTCACAGGGCTGGTCCGGCCGGGTGTACCCCACACCTTGTGACGGCGTTGCGCCGGTGCCCGAGGTGTCCCGAGTGCGTGGGATCGGCCCATGGACGCGGTACGAAGCACCGTCGCGGCTCCCCGCGAACCGGACCCCGGGCCAGGCGCCCCCTCGCGCCGCGCGCTGCTGCGCACGGCCGGGCTCCTCGCCCTCGCCCCCGTCGCCGCCTGCGCGGGCGACGCGGAGCCTCCCCGGGCGGCGATCCCGTCCCGCCGCCTCCTCTCGCCCCGCGCCCACCGGGCCCTGCTCCCCGAGGCGCCCGACGCCAAGCCCACGGAACCGGCCCCGGGGCCCCGCACTCCTGCCCCCGCGCCTCCGCCCCCGGTCCGTACCGCGCCCTTCACCCGGCTCCCCCGCGCCGGGCACGCCCTGGCGCTCACCTTCGACGACGGGCCCGACCCGCGCTGGACCCCCGAAGTCCTCGCCGTACTCGCGGCCCACGAGGTGCGCGCGACCTTCTTCGTGTGCGGGAGACAGGCCGCGCGTCACCCGGCGCTGCTGCGCCGCATCACCGAGGCGGGCCACCTCATCGGCAACCACACCTGGGACCACCGCAGGCTCACCGGCCTCGGGCGCGCGGCGGTGGAGGAGCAACTCGCCCGGACCAGCGAGACCGTCCGCCGTGCCACGGGCCGCGCGCCCGCCTGGTTCCGCGCCCCCTACGGCGAGTGGGACCGCACCGTGTACGCGCTCGGCGCCCGCCACGGCATGGAACCGCTCGCCTGGAACGTCGACACGGAGGACTGGTCCCGGCCCGGCGCCGCCGCGATCACCCGCCGCGCCCTCGCCGGGGCGAGCCCCGGGGCCGTCGTCCTGTGCCATGACGGCGGCGGCGACCGCGCCCAGACGGTCGCCGCGCTGCGGCGCCTCCTGCCCCGGCTGAGGGCGGGCGGCTGGGACCTGGTCCAGCCCGACCGGCGGCTGACGCGGGGCGGTACGGCGTAGGCAGGCCGCTGCGACAGGGATCGCCCCCACGGGGCGCTGCGATGTGGAGCGCTACGACGCCACGGCCTCCTTCGATTCCAGGCGCCCCAAGGGGTGTGCCGTGGCCGCCAGTTCCGCGCGCGCCGTCGCCCATGCCGTGCCGTCCGTGCCGAGGACGTCGTGCAGGTAGGCCGTGGTGACGTCCTGGACGAGCGAGAGGCGGGCCGGGTGCTCGTCGGTGGTCTCGGCGGACCCGTACCCCGGTATCCCGCCGAGGGAGTGCTCCCCGCCGTGGACCGTGAGCAGGCACTTCGGCCCCGGGCTCAGCGTGTACGGGTCCTTCGTCCACTCCGCTCCCCGCACCGAGAGCGGCAGGTCGTCCGCGTCCCCCGCCACCACGAGCGCGGGGCGGCGCAGCGCCGAGAAGTCCTGGTCGCGAAGCCACGGCAGGTGCGTGGTGGCGAAGGGTGTGAGATCCGCGCCGCCACTGCCCGCCGTGGCGAGCAGCACGCCCGCCGAGACGCGCGGGTCCGACAGGTCCTGCTGTGTGCCGGTCTCCGGGTCGGTCACCCGCAGGCCGAGCAGCACGCCCGCCGTCTGGCCCCCGAAGGAGTGCCCCGCCGCCGCGATCCGCGCGGTGTCGACGCGCCCCGCGAGCCCCGGCACCGCCGCCACGATCTCGCCGAGGTGGTCCAGGACGCGCTTCATGTCCTCGACGCGGTGCCGCCAGAAGCGGGGCCGGCGCGGATCGTCCGCCGCGAGGCCCAGCGCCTTCGCGTCCAGGTGGGTCGGCTGGATCACGACGAGGCCGCGAGCGGCCCAGTGATCGGTCAGCGGCCCGTACCCCTCCAGCGAGGAGCCGAAGCCATGCGCGAACAGCACGACGGGCAGCCGCTCGCCGTTCGCGGGCGCGGAGACCCGTATCCGCAGCGCGGTGCCGCGACCGGGCGCGGGCACGTCGAGGGGCTTGAGGGAGAGGACGGGGGAGGGGGCGAGGAGGGGCATGGGGAGTGCTTCTTTCCGGCGGTCGTCGACGCTCTACTTGAGCGTTCAAGTGCTACCGTAAAGACGCGGCACTTGAACGGTCAAGTGCGGACGCCGACCCCGGGAACGCGAAGGGAACGCCATGGCCCACAGGCCCGTGCTCACCGCCGAGGAGGAGGACGCCTGGACGCAGTTGCACCTGGTGGCGCAGCTCCTGCCCGCCGTCATGGACCAGCGCCTGCGACGGGACGCGGGGCTCGGGCACTACGACTACGCCGTGCTGCTCACGCTGTACCGCGCGCCCGAACGCACCGCCGCGATGACCGGGCTCGTCGAGATCACCTCGGGTTCGTTCTCGCGGCTGTCGCACACCGTCACGCGCCTGGAGGGGCGCGGCCTCGTCACACGGGAGCGGCGCGGCTCGCACCGCTACGTCTCGCTCACGGACGAGGGGCGCCGGGTCTTCCTGACGGCCGCCGCCGGGCACATGGACGAGATCCGGGCCCAGGTCCTCGACCACCTGCCCCCCGAGGGGGCCCGCGCGCTCGGCGAGCTGCTGCGGCCGATCGCCACGCGGCTGCGGGCGAACGCGCCGCGAGGCTGAGCGGGGTCAGCGCGCCGAGCCCACCATCCGCGCGAACACGACGACGTTGCCGTCGTACCCCGTGCCCCTGTGGTACGTCCCGCCGCAGGTGATGACCCGTAGTTCGGGGCCCGCCGTCGCCCCGTACACGCGCTCGCCGGGGAAGTCGTCCTGGGCGAAGACCTCGACCCCGTACACCTCGAAGAGCACGGTCCGCCCGTCCGCCCGCTCGACCGCGATGTGCCGGCCCTTGCGCAGCGCCCCGAGGCCGTAGAAGACGGCCGGGCCCTCCTTGTTGTCGACGTGCCCGACGAGCACGGCCGGGCCGCGTTCGCCGGGCGAGACGCTGCCCGTGAACCAGCCCACGAGATTGCGCTCGGCGGGCGGCGGCGCCTGCACCCAGCCCTGGGCGTCCAGCCCCACGGGCCGCACGGGCGCGTCCACCCGGATGTCCGCCACGCGCACCCGCCGGGGCCGCGAGAAGCTGAGATCCCGCGCCTCGCCGGCGGCCGGAGAGGCGCTCCCGGGCGCGGCGGCGCGGGCGGGCTGCGGCGGCGCGCTCAGGTGCTCGCCCGAGCCGTCCCTGAGCAGCGCGATCCCCGCCAGCAGCACGAGCGCGAGCGCGCCCCACGCCGCCCGCCCCCGCACTCCGCCCCGCCGGGTCCGCGCCTCCATCCGCTCCTCCTCCCGCGCCCTCGCTCCACGGGCCGCACGCTAGGGCCTGTCTTCCATCTCGCCTCTGCCGCGCGACGCCCGGTACGCACTCTCGCCGCACCGGCCGAAATCCCAAGTACGCCCAGTACGAGGGGTTCCGGCCAGCACGCCGAGAGCACGCACCGGACGCCGCGTGGCCGCCCTGCGGGCGACGAGGCGAGATTGCAGACAGACCCTAGGCGCGGGGGCCGGGAGCGGCGACGGGTGATGGGCGAACGGGTGGCCCGCCCGGGAACGCGGGCGGGCGGCCAGACGATCCACCGCGCCGCCCCCGCTCGACCGACGGGGCGAAAGGTGCACCGGGGCGGCGTACCCCGGGGTGCGGCGCGGTGCGCGGCGCCGAAGGCTCGCGCTGCGGGGGCCGCCATCGACCGCCGGGGAAGGACCCCGGGGGCGCCCGCTTCCCCGGAGGGCTTCCATGCGCACCATCCCCGCCGCCCTGGCCGCAGGCTGTGCCGTCGTCGTCGCCCTGGGAGGTGGTGCGACGCCCGCCTGGGCGCGTCAGGACAGCCCGGGCCCGCAGGAGATCGTGGTGACGCCCACGTCCGTGCCGCTCGGCGGCAGGGTGACCGTCGTCGTACGGGCCTGCGCGGGCGGCACCGTCGACTCGCCCGGCTTCCCCTCCGCCCGGCTGCGTCCGGTCGACGGCGGGGACAGCGCGACCGCCGCCTTCACGCTCGGCCCGGCCGCCGTACCGGGCCGCTACGACGTGACGGCTCATTGCCCCGGCGGGGAGCTGACCCGCCCCGCCGCCCTCACCGCCTTCCGCGGCACGGTCCACGGCGGAGTCGGGGGCGCCTCCGCCCACCGGGCGAGCCCGGCGGACATGGCGGTCGGCGGCGGTCTCGTCGTCGCGGCGGTCCTCGGCGGCGGCGTCCTGTGGCTCCGCCGCCGCACCGAGGACCGCGCGGACCGCGCGGCGGCGACGCGCCCGGGACGCGGGGCGGCGCCGCACGGGCGGTGAGCGGGGAAGAGGAGAAAGGCGCGGGACGCCCCTGCCCCGCCGGGTGGCCGGGGGACGTTCCTGCCCCCGGCCGGATGGCCCGGCGTGGACCGGATGTGCTCCCCGGTGAGCGGCGCGGCGCCCTCGTCGTCCTCGCCGTCTACGTCGTCCTCGCCGCCGCGCCCGCTGTCGCGCGGGCGGGGCACGCCACGACGCCCGGGGGAGCATCCGCCGACACCGTGCGCCGAAGCGGACGCTTCGACCGCGAGCGTCATGAACCCGCTGGAACCCGCTGGAAACCGTTCCGTCGACGCCGTTAAAGTCAGACGAATTCCGTCGGCAAGCGAACGGCACCGGAAGTGAACGCTCAGTTCCCCGATAACGTCCCCCGTCGCTCTCCGGCCGGTTTTCGCCCCAGACCCGCCCGGACGAACCGGATGAATTCCCGCTAATTCGCCGCTCCTTGTCAAACGCGATCGTCGCCGACGTCAAGTCGGCTTGTACGGAACGCAGTTCGGCGGGGTGTGCCGCACCGGCCCCGTTTTCCGTGCGGGCCCCGGGGACGTAAAGTGCCAGCGGGCCGCCGGTGGGCGGGGGAGAAAGAGGAGGGTGTCGTCGCCGCCCAGGTGATGACCGGGAACGGACGGTCATTTTCCGTTTCTGCTCGCTCTTCTGGCGCCTGATCAGTAGCCTCTGCGCAGGCGACCCCACCCGCGCGCGACCGCCCCGGCGCCCGGGACAGCACGCGCGAGGGGGCGCCGCACCCGGAGAGACGAGCACCGCACCCCACCACCGGCTTCGGCCACCCCGGCCCCCCACCCGCAGCGACTTGGAGCACCGATGGAGCGACCCGCCTGGGCACCGCAGGGAATCGACATAACGGTTCCGAGCGTCTCCCGGATCTACGACTACTACCTGGGCGGCTCGCACAACTTCGAGGTGGACCGGGAGGCCGCGCGGCGCGCGATGGCCCACCTGCCGGGGCTGCCGAAGATCATGCAGGCGAATCGTGCCTTCATGCGGCGCGCGGTGCGCTACGCGGTCTCCGAGGGCGTCACGCAGTTCCTCGACATCGGCTCCGGCATCCCCACCTTCGGCAGCGTCCACGAGGTCGCCCGCGCCCTCGCCCCCGAGGCGCGCGTCCTCTACGTCGACCACGACCCCGTCGCCGTGGCGCACAGCGAGGCCGTGCTGGAGGGCGACCCGCTCGCCGGCGTCGTCGCCGCCGATCTCCGCAAGCCCGCCGAGATCCTCCGCGCCCACGCCTTCCGCGCACTCATCGACACGGAACGGCCCGTGGCGCTCCTCCTCGTCGCGGTGCTCCACTTCATCGAGGACAGCGAAGACCCGGCGGCAGCCGTCGCCGAACTCCTCGACGCGCTCGCTCCCGGCAGCGTTCTGATCCTCACGCACGCCGCGTACGAGCACATCCCCTCGCGGCAGGACGCGAGCGGCGTCGTCGGCGTCTACCGCGACATCCGCAAACCGCTCGTCATGCGCACCGCCGAGGAGATCGCCGGCTTCTTCGCGGGCACCGAACTCGTCGACCCCGGGCTCGTGCCGATGGCGGAGTGGCGGCCCGAGCAGGGACCGGGCGAGGAAGCGGAGCCGTACGCGAACTCTGGGTACGCGGGCGTGGGGCGCAAAGCGTGAGCGAGGCAAGCGCGACGAGCGGGACACGGGACGAGCCGGCCGACCGGGTCGGCAGGTTCGCGACCATCTGGAGCCGCGCACTCTTCCCGCTCACCGCGACCTCACTGACCCGCCCCGAGTTCGAGAAGCTGCTCCTGCCGCTCGCGCACCGGCTGCGCGCCGCGCTGCACGCCCGCGTCTTCGACGCTGCGGAGGCGCGCGACCTCGGCGCCGCGCTCGTCGCCGCGCACTGCACCGACCCGGAGACGCTCAGCCGCACCCTCGACGTCGTCGAGGCGTACCTCGTCCTCTACTGCGGGGACGACGGCCGCCACGAGGACCTCGCCGCGCGCGGCGCCCGCATCCAGCACGCCATGGCGGCGGGCTTCGCGGGGGCGCTGCGCGAGCGGACCCGTACCGAGCAGGAGGCGATCTCACGGGCCGCGCTCGGCGCGCGGGCCGCCGTCGAACGGGCCCTGCACGTGAGCGAGGCGCGTTTCCGGGCCGTCTTCGAGGGCGCCGCGCTCGGCATCAGCATCGCCGACATGGACGGCGTCATCGTCGAGGCGAACGACGCGCTCGCCGGGATGTTCGGCGGCCTCGTCAGCTCGCTGCGCGGCACCAACGTCCGCGAGTGGGCCCACCCCGACGACTCACCGACCGTCTGGCGCCTGTACGAGGAGCTGGTCACGGGAACGCGTGAGTACTTCCGTGCCGAGAAGCCCTTCTACCGCCACGACGGCACCGTCCTGTGGACCAACCTCACCGTCTCGCTCCTGCGCGACGACCGGGGCGAACCGCTCTACCAGCTCGCGCTCCTGGAGGACACCACCGAGCGGCGCCTGCTGAACCTGCGGCTGCGCTACGAGGCGACGCACGACGCGCTCACCGGGCTGCCCAACCGCACGCTCTTCTTCGAGCGCCTCGACAAGGCGCTCCAGGCGGGCGAGAAGGATCGCTTCGGACTCTGCTACCTCGACCTCGACGGCTTCAAGACGGTCAACGACAGCCTCGGCCACGACGCCGGCGACCGGCTCCTCGTCGAGGTCGCCGACCGGCTCCAGGGCTGCGCGGGCGGCGCCGGGGAGATCGTGGCGCGCATCGGCGGCGACGAGTTCGTGGCGCTCACGACCGGCCCCCGCGCCCGCGAGGAGGTCCACGAGCTGGCCGGGCGCATGATGCAGGCCCTCGCCGCGCCGGTACGCGTGGACGGGCGGGCGCTGACCGTGCGCGGCAGCATCGGCATCGTGGAAGGCCCCGGGGGCGGCAAGCGCGGGTCCGCCGAGGTGCTGCGCAGCGCCGACATCACGATGTACCGGGCCAAGGCGGCGGGCGGCAACCGCTACGAGGTCGCCGACCCCGAGGCGGACGCGCGCGCGATCACCCGGCACGGGCTGACGACCTCGCTGCCCGCCGCGCTGGAGCGCGGCGAGTTCTTCATCGAGTACCAGCCGCTCGTCGATCTCGGCGACGGCACGGTGCACGGAGCGGAGGCGCTGGTGCGGTGGTCGCACCCGCAGCACGGCACGATCGGCCCCGACCGCTTCATCCCGCTCGCCGAGCACACCGGTCTCATCGTGCCGCTCGGCCGCTGGGTGCTCGACGAGTCGGCGCGGCAGGCCCGGCTGTGGCAGGAGGAACACGGCGGCCCCGCGCCGCTGCGCGTCAACGTCAACCTCTCGCCGTGCCAGCTCCAGCACCCGCGACTCGTCGCCGACACCATCGAGATCCTGGAACGCACGGGGCTCCCGCCGGGCGCGCTGTGCCTGGAGGTCACCGAGTCCGCGCTCATCGGCGCCGACGACGACCTCCTCGAGCCGCTGCGGCGGCTCGCCGAGATGGGCGTGGACATCGCGCTCGACGACTTCGGCACCGGCTACTCGAACCTCGCCAATCTGCGCCGCCTCCCGGTGAGCGTCCTCAAGCTCGACCGCGCCTTCACGCGGGGGATGCAGCAGTTCCCCGCCGATCCCGTGGACCTCAAGATCGTCGAGGGCATCGTCGCTCTCGCCCACAGCCTCGACCTCGCGGTCACGGTCGAGGGCGTCGAGACGAGCGCCCAGGCCGACCAGCTCCGCGAACTCGGCTGCGACACGGCCCAGGGCTGGTACTACGCCCGTCCGGGCCCGGCGGCGAGAGTCAGGGAGCTGGCGCTGGTGGACGCGGTGAGCGGCTGAGGGGCCAGGGAGCGGGCACGAGGGCGCTCGCGGGAGCGGCGCCCCGTGCCGTCGGTCTGGTCCCCGGCCCGGGAGCGGCCGCGTGCCCGTCGGTCTCGTCCCCGGCTCGGCAGCGCAGCCCCCGTACCGGCGCTCACTCCGCCCGCAAGCGCGCCGCCTCCCGCACCAGAATCTCCTGGAGTTCGCGTGCCGCCCGGGGCGGGGCCACGTCGCTGCGGTGGGCGAGGGCGATCGTGCGGTGCAGGCCGGGGGAGGCGAGAGGGGTGACGCGCAGGCCCGAGCCGGGGCGCTCGGCGACCATGCGCGGGACGACGGCCGCCCCGAGCCCGGCGCGGACGAAGCCGAGCACCGCGTCCATCTCGCCTCCCTCGACGGCGAAGGACGGCTCGAAGCCCTCGTTGCGGCACGCGGCGACGGTCAGTTCGCGCAGGTCGTAGCCGTGCCGGAACATCACGAGGCGCTCCTCGCGCAGGTCGGCGATGCGGACCCTGCGCCCGCGTCCGCCGCCCGAGCCGGGGGCGCCGCGCAGCAGGGAGGAGACGACCACGAGGTCCTCGTGGAGCAGCTCCACCGTCTCCAGCGCGGGTGAAGCGGTCGGCAGCGGGAGGACGACGAGCGCGAGGTCGAGCGCGCCGCGCGCCAGCTCCCGGACGAGGTCGTGCGAGCCGCCCTCCTCGATGAGGAGCTGGATCCCCGGATAACGATCGTGATACGTCCGCAGGACGTCGGGGAGCAGTCCCGTGCACAGACTGGGGGTCGCGCCGAGCCGCACCCGCCCCCTGCGCAGCTGCGCGATTTCGCCCACTTCGTGGTGTGCGGTCTCGGCGTCCTCCAGGATGCGCCTGGCCAGCGGGAGCAGGGCCTCACCCGCGTCGGTGAGCGTGATGTTTCCCCTTGCCCGGCTGAAGAGTTCGGCTCCCAGCTCGCGCTCCAGCGCCTTGATCTGCTGCGAGAGCGAGGGCTGCGCGACGTGCACGATCTCGGCGGCGCGGGTGAAGTGCCGGGTCTCCGCCACGGCCACGAAATACTGGAGCTGCTGGAACTGCATAGTGCAACGATAGGCCAGGGCTATGGAAATGAGGCCAGTGATCTCTTGGACCTCTTGGGTCGTTCGGCCCTACCTTGCTTGACATGGCTCTGGCACCAGGGACGGACCGACGGCCGTCCAGGACTCGACTGATCTGGGATTCCTCCGTCGGCAAGAAGACAGTGATGGCCGTCTCCGGCCTTCTCATGCTGCTGTACTTGATCGCCCACATGTACGGCAACCTGAAGATCTTCTTCGGACCCGGAACCTTCGACGAGTACGCCCACTGGCTGCGGACCCTCGGCGAACCGTTCATGCACTACGAGTGGACGCTCTGGGTCGTCCGCGTCGTCCTGGTGGTCGCCGTCGTGGCGCACGCCGTCTCCGCGTACCAGCTCAGCCGGCGCGACCAGAAGGCGCGCCCGGTCAAGTACGCGCACCCGCGCCGCCGCGCCTCGTACGCGACCCACACCATGCGCTACGGCGGGATCATCCTCGCCCTCTTCATCGTGTGGCACATCCTGGACCTCACCACCGGCACCGTGCACAGCGGCGGCTTCCAGAACGGTCACCCCTACGCCAACGTGGTGGACACCTTCTCCACCTGGTACGGCAACGTGATCTACCTCGTCGCGATGCTCGCCCTCGGCCTCCACATCCAGCACGGCTTCTACAGCGCGGCCCAGACCCTCGGGGTCGGCAGCCGCAGCCGGGACCTGGTGCTCAAGACCCTCGCGAACGTGCTCGCCGTCGTGATCACGCTCGGCTTCATCGCCGTCCCGGTCGGCGTCATGACCGGATTGGTGGACTGACATGACTGACTTCGTCCAGTACCGGACGGCCGAAGAGCCCCTCGTCGACGCCTCCGCCCCCCAGGGCCCCGTCGCCGAGCGCTGGAGCGACTACCGCTTCCACGCCAAGCTCGTGAACCCCGCCAACCGCCGCAAGCACCGCGTCATCGTCGTCGGCACGGGCCTCGCGGGCGGCTCCGCGGGCGCCACCCTCGCCGAGCAGGGCTACCACGTCATCCAGTTCTGCTTCCAGGACTCCCCGCGCCGCGCCCACTCGGTCGCCGCGCAGGGCGGCATCAACGCCGCGAAGAACTACCGCAACGACGGCGACTCCGTGCACCGCCTGTTCTACGACACGGTCAAGGGCGGCGACTTCCGCGCCCGCGAGTCGAACGTGCACCGCCTCGCCGAGATCTCCGTCGAGATCATCGACCAATGCGTCGCCCAGGGCGTCCCCTTCGCCCGCGAGTACGGCGGCCTCCTCGACAACCGCTCCTTCGGCGGCGTCCAGGTCTCCCGCACCTTCTACGCCCGCGGCCAGACGGGCCAGCAGCTCCTGCTCGGCGCCTACCAGGCGCTCTCGCGGCAGGTCGCCGCCGGCAACATCGAGCTGCACGCGCGCACCGAGATGCTCGAACTGATCATGGTGGACGGGCGCGCCCGCGGCATCGTCGCCCGCGACCTGGTCACCGGCGCGATCGAGACGCACTTCGCGGACGCCGTCGTCCTCGCCTCGGGCGGCTACGGCAACGTCTTCTACCTCTCGACCAACGCGATGAACTCCAACGCGACCGCCATCTGGCGGGCGCACCGCAAGGGCGCGTACTTCGCCAACCCCTGCTTCACGCAGATCCACCCGACCTGCATCCCGCGCACCGGGGACCACCAGTCCAAGCTCACGCTCATGAGCGAGTCGCTGCGCAACGACGGCCGCATCTGGGTGCCCAAGGCCAAGGGCGACCAGCGTCCGCCGAACCAGATCCCCGAGGACGAGCGCGACTACTACCTGGAGCGCATCTACCCGTCCTTCGGCAACCTCGTGCCCCGCGACATCGCCTCGCGCGCAGCGAAGAACGTGTGCGACGAGGGCCGCGGCGTCGGCCCCGGCGGTCAGGGCGTCTACCTCGACTTCGCCGAGGCGATCGCGCGCATGGGCCGCAAGGCCGTCGAGGCCAAGTACGGCAACCTCTTCGACATGTACCAGCGGATCACCGACGAGGACCCCTACCAGGTCCCGATGCGGATCTACCCCGCCGTGCACTACACGATGGGCGGCCTCTGGGTCGGCTACGACCTCCAGACCACCATCCCCGGCCTCTTCGCGATCGGCGAGGCGAACTTCTCCGACCACGGCGCCAACCGCCTCGGCGCCTCCGCGCTGATGCAGGGCCTCGCGGACGGCTACTTCGTCCTCCCGGCCACCATCAACGACTACATCGCGAAGAACCCCAAGCCGGCCGAGGTCACCGCCGAGCACCCGGCGGCCGTCGAGGCCGTCAAGGAGACCACGGACCGCCTGGAGCGCCTCCTCGCCGTCGACGGCGACCGCACCCCCGACAGCTTCCACCGCGAGATCGGTGAGCTGATGTGGGAGTACTGCGGCATGGCCCGCACCGACGAGGGCCTGCGCAAGGCCCTGGCCCGCATCCCCCAGATCCGCGAGGAGTTCTGGAAGCGGATCAAGGTCCCCGGCGAGGGCGCCGAGTTCAACCAGTCCCTGGAGCGCGCCAACCGCGTCGTGGACTACCTCGAACTCGCCGAGCTGATGTGCCTCGACGCGCTGCACCGCGCCGAGTCCTGCGGCGGCCACTTCCGCGAGGAATCGCAGACCCCGGACGGCGAGGCCGCCCGCAGGGACGAGGAGTTCTCCTACGCCGCCGCCTGGGAGTACACCGGCACCGGCGAGGCCCCCGTCCTGCACAAGGAAGACCTGGTCTTCGAGTACGTCCACCCCACCCAGCGGAGCTACGCATGAAGCTCACCCTGCGCGTTTGGCGCCAGAAGAACGCGGACGCCCCGGGCGCCATGGTCACCTACGAGGTGGACAGCATCTCCGAGGACATGTCCTTCCTCGAAATGCTCGACACCCTCAACGAGGAACTCACCCTCAAGGGCGAGGACCCGGTCGCCTTCGACCACGACTGCCGCGAGGGCATCTGCGGGGCCTGCTCGCTCGTCATCAACGGTGACGCGCACGGCCCCGAACGCACCACGACCTGCCAGCTCCACATGCGGTCCTTCAAGGACGGCGACACGATCGACATCGAGCCGTGGCGCGCGGCGGCCTTCCCGGTCATCAAGGACCTCGCGGTGAACCGCTCGGCCTTCGACCGGATCATCCAGTCCGGCGGGTACATCTCCGCCGCGACCGGTACCGCCCCCGAGGCCCACTCCACGCCGGTCCCCAAGCCCGACGCGGACTACGCCTTCGAGCACGCCGAGTGCATCGGCTGCGGCGCCTGCGTCGCGGCCTGCCCCAACGGCTCCGCGATGCTCTTCACCTCGGCGAAGATCAACCACCTCAACGTCCTGCCGCAGGGCGCCCCCGAGCGCGAGACCCGCGTCCTCGACATGGTCGCCCAGATGGACGCCGAGGGCTTCGGCGGCTGCACGCTCACCGGTGAGTGCGCCACCGCCTGCCCGAAGGGCATCCCGCTCATGTCCATCACGAACATGAACCGCGAGTGGCTGCGCGCCCAGCGCAAGGCCGGCAAGCGCTGACCCTCGCGGGGGCGGGCCGACCCGCCCCCCGTCCGCCCCGGGCATCCCGTCCTGACGAGGGGATGCCCGGGGCGGACGCGCGTCCGGGGCGCCGCGCCCCTCCCTCCGCGAGATCCGCCGCCGTCCGGGGTCGAAGCGGGTGGCGGTCGCGGCATGGAGGGCTGGGCGGGGCGAGGGCCCGGACGGCACGGGCGGAGGACGCCTGGCACCCGTGCCGACGCGGGCGTGCGGTCACCGGGCCAGGCCGTCCAGCCACTCCACGAGCAGCGCGCCGACCTCCTCGGGCCGCTCCTGCTGCACCCAGTGCCCGCAGTCGTCCAGCAGGTGGGTGCCCCGGAGCCCCGGCAGGGTGCGGGGGAAGGCGTCCACGGCCTCGGAGAGCCAGGCGAGCGAGGCGTCCTCGCGGCCCGCGAGGAAGAGCGAGGGCTGCCGGAGCGGTTCGCCCTCCCAGGCCGCGAGGTCTTCCCAGTCACGGTCCATGGCGCGGTAGCGCGCGAGCGCGCCGCCGAAGCCCGTACGCTCGAACTCCCCGGCGTAGAAGTCGAGTTCGGCCTCGCTCAGCCAGGAGGGAAGCGGGCCGTCCACGAACCGCTCCCGCATCGCGTGCCCGCGCGGGACGAAGAACGGTCCGGGCGGCGCGACGCCGCTCCGCCCGGAGAGCGTGGTGTAGAACCCGGCGAGCCAGCCCCGTACGTCCCGCTCCATCTCGGCCTCGGCGCCGGGGCGTTGGAGGAACGGCACGTAGAACTCCTCGTCGCCGCCCATCGAGGCGAAGACCTCCGAGGGGCGGGGTCCGCCCGGCGGCGTGTACGGGACGCCGAGCAGCGCGATCGCCGAGAACACCTCGGGCCGCAGCAGCCCCGCCTGCCCGGCCAGTGTGGCCCCCCAGTCGTGCCCCGCGAGCACCGCCCGCTCCTCGCCCAAAGCCCGGACGAGAGCGACGAGTTCACCGACCAGCGCGACAGCCCGGTACGCCTCGGTGCCCTCCGGTCGCGAAGACCGCCCGTACCCCCGCGCGTCGACGGCCACCGCGCGGTACCCGGCGGCGGCGAGCACGGGCAACTGGTGCCGCCAGGCGTACCACGACTCGGGGAAGCCGTGGAGGAGCAGCACGAGCGGTCCCTCGCCCTGCTCGACGACATGCACCCGCCCCCCGGGGAGGGCGAACAGGCGGTGGCGGGCGGACGGAGCGGGCGGGGTCACGTGAACCTCCGGGAGACGCGCGGATCGGACACCTCCGAGCATTCGCCCAGGTCGCACATGGGCCAAGCGGACTTGCCGGGTCGGCAAAACGCCCTTTCCCCCGCTGCGCGAAAGACGCCGGGAAACCCTTGACACCCCCGGCCCGCCCCATCGATAGTTCTCGCCCCTGAGCGCAACGGCGTAGCGCTCAGCGCACCATCGGCACGGTGGCCCGGCCACGGGACGGCACAGCCGCACCAGGGCCCCGCCACGACGGTCAGCCGCAGGACGAGAGGACGAAGCGATGTTCGAGGCGCACGGCACCACTGCCGAGGACAGCGCGACGCGGCCGGACGTGCCGGGACCCGCGCGAAGCGATGAGTCGGGACCCGCGCGAAGCACCGGGGGTCCGGCGGCGGAGGCGTCCGCCGACGAGGCTCCCGCCCCGGCCCGTCCCGGCGTCCTCCAGGGCGCGGACCGGGCCCTGCTCGCGCTGCTCTCCTTCACGGAGCGCCGCCCGGAGTGGGGTGTGAGCGAGATGGCGCGCCGGCACGGCTGGGACAAGGCCGTCGCGCAGCGCGTCCTCACGACGCTCGTCTCCCGGTCCTTCCTCAGCTGCGACCCCGCGACGCGCCGCTACCGCCTCGGCCCCGCCGTCTCACGCCTCGCCCGGGTCGGCGAGCACAGCGGCGTGCTCCCCTCGCTCGTCCGCCCGATCCTCGCCGGGCTCCTGCGCGAGACGGGCGAGAGCGTCGTGCTCAACGTCCCGCAGGGCGCGGGATACCGCTGCGCCGCCGCCGTGGACGGCACCGGGCCGGTGCGGTACACCGCGATCATCGGGGCCGTCATCCCCGGTCACGCGGGCGCGTCGGGTCACGCCATCTTCGCCCAGTACCCGGAGGCGGAGCTGCGGCTCCTCTTCGGCGCGGCACCGCTCCAGTCCTTCAACGACCGCACCGTCACCGACATCGACACCCTCCTCGGCATCTACGGGGAGGTCCGCGAGCGCGGCTACAGCGTGAGCCACGGCGAGTACGACGAGGCCGTCACCGCCGTCTCCGCGCCCGTCTTCCAGGCGGGCTCCGTCGCCGCCTCGCTCACCGTCATCGGCCCCGCCCACCGCGTCACCCGCGAGGCCGGGCGCCTCACCGCACTCGTCCTGGAAGGTGCCGCACAGGCCACCGCCGCCTTCGGCTCCTGACCGGACCACCCGCCCCACCGGACCACCGGCCCCACCGGACCACCGGCCCCACCGGACCACCGGCCCCACCGGACCACCGGCCCCACCGGACCACCCGTCCCACCGGACCACCCGCCCCACCGGAC